>DATJJJ010000093.1:0-11851 GCA_035492215.1 Edaphobacter sp. | reverse complement strand
CAGGTCTTCAAGGCGAACCCCGCCATCATCGAGCTCGTCCGTTCCCGCGGCGCTCTCATGGGCCTCAGCGAGATCAACCACTCCTACCCGCACTGCTGGCGCTGCCACAACCCGGTCATCTTCCGCGCCACCGAGCAGTGGTTCATCTCCATGGAGACGCCGATGCAGAACCCCGACGGCTCTCCCACCACCTTCCGTCAGCGCACGCTCGACGAGATCGCCAATGTGAAGTGGGATCCATCCTGGGGACAGGAACGCATCTCCAACATGATCGCCACACGGCCCGATTGGACCATCTCGCGCCAGCGCATCTGGGGTGTGCCCATCGCGGTCTTCATGTGCGAGAAGTGCCACACGCCGCTCAACGATCCCGCGATCAACAAGAGCATCGTCCAGCTCTTCCATAAGGAAGGTGCCGACGCCTGGTACGCCCACGACGTCGATACGCTCCTGCCCCAAGGCACATCCTGCGCCTCCTGCTCCGGTACCGAGTTCCGCAAGGAGATGGACATCCTCGACGTCTGGTTCGAGTCCGGTGCGAGCTGGCACGCCGTCCTCGACGTCGAGCCGGAGCTGCACTGGCCCGCCGATCTCTACACCGAGGGCGGAGACCAGCATCGCGGCTGGTTCCACTCCTCCATCCTCACCTCCGTCGCCATCCGCGGAAAGGCGCCCTACAAGATGGTCGCCACCTCCGGCTGGACCCTCGACGAACAGGGACGCGCCTTCTCGAAGTCCCTCGGCAACGGCGTCGATCCTGTCGATATCGCCAAGCGCCTCGGCGGCGAGATCGTCCGCCTCTGGGTCGCCTCCGTCGACTTCCGCGAAGACGTCGCCGCGAGCGAAAACCTGATGCAGCGCGTCAGCGAAAACTATCGCAAGCTGCGCAACACCTTCCGGTTTCTCCTCGGCAACTTGCACGACTTCGATCCTTCCACGAATGCTCAGCGAGACTTCGCGAAGCTTGAGCCTTTAGACCAGTACATCCTGGCCCGCCTCGCCGAGCTGGATAAGAAAATCCGCCGCGCCTACGACGAGTTCGAGTTCCACCGCGCCTACCACGCGCTCAACGAGTTCACGAACACCGACCTCAGCGCGCTCTATCTCGACGTCCTCAAGGATCGCCTCTACACCTTTGCGCCCAACCACCCGGCGCGTCGCAGTGCCCAGACCGCGCTCTGGCATATCGCTGAAACGCTCACCCGTCTCGTCGCGCCCATCCTCAGCTTCACCTCGGATGAGGTGTGGCAGTCGCTCCCAAAGATCGAAGGACGCGAATCCAGCGTGCACCTCGCACTCTTCCCCGCTCTCTCCAAGATCGTTCCCGCCAGCGCGAAAGACATCCTCGAAGACTGGCAGAAGCTGCTCGATGTCCGCAGCGAGGCCCTCGTCAGCATCGAGGCCGAGCGCAAGGCGGGCCGCGTGGGTAAGGGACTCGACGCCTCAGTCGACCTGCTCGTCAGGGATGCCGCACTCTCGCAGCTCCTCTCGCGCTACGCTACCGCCCTGCCTGAGCTCTTCAACGTCTCACACGTCGAACTCAAGAATCCCATAGCTTCTGGCGATCCGCAGCCGGCACCAGTGGCTGCAATCACCGTCCCGGCCTCCGGCACCAAGTGCGAGCGCTGCTGGCGCTACACCAACGACGTAGGCAACGAAGCAAAATACCCGACTGTCTGCCTGCGATGCGCCGACGCTCTCGACGCCATCGGGTATCCTCCTTATGCCGCCCCATCTCCTACGGAGTAAGCCTGAACGATGCCAGAGCGTTACGAGTATCCGCCCACCGAGTTCGATCCCAAGCCTCGCCGCACCAGCGCTGGCAGGGGTCAGTGGTTCTACTTCCCTCTTCTGCTCTCTCTCTCGGCCTTCGTAGCCCTTGCTGACCACGTCAGCAAAAAGTTCATCTCCCACCGTCTTCCCGTGGGCCGCTCCCACACCATCATTCCGGGCATCTTCAATATCACTCACGTCGTCAACACCGGCGCGGCCTTCAGCTTCCTCGCCGACAGCGGCTCGCCCGACACGGTCCGCAGCGGCCTCATTCTCTTCTCTGTCGCCGCCGTTCTCATCGTAGGGGTCATGATGCTCCGCAGCTGCCGATGCCTCAATCTCACATGCATCGCACTTGCGCTCATCCTCGGCGGAGCCGTCGGCAACCTCTACGATCGCATCGTCTACCACTACGTCATCGACTTCCTCGGCTTCCACATCGGCCCCTACCACTGGCCCGACTTCAACTTCGCCGACTCCGCCATCGTCATAGGTGCCTGCTTGTTGATGATCGAGATCCTGCGGCCTCAGCCGGAGGACAGCAAAGCCTCGGCATAGAGTTGTAAAGCCGTCACTCTACGCCTCAGCAGGTGAAAGAAAAATCTCTGTGTCCTGCGAAGCGCGGATACGTTGTCCGCCAGCTATCTTTCGATAGCTCGCCCCTTCTTAAAACCTCACAAAACTCCTTTCTCTACCTCGGCTCGGACTTACCCAAACTCCTTCCCCTGTGCCACCCCCTTGCAAACAGTTGCAGACTGGCCTCGTGCGTCCCAGGTTCACGGCCCGGGACTAGAATTGGGCCTCCCCATCGGAGGGGGACCTCATGGCCATAGATATGGACAAGCTCAATGAATTTGTGGGCCGTTTTATCGGGGACCTTGGAGGTGCCGTACATGCAGGCATGGCCGTCATTGGAGAGAAACTCGGCCTCTACAAGGCGCTCGCAACCGGCCCTATGACCTCGGCGGAGCTCGCTGCCAAAACCAAAACCGATGAGCGCTATGTGCGCGAGTGGCTCGCATCGCAGGCAGCAGGCGGCTACATCACCTACAACGAAAAGACCCAACAGTTCAGCCTTACTGAAGAGCAGGCCTTCGCCATGGCCGACGAAGACAGCCCTGCCTACCTCCCCGGAGCCTTCGAGCTTGCTCTCGGCTCCCTCGCCGCCGTTCCCCGCATCACCGAAGCCTTTCGCACCGGCGCAGGCATGGGGTGGGACGAACACAACGAAAGTGTCATGCACGGATGCGAGAAGTTCTTCCGGTCCGGATATACCGCCAATCTCATTAACTCCTGGATCCCTTCTCTCGAAGGCGTGCAGAAAAAGCTGGAATCAGGCGCGAAGGTTGCCGACGTCGGTTGCGGCAAAGGCGCTTCGACTCTGCTCATGGCCAAAGCCTTTCCCAACTCCCAGTTCTTTGGGTTCGACTATCACGACGAATCCATCAAAGGCGCGCAGCAAACCGCCAAAAAGAAGGAGCTCTCCGACAACGTCAACTTCAAGGTGGCCAAAGCCAAGGAGTATCCCGGAAAAGACTACGACCTCGTCACCGTCTTCGATTCCCTGCACGATATGGGCGATCCCGTCGGAGCAGCGAAGCACGTCCTCCAATCCCTGAACAAAGACGGCACCTGGATGATCGTCGAACCCTTTGCCAACGACAATCTGAAGGACAATCTCAACCCGATAGGCCGGTCTTACTATGGCTTCTCCACCCTGCTCTGTACGCCGTGTTCCCGTTCGCAGGAGGTCGGCCTCTGCCTGGGAGCACAGGCCGGAGAAGCTCGTATGCGCGAGGTCGTCAGCTCTGCCGGATTCACCCGCTTCCGCCGCGCTGCCGAAACTCCCTTCAATCTGGTGTACGAAGCGCGGCCCTGATTCGGCGCGGAAAAAAATCTTCCTCTCCAGCCGGCTTCTGGCTGCGTTTACTCAAGCACCAGAAGCCGGAAGTCTCCGTCTGTCACAGCCCGCGGCAAAACCCGCCACACCGATCGGGGCAGCACTAAATCATTGATCCTTCGGATCGCAAGGCACAGCCTGAAATTCACCTCGCCTTAAAATTCGCGCTTGAGGGCCCTCATGCCTGAAAATAGAAGTTTGGCCATGAGTGAGCAAAATCTCAATCAGATCACCATCCGCGGAGCCCGTACCCACAACCTGAAGGGCATCGACGTCGACATCCCCCACAACGCCCTGACGGTCGTCTCCGGGGTCTCCGGTTCGGGCAAATCCTCCCTCGCCTTCGACACCGTCTACGCCGAAGGCCAGCGCCGCTACGTCGAGTCGCTCTCCGCCTACGCCCGTCAGTTTCTAGAGCGCATTGAGAAGCCCGATGTCGAGCACATCGACGGCCTCGCTCCCGCCATTGCGATCAAGCAGAAGAACCAGACCCGCAACCCCCGCTCCACCGTCGCCACCGCGACCGAGATCTACGACTACCTGCGCCTGCTCTACGCCCGTTGCGGCACCGTCACCTGCCTGCACTGCGGAGGCATCGTCAAAACCGACACCGTCGACGAGATCGTCTCCTCCGTCTTGGCGCTGCCCGAAGGCACCCGCGTCTACGCTCTCTTTCCCATCACTCGCACAGAAGTCAGGCTCGAGCCCATGCAGGGCTCCTCCACCGAAGCCCCCGCCGAAGCTGTTCCCAAGCCGAAGAAGACCGCCGCCAAGAAAGCCGTCAAAGCCGCGAAGCACGAACCGGTCCTCGACCTCACCGACTCCCTCAAGGAGCGCCTCACTGAGCTTCGCCGTCGAGGCTATAACCGTCTTTATCAGAACGGAAACATCGTCGAGTTCTCCACGCCGGAGTCCCTCCTCGAACTCGACTTCTCCCAGCCCATCTTCGTCCTCGTCGATCGTCTCGCCCTCTCCCCCGACATCCGCTCTCGCCTCGTCGACGCCATCGAGACCGGCTACCGCGAATCCGGCGAAGTCCGCTTCCTCACCGTGCCTCGCGAAGACGAAGGCGATCCTCGCACCCTGCGTTTCTCCGCCGCCTTCGAGTGCACCACCTGCCACCGGGCCTACCGCGAGCCAGAGCCGCGCCTCTTCTCCTTCAACAACCCCTACGGTGCCTGCCCGCGCTGCCAGGGCTTCGGCAACACCATCGACTTCGACCCCAACCTCATCATCCCCGACAAGTCAAAAACCCTCGCACAAGGCGCCGTCGCCCCTTGGACCACCACCAAGTACCGCCCACATCACAGCGAGATGCTCCGCGCCGCCAAAGCCGCCGGAGTTCCGACCGACGTTCCCTGGTACGATCTCACCGCCGAGCAGCAGCGCTTCATCGAAGACGGCTCCGGCAGCTTCCCCGGCATCCGCGGCTTCTTCAGCGCGCTCGAGCAGAAGAAGTACAAACTGCACGTCCGCGTCTTCCTCTCGAAGTACCGCGGCTACGCCACCTGCCCCGACTGCCGCGGCCAGCGCCTGCGTGCCGAGGCTCGCGCCGTCCTCATCAACGATAAAAATATCTGCGAGGTCGCCTCACTTACCGTTATCGCCGCGCGTGACTTCTTCGACTCGCTCGAGCTCACACCCTCGCAGGCCGAGATCGCAGGCAAGATATTCGAAGAGGTTCGTCAGCGCATCCACTTCCTCGATCAGGTCGGCCTCGACTACCTCACGCTCGACCGCCTCTCTTCCACGCTCTCCGGCGGCGAATCGCAACGCATTCAGCTCGCCACCTCGCTCGGCTCGCGTCTCGTCGGCGCGCTCTACGTCCTCGACGAACCCTCCATCGGGCTACATACACGTGATACTGCCCGGCTGATTCACATCATGGAAGAGCTGCGCGATCTCGGCAACACCATCCTCGTCGTCGAGCACGACCCCGACGTCATCCGCTCCGCCGATCACCTCCTAGACCTCGGCCCCGGCGCAGGCGAGCTTGGCGGTCACCTGCTCGCTTCTGGAACCGTCGCAGAAGTAACGCACAATCCCAACTCCATCACCGGAAAATATCTCTCCGGCCGTGCCTCCATCACCGTGCCCAAGCACCGTCGCGAGCCCGGCCGCGAGCGAATCAAGCTCACCGGCGCTCGCATCCACAACCTGCGCGGCGTCGATGTCGAGATTCCTCTCAACATGCTCGTCTGCGTCACGGGAGTCTCCGGCTCCGGCAAGTCCACACTCGTCCACCAGGTCCTCTACCGTGCGCTCGTGCAGTCGCTCGGGCAAGAGGGTGCAGGCGACGGAGTCGATCCCACGCAGCTCTACCGTGAGCTCTCCGGCGTGCAACATCTCAATGACATCGTTCTCGTCGACCAGTCTCCCATCGGACGCACGCCACGTTCCAACCCCGTCACCTACATCAAGGCCTTCGACGACATCCGCGCCCTCTTCGCCGCGCAGCCCGACGCCAAGCGCCGCGGCCTCACCGCCGGACACTTCTCCTTCAACGTCCCCGGCGGGCGCTGCGACGTCTGCGAAGGCGACGGCACCGTCACTGTCGAGATGCAGTTCCTTGCCGACGTGGAGCTCCCCTGCGAAGAATGCAACGGTACACGTTACAAATCTTCCATCCTCGAAATCCGCTACAAGGGCAAGAACATCCACGACGTCCTCAACATGACCGTCAAAGAAGCGCTCGTCTACTTCGCCGGTCATCCCAAGATCGTCGACAAACTCTACGTCCTCGATGAGGTCGGCCTCGGCTACGTGCGCCTCGGCCAGTCCGCAACCACGCTCTCCGGCGGCGAAGCCCAGCGCGTCAAACTCGCCTCGCATCTCGCCACCACGCGCTCTGCCCTCGCCCGCTCCAACGGCAACGACGCTGCCGCAAAGGCGCGCAGCCGCACCCTCTACATCCTCGACGAGCCCACCACCGGCCTGCACTTCGACGACGTCGCCAAGCTGCTTGCTGCCTTCCGTAAGCTCATCGACGGCGGTGGCTCTCTGCTCGTCATCGAGCACAACCTCGACGTCATCAAATCCGCCGACTGGATCATCGACATGGGCCCCGAAGGCGGCAGCCGCGGCGGTCAGGTCGTCGCCACCGGCACGCCCGAAGAGATCGCCGCTAACCCAGCCTCCCACACGGGTTACTGGCTCGCTCCTGTTCTCAAACCAGCGCCAAAGCCCGAACCTGAACTCCAGGTCACCGCATAATTTCAATGGCGACGTTCGCAACCTGCGATCCTCGCCATTGTCATATTCTTCTCTCTTACTGGTATCATGCAGGCTCTTAACCGGCCCCTATAAATCGCTTATCTCCCAGGCCCATTCTTCTAGAAAACGGAGGAAATGGTTATGTACAGGATGAGAACAAGCGGGCCCATCCTCAGTACCGTTTGTGTGCTGTTCGCAATTTCGATCTCGATCTCCCAGGCACAAACAAGCGCCCTTGACCGGACCACTCTTCCCGTTCCCGAGCCGGACTATCCGCACAGCACCGTGCTGGATGCGCGCAACGCCACGCCGCCGCCACGATTCGAGGTCAATGCGCCTCAAGGCGCGCCTAACATTCTCATCGTGCTCATCGACGACATGGGTTTCGGTATGCCCAGCGCCTTCGGCGGCCCCGTACACATGCCAAGTGCGGACAGTCTCGCCGGCAACGGCCTTCGCTATAACCAGTTCCACACAACAGCTCTCTGTTCGCCCACGCGCACCGCTCTGCTCTCCGGACGCAATCATCACATGAACAACATGGGCAGCATCACCGAGACCGCAACGGCCTTTCCAGGCAACACCGGGCAGCGTCCAAGCTCCGTCGCTCCGCTCGCCGAGATGTTGCGACTCAACGGCTACAGCACCGCCATGTTCGGCAAAAATCACGAGACCGCCGCCTGGGAGGTCAGCCCCTCGGGCCCCACCGATCGCTGGCCCACGCGCTCTGGCTTCGACGAGTTCTATGGATTCATCGGCGGCGAAGCCGATCAATGGGCACCCAGTCTCTACGAAGGTCTCAACCGGATCGAGCCGCCACATCGTCCCGGCTACCACCTCATGATCGATCTCACCGATCACGCCATCGCGTGGATGAAGTTTCAGAAATCACTCACGCCCGACAAACCGTTCTTCCTCTACTTCGCACCGGGAGCAACCCATGCGCCGCATCATGTGCCTGCCGAATGGATCGCCAAATACAAAGGTAAGTTCGATGGCGGATGGGACAAATTGCGCGAAGAAACATTAGCCCGCCAGATTCAGCTCGGCGTAGTCCCTCCCGGGACAAAGCTCGCGCCCAAACCCGAAGCAATCAAAGATTGGGACACTCTCACTCCCGATGAAAAGAAGCTCTTCGCGCATCAGATGGAGGTCTACGCCGCCTACGGCGAATTTGCCGATTACGAGATCGGCCGCCTCTTCGCTGCACTCAAAGAGACAGGGCAGTTTGACAACACACTGATCTTCTACATCCTTGGAGACAACGGAACCAGCGCCGAGGGCGGCATGAACGGCATGTACAACGAGGCGACCTACTTCAACAATGTCGCTGAAACCGTACCGGAGATGTTGAAGCACTACAACGAGTGGGGCGGCCCCACCACGTATCCTCACATGGCTGCAGGCTGGGCCATCGCGGGCGATACGCCCTTCATGTGGACCAAGCAGGTCCCCTCCAACTACGGTGGCACGCGCAATGCCATGATCGTCTCCTGGCCTAATCACATCAAAGCGACCAACGAAGTCCGCTCCCAGTGGCACCATGTCATCGATGTCGCCCCAACCGTGCTCGAAGCGGCAAAACTTCCTGAACCGAAGAGCGTCAATGGAGTCGTCCAGAGTCCTATCGAAGGTGTCAGCATGTTCTACACCTTCGAGAATCCCAAGGCCGAAAGCCCACATAAGACGCAGTACTTCGAGATCTTCGGAAACCGCGCAATCTACAGTGACGGCTGGTTCGCGGGCACCGTCCACAAAGCTCCCTGGGAAGCGCAGCCGCGCGCCAAACTCGAGGAAGATACCTGGGAACTCTACGACACCTCCAGCGACTTCAGCATGACCAACAATCTGGCTGCATCCAATCCGGCAAAGCTGAAGGAGTTGCAGTCCCTCTTTCTGGAGGAAGCTGTCAAATATCGCGTGCTCCCCATCGATGATCGTGGCATCGAGCGCGTCAATGCAAAGCTGGCAGGCCGACCCGATCTCATGGGAGATCGTACCTCGCTCACCCTGAGCTCCGGCATGGTGGGAATGAGCGAAAGCGTCTTCCTCAACATAAAAAACCGCTCCTTCTCCATCACCGCAGACGTCGAGATCCCAAAGGGAGGAGCCAATGGTGTCATCCTGGCTCAGGCAGGCCGGTTTGGTGGCTGGAGCCTGTACCTCAAGGACGGACGGCCAACCTACTGCTATAACTTTCTCGGCCTCAACGAATACAAGGTGTCCGCTCCGAAAGCTCTCAGTCCAGGCAAGGCCACGATCCGCATGGACTTTGCATACGATGGAGGCGGCCTCGGCAAAGGCGGCACAGCCACTCTCCTGGTTAATGGAACGAAGGTAGCGAGCGGTCATATCGAACGCACGCAGCCATTCATCTTCTCTGCAGACGAGGGCGCCGGCGTCGGCATCGACGACGCCTCCCCCGTAACCGCCGACTACAAAGAAGGGGACAATGCCTTTACCGGCGACATCCTCAAAGTCGTGGTCGAGGTACAACCCGCCGCCGCCGCACAGGAGAAGCTTGAAACCAACGGGCGCCAGGAGGCCCACCTCAAGCAAGCCCTCTCGAACTAAGCCGTTTTTACAGAGAGCGTTCTCTCACGGCGGAATTTATACCCCCGCCTCCACCTGCGCCTCCCGGTTGTTCATCGCCAGCAGCACCGGCCCTGCGGCTACCACCGCGCCTGCCAGCACCACCATCCCCAGCGCGCGCTCTAACCCCACCATCACCGCCAGCCACCCAATCAGCGGAGGCCCCGCAAGAAACCCGAAGTACCCAATCGTCGACAGCGACGAGATCGCCGGCCCCGTCGCCATCTTCGTACTCCTCCCCACCAACGTCACCGCCACCGGAAAGATATTCGCGATTCCCATGCCTGTCAGCACCAGCCCTAGAATCGCCGCTGCAACCGACGGCGACAGCAGCGTGCACCCGAATCCAATTGCAATCAGAGCCCCGCTCCCCGTCAGAATCGCCCCATGGCTGAACCGCCGCACCAGCCAGTCACCCGCAAACCGTGCACACGCCATCGCAATCGCATACGAGGCATACCCCGCGGCCGCCAGCGAAAGACTCGCCTTCATATTTGAGCGTAGATACACCGCAGCCCAATCGCCGATCGCCCCTTCTGCGAATAGCCCGAAGAAGGCGATCGTCGCCAGCCGCAGCACAGGAGCATCCGGCAGCATGAATCCCTTCTTCTTCTCCGCCTCACGATGCGCCGCCTCTTCCGTCACCAGAAACGGCAGCACAGCGAGCACCGCCATCGCCAGCACCGCCGAGCCCGTCGACAGGTTGAACCTTAGCGTCTGCCCGTGCTTCAGCAGCACGCTCGTCACGCCCGCGCCGAACAACCCACCCAGACTCCAGCACCCCTGCAACAGACTCTGGCTCGACCTGCCATAGCGCCTCTCCAGTGCAACCGCCTGCGCGTTCACCGAAACGTCGAATGCTCCCTTCGCTCCCCCGAACAATCCCGCGCATAGTGCCAGCATCGCGTACGAGTTCGCCTGAGCTACGCATGCCAGCATCGCAACATAAGCCAGCGAAGCCACCCGCACAACCTTCCGGCTTCCAAAGTGCGAGAGCAGGTGTCCCGTCACCGGCATCGTCACAATTGCCCCGCCCACCAGGCTCAGCAGAATCGTGCTCAGCGCACCGTTGCTCAGATGAAGGTTCTGCTTGAAGACTGGAACATGCGCCGCCCACAATCCGAATCCTGTTCCGTCCGCCAGAAAAAGTACAGCAAGCGCCCATTTGGGCCACTGAATCCCCATGAGACTATTAAACGCCTCTCACGGTCCATTCATCGATGAAATCTTGTCACTATCCAAAAACTGCGCAATTGCAGTCAGTTTTGAAAGGCAGTGGGTGGGGGGACGCAGAGTAAACATCTGCTTTGCCGTATCAGTTCCCACGACCGGCTAAGGTTAGCTAAAGATTCGGCCTGGCCCAAATTACTGCAGTCCACTAGGTCGCGGCTATCCCGCAGAATATTCGCAATCCGCTCTTGATCTGGATATATCTCTCTTCAGATGCAATCCCGGGAGCGCGACCGAATATTTTGCGCATCCTTTTCGACTTCAGATTCCTCCCCTGACGTCACTTTCCTATGACAAACAGCACATATCCATTGCTTTCACTCCGCGAGGCTCATACGATTTCTTCGCCATGCGAAGCCTCTTTCAATACGCGGCACACCTGCTCCTGCTGGCTCCCCTTGCGCTCTCTGCCCAACAGACCACACCTGCTCAGGCCATCGCCATGAAGCAATACAGTAGAACCACTCCCTATATCGACCTCCCTGCACCGCAGTTGAAGAAGACAGTAAAGGAGCTCAACGGCATCAAGCTCCAGGAAGATTCCAATCAGCTCGACTCCATCCTCCAGAAGACCGGCGAAGCCATCAACACGCAACTTCCCCGCGTTCCCAATCTTCTCTGCCGCGAAGAGATTGCCGAGGAGACGAAACCGCAGATCTCCGCCCCTACCTCCGTAAGAATCTCAGGCAATATCGGCGGCAGCACCATGAGCGCACCCAGCGCCAGCAATCAGTGGACAACCGGCGACTGGCATCACTTCGACTACATCATCCGCAGCACCAAAGAAGCGGACGGCAGCATCACCCTTGAAGAAACCCGCCAGGGCAAAGGTCCAGCCGCCGCGGCTCCCAAGGGAACCGGCTTCGCCGCGTTGTGGATGATCTTCGCCCCCGGCAATCGCTCCGAGTCCACCTTTCGCTATCTCGGAACCCAGAAGATCGACGGTCGCGCGACCGAGGTCATCGCCTTCGCTCAGATTCCCGACAAGGTTAGAAAGCCCTCTCTGCTCGACACCGGTGCCGGAACCATTCCGCTTCTCTATCAGGGATTCGCATGGATCGACGCTGAAAACTTTCACATCCTTCGGCTCCGCACCGACCTGCGCGCCCCTCTTCCTGAACTGAACCTCAAGCGCATCACCTC
>DATJJJ010000092.1:0-39529 GCA_035492215.1 Edaphobacter sp. | reverse complement strand
ACCAGCCCCACCGTAACCGAAAACGGCGACTGCGAGGCCTCTTCGCGGTCCTTGCCCTTGTCCTTCTCCTTCGCCACACGTTTCGGCTCTGCCACAGGCGCAGGCACAGGATGCTTCAGCGCGAACGGCTCCTGCGGTTGCGCACCGGAAGCCGTCTCCTCTGTCGTTGCTTCCTCGGCAAGCGCTTCTACAGCCGCCTCGTCCGCAACCTGCGCAGCCTCCTCCGGCTGCTTCAACTCTTCGGATTGGGGAGTCTCTTCACTCATCGTTTAAACCAGGCCTACCGCATTGCGAACCTGCTGTATCGTCTTATCGGCTCGAGCCGATGCCCGCTCCGCGCCCTGCCGAAGAATCTCCTTCACCTCGACAAAGTTCGTTTCATAATACCGGCGGCGCTCCTGAATTGGCGCGAGGTGCTCGACCACCCCATCCGCCAGCCAGCTCTTACACTCGATGCAGCCGATCCCCGCCGTCGTACAACCGGCCCGCACATCCTCCTGCGTCTTCTCGCTCGAGAAGACCTTGTGCAGGTCGAACACCGGGCACACATCCGGATTCCCGCGATCCTCTCGCCGAATCCGCGCCGGGTCCGTCACCATCGTCTTCAGCTTCGCCCGAATCTCAGACTCAGGGTCCGAAAGCAGAATCGTGTTCTTGTAGCTCTTCGACATCTTCCGGCCGTCGGTTCCCGGCAGCTTCGGCGAAGGCGTCAGCAGCACATCCGGCTCTGGCAAAATCTCATGACGTCCAAAGCCCGTCAGCTTCTTCGTCTGCTGCGCCGCCTGATACAGCTCATGCGCCGAAAACGACGACTTCGTCTTGTCCCCTGCCAGCTTGCGAGCCTTCTCCTCGATCGCGCCCATCTCCCACGGCTTCGCATCGGGAGAGAGATAAAAATCCCCCGGAAAAAACTGGTTGAACCGCCGCGCAATCTCTCGCGTCAGCTCCACATGCGCAACCTGGTCCGCTCCCACCGGAACATAGCGCGGCTTGTACAGCAGAATGTCCGCGCTCTGCAGCAACGGATACCCCAGAAACCCGTACGTCGCCAGATCTTTCTCTTTCAGCTGTTCCTGCTGATCCTTGTACGTCGGAACCCGCTCCAGCCAGCTCAGCGGCGTAATCATGCTGAACAGCGTATGCAGCTCAAAGTGAGCCTTCACCTCGCTCTGTACAAACAGCGTCGCAACCTTCGGGTCCAGTCCCGCCGCCAGAAAATCCAGGATCACCTCGCGGATATTCTCCCGAAGATTCGAGGTGTCCGCATAATCCGTGGTCAGCGCATGATAGTCCGCGATAAAGAAGTAGCACTCATACTCATGCTGCAGCTTCACCCAGTTGTAGAGCGCGCCCATATAGTTGCCCAGGTGCAGCCTTCCCGTAGGCCGCATGCCGCTCAGAATGCGGGGGCGTGATGTTGAGGAATTCAATTCGGTCATGATGCTCAGATAAAGATGATACGGGAAACCCCTCCGCTACAGCGCGGCCAGAATCCCGTCAAACGCACTCTGCAGCGGATACAGAAACACCCGGAAGATCAACCCTCCCGCCAGCAGCATAAAAATCCACAGCGCCAGCATGCCCATGCGGTCATAGATCGCAAGCGCGTTATACGGAAGAAAGTGCCGCAGAATCCGGCTCCCATCCAGCGGAGGAAACGGCACCAGGTTGAACACGAACAGCAGCAGGTTGATCAGAATGATGAAATAAAGCAGCAGCGCAATCGGAAACAGCGCCGGAAGATTCTCCGTCGACACTCCCGGATAATGCATCGCCAGCGCCATCGCCGTAAACACCGCGACCGCGCCTCCCGGAACCGCATGTTTGATCACCAGCAGCAGTATCAGCGCCCCCACCGCCAGCAGCAGGTTGCTCGCCGGACCCGCCAGCGTCACCAGAATGTCGTCGCGCTTGTAATTCTTAAAATTCCGCGCCGTCACCGGAGTCGGCTTCGCCCAACCGATCAGCGGCCAGTGATACACCAGAGCAATCAACGGCATCAGCACCGACCCGAACGGGTCCAGGTGCTTCAGCGGATTCAGTGTCACCCGGCCCAGCATCCGGGCCGTCGGATCGCCCAGTCGCCACGCCGCCCAGGCATGCGCGCACTCATGCACGCTAAAGGCAAGAACCAGTGCAACAACCTCAAAGAGGATAACAACGACGTTCTGATTCATTCCTCTAGCTTAGAGGAAGAATCCCTCCAGAGAAAAACCGCGCGTACCCACGCTCATCCTGACGAACCTGCGGCTCGCTACTTCTCCGAAGCCCCGCCTGCGTTCTTCTCCCGCTTCACCTTCGCCGGAATCCCCACCGAAACCACGCCCGGCGGCACCGGCTTCGTCGCCAGCCCCATCGCGCCCAGCATCGCATTCTCGCCCACATTCGCCCCGGCCAGCACCGTCGAGTGGTACGTCAGCCGCGCCCGCGGTCCAATCTCCGTCGGCTTGTTCGTCACATCCGCCTGCACATTAATGTCGTGCGTATGCGAATACACATTCGCGTAATCCGAAATGCTCGTGCCCTCACGCAGAATCAGGCCGCCGCGATCGTCCAGCAACACATTGCGATGAATCGTGCAGTTGTCCTCGATCACAAGGTTGTAGCCGTAGCTGAACTCCACATTCTGAAAGAACTTCACTCCCTTGCCCATCGACTTGAAGATGTGATGCCCCAGCATGCAGCGAAACCGGAAACCCAGCCAGTGGTTCAGCCCCAGCGGCGAGCGGTCGAACATCTGCCAAAACCAGATCAGCGGTTTGCGGATCGCATACTTCTCCGCATCGATATCGCCGTAGTACTCCGGCTCCAGCGTCACATTGCGCGGATCGAAGCACTCAAACAACGCATGGCTCGAAAGCTCGCTGTTCAGCGTCACCGTCGTGCGCCCTCCATGCGGCCTCCCCAGATACATCTGGTAAAGCTCGTCCCGCACAATCTCCGACCGGCGGTCCACCGTCGGGTGACGCGTAAATTCCTCGTTCAGTTGCGCCAGCCAGCGTCGAAACGTGGCTTCAGCTTCTACAGTCGGCTTCAGTTCGCGATAGGTGTACTGGGGCATTGCTTCCTCTTCTTCTGCTTACTGGTTCTTGTTACGGTTTTGCCGTGACTATTCGATGGCGAACACCGCATATACGGTCGCTGATTTTGTAATTTTTTCAGGAGCGATTGCAAGAGGCTTTAAATTAACTTTCGTAGCCGACAAGGACGCATTCTCGGTATTCAGCGCCCCGCGACCGAAGATTCCTCGAACTGGAACCTCGTTACTTGCATAAATCATCGCGCCCAGCTTGCTCTTCAACCCTGCCGCATAGCGTTCGGCGATCCCCTGCGCGTGCGCCAGAGCCTTCTCCTCCGCAGCCGCCTCCAACGCCTTGTCATTGCCTAGCTTCCATTCGATATTGCCGCTGTTATTGGCTCCCGCCTTCACCGCTGCCTGCAGCGTATCGGCGGCTGCAGCCGCAGGAACACTGACGTGCCACGATTGCGCAAAACGAAACCGGATTCCCTTGGCGTAGCGCACCTTGTCGTCCGTATCGATCTCGGTCAGGCTCTGGTCTGCACTTTCAATCGCGTCCTGCTTAATGCCGGCCGCATGGAGGGAGTCCATAATGGCATTCGACGTCCGGGTGGCATCGACATAGGTCTGCTGCGAATCGGAGCCGTACGCAGTAAATCCCACCGAAACCACCGCCTCATCGGCCACCATCTGAGCATCGTCCGTAACCGTCACCGCCACCGTTCGGTTTTCTTTGTTGACCGTAATCGTCTGGCTCAATCCCGCCTGAGCTGCAAAGAAAAAAAACGCCGCAAAAAAGAAACACGTTCTCAAGCAGACTTCTCCTGTACGAAGCCACATCCTAAACAAAACTGTCGATCCAATAAAAATTATTCGATGGCAAACACCGCATACACGGTCGCAGTCTTTTCAATCTCGCGCGGATTGATCGCCAAAGGCTGAACCCGGTCCATCGCCGGGGCCGCCGCCATCGCCTTAAACATCGGCCTCGGTCCGCTCGGCTGCACCTCGTTGCTCGCATACAACAACGAGCCCAGCTTCGCGTTCAGACTCGTCGCCATCTGATCGGCCTGAGCCTGCGCCCGCTTCAGGGCCTTCGCTGCCGCCTGGGCCTCCGGAGTATTCTCGTCCTTGAACCCCCACTCGATCTGCCCCGACTGATTCGCCCCGGCCTTCACCGCGACATCCAGAGCCTTGGCCGCATCGTCCGCCGCCATCTTCACCGTCCAGCTCTGCGACACCTGGAACTGCCGCTGCGCCTTCTGTGCCTCCGTCAGCTTATCCAGCTGGTAGTTCTGCACCGGCGCAATCTGCTGGTTCTCGCTCTGAATCGTCTCCTTGGGAACACCCGCATCGGTCAGCGCCTTCACAATCGCATTCGAAGCCTTCGATCCGTTCGCATAAGCCGTATTGCTGTCCGGTCCATACGCTATAAAGCCGATGTGCAGCGTCGCCTGATCCGCAATCGCCGTCACCTTGTCCGTCGCCGTAATCGCAATCGTCCGGTTCTCACGGTTCACCTGGATCGTTTGCGCCAGACCCGAAACCGTAAACACTCCAAGGGTTGCTGTCAGTGCGGCAATGCCCAATCGATTCATGATTCGTCTCCTGTTTTCTGGATGAGATCGGCAAGGGTCTCTTTGTGTTTCGGTTTCTCAAGCCGTTTTTGCTTCGGGTCTGGCAGAACACGCTCCGGCGGCGGAGTTCCCACGCGCTCGCGGGCATTGGCCTTCACCGCCTTCACTGCCGAAAAGACCTTTTTCTTCGCCTTCATCATCCCGTGACTCCAGGGTCTCTCGCCGCAACACCTGCGAGGCCCTCTGCGATTATGCAATACTCATGTTCGCATGGTCTGGTAACCGCCAGACCGCACGAGGGGTTGCGACCGCCAACGAAGCAGAGCCGCAATCGGCGAGGTGCAGGAATGGAAGAACGGGATTTTTTTGATGAGCGTCCGGAACAGCGGTCTCACACGATGACCTGCCCGCACTGCGGACAGGCAGCCGAATACGAGCTCAGCTGGATCGTCCGCAGAAAGAAAGCGCAGCTGCCTCGCGGAGCCGACGATCGCGACCGTGCCCGCTTCGCCAAGGCGCAAAGCTACATGGTGCGTCGCGACGATATGGTCGGCTGCAAAAACGTTCGCTGCCGAAAACGCTTCGACGTGGCCGGAATCCAGTCCGTCGCCTTCATCTAGGCAGTTCAGAAAAGCAAGCGCTTGGATGGAATGCAGATACGGACCTGCGAAAAAATATCTTGAGTGTGTTCAGAGACAGCTCAGCAACACCGGCAAGACCTGCATCTCACCTCCTCAAGCGGAATTGTCATCTTGAGGAATTGTCCTCCTGAGCAAAGCCTTTGGCGGTCTCATCGCCGGAGGCGAAGTCGAAGGATCTGCGGTTGGATGATCTCGCCAAGGATTGCTCCCTTTCCCCTCGAAGGGGATAAATCCAATCGACTCCAATCAAACGTAAAAGGGCTGTCAAGCCCTTTCCGAACATAAGGCCCATAAATACAACTACTTACATCTGCATTTCAGTTCCACCCAGCTGCTAAAATTAAAACCAAGACAGAGAGAGAGCCTGCCGCAAAGCTCAAACCACTTCATCCTTTGGCGCGAAATGGACGTTCCCGGCAGGCTTGCTCGTCAGAGTGGAAAATCCCCAGGGCTTTAGCTGCTGAGATAGATTCTTCTCGCAAGAGAAGTACGAACCTAAACCTAATTTTTGGAATACTTTGCGCAAATATGTACGGGGGGGAGGGTGCCCCCAATCCCTTACGAGAGGATTAAATTCAGCCCCGGCACTTTACGGGTGAATGACCATTCAGCTATGCTTCCGCCTGCTGAACGAAATCCGTTCGACCGGTGTTCGCACGGTTCCGAAGGTTCGCCCCGAAAGCTGTGCTTTAATGGAGCAGGAACTCCTGCCCCAATGGAGCCTTCCTTCAAACCGCAAGTGAAACGCAGGGAGACGTAAGAGACTCATGGCCAACACGCTGCTGCCCATCGAAGAACGAAACCTGACCCCCGACGAGGTCGAAAGCCTGGACCGGCGTCGCCGCCGCGGACAGCTCTTTCTTGTCATCGGCTTCCAGTGCCTGATCGTCTTCACCCTGGTCACGGTCTGGGCAGGACAGGACTTCACCCTCTCGCCGGGCCTGGCGCACCCCATGGTCTACTGGGACGCCATCACCGGCATCCTGGCCGTCTTCTTCCTCCTCAACGGAGTTCGTCTGCGCCGCGGTACCAACGAGTTCCTCAGCTACTAGTCTCGTAGCCTCAGGCGTTCGCTTGACCTCGGAAGATTGTTCGAAAGAGCGGGTGGCGCGTCCTCTGCATCTCCGGACGTTCCCCTCGCGGACAGGTTCGGATGGTGGATGGGGCGTTCCCGGCGGTGATCAGGGCCCGTAGCTTTACGGGCGCAACCCTTCTTTTTCAGCCGCTCCTCTCCGAGGCCGCCTCCTTCTCCCGGCTCGAGATCCTCCTCCTCGTCCTCGGCATTCTCGCCTCGCTGGGCCTCTTCCTCTGGCGCTTCGCCCCGATCCTCCGCACCATCCTCCGCTCCCGCAAAGACCCCTCCTTCTCCCTCCACCCCCTCGGCCGCCGCGCCTGGGACTTCTTCTGGGAAATCCTCTGCCAGGCCAAGGTCATCCGCCAGCGCCCCCTCCCCGGCCTCGCCCACGCCTTCGTCTTCTGGGGATTTCTCGCCTTCGCCCTCGTCAGCCTCAACCACCTCGCCAACGGATTCAACCTCGGCTTCCTCCCCCCCGCCAGCCCCATCGGAAACTTCTACTTCCTCTTCGCCGCCGCCTGGGCGCTGCTGGTCGCCATCTCCATCACCGGCCTGTTTATCCGGCGCTTCTTCGTCCGCCCCCTCTGGCTCGGCCGCAAGGTCTCCTACGAATCCGGCGTGATCGCCCTGCTGATCTTCCTCCTGATGGCGACCTACCTCGCCGCCTTCTTCGTCCCCGAAGGGGGTGCGGCGGTCAAAACCCTATGGTGGACCCACACCCTTACACTCCTAATTTTTCTTCCGCTGATTCCGCACACCAAACATCTTCATCTGGTGCTCAGCCCACTCACCGTCTTTCTCAAAAACGACGGTTTCTCCAGAATTCCTCCGCTCCAGGGCGACGAAGACTTCGGTCTGGTCGCAGGCAAGGACGTCACACAGATCGTCTCGCTCCAGACCTACAGCTGCGTCGAATGTGGCCGCTGCACCGAACACTGCCCTGCAGCCAATACCGGCAAGCTGCTTAACCCGAAGGAGATCATCCTCGGCCTGCGCAGCTACCTGAACGAGTTCGGCCCAGCCTCCGAGACGCCGCTCCTGACCGAGGCCCGCATCTCCTCTCCTGATAACCCGCCTGCAAAATACCTCAGCATGGAAGCCGCCTTCGAATGCACTACCTGCGGCGGCTGCGAGTTCCAGTGCCCTGTCGGAATCCAGCACCTCCCCATCCTCATCGGCCTCCGTCGCGGAGCCACCAACACCGGTGCATGGGAGGACAACTACGGCACCAAACTCTTTCTCGCTCTGGAAAAGAACGGCAACGCGCTGGGCCTGAGCGCGACGGAGCGCGACAAGTTCATCCAGAAACAGGCCTTCCCCATCTTCGACGGCACCCAGGAGTACTGCCTCTGGCTCGGATGTATGGGAGGTTATGACCCCAAAGGCCGCGAGATCATCGCCGACTTCGCCCGCGTCATGCAGCACCTCGGCACCACCTTCGGCGTTCTCAAAAAAGAGAAGTGCACCGGCGACCCGGCACGACGGCTGGGCAACGATCTCGTCTTCCAGACATTGGCTGAGTCAGGCCTCAAGACCTTCGAGACCGCCAAGGTGCAGAAGATCGTCGCCATCTGCCCGCACTGCGTCCGCACCATCGCGACCGACTGGCGCGAATTCGGCATAGCTCCTGAGATCGAACACCACTCCGAGTTCATGGCGCGCCATCGCGACCATCTGCCCAAGCAGCAAGGCGAGAGCATCGTCTATCACGATCCCTGTTATCTGGGTCGCTATCGCAATGTCTACGAGGAGCCTCGTGCCGTAGTCCGGCAGTCCGGCTCGCTCGTCGAAGCTCCACGCTCCCACGAACGCAGCTTCTGCTGTGGAGCAGGCGGAGGGCTGGCTTTTCTCGGCGAAGAGAAGGGCGAGCGCGTCAGCCACGTCCGCGCAAAAGAACTTGCAGGCACAGGAGCGCAGGTGGTCGGCACCGCCTGCCCCTTCTGCAATACCATGTTCCGCGATGCCCTCACCGCTGTCAGTGAGGCCCCGCCTCAGCTTCTCGACATCGCTCAGCTGACTGCAAGAGCCTTACCCGCATCGCAACCACAGAGCTCAGGAGGAGCGCAGTGAAGATCGTAGTAGCCATCAAACAGGTGCCTGAGCGCGATGCTCCCATCCACATCGCCTCCAACGGCAAATGGATCGAAGACGGAGACCTGAACTACACCATCAACGAGCCCGATGCTTACGCGCTCGAAGAGGCCCTGCAGCTGAAGGAGAAGACCGGCACGGGCGAGGTCGTCGTCGTCTCCGCCGGTCCCGAGCGGGTTCAGAGCACACTGCGCGAGGCGTTAGCCAAGGGCGCGGATCGAGCGATTCATGTCGAAGCCGTTGACCTGAGTTCGCGCGACACCCTTGGAGTTGCTCAGGTGCTCGCCGACGCCATCAAGGCTGAGTCGCCTGACCTGATCCTCACCGGCCTGCAATCGGACGACCTCGGATTGGGTCAGACCGGTGTAGTACTCGCCGAGCTGTTGGGAATTCCTCACGCGACCATCATTATGCAGGTCGAGCCGGTCGACGGAGGCCTGAAGGTAAAGCGCGAGCTTGAAGACGGATGGTTTCAGCACGTCGAGATGCCGCTGCCTGCACTGCTGACTATTCAATCCGGCGGCAACAAGCTGCGATACGCCACGCTGATGGGCATCAAGAAAGCGAAGACGAAGGAGATGAAGACCGTCACGGCTTCGCCTGCTGCCGGCACACCTGCCATCGCGCTGGAGCGGGTTTATTTGCCGGAGAAACAGAAGAAGACCGAGATGCTGACAGGGTCGCCTGCCGAGGTGGCCACAAAGATCGTGGAGAAGCTAAAGTTTGAGGTGAGGGTGCTATGAGTGGAGTTCTCGTGGTGATGGAACAGCGCAATGGCGCGTGGAACCGCATGAGCTTCGAGGCTCTCGCCGCAGGCCAGCAGCTCGCCGCGAAGCTTGGCACGGAGTGTTCCGCAGCCGTTCTCGGTTCGGGCATCGATTCGCTCGCATCAGAGCTTGCCTCCAAGAAACTAACGAAGGTCTACGCCGTACAACACGATCTGCTCAAGACCTACACCGCGGATGGTTATGTCGCTGCACTCGAACAGCTACTGAAGCAGACCAGCGCGGACTACGTTCTGCTGCCTCACACCTATCAGGTTCGTGACTTTGCGCCTGCGCTCGCAACACGATTCAAGCAGGTGCTGATCAGCGACGTCATCGCCATCCGGCACGACTCCGAAGGCACGACAAGTCCCGTTTTCGTGCGTCAGCTTCTGCAGGGCAAGCTCAACGCCGACTACCGCCATACAGCCACAGGCCCATGCTTCGTCTCCGTGCAGGCTGGAACCTTCCGCGCCGAGGCAGTCGAAGACGGAGCCGCCGCAATCGAGGCCTTCGCCCCGCAATTATCCGCAGAACAGATTCGCAGCAAACCGGGAGAGCCCTTCCGGGAGTCGGCCCAGACCGTCGATCTCTCCGCAGCCCCGGTCATCGTCTCGGTAGGCCGTGGTATCGGCGAACAGGACAACCTCGGGATCGTGGAAGAGCTGTCCAAAGCACTCGGAGCAGAGCTGGCAGCCTCGCGCCCCATCTGCGATAACGGCTGGTTGCCGATGGAGCGCCAGGTCGGCAGCTCCGGTCAAACCGTCTCCCCAAAGCTCTACCTCGCCATAGGCATCTCAGGGGCCATTCAGCATCTGGTTGGCATGAAAGCATCGAAGGCAGTCATTGCCATCAACAAAGACGAAAACGCGCCCATCTTCGAGGTAGCCGACTATGGCGTCGTCGGCGACCTCTTCGAGATTGTTCCCGAGCTCACAAAGGCGGTTCAGGCTGCAAAGGCCTGAACCGTATCCCTTACCCTCTGGCTATTTTGGCGCGGCCATCTATACTGAAAGCTCCTGTACCATTTGCTTCGCTTAACGGCCGCGCGCATCGAATCAGTATTGAAGAAGAGTGCCATGGCAACTATCTCCCCACCTGTACCCATCGGTGATGAGCTCGCAGCGGTTTCAAGCCGCCGCACGGGGGAGCGCCTGCGTGACCGGTTCGGCCGCGCCATCACAGATCTTCGACTCTCCGTTACAGATCGCTGCAACTACCGCTGCATCTACTGCCGCACCGGTAATGAAGGTGCCCAGTACACCGAGCTGGCTATCGAGGACTATCTGCGGATGTCCCGCATCCTGGTCTCGCTCGGGATCGAAAAGATCCGTCTGACCGGAGGAGAGCCGCTGCTGCGCTCCGGATTGATCGAGATGGTACAGGAGCTCTCACACCTACGCACCGCCTTCGATTCCGAGGGAGTGCCGACCAAAGACGGCCAGCCCCTCGACCTTGCGCTGACCACGAATGGACACCTGCTGGAGTCGCTCGCTGAACCGCTCAAGCGTGCCGGTCTCAATCGCGTCACGGTCAGCATGGATGCCGTCGACCCCGAAACCTTCACTGCGATCACAAGGGTTCCCCGCAGCTTTGAGCGAGTCTTGGCAGGCATTCGGAAAGCCTCATCTGTCGGTTTCGCACCGGTGAAGGTTAACTGCGTATTGCTTCGCGGCTTCAACGATCATCAGATTGAGTCCTTCGCGGAGTTCTCGCGCCGTGAGGGTGTCATCGTCCGATTCATCGAGTTCATGCCCCTCGAAGAAGACCGCAGCTGGAAGCCCGAGACCGTCATTCCGATGGACGAGCTGATCGGACGCCTCCATGCATTTCGTCCTTTGCTCGAGCTCCCGCAACACACGGCGAGCGAGACGGCGCGGCGATTCACCTTCGACGACGGCATCGGAGAGATTGGAATTATCGCCCCGGTCTCGCGGCCCTTCTGCGGACACTGCAGCCGCATCCGGCTCACCTCTGACGGAAAGCTGCGCACCTGTCTGTTTTCGCAGAGCGATCACGATCTTTACGGCCGCATGCTTCGCGGTGGAACCGACGAAGAGCTTACTGCGTATATCCGTAGCATTGTGCTTCATAAAGAAGCGCGTCATCACATTGGAGAGCCTGGGTTCGAAAAACCCTCTCGCAACATGGTTCATATTGGGGGCTAGCGGGTTGTGCCCAAGGCAAACCTCGCAGTCGATGAGGATTTTTGTTGAAAGATAAACGCCAGTTCGAGGTCATTGAAACCCGCCAGATGGACCACCTCAGGGTGTTCCACGATGTGGCGCGTGCGTTGACATCGAGCCTTGAGCTGGAAGAGATTCTCAGCGCCATTATGAACAAGATGGCGCAGTTCTTCGGACCCGAACGCTGGTCCATGCTGATGGTCGATGAGAAGACCAATCAGCTGTTTTATGCCATCGCAGTCGGAGAAAACTCGGAGAGTCTGCGCGGACTGCGCGTCCCCATCGGCGAAGGCGTCGCCGGCTGGGTCGCAGCCACGGGCAATCCCCTGGTCGTTCCCGATGTAAAGCTCGATCCGCACTGGGCAGCGTTTTCGGCGAAGCATCCCGATCTCAACATCCAGTCGATTGCCTGCGTTCCCGTCCGCTCCGGCAATAAGACACTCGGCGTCATTCAGCTGCTGAACAGCAAGCTCGACTTGATGTCGGAGTATTCGATCTCCTTCCTGCGCATTCTTTGCGATTACGCCGCAATCGCGATTCAGAACGCCAAATCGATGACACTCATTCAGGAACTCACCATCACCGATGATTGCACCGGTCTGTTCAATGCGCGGCACCTGTACACCATGCTCGAAGAGCAGGTCGCCAAACGCGGTGAGTTCAGCCTTATGTTTATCGATCTCGACCGCTTCAAGTCAGTCAACGACACCCACGGCCACCTGATCGGCAGCCGTCTTTTGGCCGAGGTGGGAAATCTGATGCGGCGTTCTCTCGGCCTTGGAAATCCCGCCTTCCGCTACGGCGGCGACGAATTCGTCGCAGTGCTTTCTGGCATGGGAAAAGCGGCAGCAACCGCAGCCACCATGAAGCTGCATGAGGATCTGCGAAAAAATCGTTTTCTCGAAGGCGCGGGGCTCTCGCTGAGCCTCTCCGGCAGCTTTGGCCTTGCCACCTTTCCCGAGGACGGCAACACCGTTCAGTCGATTCTTCGCTCGGCAGACGAGATGATGTACGAGGCCAAGACCACCCGCGACAACATCGCCGTCGCCGGACGCGGCCTTCTGATGGATCGGGTCAAACTGCCGAAGGCAGTCAACTCCGCACGCTAAAAATTACTGATCTGGACGACGAGGCGAAAGCGCAAAGGGGCGCTTAGGCTGCGGCAAAATCGCATCGCGATTCGCCGGAGCCGTCGGATGAACGCCAAAATCCCATACCCCGAGATTGACCTCGCGGTCCGAGAGCACTTCCATCAAGGCATACTCCCCGAAGGTCAGGGACTGCCGCGGCGTCAGTTTCATCCAGTGCCCGCCGGGCATAACCTCTGCGGTCGTCTCGACGACATCCTCCTCATGCTGGACCGATCCCAGCAGGCTGATCTTGAAAGAACTCACGATTCTGGCGCCGGTACGCACATCGGCCTTCACGATCACGTATCGGCTTGCCGAAGGATCGCCCGGGTGCTTCTCCGTCATCGCAGTCGAGGCTCCATGCGTATCGACGGTCAATGGCGTACTCCCATCCGGCACCACAGCCTCACCTAATCGGATGTAAAAGACCGGCTGCGGCACATGCAGCTGCACCATTGATTTTTCTCCCTTCAGCTGCACAAGCTGGTGCGAGCTGGAGAGCGGATTGACGACAGCTTTCAGGACGTTATGCGCCGTATTGTGGTTCAGCTCGCCCTCGGACTGCGGAACCGGAACCAGCTGAGGCTGTCCCTGAAATGTATCGAGAACGAGCACATTATCCAGCTCTGGCAGCCTCAGATCGGGCGCGACCTCCGGCGTCATCGCCGCTCGATCCGCCTCTTCCTTCAACAGCTCCGGATCGATGGCGGGTGCCTGCCCCTGGGAGTTCCCCTCCGCTGTCTCGGTGTGGCTGCGCTCCCACCTCTGGGTCGCTTCGAAATCGACCAGCGACGTCGGAATCTCCTCGACCGCCCCTCCCCGCTCCGCCGAGACGTACCGAACCCGGTCGCCGACGACCTTATAGCTCATAACCACCTGGTAGCTGCCGTCCTTCAGAATCAGGCGGATGCGATGAGGGCTCGTTGCATCCGCAGGAGGCAGGGCTTTGTGCTCCTGCGACTGCCCCGCGAACCCCGTCTCTCCCCCCAAATAACCTGTAAAGAGAAGCAAAAGAAGAAGTAACTTAATCTGCATCACCGTCGTCTTATCCCTCAAGGACCTGATCCACAGTGTAGTTCCAGCCGATCCTTTAGACGCATTCCCTGCGCAAAGGAGATTTTGGCGTTGGTGGTTCGCTGTGCTAAACAGGAAGACAGACCTTTTTCATGCGCACACTTTTTCAACTCGGATTGCGGGAGCAGAGACCCCTCTGGTTACAGATCCTTGCTCTGTTCTGCATTCTGACGGTCTGCGCCATGAGCACAGCTCAGGTCTCTCACACGCATGCCGAGTTCTCGGCGCTCAAGCAACAGGGTCCCCATCAAGGCCCCTTCCCTGATGATCACTGCCCTCTCTGTGTAGCCATCCACTCGGCTCTATCGGCGCCACAGCACTTTGCGCCGGAACCGACGCTGGCGGTACACCATCTCGATTCTGTCGCCGAAGAAGCGCGTTCCACCTTCCGTTGGCGCTTCGAGATGGCCTGCCGGCCTCCGCCTGTCGGGAACTCCGTTTAGTTCCCTGCAGGTTGTTCGAATCCCTTCCAGACACATCTTTTGGACCATTCGCCTACCTGTCTCCCATAGCGCGTCGTTTCTCGAACGCTTTCTCTTCTTAAGTTTTCTTAAGCTTCGACAGGAGTTTTTCTCATGCGCAGGCCCGTTTTTCTACGATTTCTCTCCTTCCTGTTTGTTTTGCTCGGCACACTGCTCCCAGGCGCATATGCCTTTCAAAGTAACTCCGGAACCATCTCCGGAACCGTCACCGATCCCAGCGGAGCGCTGATCCCAGGCGCCAGAGTTCAGATCGTCAACCACGTCAGCGGCTATACCCGCACCGCAACCACGGACTCCTCAGGCCAATTCCGTTTTTACAACGTTCCCTTCAATCCCTACCGCGTTACCGTCAACGACAACGGATTCAACACCGTTTCAAAAGCAATTGACGTAAACTCACCGGTTCCCTTGTCGATACCGATCAAGCTCAACCTGGCGGGAGCGTCCACATCGGTTACGGTCGATACCGGATCGGACCTGATCGAAAACGATTCGACCTTTCACACCGACGTGGATCGCTCCACAATCGATCGCATGCCGATCGAAAGCCAGTCTTCCTCGCTCAGCTCGATCGTTACGCTGTCCTCTCCCGGTGTCACAGCCGATTCCAACGGCCTCTTTCACGGCCTTGGCGATCACGCGGAAAACTCCTTCTCCGTGGACGGTCAGCCCATTACCGACCAGCAAAGCAAGGTCTTCTCCAATCAGCTTCCAGCCAACGCCCTTCAATCGCTTGAGGTCATCGGCGGCGCTCCCACTGCTGAGTACGGCGACAAGACCAGCCTGATCATCAAGGCCACCACCCGCTCGGGACAGGGCGTCACCACCCCGCACGGAAGCATCGCGTTCGATTACGGTACCTTCGGAACCACATCGCTGGATGGAAATATTGCCTATGGAAAGAAGAACTGGGGCAACTTCCTCGCAGTCAGTGGCCTGAACTCCGGACGCTTTCTCGACGGTCCTGAGTTCCAGACCCTGCACGACAAGGGCAACCAGCAGAATATCTTCGACCGTGTCGACTTTCAGCTGACCGACAACGACTCTTTGCACACCAACGTGCAGTACACGCGGTCCTGGTTCCAGACGCCAAACTCCTTCGACACCATGAACGTCTCCGACCAGTTCGGCAATCCCGTAGGGGAAGCCGATCAGCGATCGAAGATCGAGACCTTCAACATCGCGCCCACCTGGACCCACCTGATCAACCAGAACACCGTTCTTAACTTCGGCGCTTACATCCGCCGCGACGCCTACAACTACATCCCCAGCAACAATCCTCTGGCTGACCTCGGCCCGATCCAGCAAGAGACAGTAGGTCAATATCGTACGTTGACGAACGCCGGGTCCCACTTCGATCTCTCCTGGGTCAAAGGCATTCATAACGTCAAGGTCGGCGGCATGTATCAGCAGACCTTCCTTCGCGAAAACCTGAGCACAGGCCTGATCGATGCCGGTCTGAACGCTCCTTGCGTGGATGCCGATGGCAATCCCGTCAACGGCTTCAACGATCCCGCTCAGTGCAGTGGCGCAGGGTTGACGGCAAACGACGCCTTCAATCCCGTTCTGCTTCCGTACGACCTCACCCGCGGCGGCACCAACTATGCCTGGCATGGAGGCACAGACATCAAGCAGCTGGCTCTCTATGCTCAGGATCAGATCACCAAAGGCCCATGGCTTCTCAATCTCGGCATCCGCGGCGATTTTTACAACGGACTCGCCGTGCAAAAACAGGCTGAGCCTCGCGTCGGCATCTCGTACAACATCAAGCAGACCAACACCATTCTGCGGGTCTCCTATGCACGCGCTCAGGAGACTCCCTTCAACGAAAACCTCGTGCTCTCCACCAAGGGCTGCTATGACCCCGTCATTCAGGGCATCTTCCTCACCCTTGGAAATTGCACGCCAACTCCCTTCAATCCCGGTTTCCGTAATGAGTTCCACGCCGGCTTTCAGCAGGCCTTCGGACGGCACCTCGTCCTCAGCGCAGAGTACATCTGGAAGTACACGCACAACGCCTACGACTTCAGCGTCTTCGGCGCGACGCCCATCACCTTCCCCATCGAGTGGCATAATTCGAAGATTCCCGGCTTCGCACTTCGCGCCAACGTGCCGGAGACGCATGGCTTCAGTGCTTTCGTCGTCATGTCGTCCGTTGCCGCCCGCTTCTTCAATCCGCAGATCGGTGGCGTAGGAGCAACGGTTGGCGCGCCTGCAGGCTTCCCCTTCCGTATCGATCACGACGAGCGCTACAACCAGACCACCCATATCCAGTACGCTCTGCCCTTCCACAAGAGCACCTGGTTCGGCTTCAACTGGCGTTACGATAGCGGTCTGGTCGCAGGAGCAACTCCCTGCTACAACGTCAACGATCCCAACAGCGGCTGCGGAGACTTTTCCTTCGATAGCGCTGGCAATCCTCTCACCATCAACGGTCAGCCCGCGATCAACCTCAGCAGCCTCACGGCCGATCAGCAGTTCCAGGCCGGCCTCATCTGCAACGGTGTCGCCGCCACTCCAACATCGCCTCTTCCCGGCCTCTGCCCCGCTTCGGAGCTCACCTCGAACCTGCTGCACATTCCCGGAGCCAACACCGAGAACGACGACCGCAATCCGCCTCGCGTCCAGCCGCGCAGTCTCTTCGACATCGCACTGGGTGAAGACAACCTCTTCCACGGCGACAAACACAAAGTTGGACTGCGCGTAACGGCCGTCAATGTGACGAACAAGTACGCTCTCTACAACTTCCTCTCTACCTTCTCGGGAACGCACTACGTCACGCCGCGTGCCCTTACCGGCGAGCTCAGCTACAACTTCTAATCACAAGAGCGCGGCAGAAAGAACTGTCGCGCTCTTTTTTCAGAACGCGCCACTTCAAGCTGCATAGCCAAATTAAGGATTGGAACCACGATGGGCTCTCTTACTGCCGCGTCGCGTATGCATCTGCGTCGCCACGCCGATACTGCCGGAGCAATCGCCTCCGGCATCTGCCTCATTCACTGCCTGCTTACACCGCTTCTCATCAGTCTCTTTCCCAGCATCCTGCCCTTTCTTCCGGGCGATGCCACGTTTCATCGAGCCTTGGCCATCGGCATTCTCCTGCTGGGAGCAGCAGCTTTTGTCCCCGGCTATCGGCTTCATCGCCGCAAGTCTTTGCTCGCTCTCGTCGCCTCAGGCATGCTGCTCATCCTCGCCGTCGCATGGACAGGAGAGACGCTCTCACCTCTGCTGGAACTGTCGCTCAGTGTGCCGGGATCGCTCTTGCTCGTGACGGCGCATCTGCTCAACCGCAGCTTCTGCCAACAATGCCATAGCTGCAAAGATACGGATCACTGCGAAACCACGAACGTAATGAAAATCTGATCGAACCGAAGATTCAGGCTCTCTCAGCTAACCTCGCCAGATCGGAAGCACATCGGGTACGGAGACGCGTAGCTCCTGCAAAAGTCCATGGTGCGGGCTCAGGCTGCACACTGGATCGATGGCATCCGGATCGCCCGTCATCATGAAGGCCTGGCAACGGCATCCGCCGAAGTCACGCTCCTTTCGTGGGCACGAGCGGCAGGTCTCCGACATCCACTCGTCTCCACGAAAGCGCTGAAAGGCCGAGGACGACTTCCAGATCCATTGCAGATCGTGTTCGCGAACATTATCGAAAGACAGTCCCGGAATGACCGCCGCCGAATGGCACGGAAGCGCCTGCCCTGCAGGATCGATCAACATCATCTGGCGTCCCCAGCCGCCAACGCATGCCTTGGGAAAGCTGCCGAAGTAATCCGGAAAGACTGCCTCGAGATGAATCTTCCCTTTCAACCGTGCCTTCGCCGCCTCCACAATAGGCAGCGAACGCTGCACCTGCTCCTCGGTCGGCATCAGCAGCGAACGATTCTTCAACGCCCAACCGTAGTACTGAACATGCGCAATCTCCAGCCGGTCCGGCTTCAGCTCTTCGGCCAGAGCAATGAACTCCTCCAGCCGGTCGAGATTCATGCGATGAACCACGAGGTTGATCGTAAAAGCTAGATGAAACCTCTTGAGTACAGGCACGAGCGCAAGCTTGATCGCATGCGCTCGTGTTCCCGCAATGTGGTTCGCCGAAGCCTCCTCAAGATCCTGAAAGCTCAGTTGCAGGTGCTCCAAACCCGCCTCAACCAACGTAGCGAGACGCTCTTCCGTAAGCCCCACACCCGACGTAATCATGTTGACGTAAAGACCAGCCTCGCGCCCCGCGCGAATCAACTCCGGCAGATCTCTCCGGGCAAGCGGCTCGCCTCCCGTCAGATGCAGATGCAGAACTCCCATCTGTGCAGCCTGTTCGAAGACCCTCTTCCACTCCTCCGTCGTCAGCTCCGACTCCGCACGCTGCATCTCGATCGGATTCGAGCAGTACAGGCAATGCAAAGGGCACCGGTGCGTAAGCTCCGCAATCAGCGACAGCGGCGAACCGACTGCTCCCATCGACGAGTTTGGCTGCACTTCACTCAAGCCCTGATCACTCCGCGTTGCTCCAGACGGTTCAGCAGATCCAGAACATCCGCCTTCACCTGAACCTCATCTGCACCTTCAAACTCCCTCAACAGATCTGTAACGATACTGGTTACACTCTGCGTTCCATCCAGCTTCGTCAAAATCTCGCGCGTCGGCCCGCTCAGATTCAAAGTTCCCTCAGGAACCAGCAGAACACTCTCCGTCGGATGAAGACGGCAGCCCGGAGCCAGACGCGGCGTTGAATTCAGATCCATTGCAAACCTCGTAATTTAATCGCAATCCGGAACAAACGCTCCAGGTGGAATATTGCCCGGCTCCACATAGGCATAATCAATCGCATCGAGCTGCGCCCACAGAATCGCGCACTTCGCCTCGAGCGCGCCGATCACCTGCTCCTGCTCCGCACGGGTCTTGGCATGACTCGAAACATAGTCGAAGGCAAAGGTCGCATCCTCTGGCGCCTGTGTAAGCCTGCCCACAAAATAAGCAAGACCCGGCACCAGATAAGGATAGTGAATCCGCATCTGGTCCATGCGCAACGAAATCAGATCGCGAGAAAACAGCTCCGTCAGCGAGGAGGCCACAGCCACCAGCAACGAGCTGTCACGCACCAACGCAATATACGCATCGACCGCATAACGAACTCCCGGAAGAACTCCCGTGCAGGGAACGACCTGATCCCGGCTCACACCTGCGGCTTCAGCAAGCTGAATCCACTTCTCAATGCCGCCGTAGCCGTCCTTGTCGCCGTCGTGGTCGAGAATACGTTTTCTCCACGCTCTGCGAAAAGCAGGGTCTTCACTCTTCGCCAGAATCAGCGAGTCCTTCATCGGAATACGGCTCTGATAGTAATACCGGTTCAGCGCCCACGCCTGCAGCTGTCCACGCGTCAGCGTTCCCTGGTGCATCCGAAGATGAAAGGGATGCCTATGGTGATAGCGGCTGTCGCCCACCGCCTGCAGCCGATCCCGAAGCTCCTGCTTCGAAAGCAAATTGGTCTCTACTTCTACGGTCGTCGTCATCGATTCAGTTGCCATCCGTCGTGTGCCACCTGCCACCCCGCTTCCACCGCGGCACGATACTCCGCACTTCCCGTCTCAAGCATCGGATTGGTGTTATTGATATGGACGAAGACCTTGCGGGGAAAGTCTACGTCGGCCAGAAGTGCAATCGTGCCATCCTCTCCGCTTAGAGGAACATGGCCGATCGACCGTGCCGCAGGCGTTCCGGCATGGGTCCGGCTCAACTCCGCATCGCTCCAGAAAGTACCATCCACCAGAATGGCATCGCACGTCCGATAGATGTCGCGCAGTTCCGGTGTAATCTCTGGAACCGAAGGCGTATAGGCCACTCTACGGTCATCTTTTTCCAGCACCAGCCCCAGGCTCGCCTGTCCCGGCTCCTTCGTATCCATCTCACGCGCATAGAAAGGCAACGACCCCTCAAGCGGAACCGGTGTGCATGAGATTCCCGAGCTGCCCAGCGAAAACGGCTGCCCCGGAACAATCTCCACCCATGTCAACTGTCTCGGAACTCGCTCCAGCATACGAAAAAAGCTGTTCGCCTCAAGCGTCTGCCTTACCAGCCTCGTTGCATAAAGGGTTAGCGGCTGAAACTCTCTCAGCAACAAAACGCCAAGAACCTGATCGAGGTCAGCGCTCGTAAGCACAATGCCTTCAATCGGCGTATTTCGCCGTCCGTGTTGGGGTGAAGGTTGTAGCTCAGGGTTAGCTTCGATCTGGAAACGCAGATCGGGCGATGCATTCAGGAGAAACCATCTTTCTCCATCTCCAGAGACAATCGCCTGTAATTGCAGCCTCGGAGTTACCGCTCCCGTACCTTTGCGGCAAAGATCGCAAAGTCGGCAGGAGCAGTTCCACTGGGGAACACCGCCGCCGGCGGCAGTCCCCAGCATCTTAAAGAAAAACATTCTTTAGAGTTCTGCAGGAGCGTAGCAGTTGATCTCACAAGCAAGGTTAACTTCTTGAAAATCAGGACGGGTCCAGGTCTTCATTGTCGATAATCTCCTGTTTCTAGATTAAAACTAGCGGGCTCGAAGAGCGCGTCCCTCACCCACCGGAATTGTACATATTAAACCGACGTCTGGGAACGGAAGCTGTTAGCCGACAATCTTTTCAACCCTACTTCCGCCGCCAGCGGACCCCGTCCTTGGAATCCTCGATCAAAATGCCCTTGGCCAGAAGATCGTTGCGAATCGCATCGGCTCGCGCGAAGTTTCGTGACTTCTTCGCCTGCGTCCGTTCCGCCACCAGAGCGTCAATCTCAGCATCCGGGAGGGCAAGATTGGTTACCAGCTCAGGAGCTGCCTCGCCCAGCCTTCCCTCCGCCTCCGCCCAGGCCAGCGCCGCCCGCGTTATCTCGGCGTCATTGTCCTTCAGCACCGCAAAGACACCATCGAAGAGGTCCAGAACCCGCAAAATCTCCCCTACATTGCCCGCACGAAGCGTACCCGCATCCGCCGCCGAGTTAGCCGTCCGCACCAGATCAAAGATCGCCGCCCGAGCCTCGGCCGTGTTCAGGTCGTTCGCAAGCGAGGCCGTATATCCCTGCTCCGCCTTGGCTGTAGCCGCCGCCACCGACTCATCCAGCCCCTCCGGGAAGCCCCCCTTCAGCATGCGCTGATGGAAGGTACGCAGACGGTCGATCGCGTTGGTCGACTCCGTCAACGACTCGAAGGTGAAGTTCATCTGATGCCGGTACGGCACCGAGATCAGCAGAAAGCGAATCGCCGAAGCGCGATAACCCTTCAAAAGAAGGTCACGCAGAGTATAGAAATTGCCCTCGGACTTCGACATCTTGCGCCCTTCCACCAGCAAAAAGCGCACATGCATCCAGTGCCGCACAAAAGGTTTGCCCGTCGCCGACTCCGACTGCGCAATCTCATTCTCATGATGCGGAAACATCAGGTCTTCGCCCCCGCAGTGCAGGTCCAGCGAATCCCCCAGAAACTTCATCGCCATCGCCGAGCACTCGATATGCCAGCCAGGACGTCCGCAGCCAATCTCCGTATTCCAGCTCTGTTCGCCCGGTTTGCACGCCTTCCACAGGGCAAAGTCGCGGGCGGCATCCTTCTCGTACTCGTCCACATCCACCCGCGCGCCGTCTTCGATTCCCTCGAAGTCCTTGCGCGAAAGCTTGCCGTACTCCGGGAAACGCGCAATGCGGAAGTACCAGCTTCCATCCTCTGCCTGATACGCAATATCTTCCGACGCCAGCTTCTCAATCAGCGTCACCATGTCGGGTATGCAGGCCGTGGCGCGAGCCACAATCTCCGGCCTCTCGATCCCCAGTGCATCGGAGTCCTCAAAGAAGGCGCGCTCATACTTCTCCGTGTACTCCGAGATCGGCTTTCCCGCAGCCGAGGCATTGCGAATGATCTTGTCATCCACATCGGTAATGTTCATCACAAACTTCACCGGCATGCCCTGCTGGCGCAAAAAACGCCGCAGAACATCGACATGCAAAAAGGTACGGAAGTTGCCGATGTGGCCGTAATCATAGACCGTCGGCCCGCAGCAGTACATTCGCAGTTCGGGCGAGTCGACCGGTTCTATCGTCTCGAGCTTGCCGCCCAGGGTATTGAAGAGTTCCATCTTTGCCACGTGCGCTTCTATCTCTAGTCGCAGCCGAGCATACGCGCGCGGTGCAGACCTCTCCCTTTTGGATTTCCTCGTCGATTTTAACCGATGATCCGGCGGTTTCGACGAAGCCGCCGCTCAGCTTCCGCCTAATCGAAGCTGCGGAGTCGCTCCCAGCGTCTCCGCAGCAAACTCCCCGGCCACAAACTTCGGCCATGCAGCCGCTGCAATCATCGCGGCATTATCGGTCGAGAGCGCCAGCGAGGGAAACGCCACCGGAAGCCCCCGTTTATCTGCCTCTGCCTGAAACCTCCGCCGCAACTCGCTGTTAGCCGCCACCCCGCCCGAGACCACAAGGCCCCGCGCCCCATATCTCTCCGCCGCAGCAAAGGCCTGGCGAAGCAGGTTCCCCACCACCGCATACTGAAACGACGCAATCAGATCCAGAGTCTCGCGATCGCAGAGAGCCGCGGCCTCATCCGATCCCGGCTTCCACTCAGGATGTTCCGCCAGAGCCCTGCGGCGAGCCTCCACACTCCCCTTCATCCCATGCGTCTCGATATACCGCAGCACCGCCGTCTTGATCCCGCTGAACGAGAAATCAAAACTCCCCTCTGTCTGCACCGCAGGAGCCTTCTTGTTCTTGATCGGAGCCCCATCCCGGCTCACCCTCGGCTTGATCTGCGCAAACCGAAACGGCACCGCATGCGGGTTCCCGCGCCGTGCCAGCAGATCGATCCATGGCCCCCCGGGATATCCCAACCCCAGCAGCTTCGCCACCTTGTCATAGGCCTCGCCCGCAGCATCGTCCACCGTCCGTCCAACGTTGCGATAACGCCACGCACCCTCTTTTTTTTGCTCCGCAAGATCGCGCCGTTGTTCTGCCAAATACAGATGCGTATGGCCGCCAGAAACCACCAAAGCCAACAGCGGAAACTCCATCGGCCTCTCGGCTCGCTGCCGCGCCTCCATCAGAACCGCATGAATATGACCCTCAAGATGGTTCACGCCAATCAGCGGCTTCCCCAGGCCGAAGCTCAACGCCTTCGCATAGGTAATCCCCACCAGCAACGCGCCAGCCAGCCCCGGCCCCTCCGTCACGGCTATCGCATCCACCTCATCGAGCGACACCCCAGCCCTCTGCATCGCCTCGCGCACCACAGGAACCACATTGCGCAGATGCTCCCGCGAAGCCAGCTCCGGAACCACGCCGCCATAATTCGCATGCAGGTTCATCTGCGAGGCCACCACATTCGAAAGCGCCTCCGTGCCGCCGCGCACCACCGCCGCAGCCGTCTCGTCGCACGAGCTCTCAATCCCCAGAATCAGGCCGTTCAACTCACCAGGTTCGCTCGCGCTGCGCATCTCTTTATCATAGGGGCTGAGATGGCCGCGCGAGAAAACCCCGGATACCAGGCAGCCCGCAACATAGCCAATGCCCTGCGCGTTGCGGGCCATCAGGCTTACCTCGCAGGCGGCTGCGTGCGCGATCTTCTCCTCGGCCTCGAGCCCAAGGACTACGACGTCGCCACCAGCGCCACCCCCGGCACCGTCCTCCAACTCTTTGCCGATCGAAAGACCGTCACCGTCGGCGCCCACTTCGGCGTCGTCCTCGTCTGCGATCCCAACGGCATCGCCACCGAAGTTGCCACCTTCCGCCACGACGGCGCATACAGCGACGGACGCCGCCCCGATGCCGTGCGTTACTCCACAGATCCAAAAGAGGATGTCCTCCGGCGCGACTTCACCATCAACGGCATGCTGCTCGATCCCACCATCTACGACCAGACCGGCAACGCCTCAGCCGCCACCCTCGACTACGTTGGAGGCCGCGAGGATCTTGCCGCCCACATCCTCCGCGCCATCGGCGACCCCGCGTTACGTTTTGCAGAAGACAAGCTACGCATGCTCCGTGCCGTCCGCTTCGCCGCACGCCTCGGCTTCGCCATCGATCCCGCCACCGCCGCTGCCATTCGTCAGCTTGCATCGCAGATCACCGTCGTCAGCCCCGAGCGCATCCGCGACGAACTCACTCTCATACTCACCGAAGGCGGAGCCCGTCCCGGCTTCGAGCTGCTCGATCAGCTCAACCTGCTCCCCTACATCCTGCCCGAGATCACAAAGCTCCACGGCGTCCAGCAACCGCCTGAATACCATCCCGAGGGCGACGTCTGGGTCCACACCCTCCTCCTGCTCGAAAAGCTTCCTGCCGGAGCATCCTCTACCCTCGGCTGGGGAGCACTGCTGCACGACGTCGGCAAGCCCGCCACCTACCGTGCACCCGACCCCTCCAACCCGAACGACCGCATCCGCTTCAACGGTCATGTTGAGATCGGCGTCCGCATCGCGGAAGTCATCCTCGCGCGCCTTCGCTTCTCCAACGAAGAGATCGCCCAGATCGTCGCTCTGGTCAAAAACCACATGCGCTTCGGCGACGTTCTCCACATGCGCGAATCCACCCTCAAGCGCTTCCTTCGCCTCCCTCGCTTCGACGAACACCTCGCGCTCCATCGCATGGACTGTCTCTCCTCTCACGGAGATCTCAGACTCTACGAATTTGCCAAAGAGCAGTACGAAGCCACCCCTATCGAAGCCATCCAGCCCACCCCCCTCATAACCGGGCGCGACCTGATCGCAGCAGGCTACGCTCCAGGACCGCGCTTCAAGAAGATGCTTGAAGCAGCGGAAGACGCCCAACTGGAAGGCACCGTCACCACACAGACCGAAGCCCTCCATTTCGTGCAGGAACGCTTCGGAACCCCCGCCAAATAATTTCCGCGTCTTCCGCCAGCCCTCCCCCGTCCATCCTTCATGTATGCCCAATAATTTTCGATTTCTTCTGCTGAGTTTCTTTCTGGTTCCGTCTCTCCACGCCAGCGTCATCGGCGTCAGCAAGCCTGCCGAGCCGATCACCGAGGCTCGCATCCAGCAGCTCCCTGCCCAGGACCGTGCCGCATGGCTGGCCTACCTTCAGCGCTCTCAGAAGCAGCGGCAGGCCGATCAGGCTGCTCTGCTCGCCGAGCGCAAACCAGGCACACCTGCACCTCCCATCGCCCGCGAAAGCTTCGCCGGGCGCACCATGCCCCTCGATAAGCCCGCGGAGTGGTACGCAACTCCTGAAGCCCTTCACATCGCCGACGTCATCGTCAGCTTCCAGACACCCGCCGGGGGCTGGAGCAAGAACCTCGATATGACCGGCCCCGCCCGGCTTCCCGGAGAAAGCTACACCTCCGACAACCTCAGCAAGCACCCCTCCCCCAACGACTTCGACACCCCGCACGATCTGCACTGGAACTACGTCGGAACCCTCGACAACGACGCCACCACCACCGAAATCCGTTTCCTGGCGCTGGTCGCCGCTGCCTCGCCCCAGCATGCCGCTACGTACCACGCGAGCATTCTCAAAGGCATTCACTACCTCCTCGCCGCGCAGTTTCCCAATGGAGGCTGGCCCCAGGTCTGGCCCCTCGAAGGCGGCTATCACGACGCCATCACCTATAACGACAACGCCGTTACCGAGGCCGCCGGGCTGCTTACGATCATCTCCACCGGCCAGCAGCCCTACGCCTTCGTCCCCGCCGACCTCCGCCATCAGGCCGCCTCTGCGTCCAATCATGCCCTGCAATGCATCCTCTCCAGTCAGGTCATCATCCACGGACACCGCACCATCTGGGCCCAACAACACGATGCGCTCACCCTGCAGCCCACCACGGCTCGCAATTACGAGCCCATCGCCCTCGCCACCGGCGAAAGCGCCGCTCTGCTGATCTACCTCATGAAGATTCCCGACCCTTCACCGCAAGTTGTTGCAGCGATCGAAGCCGGAGTCGCCTGGCTGAGACACAGCGCCATCTACGGGCAGCAGTGGGCCGGAGGCCGCGACACCCCCGAAGGCCGCCATCTTGTCCCCGCCTCAGGAGCCGGTCCCCTCTGGTCACGCTACTACTCCATCCAGACCGAGCAACCCATCTTCGGCGACCGCGACAAGACCATCCACGACACTGTCTCCGAGCTCTCTGCCGAGCGCCGCAACGGCTATCAGTGGTACGGCAACGGTCCTCAGCATGCCCTCGATGCTTACGCTGTTTGGAGCAAGACTCACGTCTCCACAACTCATGCATCTAACGGAAGATGAGTGAGTCCGGTCTCGAAACCATCGTCATCGGTGCCGGCATCGCAGGCCTTACCGCAGCCCGCACTCTGGCGGAGGCAGGACTTCCTGTAACCATCCTCGAAGCTCGTAGCCGAATCGGTGGCCGGATTCTCACCCACCACGTCGCCGATCAGTCCATTGAGCTGGGTGCCGAATTCATCCACGGTCGTCCGCCGGAGCTCTGGGCCCTCATCGACGAAGCCGGACTCAAAACCTACGAACGAGGCGGCTCCCAGGCCTGCTTCCAGAATGGTGTTCTCAAATCCTGTCACGAAGAAGAGCGCTCCTTCCATCTCCTCGAAGGCCTTGAAGACTTCCACGGCCCCGACATGAGCTTTGCCGAATACGCCGCAACCCTCAAGGCCAGCGAAGCCCAGCGAACCTCCATCCTCACCTTTGTCGAAGGCTTCAACGCCGCCGACGCCAACCAGATCAGCGCCGCCGCCCTTGGCGTTCAGCAGAAGGCCGAAGACTCCATCCAAGGCGACCAGGCCTTCTATCTTCGCGGCGGCTACGACCGTATCGCGCAATATCTCGCCAGCCGCATCGTCGATGGCAAAGGCAGCATCCTGCTCAACACTCCTGCGCAGGAGATCCGCTGGCATCCCGGATCAGTCACCGTCACGACCAAAAACCAGTCCTTCTCCGCCGCCCGCATCATCGTCACCATCCCTCTTGGAGTCCTTCAGGCTGGCACCCTCGCCATCCATCCGCGCCCCGATGCCATCCTTCAGGCCGCCTCGCAGCTTCGCATGGGATACGCCGTTCGCTTCACCCTGCACTTTCGCGAGCCCTTCTGGACCCGACCTCGCCGCGTATGGCAAAAAGATCTCAGCTTCCTCTTCAGCTTCGAAGAGATTCCCCCCGTATGGTGGACTACTCACCCGCATCCCAGCGCTCTTCTCACCGGCTGGATCGGCGGCCCACGCTGCGCTGAGCTTGCAAGCCTCACCTCCGACGAGATCGCCGAACGTGCCTGCTCCACCCTCGCCCGCATCTTCTCCCTCGAGCCCGATCGTCTTCGAAAGCTTCTGATCGGCTGTCACTACCACGACTGGCTGCACGATCCCTACGCGCTGGGAGCCTATAGTTACGTCGCTTCAGGCGCTCTCGATGCGCCCCGCCAGCTCTCCGAACCCGTCGCCGACACGCTCTTCTTCGCCGGAGAACACACCGACACCACCGGACACTGGGGCACCGTCCACGCCGCCATGCGATCCGGCCAGCGAGCAGCCCTGCAGGTACTCGGCACAACATAGTAAGTATTTCTGATTCACTCGCCCCTCACCAGCTCCTGCAACCGCTGTGCATCCCTGGGAGCCCGCACCTTCGCATCGTTATCGAAATAGACATAGACATCTCTCGGCGCTCTCTTCGCAGCCGTCTTCGCAGCCCATCGTCCTTCTGGCTGCTCTCCTCGAGCCCACGCCTTAATCCTTTCCGCCCACTGCTTAAGGGCGTCTTCTTCGTACCCGCTCGTATACAGCTGCTGCGAGCCATGCAGCCTGCAATACACAAAATCTGCGCTCACATCCATCAGCAGCGGCCACTCCACCGTATCGGCAACCACGAAACCAATCCCGTACTGCCGTAACAACTCAATAAACTCCGGCACCACAAAGCTCTCGTGCCGAATCTCAACACAGTGTCGCAGCGGCGCGTCTCTTCTCACCCGAAACCCGGCATCTTCTCGCATACGATCCGCATGCCTGCGCATCAAAGCCGCGGCCTCACGATGGGATCTCGGCAATAGCTTGAAGAAGCCCTCAAACCGCTCCGCATCGAATCGCATCTGCGGAGGAAACTGCCACAACAGAGGGCCGAACTTCTCCCCTAACCGCAGCACTCCGCTGCCAAAAAAGTTCGCCAGAGGCACCTTCGCCTCCCGCAACTTCAGCATGTGAGTCAGAAAACGCGATCCCTTTACCGAAAAAACAAAATCTTCCGGCGTCTGCCTCACCCACTCACCAAAACTCTCCGGCCTCTGCAGCGAATAAAACGTTCCGTTGATCTCAATCGTGTTAAACGTCTTCGCCGCATACTCCAGCTCTCGCCTCTGCGGCAAATCCTTCGGATAGAAGATGCCGCGCCAGCCTGCATATCTCCATCCCGAGATCCCGATGCGAATCCGTCCGCTGTTCTTTCTCTCCACACTCTCTTTCGATGATCTCAAGCTCCACAAAGGAAGCACGTTGCAGGCAGGTTAACCGGCGGGTCGGAAAACACGCCGGTTTGCGATAGCATCTGAGCTACTATGGCCGTCCCACGTCCCCTGCTGAATACTCCGCATAATCACACTCCCGATACACAGATCCTCCTCGACGGAGCTACCGTACCCGCTCGCACGGGTGATCTGCTCATCGAAGTCATCAATCTCTATCGCGAATCCCAGCAGCACAAGCCTCTTCCCCAGGTCTGCTACGTACCCCAGATGGGGCCCATCGAAAGCTGCGACACCTGCATGGTCGAGGTCGATGGCCAGCTCACCCGCGCCTGCGGAACCTTGATCAAACCCGGAATGAAGGTCGTGACCTCCAGTAACACCGTCGACATCGCGCAGCGCGAGGCCTTCGACCGCATCCTTCAGAATCACGAACTCTACTGCACCGTCTGCGACAACAACAATCAGAACTGCACCATCCACAACACCACCGCGGTCCTCGACGTAAAACACCAGAAACGCCCCTTCGTTCACAAGCCCTATCCGCAGGATCACTCCAACGCCTTTTACCGCTACGATCCCGATCAGTGCATCCTCTGCGGCCGCTGCGTCGAAGCCTGCCAGAACGTTCAGGTCAACGAGACGCTCTCCATCCAATGGGAGAGCGACCATCCCCGAGTTCTCTGGGACGGCGGCGAAAAGATCGACGGCTCCTCCTGCGTCTCCTGCGGCCACTGCGTCACCGTGTGCCCCTGCAACGCGCTCATGGAAAACTCCATGCTCGGCCACGCCGGTTATCTCACCAACCTGCCGCAGAGTGCGCTCAACGAGATGATCGACGTCGTCAAAGCGATCGAGCCCCCCATCGGCTATGGCCCCATCCTCGCCCTCTCCGACATCGAATCCGAGATGCGCCACGCCCGCGTCAAGCGCACCAAAACCGTCTGCACCTATTGCGCCGTCGGCTGCAGCTTCGAGGTCTGGACCCGCGACCGCCACATCCTCAAGATCGAACCCACCCACGGCCCCGCCAACGGAATCTCCACCTGCATCAAAGGGAAGTTCGCCTGGGGACACATCAACTCCGACGATCGCCTCGTCTCCCCGCTCCTGCGCAAAGGCGACACCTTCGTCGAAATCTCCTGGGATGAAGCCCTCGACCTCATCCAACAGAAATTCACCGCGGCGAAAGAACAGTACGGACCCGACGCCCTCGCCTTCATCGCCTCCTCCAAATGCACTAACGAGGAGAGCTACCTGATGCAGAAACTCGCCCGCGCGGTCGTCGGCACCAACAACGTCGACAACTGCGCGCGCTACTGCCAGAACCCCGCCACCATGGGCCTGCAACGCACCGTCGGCTACGGTGGAGACAGCGGCTCCATCGCCGACATCGAACGCGCTGGCCTCGTCCTCATCATCGGAGCCAACCCCGCGGAGAATCACCCCGTCCTCGCCACTCGCGTCAAGCGCTCGCACAAATTTCACGGCCAGCGTTTGATCGTCGCCGACCTCCGCAAACACGAGATGGCCGAGCGCGCCGACCTCTTCATCCGCCCCAACCCCTCCACCGATGCGGTCTGGCTCAACGGTGTCGCCCGATACATCCTCGATCACAATCTCCACAAGTCCGACTTCATCCACAAATGGGTGAATCACTTCGAGGAGTACAAAAAGTCTCTCGAGCCCTTCACTCTCGAACACACCGAACGCGTCACCGGCATCCCGCAGGCCACGCTCATCACCGTCGCGAACGAGATCGCAGCTGCCGACGGCGTCTGTATCCTCTTCGCCATGGGCGTCACCCAGCACACCGGCGGCTCCGAGACCGCCACCGCGCTCTCCAACCTGCTGCTGCTCACCGGCAACTACATGCGGCCCAACGCCGGAGCCTACCCTCTGCGCGGTCACAACAACGTCCAGGGAGCCAGCGACTTCGGCTCCATGCCCAACGTCTACTCCGGCTACCAGAAGGTAGACGATGAAGCCGTTCGCGCGAAGTTCGAAGCCGGCTGGGGAGTTACTCTTCCCACCTCCACCGGCAAGGACAACCACCAGATGATCGACGCCATCCTCGAAGGAACGATCAAGGTGATGTACATCAAGGGCGAAGACACCATTACCTCCGACTCCAACGCCAACTACGTCGCGTCCGCTCTCTCCAAACTCGACTTCTTCATCGTGCAGGACATCAACTTCTCCGAGACCTGCCGCTATGCCGACCTCGTGCTTCCTGCCGCGGCCTCAATCGAGAAGGACGGAACCTTCGTCTCCACCGAACGCCGCATCCAGCGCATCTACAAAGCTCTCGAGCCTCTCGGCGACTCCAAAGCCGACTGGGAGATCATCCAGCTCATCGCCAACCGTCTCGGCGGCAAGTGGAAGTACGCCCACCCCTCCGAGGTCATGGATGAGATCGCCTCTCTCACACCGCTCTTCGCCGGCGTAAACTACGAACGCCTCGAGGGCTTCAAGAGCCTGCAGTGGCCCGTCGCCGCCGATGGAACCGACTCGCCTCTCCTCTTCACCGAAAAGTTCAACTTCCCCGACGGCAAGGCCCGCTTCTATCCCACCCAGTACCTCCCACCGTCAGAAGAAAAGAACGAGATCTACGACCTGCACCTCAACAACGGCCGTCTGCTCGAACACTTCGAACAAGGCTCCATGACACGCCGAACTCCCGGCATCCACGCCATGACTCCCGACAACTTCGTCGAGATCTCACCCGAGCTTGCCAAGGAGCGCGGCATCACCACCGGTTGCCACGTCAAGCTTCGTTCCGCCTACGGCGAGGTCCGCGTGCAGGCCCTCGTCACCGATCGCGTACAGGGCAAACAGCTCTACATGCCGCTCAACTCCGTCGACGAGCCGGTCAATCGTCTCACCAGCAGCCACACCGATCGCGCAACCCATACGCCCGCCTTCAAGGAGACCGCCGTCAGCATGACCATTCTCCCCAATCAAAGCGCCTATGAGGACAAAGGCCCATTACCACGCAACAACTTCCGCTTCGGAACCCGCACCCCGCAAAACGGCCCGGAGATCGAACGCAAGTGGGCACGCAAGGACTACTATCTGCCCGGCACCCGCGCCGACGACAAACTCGTCCAGATTGAATCCACCAAAGTGTAGGCGGTCCAGAGACTACCGGCAGATCGAGAAAGTATAGGCAGGTCGAAAGAATTAAAGTGCAGGACGCAGATCGAAAAAAATAGAAGTCTCATCCTGAGCGAAGCACAACGCGCGAAGTCGAAGGAACTGCGGTTGCTATCTTCCGGCACCCGCAGCTCTGGATAGAACAACAAGAATTAAAGTCAGCAGCACGGAGCAAAAATGGCGAACCCGCTCTCCTTCAAACCGCAACCCGTCAACCCGCACCTCGAGCTCGAACGTCGCCTCGCCAATGCTCCTCGCGAGCACGCCGAAGCTCTCCTCGTCGTCTACGACATCCTTCAGGCCGCACATGAAAACGGCACCCTCGACGCCGTTCACGGACTCGTTCACGCTCGCGACAAGATCGCCGAGCGTCTCGCCGGATACGCCAATACTCCCGAGGGCAAAACTGCGTTGCTGAACCTGCTCGAAGCAGGCAAGGTCCTCGCCTCACTCGATCCCGCGGTTCTCGCTCCTCTCGCCGACGCCATGCGCGAAGGATCCGCGCAACACAGCAAAGAAACCGCACCACCATCCATGTGGCAGCTCTTCCGCCGCGCCTCCAGCGAAGATGGTCGCCGTGGCCTATCTTTTTTCACGCTCTTGCTCACCAACCTGGGCAGGTCGCTCAAACGGTAATGCATCCAGAGCCTTCAGTTCCAAACGAGACCCATCCCATCCTCCTTCGCTCCCACCGCCCCGGCGACATGGGCTGGGTCGTCGAGCGCCACGGCGCTCTCTACTGGCAGGAGTACGGTTGGAACGAACACTTCGAAGCTCTCGTCGCGCGCATCGCCGCCGACTTCATCGATCGCCTTGAACCCGACCGCGAGCGCTGCTGGATCGCCGAACGCAACGGCGAACGAATCGGCTGCGTCTTCCTCGTGCACGACCGCGAACAGGCTGACAACTCCACCGCCAGGCTTCGGCTTTTGCTGCTCGAGCCCTCCGCGCGCGGCCTCGGTCTCGGACAGAGGCTGGTCGGCCAATGCACCCACTTCGCCCGCAGCGCAGGCTACCGCCGCATCCTCTTGTGGACCAACAGCGTCCTCGACTCCGCGCGCCGCATCTACGAGCGCGAAGGCTATCGCCTGATCGCCGAAAAGCCTTATATCGCCTTCGGAAAAGAACTCGTCTCCCAGGACTGGGAGCTTCTCCTGTAAATCCACAAAGCCTGCCCCAATCTCCTACTCGGCACCTCCCTCCAGAACTTCGCGCGTTCCGCTCTGATTCTTTGGCATAATCGTTCGACGCAATCGGGCCACGCCTTCTAATTCCTGTTCAAAAGAGAACCGTATGCTCGCCCACCTCGAACCCATCGGATTCATTCCCACCATCGACGCCGACCGCGCACGAAAGTTCTACGTCGACACTCTTGGCCTCCAGTTCCTCTCCGAAGACCACTTCGCCATCGTTATCCGTTCCAACGGCATCGATCTTCGCATCGTCCGCCTCGACTCCTTCAGCCCCGCGTCCTACACCATCTTCGGCTGGAAGGTTCCTGAGATCGAATCCGCAGTCCGCGACCTGACCGCCGCAGGCATCTGCTTCGAGCGTTACCCCTTCCTCGAGCAGGACGACAACGGCATCTGGTCCGCACCCGGAAACGCAGCCAAAGTCGCATGGTTCAAGGATCCCGACGGCAACATTCTTTCGCTCTCTCAGCACGGATAAACATCGCAGACCATCATGCCTGCCGCGCTCGAACACGCTGTGGTCAAATAAATCCGTGAACCATCCCTTCGATATCGGCAATGTCTCCGTCGGCCGGGGAAAACTCTTCCTCATCGCCGGCCCCTGTGTCATCGAATCCGAACAGCACGCACGCAAGATGGCCGACTCCATCCAGCGCATCACTTCGGATCTTGGAATCCCCTACATCTTCAAGGCCAGCTACGATAAGGCCAACCGCACCTCCATCCATAGCTTCCGTGGCCCGGGCCTCATCGAAGGCACCCGCATCCTGCGATCCATCGCCGAAGCCAACGGCCTTCCCGTACTCACCGACGTCCACAACGCCGAAGACTGCGAGCGCGTCGCCGAAGCCGTGGACCTCCTCCAGATCCCAGCCTTCCTCTGCCGCCAGACCGACCTGCTGATCGCCGCCGCCGAAGCCGCTAAGCGGCACAATCGCGCCATCAACATCAAGAAAGGTCAGTTCGTCGCTCCCGCCGACATGCGTCATGCCGCCGAAAAAGTTCGCGAGAGCGGCTGCGACCGCGTCTCTCTCACCGAACGCGGAGCCAGCTTCGGTTACCACAACCTCGTCGTCGATATCCGCTCCCTGCCCATCCTGCGCGAGTTCGCTCCGGTAATCTTCGATGGAACTCATTCAGTTCAAACCCCTTCCGCCGCCAATGGCATCTCCGGCGGACAACCCGAGTTCATCCCCGTCTTAGCCCGGGCAGCAGTCGCCGCAGGGGTCGACGGCGTCTTTCTCGAGGTCCATGACGATCCAGCCCATGCAAAATCCGACGGAGCCAACGCCCTCCACCTGAATCATCTTCAGGGCATTCTTGAACATCTTCTTGCAATCCATCAGATTGTGTCCTAGCATCTGAAATTACTCCCCGTCTCTCTCCTTTGGTTCTATCCCCGTTGCACTTCATTTTAAAAATTTAAAAAAAACGGCCCCTCACATGAGGGGCCAATCTGCCTTGGTTCTCTCTGGTTAGGAGAGTCTGTTGCGGGAGCGATCTAGGTCACTCTCCGGCAAACCGCTAAACTTGCGGGCGACACAGTGAACCGTGCCGCCCTTTGGGGGGAGGGCTGCTACTTTATTGATTTGCCTCTGGTGGTGCACTAACACCCGATTGTGAAGACTGGGGAGAGGCCGGTACTTGATTTGACGCAGAGTTTGAGTCCATCGTTGCCAGGCTGTTATGCAGCAACGTCACACGGACACCATTTGTTACAGCCTTTTCGCCATCTACAGGCTTCGCAGTGTTCTTGCCCAGTCCGGTGCGATAAATCTTATAAACCGGAACCTGGTGCTCGGTTACGAGGTAGCGAACGACCGCATCGGCCATCGCCTGCGAGGTCTGCACGCCGGAACGGCTGTAGCCCTGCACCTCGACGATATATCCCTTTTCATTTGCAAGCTTCGCCGCTACATCGTCCAGATCGGCGCGGCCCTTCGGTCCCAGAGTCGTACGGCCTGCAGCGAACGGAACTGAGGTCGATTCGATCTCCTTGTACTGATCCAGATTGGTAACCGTCGTATTCAGCGCCGCAGTGCGGGTGCTGGCGTTTGTGGCCGTCTGCTGCGCCGTGTTCGCGCGGTTCGAAGCATCCGCCGCGTGCTGGTCTGCAAGATCGGCTGCGCTCTGGGCCTTATTGATTCCGGCCGTCGCGCGGGAATCTACATCACGAATATCGTTTGCATTCTTTGCCTGAAGCTGGTCAAGCTCATTGGCCCGATCCTTGATCGGATCCACCTGCCTGTGAACCCACTTCTTACGGGCGAAGGGATTCATGTGTCCCCAGAAGCCTTCCTTTGACTGCGACTCCAATGGCTTTCCGGTTGCATAGGTCGACTTGTCGTCGACGCTCATCTGACTTGAAGAGGCAGGGGCCTGGGCCGTTGCTGCTGCCGTGCTGTCCTGTCCCGAAGGGGTTGTCTGGGTAGCGGACTGAGCAAGCGCGCTCATCCCCATCGCTGTGCCGAGTACTACAACTGAGAGACCAAATTTAGTTCCGGTTTTCATCATGTTTTCGCTCCTCTGCACCCGCGTCTGCCGTTTCAGACGCCTGTACACCGCTAACTAGAGCATGTGCCGTGCCAAACCGGTCTGACATTAACTAAATGCAGGCAAACAGGCCATTTAGCCTGTTTTTCAACATTTCCTGCATTAGAAATGGACACCGTCTTTGCCTGCAAATTCTTCCGGTACCCCGGTAAGTATTTCGGACAAGCCGGTGACCGGGAAATTACTTCTTCTGCACATGAATGATGTGGATCTCCGGCATCTGCATATTCCAGTTCCCCGGAATCGACTCAAAGATCAGGCGAAACTCGCGCTCATCCCCGGGTCCCAGAGGAGCAGCGCTGACCGGTTCGATATCCACATAAGGCTCATGCGTCCGGACCAGCGACATCGGTAACGTTTCGATCTGCGGCGGCATCTGCTCCTCGTTGTGAAAGAGCACCTGAACCGTAATCCCGGTCACCGTCGCGCTTCCTACATTCCGGATATGCCCATCGACAAAGGTCGACTTACCCCCCGAGATGCTCGTCGACTCGCTCATCTGGAGCTGCGTCAACTGTAGATCCGCCGCATAAGCGTCCAGAGGCTGAACCCCCTTGACCGCAGGAGCCCTATGGCGACCGGCGAGCACAAGGCCCACCACAATCGCCAGCACCACCACGCCCGCCGTCACCCACACGCTCACCGGCATTCCGGCAGATTTTGCCGGAGGTGCGGCAAAGATATCGTTCTCACGTCCTGTCTCGTTCGGGCTTTCCGGTCTCTGATCACTCATATGGCCGAAATTTTATACCGCTTTCCCCATCCAGGTTCTCTCGCGCGGCCGATCGCAGAATCGGAACCGGCAAAGCTTCGCAGAACAAAACTTAGCCCAGATTCGAACAACCAAATATTCACTCAAAAATTCATGTTCGAAAACCGCGTTTCGGGTGCATCATCAGATCAAGGGCCGACATCTACTGCTTTAGAGCAGGAGAACCGAAGCTATGACTCCCCCCATCGGATTCCGAACCGGAAAATCAGTAGAGAGCGAGAACTCCATCATGGAGATTCGCCCCGCTGCAGCCCTCACGGATACGAGTGATGTCTTGACGGCGGGTGCGTCTCCCTCCCGTGCGGCGGATTATGCCTATCGCATCGCCGCTCTGACCGCGGGACTCATTCTCCTGGCCACTGTCATGTAAAGCCCGGGCGATGCGCTCAGCCAAAACTGGCCCGCTTCACCTTCTGCCGGAAATCCTCTCCCTGCATCTCCACCACCACGCACATCTCCTGCAACCGCGACCGCATGCGCTCGCCAATCCGGTCGCCGAGCGTCTCTTCTCGCAGCCGTCCCCCACCATCGCCTCCCACCGTACCTAACGGAGACTGGTTCGGGTAGTTCGTCGTAATGATCGTCGTTCTGCGGTCGTTGTAGCGCGTATTCAGAATGTGCGCCACCGTATCCCACACCCAGTCCGTCGGCTTGGCTGCGCCTAGCTCATCCAGCACCAGCACCTCGGCGTCGAAGACTGGTCTCAAAATCTCCAGCTCTGTCTCGCGAACCTGTGCGTTATAGCTGTTCTGCACCTGCTTCAGCAGGTCCCGGTAATCGAAAAACAATCCCGTGGCTCCACGCTCCGCCACCAGCATCTGCAAAATCCCTACCGCCAGATGCGTCTTGCCCACCCCGATCGATCCGGTCAGCAGCAGGCCCGTACCGTCCGTCTCCAGCGGATACCCCTCGACAAACCGCTTCGCACGCAGCAACGCCGCGCCAAGCGACCGGTGCGACGACGGAAACCGCGTCTCATAGCTCTCCAGCGTGCAGTGCTCATACCGCCGCGGAATCCCCGCCCGGCGTAGCCGAAGCCTCGAGCGCTCCGTCACCCTGCACTCGCACTCCGTGGCGAACCTCCGGCCATCGCGCTCCACCACGCGCAGCCCCGCACCTTCGCAGATCGGACAAACCTCAGCCATCGGTCCTTTTAGTATCGCAGCATCGAGCCCACCTCCGCTCCTGTGCGAATCCCGCCCGTCACTCAGGAAATCTTCACTCGGCCCTCAGAGCCTCCACAGGATCGATCGAAGCCGCCCGGCTCGCCGGAATCAGCCCCGCCACCGCCGCCGCCACTCCCAGCACCGCCAACGCCGACAACAGAACTCCCATATCGACCTTCGTCACTCCGTACAGCTGCGACTTCACAAACCGCACGCACGCCAGCGCTACCGGAACCCCAATCGCCAGCCCTATAACCGCCTGCATCATCGCGCCTCGCAGAATCATCGCCACCACGCCCCCGCGGTCCGCTCCCAGCGCCATCCGTATCCCGATCTCCTGCGTCCTGCGCACCACCGAATACGCCGTCACGCCATACAGTCCAATCGCAGCCAGCAGCAGCGCCAGCCCGCCGAACAGCATCGTCAGCCGCGACAGCAACCGCTCCTCCGTAAACCGGTCCGCAATCTGCTCATCGAAGGTCTGAAACTTCACCACCGTCAGATTCGGATTGATCCCCGCCAGCGTCCTCCGCGCAATTCCCTCCATCTCGTTCATCGGTCTCTCGGTCTGGATCACAATTGCACCGGCATACAGGCTCCCATCCTTTTCAATCGGCCCCGCACTCGCTGGCCGCTGCATCGTCGGAACGAAGACCATCAGATGATCCGTCCAGCGCGCGCTCGTATAAGCCGTGTCCGTCACCACACCCACAATCTCGTAATCGCTCGCATCATCCGCCCCGATCCGACGGCCGATCGGGTTGCTCTCCCCAAAAAACTTCTTCGCAAACGACTGGTTCACCACCGCCACCGGCGGTGCTGTCGACGTGTCTCCAATCCCAACGCCACGCCCCATCAAGACCTTCGTTCCCACCGAATCGAAGTACTCCGGATTTACCCTCAGGAACGAAGCTCCATACTCGACATTCGGCAATCCCTGCGCCTTCCATCCCCAGCCGTTGTTGTTGTCCTCCATCGGCGTGTAGCTCGTCGTCCCCACCTTCACTACTCCGGGAACCGCATGAAACCTCTCCTCGATCTCACGAACCAGCGCCTCCAGCTGCTGCGGCTCATACCCCGCAGCCTGCGGATTGATGTGCACGATATACCGGTTGCGCGCATCCAGCTTCAGGTCAATCGCCTCCAGCTTTTTCAAACTTTGGGCAAACAACCCCGCGCCCACCAGCAGCACCAACGACAGCCCCGCCTGCAGCATCACCAGCCCCTTCTGCAGCTTCGAAGCTCCGCTCGTCGTCGTCCGCGCTCCGCTCCGCAACACATCCGCTGGCTGCGCTCTCGAAGCCAGCCACGCCGGAGCTATGCCAAACAACACGCCGGTCAGCACGCTCAACCCAACCGCAAACGCAATCACCGCTCCTGAAGGACTCGCATTGATCGGAAGATTCTGTTCTCCCGGAAACGCCAGCCCCAGCAGCATTCGCGTTCCCCCATACGCCACCATCAGCCCAAGCAGCCCTCCCGCACCCGAAAGCAACACGCTCTCCGTCAGCAGTTGGCGAATCAGCCGGCCTCGTCCCGCACCCATCGCCGAACGCAACGACATCTCCATCTTTCGAGCCATTCCCCGCACCAGCAGCAGATTCGCTATATTCGCGCACGCCACCAGCAGCACCAGTCCCGCAATCCATGTCAGCAGGCGAAGATGTTCTCCATACTGCGACTGCATCCACTGAATCCCCGCTCCTGCCGGAGTCAGCACCACATGCGCTCGCAGCAACAGAGTCTTGCCATGCTCACCGCCGAAATCGTCCTTGGTCTTGCTCAGTGACTGCCGAAACACCGCATTCATCTTGTCCTGCACCGGCGCCATCGCGGTCCCCGGTTTCGTCCGGCCCACAATGTAGAGCCATCGCGTACGGGGGTCATGAACGTAAGACACGCCCATCAGCGCCTCCATCGTCTCAATCGGCAGGTAGTAGTCCGGCGGAGTCGACGCCAGCCGGTCCCCATAGAACCCCTTCGGTGCAATCCCCACCACCGTCACCGGCTTCGTATTCACCCAGAATGTGCCGCCGACAACCTTCGGATCGCCGCCAAAATCTCTCTGCCACGTCGCATAGCTCATCACCGCCATCATCGGTGCGCCCTTCACGTCGTCCGCATCGGTAAACAACCGTCCTTCATACGGCTTCAGCCCAAAGGTTCTGAAGTAGTTCCCCGAGACATACTCTCCCATCACCGACTTCGGCAGCGTATCTGGCCCATCCTTCCTCACCGTCACCGGCCGG
>DATJJJ010000091.1:0-30499 GCA_035492215.1 Edaphobacter sp. | reverse complement strand
CGGTGAGGTTTCCCATAAAAAGGATGGGGATGTGGTTTTAGATGGTATAACCAGCCCGTTTGAAGGGCATGGTGCGCACCCGATCTCCGGTTGCGGCGAAGACGGCGTTGCCCAGGGCGGCGGCCAGAGGGGGAACGCAGGGTTCTCCCAGACCGGAGGGGCGGAAGTCCGACTGGATAAAGTGGACCTCGACCGGGGGAGCGCTGCTCATTCTCAAAATGGGATAGCTGTTGAAGTTTTTCTGCTGAACACGCCCGTTTTCGACGCCGATCTCAAGCCCCATGGCGGTGGAGAGGCCGTCGATGGCACCTCCCTGGGCCTGGTTTTCGGCACCGCTGAGGTTAATGATGGGACCGATATCCGCGACCACGGTGATTTTGTGGACGGTGATGTGCTTCTTCGCATCGACACTCAGCTCGACGGCCTCGGCGATGTGGCCGCCGTAGGAGAAGCCAAAGGCGATGCCGAGGCCGCGGCCTGCGGGAAGCTTCTTGCCCCATCCGGATTTCTCCGCCGCCATCTTGAGGACACCGGAAGCACGGGTGGGGTTGAAGACGCGGCTGAGATCCGGCGGCGGGCCTTTCTCGGCTTCTGCCGGCTTGGCCAGAGGACGGGTGAACCAGTCCAGCAGGAACTCGACATGATCGCAGTTGGCGGCAACGGAGAGCTCGTGCAGGAAGCTTCCTGCGACGAACATCTGCACGTTGTCCGTGGGGGCGCGCCAAGGGCCGCAGGGGGTTTGGAGCGGCATCAGAGTGACGCCGTAGCGGACGTTCGGAGCCATGTCCGGGGGGAAGCTGTTGTTGCTGCGCGCTCCGCCGGAGACGGCTCGCTTGCCGTCGGCCGAGAAGGAGACGAGATGGTTCTGCATCGCCGCGAGCTTGCCGTTGCTGTCGACCGCCCCTTTGAGGAAGTGATAGCCACCGGCACGGAAGAAGTCGTGCGCGAAGTCGTCCTCGCGCTTCCACTGCAGCTTGACGGGAGCGTTGACCTTCTGGGCGATGGCGGCGGCCTCGCACATGTAGTCGTTGGCGAGCCTGCGGCCGAAGCCTCCACCAGCGCGGGTCTGGTGAACGATTACCTTGTCCTCGGGCAGGTTGAGCATTTTGGTGACGAGGGCGAGACCGCGGTCGGCCTGCTGGCTTGGAGCCCAGATCTCCATGGTGCCTTCGCGCCACCATGCCGTGGTGTTCTCGGGCTCCATCTGCTGGTGCGAGACCATCGCGTAGTCGTAGGCTGCCTCGACTACTTTGGAGGAAGGAACCGAGAAGGCGGCGTCGACGTCGCCAACGTGGACCTCGGGTTCGGGCATCTTGGGGCCGAGCTCTTTGGCCTTCGCTGCGAGCTGTGTGAGCGAATCCTTTGAGGCTGAGCTCTCGTCCCACTCCACCTTGAGCGCGTCTTTGGCCTTGAAGGCTTCCCAGGTGGACTTGGCGATGATGGCCACACCCGGCATCACCTCGGACGGAGTGCCGGTGCCTTCGAGGACAAAGGCGTCCACGATTCCCGGCATCTTCTTGATCTCGTCGAGATTGGCGCTCTTGACCTTGCCGCCGACGGCCGGGCACTTGATGTAGTTGGCGTACAGCATGTTCGGCATTTTGACGTCGATACCGAAGAGCGGCTGACCGGTGACGACTTTGAGGTTGTCGACTCCAGTGAAGCGATTGCCGAGCAGCTTATATTCGGAGCGCGTCTTCAGCGGCACTTTTGCGACATCGGGCACGGGCTGCGCAGCTGCAGCTTTCGCAAGAGCGCCATAGGTCAGCTTGCGGCCTGAAGATTTGTGGGTAACGATGCTGTCCGCGGCGGTGCACTCGCTCTCCGGGACCTTCCACTGTTTGGCGGCAGCGGCGATCAGCATGGCACGGGCGGTAGCTCCAGCCTGGCGCAGCTGATCCCATCCGCGCGGGATCGAGGTGGAGCCTCCAGCACCCTGATAGCCGTAAACCTTGGGATTGATCGGTGCCTGATCGACTTTGACGGTCTTCCAGTCGGCATCGAGCTCCTCGGCGATGATGAGGCCGAAGGCGGTCTTGATGCCCTGGCCGATCTCGGGTCCCTTGGAGTAGATGGTGACGGTGTTGTCGGGCGCGACACGCACGAAGGCGTTCATCACCGTTACATCTTTCGTCTCCTCAGCCCGGGCCGTGCGGGTGTCGAGATGGAAGGCCAGTACCAGACCGCCGCCTGCGAAGCCTGCCAGCTTGAGGAAGGATCGACGACCCATGCTTGCGGTGACCGGCGAGGGAATGGTCTCGACCTCTGCGATCAGGGCCCGCATCTCAGCATCAAATTGCGTGAATGTTTCTGCTGCCGCCATGATTCTCCCCCTCGCTTAGATCTTGGTTTCTGCGGCGCGATGAATGGCCGCTTTGATGCGGTTATAAGTAGCGCAGCGGCAGATATTGCCTGCCATCGCCTCATTGATCTCGGAGTCCGTCGGCTTGGGGTGCTGCGCCAGCAGAGATGCCGCACTCAGAATCTGGCCACCCTGGCAGTAGCCACACTGAGCGACATCGAGATCGATCCAGGCCTGCTGCAACGGATGAAGCTTGTCGCCTTCCGCCAGACCTTCGATCGTGGTGATCTTTCCGGTGACTGCCGAGACCGGCGTCAAGCAGGAACGAATGGCGACGCCATCCATGAGCACGGTACAGGCACCGCACATGCCGATGCCGCAACCATATTTGGTCCCCTTCATGTCGAGGACGTCGCGCAGCACCCAGAGCAGCGGGGTGTCGCCTGCAGCGTCAACCGTTTGAGACTTCCGGTTGATGTTGAGCTGGAATGGCATAGGATCTCACCTCAAGAAGACACGGGGAAAACAGACCAGGGAGATAGCCCACCGGACGCCACCCTGTCTTAGCTAACTATTATGCCTTTGTTCGTGTCTTGCGCGGAACCCTGCAGCAAACCGATCGCGCGTTCAATCTTTACGGGAAGTTTACGTTTGCTTAATTTCGTTTTTTTGAAATGTTTAATATCGCATAAGGGAAAATTGCCTGCGAATTATCCGCCAAAGAAAAACTATCGGCCTAATCCTTGACAGCAAGGGAGATACCGCCGATAGTGGCTATGCCGGAGCAAAGTAAACGCACGTGGTTAGATAATCAGCTCCAGCGATTTCTCCCCTTTTCTGCCTGTTTTCTCTTCCCAGATATATGCACTGACGTATCGCTCTGCTCTGTGGCCACGCCATTGATGTTCTCGGTGTGAGTCGCAGCCGTTGATCGCGAGGGTAACGTGTGGGTTCTGCCCACAGTGACCGACTCCCGATTTAAGACTACGTTTTCTGCCCCTCGACGCCCGACGTCGCGAGGAGGGTGTAGCCCCGCTGTTCAGAAAGGATGAACTGTGTCTACCTCCGATCAGACCCCTGACAATGTCATGGCAACAAAGCGCACAAACACCATCAAACTTTACGATCAGTCCGGCACGATCAGCAGCATCAGCTATGTGAACAACTCTCTCGTGATTACGGAGGGGCAGCCTTACGATGTTCCGCCGACCTTCTCCCAGTCCAGCGGTGTATTCGAGATCACTCTGGAGGCCGGGCGCAAGAAATCCGAGGACGTTGCCACCTCCTTCAACAACGCCAGCGGCGGATCTTCGAAAGAGTATGCCCCCGAAGGCGGTGGCGACACTCCGAAAGAACTGAACTTTATGTTCGGCGTAACGCTGTGGTTCAACACCGGAGGATCCGCCACGGTCTACCTGGCACAAGGCAGCCATGGCCTGACAAACAACTGGTGGATCGGCGGCAGCCCGATCTTCAGCGAAGACACACCACGGTTGGAGTACACCGCTGGCAACACGGTCTACACTTTCGCTCTCTCAGGCAGCCATGACACTCTCGATCTCAAGCTAACGGATACACGCCCGGTCTCCGCGATCAGCAATGTCTTTGTGCTGATGATGGAGAACCACTCGTTCGACAATATGCTGGCTCTCTCGGGGATTCCCGGCATTATCGCGGCGACCACGAACAACTTCAACTCCTACAACGGCGTTCAGTACAACGTTCAAGGCAACGCGCCGGAGAGCATGCCAACCGATCCGGGGCACGAATTCGACGACGTCGTCGAACAGCTTGCTGGACAGGGCTCTTCGTATCCTTCGGGTGGCCAGTATCCTGCTATCGACAACTCAGGGTTTGCGGCCAACTATGCCACTACAACCACAGAGGGCCCCAAGCCTCCTCCGGCTGCAGATATCGGCGACATTATGATGTGTTTCGATACGCAGTCGCAGCTGCCTGCAACGTATGAGCTTGCAAGCCAGTTTGTGGTTTGCGATCAGTGGTTCTCATCGCTGCCCGGACCAACGTGGCCCAATCGGTTCTTCCTGCATGGAGCTTCATCGAACGGACTCGACCATAGCCCTTCCACCGGAGAGATGGCCGAGTGGGAGTCCGTGGACGGATTCCGTTATCCGAATGGCTCTATCTTCGACGCGCTGAAGGCGAAGGATATTACCTGGCGGCTGTATCACGATACGAGCGGCCCCATCGAAGGGAGCATCTCGCAGGTCTCCTCGATTCACAACATCCAGCTATGGGATGTTCATGAGCTCTCGACCTTCGAGTCGGATGTGCAATCCAGCTCGTATCCCTACCAGTACACCTTCATCGAACCCAACTACGGCGACGTGGTAAATGGAACGTATGCGAATGGATCTTCACAACACCCCATGGATGGAGTCTCGAATGGAGATGCCTTGATTGCGAAGGTCTACGGCAGTATTCGCAACTCTCCGCTATGGGATTCGAGCCTGCTGATCATCATCTACGACGAGCATGGTGGATTCTACGATCACTATCCTCCGGGCCCGGCAACGTCTCCCGGCGACGGCGGAAATTCGAGTAAGTATAACGAGTACGGCTTTACCTTCGAACAGTATGGGGTCCGTGTACCGGCTCTGATGATTTCGCCGCTTCTGGCGAAGAACGTAGATCACACTGTCTACGATCACACCTCAGTACTAAAGACTCTGGAATGGCTTTTCGGAGTGCCTTCGCTGACGCAACGCGATGCCAGCGCCAATATGATTCAGGGCGTGAGCTCCACCGGAACACCCAGAACGGACTGCCCAACCAAAGTGACGCCCGCGACACCGAAACCGAATCCGTTCGCACTGTCGACGGCGGAGCTGGCGGCACGGGAGCTGGAACCGATACCGGACCGCAGCAGTCTGGTGGGCTTTCTCGGCGTGCTGTTGAAGGCGGATACCGAGCTGGCGACCACACCTGCAGAGCGTGCGGCAGCAATCGCAAGATTCGAGAGCCTGCGCATACGAGGTGACGCCAGGGCCTATATCCGCGAGGTGATGGCGAAGGTACAGGCCGAGAAGATTCTCAGAGGAACAGCTCGTCCATAGGACCGATCCTTTTCGTACGTTGTTCTTGTGGCTGGAGGAATGCATTCCTCCAGCCGTTTCTTCCTGGACTTAATTTTTCTCGACGACAGCCTGTCTAGCCAGATGAAGCATGATGGCTTCTGCCTGACCGGACGACGCGTCGTGCTGCGCCAAAGCGTCGAAGAATTCAAAGGAGGTCAGAGCCGTCAGGACTGCGATTCGCTGCTCTACATCTCGATGGACGCCCAGCTTTTTGATGATGCGAGTGGCTGCCATCCTTCGGCGCTCATTGCGGGCAGCGATGACGGTGTTGAACTCCGGATCGATAGCGCCGATGCCGTGGATACGCCGGATGAGGAGCCGATTCTTCGACCAGAATTCGCAGAAGAGCTGGACGAACTGTTCCAACATCCTGCCGGAATCTTCTTCGCTCATGATTCCGCGCATCCGGTTCATGCCGGCATCGAGAGCGATGGTGTCGAAGAGCGCCTCCAGGACTCCCGCCTTGGTTCCGAATAGATTATGGATCGTCTGCCGCGTCACACCGCTGGCAAGGGCGAGCGAGGCCATGGTGAGACTCCGGTATCCCTGTTTCTCCAACTGGGACCGCGCGGCGCGCAGGACAACCGCTCTGGTCTGATCCATCTGCTCGAGCCGCTTCCCGAGTTCATAAGGACGCTTTGTTTCTTCTGGCACAGGAGACATTCCGGTCAAATCATAATTTGCTTGCTTTTTAATTTTACACATAGTAAAACCAAAAATTGCTGACAGAAGACATCCCTTCAAGGAGGTGAATCGAATGATGACGAACCTTCCCGTCACGAGCGATGCAGCCCCTGAGAATCTTGAACAGAGCCCCGTTGTGCCCCGAACGATGAAGGCAGGTTTCTGGGTCTGCATCGTGATCGCAATTGCCGTGGTGATCCGGCGGCTGGTGGCTTTGCAACAGCCTGCGAGCACAGGGAGGCCACCCGAGCTCGCAAGGCTCGATGCCTTCTTTCTGTCGCATGCAGGATTGACCTACGTCCACATTCTTACGGCTCTTGCGTTTGTATGCCTGCTTCCGTTTCTCTTCTGGAGCCGCACACGACATTCGAGCGTTCTGAAGACGATCTTCTTTCCTCTGGGGACCGTGGTCGGACTGACGGCTTATGGGATGAACCTTCAAACGGTAGGCGGATGGGTGGAGCGAACGGCGGTTCTGTTCTTCGATACGCTCTTTCTCTACTCGATGGCGCAGAGTTATCGTGCCTGGCGTGCAGGATCTGCGACGAAGGAGCGGAGGTGGACGCTGCGCGCTGTAGCCATTCTGCTGGGCATTGCAACCACGCGGCCAGTCATGGGAGTCTTCTTCGCTACCACGACGATGACTCACTGGACGCCGCAGCAGTTCTTCGGATTTGCTTTCTGGATTGGCTTCTCGATCAACACGCTGACCATGGAACTGTGGCTTCGCAAAGCTACATCAAATGCGATCGAGGTCTGAGCGGTGGCGTGTTTCCCTTCTCTTTGTGGACCGCAATGGTACAACGACACAAGCAACCGCTGTCGCGGAAAGGTTTCGGGGATTTCGAGGAAATGTCATTCCCTTGTCATTTATCTGACCCCGACGAGAAATCGTGAAACTAAATCAATACACTCATCTGGGGAGGGTCTGTAACCCTTCTCCACGTTCCAGTAACGCACAGATGAGACCTATGAAATATACCTTTCCATAAGGCATACGCTCTCGTTCGCGCAGGAAGTGACGAGAGAATCGAGTCTGCCCATTGCATGAAAAGATGGGCAAGGAAACTTGATCTCTCCGCAGCTGAAGGAGGTTTCAGCATGCTCCTGCCTAATCTCTAAATTTCCAACTTATTTAAAGTCTCGTTGCGAATTTTCTCAACGAGAGCTTTTCGAAAAGCACGATTCTATCGCTGCCTGCCGAGGCTTGTGGGCAAGATGCGTGCCGATCCTCTCTGCCTGCCCAAAACTGTTCCGGTACAACGGAACGCTTAACCAATTGAATGGCCGAGTAGAGCATCGCATGACGGCAAGGGAAACGTGTTTTGAAACTCGTCAGTTTCTGGTCTGCAATTCGCTGGAAGATTTTGATCCTGTTTTCGTTCTTCAGCATCGTGTCGGTAGCTCTTGTCACGTGCCTTTCCATTGCTGTGGTGAATGTGTTGATTCGTCGGGAGAGCGCATACTTGATTGAAGAACGAATCAAAGTGATCGTCGAGAGTCGCAAAGGACTGTTGGACCCTGTCCTTGAACGAACTCACGGTTGCCGGTACGAGTCCAACGCAGCGGGCTTTAAGATATTCAGCGAACATTTGAACGCCGAATGGCCTGGCAGCCAGAGCATAGCCACGATCCTTCCCTCCACGATATCGCTAGATGACGTGGAACCATCCTGGATGGATCAGCCGTCTTTCTCCGGCGTGATTCTTGCCCGAGGCCATCCTGAGATCCGCTTCCTTCGCACGGTAAAACGTGAAGATTGCTCGATCATGATTCTTGTCATCATTCCTCTTGGCGATTCGTTCCTGCAGCAACTCTCGAACGCTGCGGGTTTAGAGATCGTCAACAGCAAACCGATCGATCTGTATGAGTACCGGCGCAAAGAAGGAATTGCCGGAGAGATCGAAGCCAATTTTATGCCGGGCTCTTCCAAGCCTGTTCCCGTGGTCATTGCGATGCGGAACTGGAGAACCGGACTTCCTGAGAGCCTGGTTCTCTGCCAGATCCGGCCCAGCTATTCACGAACCCTTGAAGATCTCAGCCGCATGGGATTGCGGAGAGCATCGTGGTTCTTCCCTTTGATCGCCATTACTTTTACGCTCGGTCTCGCTTACGCGTTCGGCATGTGGTTTTCATTGCGACTGAGCCGACGGATTGTTACGGTGATCGACACTTTGAGTCAGGCTTCGCATCGGATCGGGATGGGCGATTTTTCGATCCGGGTTCCTCTTGCTGAAAAGGATCAACTGGGATTGCTGGTGGTTTCGTTCAATGCGATGACTGCTCAACTCGAGCAACTACGCGAGCAGGAAAAGCAACGGGTTGCTCTCGAGCGCGATATCGCCCTGGCTCATGAAGCCCAGCAGTACCTCTATCCGCGGTCGGCACCCTCTATCCCGGGAGCGAAGGTGTGTGGAATGACCCGGCCTGCACGGATCGTGAGCGGCGATCTGTATGACTTCTTTCCGTTCACCAATAACACCGTGGGCCTGCTCTGCGCGGATGTAAGCGGAAAAGGAATGTCGGCAGCCCTGATGATGGCGCATCTTCAAGCGGTAGCGCATGGCCGGATGCTTATGCAGGACCAACCGAGCCCACACCTCTCTCCTTCTGCGTTTGCCACGATGCTCAATCATGATATCTATGGCCGGTTTGGAGATCATCGATACGCCACCATGTTCTATGGAGAGTACGATCCGAAATTCGGCTTGCTCCAGTATGTGAACGCCGGACATTGCCGGCCGATTCTCATCTCCGAGAACCGCGAAGTCACAGCCCTGCCGCATGGCGATTTACCGGTAGGGCTCTTCCCCGAGACGACCTACCAGGAGTTCAAGGTTACGGTTTCGAGCGGCTGTGCCGTCGTGATTTACAGCGACGGCCTGATCGACATGCTGGATTCGAAAGGGGAGGAGTTCGGCGAAGAAAGGCTGCTGGCTTATTGCCAATCTCTACCGAAGGGGGCGACGGCGCAGGAGATCTGTACCTGCCTTTCCCAATACGTTGCTGAATGGTCGGAAGGCATTGAAGAGTTTGACGATACGACCCTCCTGGTGCTGACCGTGGACTAGCCCGGAAAGGATTTAAGAGATTGCAGAATCCGGTTTTCGCACGGAATTTTTCTCGCAGGTGACGGCGGCTGGCTTTGGCGATTATCTTAGATACGGGTAATTTTTCCCGCGGATCAATATGATCGCGGAGAGATGGGGATATAAGGACCGCTTATGACGACAAAGCTGGAGACTCCCGCACAGGTTGACTTTACCGCCGAGGTGTCGGAGTGGATTGAAGCCTTCGATGAGGTGGTGGCGAATGACTGGGAACAGAGCGCCGAACTGCTGGAGGCTTTGCGTACGCGGGCCCGGGAGGCAGGCGTTCCTGTAGCGAGCGAACTGACGACTCCCTACCAGAACACGATCCCCAAGCATGATGAGATTCCCTACCCCGGCAATCGACAGCTGGAGCGCAGGGTTGAGGCCCTGATTCGCTGGAACGCGATGGCGATGGTCCATGCACAGAATAAGAAGGATGCAGGCATTGGCGGCCACATTTCGACTTACTCGTCATTGGCGACTCTGCTCGAGGTCGGCTTCAATCACTTCTTCCACGCCAAATATAAGAGCGCGACGGGCGCAGGCGATCTACCTGGAGATTTTGTTTATTTTCAGGGACATGCATCGCCGGGAGTTTACGCCCGGGCTTATGTGGAGGGCCGCCTCGACGAGAAGCGACTGAAGAACTTCCGACACGAGCTGCGCGGCGAGCCGGGACTTTCGAGCTATCCGCACCCGTGGCTGATGCCGGACTTCTGGAAGTTCCCGACGGTTTCGATGGGCATCGGACCGCTGAATGCGATCTACCAGGCGCGGTTTATGCGCTACCTCGAAAACCGTGGCCTGATCGAGAAGTCCGACCGTAAGGTATGGGCGTTTGTTGGCGACGGCGAGTCGGACGAGGTCGATACGCTGGGCGCAATCTCGCTGGGTTCGCGCGAGAAGCTGGACAACCTGATCTTCGTGGTCAACTGCAATCTGCAGCGGCTTGACGGCCCTGTGCGCGGCAATAAGCGCATCATCGACGAACTCGAAGGCATGTTCCGCGGCGCTGGATGGAACGTCATCAAGGTGGTTTGGGGCTCGGATTGGGATGAGCTGTTCGAGCGCGACCATCAGGGTCTGCTGCTGAAGCGCATGGAAGAGTGCGTGGACGGCGACTACCAGGCCTTCAAGGCCAAGGGCGGAGCCTATCTGCGCAAGGAGTTCTTCGGGAAATATCCTGAGCTGCTGAAGTTGGTGGAGGACAAGACCGACGAGGAGCTTGCCCGCCTGCACCGCGGCGGACACGACCCGGTGAAGATCTACAACGCCTACAAGCGTGCCCTGGAGCATAAGGGCGGACCGACGGTCATTCTTGCCAAGACAGTCAAGGGTTATGGCCTGGGTTCGACCGAGGCGCGTAACGCCTCGCACCAGGAGAAGAAGCTGACCGACGAATCGCTGAAGTACTTCATCAAGCGCTTCGATATTCCGGTGACCGAAGAGGCGGCGAAGGAAGGTGCGTTCTTCCGTCCGGAGGATTCGGCTCCGGAGATCAAGTACCTGCATGAGCGCCGCGAGGAGCTGGGCGGATATCTGCCGAAGCGCGAGGTCGCAAAGATCGAGTTCAAGACACCTGCGCTGGACACCCTGAAGGAGTGGACTGGCGGCTCGAATAATCGTGCCGTCTCGACAACGATGGGCTTTGTCAGCCTGCTGCGGCATCTGTTGAAGGATGCTTCGATGGGCAAGCTGGTCGTCCCGATCGTTCCTGACGAAGGCCGCACCTTCGGTCTGGAGTCGGTGATCAAGCAGGTGGGCATCTATGCTCCCGAGGGCCAGAAGTACATTCCGCACGATTCGGATATGCTGCTGAGCTATCGCGAGGAGAAGAACGGACAGATTCTCGAGGAAGGCATTACCGAGGCGGGCTCGATGGCTTCGTTCACGGCGGCGGGTACGGCATACGCGAACTATAAGCTGCCGATGATTCCCTTCTACATGTACTACTCGATGTTCGGCTTCCAGCGTATCGGAGACATGGCCTGGGCTTTTGCGGACTCGCGCGGCAAGGGCTTCCTGATGGGAGGCACCGCGGGACGCACGACGATGCTTGGCGAAGGCCTGCAGCATCAGGATGGCCACAGCCACGTGCTTTCCAGCACGGTTCCAACATGCCTGAGCTACGACCCGGCTTATGTGTACGAGCTTGCGGTGATCGTGCGCGACGGACTGCGGCGCATGTACGAGAACGCCGAGGATGTCTTCTACTACATCACGATGTACAACGAAGACTATGCCATGCCGGTGATGCCCGAGGGCGTCGAGGAGGGCATTCTGCGCGGCCTGTACAAGTACCGTGCGGCAGCGAAGGGTGAGGCTGTAGCACAGCTCTTCGGCAGCGGTCCGATCCTCAACGAAGTACTGCGAGCGCAGGAGATTCTCTCGACGAAGTACAAGATTGAGACCGATGTGTGGAGCGTGACGAGCTACACCGAGCTTCGCCGCGATGCGCTGGCGATCGAGCGGTGGAACCGTCTGCATCCTGCCGAGGCCGTGAAGAAGAACTACCTCGAAACTGCACTGGAGGGTGCAAAGGGACCCATTATCGCTGCCAGCGATTACATGAAGGTGCTTCCCGACGCTCTCTCGCCGTGGCTTCCGTCGAGGCTGGTGACGCTGGGAACAGACGGCTTCGGTCGCAGCGACAACCGTGAACACCTGCGGCGTCACTTCGAGGTAAGCGCCGAGGCGATTGCAGGCGCGACGCTCTCGCGACTGGCTCGCGACGGCAAGGTTAAGCCGAAGGTCGCGCAGAAAGCGCTGGCGGAGCTTGGCCTCGATACCGAGGCGGGCGATCCGGCTAAGGCATAATCAATTCACCAGGTACTGTAACCGAGAGGGTTCCTGCGCGGAGCCCTCTTCGTGTGTTGCGAGGAGAAACGGGAGAAATGACGGCAAAGAGCACAGGGGAGAAGGGCGAAAATCCACTGGTTCCAAATGCAAAGCTTCGGCAGATGTATACGCGAATGCTTGAAGCGAGATTGCTTGAAGAGACCTTGGTGAAGCGGGCCGCCCTGAAGGGCAAGAAGCGAGTCGTCACCACCCGCGGGCAGGAGGCGGTCCGTGTCAGCACGGCTATCGAGCTGGGAGCAGACGATCTCGTGAGCGATATCGCCGCAACAGCAGGTATGGGATTGCTGCTCGGCGGCAACGCCCCTTCCCTTCTTCGTGGAATGGCCAAGCCAAAGACAGACACCGCGAAGGTTCTGCGCGAGGCAGGCGTGAGCCGTATGCTGCGTCAGGTGGACGATCCGGAAGAACGGCTGCAGCTTGCGCTCGGAGCGGCGCTGGCACTGAAGACCCAGGGACGCCAGGGTATTCTGGTGGCTTATGCGCGCAAGGGAGAGATTCGTTCTGCGTCGTGGCGCAAGGTGCTGGGCACAGCAGGCAAGCTGGAGCTTCCGATGATCTTTGTCGTGCTGCCTGGAAGCGGCACACGAAAAAACGACGTCGATCTGACCGAAGTTTGCGACGACGCAAGAGCTGCCGGAATTCCAGGTATTCCAGTGGACGCCTGCGATGCGGTTGCGCTTTATCGCGTGGTACAGGAGTCTCTGGGCAGAACACGCGGTGGCGATGGTCCGGTGCTGATTGAGTCGGTCGGATGGCCAGCAAAGGCAGGACGAAACGCAGACGATCCTTTGGACCATCTTCAGATCTCTCTGCTGGAACGAAAGATTGTGAAGGCATCGTGGTTTGCGCAGGAAGCAAAGATGGCGCGTAAGCAGCTTGTAAAGAAGTGAGTTGCATCCAATCAACATGATCCGGAGAGGTATGGATACGCCATATTTCGACTCCGGACAGTTACACTAAAAGCAGGTGACCTCCCCCGGGCCTGTTGAGGTGCATTTGCAGATCCGTTTCTTTTTTTTGATCTCCAGTTTGTTTGCAGTAACTTTGTCGGCAGGATTTGCTCAAACTGCTTCGCCGCCACCCATGAACACAGAGCCGGCTCCTACGGCTACAAACGAGCAACAACCGGCACGGCCTCCGTACGATCCCGATCAGAAGAAGCCGACTGGGCCGCAGCCACCGTCGGCACCAGTTCCAACGCCATCCACCACTCAGCCTGAGCCGCCTCCCGCACCTTCGACTGAGGAGCGGCTTTACACCGCCTACCCGCAATACGACACGACCCCGGAGAAGCCAAAGACCGACGCCCTGGGCTCGCCATACATCCCAATGGATAGCTGGGTCTATCCGGCGATGATGCGTCTGTATTCGATGGGCTTTCTCGACACGGCCTATCTCAGCATGCGGCCGTGGACACGGCGTAGCGCGCTCCACATGCTCCAAAAGTCGCAGCTGGACATTGTGAACAGCAACAACGAGGAGGCTCAGGGGATTCTGGCGAAGCTTCTCTATGAGTTCGAAGACGAGGTTCCGACCGGCAACGTCAATCGAGGCCTTGTCTACGGAATTCGCTCTGCCTATACAAGATTTACCGGAATCGGCGGCCCGGTTCTGCGCGACAGTTATCACATTGGCCAGACGATGACCAATGACTATGGTCGTCCCTATGAGAAAGGCTTCAACAACATCACGGGGTTCTCCACGCTGAACGAGATGGGGCGCTTCTCTCTTTATGTGCGAGGCGAGTACCAGCACGCTCCTTCTGAAGAAGGCTACTCTTTCGCTCTCTCCCAACTGCTTTCGAACCGAGATGAGATCTTCTACACCGGCTTCAACCGCCCCCAGGACACGATTCCCGAGGGACCGCTGCCCTCGCAGAACCAGTTTCGTCTGGTCGAGGCCTCTCTCTCGTTTCATCTCCTCGGGCATGAGATCTCGGGAGGCAAGAACGATGCATGGCTCGGGCCTGGCATGGGAGGCTCTGTGGCGTGGACGAACAATGCGGAGAACATCTACTCCTTCCGCATCAACCGCGTCGAGCCGCTGTACATTCCAGGGGTCTCAAAATTGTTGGGACCGGTGCGATACGACTTTTTCTACGGCAGCCTGAAGGGTCATACAGCTCCGAACAGCCCCTATACGCATTCGGAGATGTTCTCGTTTGCACCAACCGGAAACTTTCAGTTCGGGTTCCAGCGAACGATTATCTTTGGCGGCGCTGGCCATGCTCCCGTAACGCTGCATACCTTCCTGAAAGGCTTCTTCGACATCAGCGATACCACGCGAGAGGAAAAGAACTCACGGGATGATCCGGGAGCACGATACAGCACGTTTAACTTCTCCTACCGGCTCCCGTTTGTTCGCAAGTATGCGACGTTCTACGCCGATGCAATCTCGCATGACGATGTCACTCCCATCAGCGCGCCGCGCCGTGCTTCTTATCGGACCGGTCTTTACATCTCACAGTTTCCTCGCAAACTAAGGAAGATGGACCTGCGCGTTGAGGCTGTGAATATGGACCCGGATGTCGGCCCGTCCAAAGGCGGCCAGTTCAATTACTGGGAGGTTATCCAGCTGCAGGGATATACCAACAAGGGCTACATCATGGGCGACTGGATGGGGCGTGAGGCCAAGGGCGGACAGGCCTGGCTGACGTATCACTTCTCGGGTAACGAGTGGCTGCAGCTGGAGTATCTGAGAAAGAAGACCCCGGCCGATTTCATCCTCATGGGAACGACGCAGAATCAGTTTCGAGTGAACTACTTAAAACGCTTCGGCCCGGATGTTGAGTTAAACGCCTGGGTGCAGTATGAGGGCTGGAAGGCTCCCATCTACAAGAACGGCCTGCAGCAGAACACCGCAGCTTCGTTCCAGCTGACCTGGTATCCGAAGCTGCAGCACCTGCCGCGCTAAAAATAATTACTGGGTTACAGCGACGCTCGAACGGAAGTACTCGAGCGATCGCTCAAGCCCCTCGCGCAACGGAACCTTTGGTTCCCATCCCAGCAGCGTGCGTGCACGAGTGATATCTGGACGGCGGCGCGTAGGATCGTCCGGCGGAAGAGGCTTGCGAACGATCTCCGAACGCGAGCCCGTCACCGACAGCACCTCTTTGGCGCACTCAAGAATCGTCCACTCATCGGGATTACCGATGTTGACTGGAAGATGCTCGTCGGACCGGGACAACCGCACAATGCCATCGATCAGATCGGAGACGTAGCAGAAGCTGCGCGTCTGCGACCCATCGCCGTAGATGGTGAGCGGCTCGCCGCGAAGGGCCTGAATCATGAAGTTCGAGATCACGCGACCATCGTTGGCCTGCAGGCGTGGGCCATAGGTGTTGAAGATGCGGACCAGATGCGTGTTCAGCTTGTGATAGCGATAATAGGCCATCACAGCCGCTTCGGAAAAACGCTTGGCTTCATCGTAGACCGAGCGCGGACCGATGGGATTGACGTTTCCCCAGTAGGTCTCGACCTGGGGATGAACCTCAGGATCGCCATAGCACTCAGAAGTAGAGGCATGCAGATAGCTGGCGTTGTACTTGCGAGCAATCTCCAGGGTATTGAAGGTGCCGAAGGAGCCTACCTGCAGCGTCTCGATGCCAAGCTTGGTGTAATCCACAGGGCTGGCGGGCGAGGCGAAGTTGAAGACGTAGTCGACATGCCCGGGATCGAAGGCCTGGGTGATGTCGTGCTTCAGAAAGCGAAACCGCGACTCCGACGAGAGATGATCGAGGTTGGCTGTCTTGCCGGTCGAGAGATTATCGACGCCGATGACAGTGTGGCCCTCGGCCAGCAAAGTGTCACAGAGATGCGATCCGAGAAAACCGGAGGCTCCGGTGACGAGAATGGTCTGAGACGCCATATCCTGCCTTTCTGCACATATTTCTTTAATTGTGGGACCGGCCCGCGGTCTGGATGGACACGCTCTTGATCCACAAGCATATCCATCCAGCCTTGAGGTGACTTTTCAAACAGCCTACGCCTTTGACGGGGCCAGATCGCGAACCGGATGCACTGCCGGCCTGCCTACACTGAGGTAGGTAAAGCCGTGATCGTTCATCACCGAGGGATCGTACAGATTGCGCCCGTCAATAATGATGGGATATCGCAGTGCCTGATTGATGCGCTTGAGATCAAGTTCTGCGAACTCGGTCCAGTCGGTCAGGATCAACAGAGCGTCGGCATCGTCGGCGGCATCGTAGGCATCCTCCGCATAACGAAGCCCCTTGCCGGCTGGAAGCACCTGCTGGGAGCGTTCGATGGCGGCCGGGTCGTAGGCGGTGATCGTGCAGCCTTCAGCCATCAGCATGCGAACGATCTCAATAGCAGGAGATTCGCGAATGTCGTCGGTATCGCCTTTGAAGGCCAGACCGAGTACACCGAGTCGCTTGCCGCGAAGGTTCCACAAGGCAGAGCGCACCTTACTGACAAAGCGCCTCTTCTGCTGTGCATTGATCTTTTCGACCTCGCTCAGCAGATTGAAGTCGAGGCCGAGCTGATCGGCGACAGAGCGGAAGGCCGCAACGTCCTTGGGGAAGCAGGAGCCGCCATAGCCGATACCGGGCCGCAGAAACTTGGGACCAATACGGGTATCGAGGCCCATGCCGCGTGCAACCTGCTCGACGTTAGCGTTGGTCGCCTCGCAAAGATTCGAGACGGCATTGATAAAGGAGATTTTAAGGGCAAGAAAGGCGTTCGAGGCGTGCTTGATAATCTCGGCGCTCTTGGTGGAGGTCATCAGCAGCGGCGGCGGCTCAGATACGCTGCAGCAGCCCGGGATGATGTTCTCGTGCTGGTAATACTCCCCGCTGGTCAGCGGAGCGTAGATCTCGCGCAGAAGGGCTCCCGCACGCTCACTGTCGGCTCCGACGACGATGCGGTCCGGGTGCAGGAAGTCAGCAACGGCTGTGCCCTCGCGAAGGAACTCGGGATTCGAGACCACGTCGAAGAGATCGCGTTCCACGCCGTTGCGCTCCAGCGCACGGCTGATCCATTCGTTCGTGTAGACCGGTACGGTGCTTTTTTCGACGATGACCTTATAACTGGTGATCGAGCGTGCGATCTCGCAAGCGACCGCCTCAACATACGAGAGGTCGGCATCGCCGGTCTCGCTTTGAGGTGTTCCTACAGCAATGAAGATCGCGTCGCATTGACGGGTGGCTTCAGCAAGATCGGTTGTAAAGACGATGCGATCGTTCCGATACCGGCCCAAGAGCTCCGGCAGGTGATGCTCGTGAATGAGCGTGTCGCCTCCCTGAAGGGCGGAAACCTTGCGCTCGTCGTTATCGACACAAATGACCGGATGGCCCATCTCTGCAAAACACGCAGCTGCCACCAGGCCCACATATCCGGAACCGACCACAGCGATTGGAATAGGTTTACTCATAAGTTTGGGGAGTACGTCCTCCAGCTTCAAGGATATCTGAAACCGAAGTGTATAAGGCAACTGCGACAGTTACATCAATTTATCTTTCTGTCGTTCTCTTTCTTGTAGACTAAAGCCAATGGGTCCCCAACGCGCGCAGACACCGCCCTCCGCGGCCGTATCTGAGACTACCTCCCCCGCATTCAGCACAGCGGTGACCGACACGACTCTCTCCGAAGCGCTGATCACATTGCGCAAGCGGAAGAGAATTCTTTTGGTCTTTTTCCTGCTGGGCCTTGTCTACGGCATCTATCGTGCCGAGATGCAGCCTCGTATCTACGAGGCCTTCGGCCGGATTCAGGTTCGTTCCGGCTCTTCGAACGAGTACCGCATGAACGCGGTGCCTGGAATGAATATGGACTCAGGTCAGCGCATGCTGACCGAGGTCGCCATTCTGCAAAGCGACTCGCTGATGCTGACGGTCGCCCGCGAAATGGATCTGGCGAACAACCCCGAGTTCAATACGGACAAGCCGTCCGGTAAGCGTGTTTCGATCGACGATCCGGGCGTTCGGCAGAGGATGATCCATCAGCTGCAAAGCGGCCTGCACATCGTGCAGGTTCCCAAGACTGAGATCATCCGCATCAGCTACGATTCGCTGAATCCGAAGCTGGCCTCCGATATCGTCAACAAAGTCATCGCAGCCTATATACAGCGCAGCTACGAGACCAGATTCTCCTCGAGCCAGCGAGTCTCCAACTGGCTCTCAAGCCAGCTCGACGATCTGAAGCAGCAGGTGCAGAGCTCCCAGGAGCGGATGCTGGATGTACAGAAGCGCCTCGGCATCCTCGGCTTCGATCCCTCGCACAGCCAGATCAACGCATCGCTCGAACAGCTTTCGACCGCCGCGAACGAAGCGCGCATCGCCCGCATCATGGCCGAGTCGCGCTATCGGCTACTCAGCGGAATGGATCCCAATACGATCGAGAGTCCAATGGAGAGCGCGAGCTCAGGCTCGGGACAGTCCGAGCTTGCCAGTCTGCGTACCCAGATGGCTACGGCTCGAGCCACGTACGCCCAGATGGAGTCCGATCTTGGACCCAACCATCCCCAGGCCAAGGCTCAGCGAGCACAGATCGACGAGTTGGCCAAAGAAATTAACATGGAGCAACAGCGTCTGGTGCTGCAGGCCAAGCAGGTCTATCTTGCGGCCCGCACCAATGAAAACGAGACGCAGGCCACTCTCGAAAGCGAAAAATCCGATGCCTACAAGATGCGCGACGATCTGGTGGAGTACACCATTCGCCAGCGCGAATTCGAATCCAACCGCGAGCTTTACGAAGGTCTTCTGCAGAAGCTGAGGACCGCCGGTGTCGAAGCTGGCCTTGAGTCTCTCGAGATCGACGTCGTCGATGCGGCGATGCTTCCAGCGACTCCGATGCTGAAGCGCAAATCGACCATCGTCCTGACCTATCTGTTCTTCAGCATGCTCGCCGGTGTAATGCTGTGCTTCCTGCTCGAGAGTCTGGACACGGGCCTGCGTAGCGTAGCCGAGATCGAAAGCATCATTGAGCTGCCTTCGCTGGCGATCATCCCGCGATTCCGCCGCTCGTCGGAGACCGCCGGGCAATCGGCGGCGGCCTCCAACATCGTTTCCATCTCGCAGCCGAAGTCGCAGTTTGCAGAGGCCTTCCGCTCTCTGCGCACGGCGTTGTTGCTTTCGTCTGCGGGCCATCCGCCGAAGTACATTCTTCTTACCAGCGCCACGCCGTCTGAAGGCAAGACGACAGCCTCCTGCAATCTGGCGGTCATCCTGGCTCAGGGCGACTCCAAGGTTCTGTTGATCGATGCCGATCTCCGCCGGCCTAACGTGCATCACCGCTTCGGGCTGAGCTCCAAGACCGGACTCTCAACGCTTCTGACCGGGGCAACAACACTCGAGCAGGCCGTCCAGCAGCTTCCCGATGTTCCCAACCTCGACGTGCTGGTCAGCGGCCCGATGCCGCCCTTCCCCACGGAGATGTTGAGCTCCGAAAGCATGACCCAGCTTCTGGAGCATGCCGGAGAGTTTTACACCCACATCATCATCGATTCGCCGCCGGTCCTCTCCGTCACCGACGCTGTCATTCTGGCGCGCCTGGCCGACGCCGTCGTGCTCGTCATCCGGCACGGCAAGTCGAGCAAACATATTGTTCGTCGCGCGCGCGATCTTCTGCTGCGCTCCGGCGCTGCCGTTACCGGCATTCTGCTGAATGCGGTGGATGTCAGCTCTCCAGACTATTACGGCTACTACGGGTATTCGGGCTACAACAACGCAGGAGCAGACGCCGAAACCTGGCAAGCAAAGAAGGACTCCCCGGAGGTGAAGCGATGAACCTGCGACCTGTGTTCCGAACAGGACTGCTGGCCATAGCGGCCCTCTGCCTTCCGTTCGTTCTGCCCGATGCCTCGGCTCATGCGCAGTTCAATGGGCCATCCTTGGCCGCGTCGAACTCCATCAACCGTCCGGTCACGCTTACGACGGATCCGGCGATTCTCTATCCCGCCAACCGGGAGCTTCGTCTCGCTCCCGGCGACCAGATCGCGGTGCACATCTACGGAGCGACCGATTACTCTCCGAGCGTACGCATCAGCATCGACGGCTCCATTCACCTGCCGCTGATCGGAACGCTTCAGATCAAGGGAATGACGCTTCCTGAAGCGGAGCGCCTGATCGAAAAGAAGTTGATGGAAGGCGGAATGTATCGCAATCCGCAGGTCAGCCTGCAATTGACGGATTCCCCCAATCAGGTGGCCACGGTGACGGGCGAGCTACATGCGGTCGTGCCGATCAACGGCCAGAGACGCCTGCAGGATGTGCTGGCGGTGGCTGGAGGTTTAACGCCGCTGTCGAGCCATACCATTACCATCGACCGCTTGGGAGTGGACCAGCCCATCGTCATCGATCTCGGCACCGACCCGATGAAGAGCGAAGAGTCGAATATCCCTGTCTTTGCCGGGGATACCATCATCATCGCCCGAACCGGCGTCGTGTATATGCTGGGAGCGTTCAAAAACGTCGGAGCCATTCCGCTTCCGCCGGCCTCTCCGCTGACGCTGATGCAGGCCGCTACGGTTGCGGGTGGGCCCGGGTTTGAAGGCAAGATGAATCAGCTCCGCCTGATCCGGACCGAAGGAACCAATCGCACGGTCGTCTCTGTCGACATGAAGCGCGTTCTGAATGGGAAGGATCCGGATCCGGTGCTTCAGTCCGACGATATCGTGCTTCTCCCCAGCAACATGATCAAGAGCGCCATCAAGTCCGGTGGACTTTCGACCCTCGTCGGATTCGCCTCCATTCTTGCTGTGGCAACACGATAATCAACCTTTGGAACAAGGAACTTACGCGAGAAACCTATGACCTCCCCGGCCCCGCGCAACGACACGAGACGTGAGAAGGTTCGGCTGGCTTATCTTGTAAGCCATCCCATCCAGTACCAGGCCCCGCTGCTTCGCCGCATCGCTCAGGAACCGGATATCGATCTTACGGTCTTCTTCGGATCGGACTTTTCGGTGAAGGGCTACAAAGACGCCGGCTTCGGTGGCGTCGGCATCAAATGGGACGTTCCCCTGCTCGAAGGATACCGGCATGAATTTCTGCCGGTTATTCGGGATAACGCCCGCGTCACCCCGACCACGCCGATGAACTATGGCATCGCAAGGCGGCTCAAAGGCAATGAGCCTGGAGGAAATGCCTTCGATGTGCTCTGGGTTCACGGCTACGCCAACGTCAATGCCATGCATGGCATCACCGCAGCCAATGCTCTCGGCATTCCGGTTCTGATCCGCGCCGAATCCTGGCTGGGTGACCGGGAGCGCACCGGCGCCACGCTCGCCGCCAAGCGACTCTTTTTCCGCATGCTGGCGCAGATGATCGACGGCGTCCTTCCCATCGGCTCGCTCAACGCTGAATATTGGCGCTACTATCTCGGTGAAGACTTTCCGCTCTACCTGATGCCATATGCGGTCGATAACGAATACTTCCAGAGACGCAGCCTCGAAGCTGCCCCACGGCGCGAGGAGCTTCGCAAGGAGCTGAACCTCTCCCCGGATCGTCCGGTCATCCTCTTTGCTTCCAAGTTGCAGGGACGGAAGCGCGCCGACGATCTTCTGGAGGCCTACAAGCTTCTGTCGCCAACTCCGGGTGTCGAGCCGCACCCCTATTTGGTGATCGTGGGCGATGGCGATCAGCGCGGCATGCTTGAGCAGCGCGCCAAAGAGACAGGCCTGAGCAGCATCCGCTTCTGCGGCTTCCGCAATCAGTCCGAACTGCCACGGTTCTTCGATCTCGCCAGCGTCTTCGTGCTGCCCTCGAGGCACGAGCCCTGGGGGTTGATCGTCAACGAGGTGATGAACGCGGGCCGCGCCATCGTCGTCTCCGACGAAGTCGGCAGCCAGCGGGACCTCATCACCGACGGCGTCGAAGGAGCGGTCTTTCCTGCGGGGGATGTTCCTGCGCTGGCCGATGCACTGCGCCGCACCCTGGCCACCCCCGAAACAGCCGCCGAGATGGGGCGCCGCGCGCTCGAGCGAATCAGCCGCTGGGGCTTTGAAGAAGATGTTCGCGGCATGCGAAGCGCATTGGCTGCAGTCACCAAGAAGATCACGGCATAGCCTTCACGAAAGTAACGAGGACTGTAGATGCGGATTCTACATATTATCGGAACACTGAGGCCGGAGGCTGGAGGTCCAAGCCAGGCGGTCCGCATGCTGCTCAGCTATCGCGATATCGGCTACTTTGGAGAGGTCGCCACGCTCGATGACCCTGCCGCTCCGTTTCTGAAGACCCTCGATTTTCCGGTCTACCCCTTTGGGCCTACCCGCACGAATTATGGCTTCACACCGAAGCTGGTGCCCTGGATCAAGGAAAATCATCGGAACTACGACGGCGTGATCGTGCATGGCCTTTGGCAGTACTGCGGCTCGGCGGCTCGACAGGCGCTTGCCGGTACGGAGACGCCCTATATGGTCTTTACGCATGGCATGCTCGACCCTTACTTCAAACGGGCCTACCCGCTGAAGCACCTCAAAAAGTGGCTCTACTGGGCTCCCGTGGAATACCGCGTTCTGCGCAACGCCTACCGCGTGCTCTTCACCTCGCAAACGGAGAAGCAGCTAGCCGAGAAGAGCTTCTGGCTGCATCGCTGGAATCCCTATGTTGTGCCTTACGGAGTTAGCGGCCCGCCGCAAGGCACAAGCAAAGAGATGCTCAGCGAGGCCTTCTTCGAGCACGTCCCGGGAGTTCGCGGCAAACGCTTTCTCCTCTTCCTCAGCCGCATTCATCGCAAAAAAGGATGCGATCTGCTTCTTGAAGCCTTTGGAAAGATCGCGCAGAAGGATCCTGATCTGCACCTTGTCATGGCTGGGCCCGATCAGGAGAACTGGGGCGCCGAGCTCAGGCAGATTGCCCGCAGTGCGGGAGTGGAAGATCGCATTCATTGGCCCGGCATGCTTACGGGGGATCTCAAGTGGGGAGCCTTCTACAGTTCAGAGGCCTTCGTCCTTCCCTCGCATCAGGAAAACTTCGGCATTGCCGTCGCCGAAGCGATGAGCTGCGGAAAGACCGTTCTGCTCTCCAATCAAGTCAACATCGCCCCGGATATCGCCGCAGACCACGCCGGCCTGATGGAGCCCGACACCGCCGAAGGCACGCTCCGCCTGCTCGAGCGCTGGATCGCCACTCCCTCCGAGGAGCGCAAGGCGATGGCCGAACGGGCAATGCAGTGCTTTCGGCAGCGCTATGATATGCGCGAGAACGCAAAGACAATTCTTCGCCTCTTCGAGTCCGCCAAGACCTCGACCGGCGAAACGGTTCCCAGCCATTCCTGAGTTCACGATGCCGAGACCCGTCCACTACAACGCCGCCGATCACATCTCCGCAGAGACCGCTGCCGATCCTTACCTGCGTCCCGCGTTTCCTCTCAAGCTGCGTCTGCGACGTCTGGTGTGGAATCTATGCTGGGCGCTGTTCTATCGGACCTCGCCGCGGCCTTTGCATGGCTGGCGCTCTTTTCTACTACGTCTGTTCGGCGCAACCATGGGATCGAACTGCCACTTTTATCCGAAGTCGAAGATCTGGGCTCCCTGGAATCTTGTCTGTGCCGATCAGGTCACAGCGGCGGATGGAGCCGAAATCTACAATCCCGCGCCCGTCTCCTTCGGCTCACACGCCATCCTCTCGCAGGACGCTTATGTGTGCGGCGCAACGCACGACTACGACGATCCGGCCTTCCCTCTCATGGCCTATGCCATGAGCTTCGGCCCCTACAGCTGGGTCTGCGCGCGCGCCTCCGTGGCCCCGGGCGTGCATTTTGGAGAGGGAGCGGTTCTCGGCCTCGGGTCGGTCGCGACACGCAATCTTGAGGCCTGGACGATCAATGCGGGTGTTCCTGCGGCGAAGATCAAAGAGCGGAAGCGGCCGTCAGACGTTGTCTGACGGCATTTGCAACTTCCACAAGAACAATTACGACGAACGCGTGGCCTAACTGCGTAGTTTGGCGAGAAGATCGGTGGGATGCACGGGTTTGGCCAGAATCTCGAACTCATGCCCCTGCGCCCGGGCCTTCTCCAGCAGGTCAGCGGTTGCGGCCTGCCCTGAAAACAGGAGAATCTTGCAGTGAGGCACTCTTTGCCGTGTAATAATCGCGGCTTCAATTCCCGTCATTCCAGTCATAATGACGTCGCTGATTAGCATGTCGGGTTGAAAGCTTTCGAGCATCTCAACCGCTTTTTCTCCGCTAAACACGGCCCGCGCATCAAATCCGGCCTGATTCAGAATAATCGCCAGCGTGTTTGCAATCACCTGCTCGTCGTCGGCGACGAGGACCTTCGGTTTTGGTGTCGTGGTCATTCGAATTGATCTTCCCCAATGAAATTAATTCAACGTTCCTTAGGATGCGATCTGTGCCGATCGCTTTTACTATGGTCCCTGAAGAGTAATGATACGCTGAGCGCAGAGCCCATAAAAACGCTCTAGCCGATTTCCATAATTCTTTCATCGCCGATAGGCGACGACTCTTATGCCGCAAGTCATCATACGTGCCGATCAGGTTGAAAAATATTACGCGCAACCCAGCGAGAACCGGATTCAGGTCATCTCGCCCACCGATCTGTCCATCAGCGAGGGCGAGATCGTCGCGCTGCTCGGGCCCTCCGGATCGGGTAAGTCGACCCTGCTGCGTATGCTTACCGGCCTCTCCACCCCCTCCGCGGGGCAGGTGTATTGGCATGAGAAGCCGGTTGCGAATGCCGAAGTGAACGTTGCGATCGTCTTCCAGAGCTTTGCTCTGTTTCCCTGGCTGACGATCGTGGAAAACGTCGAGGCCCCGCTCAAAGCTCGCGGCCTGGAACCCGCCGAGCGCCGCAAACGCGCCATAAAGATGCTCAATACCGTCGGCCTCGACGGCTTCCAGGCTGCATATCCCAAGGAGCTCTCCGGCGGTATGCGCCAACGCGTCGGTTTTGCTCGTGCGCTCGTCGTCGAGCCCGAAGTGCTCTTCATGGACGAGCCCTTCTCCGCACTCGATGTGCTCACGGCGGAGAACCTCCGCAGCGAACTGCTTGAACTGTGGCAGAACAAGACGATCCCCACGCGCGCCATCTTTATTGTGACGCACAATATCGAAGAAGCGGTGCTTCTGGCCGACCGGATTATCGTTCTGGGCCGCAACCCGGGGCATGTTCGCACCGACTTCAGGGTTGCCCTCGAGCATCCCCGCGAACGCAAAGCCGCCGCCTTCACGCAGTTGGTCGATTACATCTACAAGGTGCTCACCCAACCCGAGGCGCAGCCTCCCGCATTGCCGCTAACCCCCGAGGGCCGCCCCGTGCGCGATCAGCGCCACATGCAGTACCAGATGCTTCCTCATGCCCGGCCCGGAGGAATCGCCGGTCTGCTCGAGATTCTGCTGGACCACAACGGCAAGGACGACATCTACCGTCTGGCCGACGATCTCGCCTTCGAGATCGACGACCTGCTGCCCATCGTCGATGCCGCTCAGCTCCTCGGCTTCCTCACCGTCAACGAAGGCGATGCCGCCATCACCCCTGCCGGTGCTGAGTTCGCCAACTCCGAGATCCTTCGCCAGAAAGAGCTCTTCCGCAGCGCCGCCGTCGAAAACGTTCTTCTCCTGCGCCAGATCGTGCGCGCTATCGAGGCCAAGAGCGACCGTAGCGTGCCCGAGGATTTCTTTCACGACATGCTCGACGAGCAGTTCAGCGAAGAAGAGACGCTGCGCCAGCTTGAGACCGCGATCAACTGGGGCCGCTACGCCGAACTCTTCGACTTCGATGCCTCCCGTCGCCGTTTCATGCAGCCGGAGAAAGAAGAATCCTCCGTTGCGGAGACGAATCGATGAATCTGCACGACAGCTTCAGCTATCTCCGCAACCCGGAGACGCTGGCGCGCTCCCAGGTGCTTCGACGCAGCTGGCCCGTCGTCATCGATCTCTGCGTCGCGGGCATCGGGCTGGCCTGCTTCTACGGCGTCGTGCTGCTGGCCCGCTACTGGTTCGGGCATCCCATGCCCGAGATCACCATCTCGCTCAGCCCCCGTGCGTTGCCGCGCTATGCCTTCTATTCCCTGGTGCGCATCTGGCTCGCCTACGCTCTCAGCCTCATCTTCGCCATCGGGTACGGCTACATCGCCGCCTACAACCGCAGGATCGAGGCCCTGATGATCGCCGGGCTCGACATCCTGCAGTCCATCCCGGTATTGAGCTTCCTTCCCGGAGTCATGCTGGCGATGGTGGCGCTCTTTCCTACGCGCCAGATCGGTGTGGAGATGGGAGCTATCCTCCTCATCTTTACCGGCCAGGTCTGGAACATGGCCTTCAGCTTCTACTCCTCGCTTAAGAGCATCCCCCGCGAGCTGCGCGAGGCTGCAACGATCTACCGTTTCTCTCCCTGGCAGCGGCTCTTCGAGCTTGAGCTTCCCTACGCCGCAATCGGCCTGGTCTGGAACTCAATGGTCTCCGTCGCCGGTGGCTGGTTCTTCCTGATGGCCTGCGAGATGTTTGTGCTGGGAACGCGCGACTTCCGACTGCCCGGCCTCGGCTCCTACCTGCAGACCGCGGCAAGCACTGGAAACGTGACCGCCATCGGCTGGGGACTCTTCACCATGGTGGCCATCATCGTTGCCACCGATCAGATTCTCTGGCGGCCGATCATTGCATGGAGCGACAAGTTCAAGTTCGAACAGGTGGAGGCAAAGTCGCAGATTCGGTCTCCGCTCCTGCATCTCTTCCAACACTCCCATGCGCTGAATACCTTGCGCAGCCGCACCCTTGAGCCCATTGCGGAGAAGGTCTATCAGCGGCTTGCCGACAACCGCCGTCGCATCGAAGCCTCCACCGTCGACGTGAGCCCAACAGTTCAGAAACGCCGCGATCGATGGAATGCCTTTCTGCGCGTCGTGGCGCTCGTGCTCGTCCTCGCCGGTGTGCTCTACGCCGCCTTCCACGCGCTTTCGCTGCTCCGTGAAGTTCAGCGCTCCGAGTTCTTCCGCATTCTTGCAAGCGCACTCGCGACCTTTCTGCGGGTCAATACGGCCCTTCTGCTCGCATCGGCCTGGACCATTCCCGCAGGAGTCGCGATCGGCTTTCATCCCCGGCTCGCCCGCATCGCGCAGCCTCTGGCGCAGATTGCCGCCTCGGTTCCGGCCACCGCTCTCTTCCCTATCGTCGTCATGGCGCTGGTCCAGATCGGCGGAGGCCTCGGCGTCGGCTCCATTTTGCTGATGATGCTCGGAACGCAGTGGTACATCCTGTTCAACGTCGTCGCGGGCGCAATGGCGATTCCCACCGATCTGCGCGAGGTCGCCGAACTCTTCCACTTCACCACCGTTCAGCGATGGAAGACCCTCATCCTGCCGGGAATCTTTCCCTACCTCATCACCGGTCTGGTCACGGCCTCCGGCGGAGCGTGGAATGCCAGCATTATCGCCGAGTACTTCCATCTCAAGAACAAGACGCTTGAAACCTTCGGCCTTGGCGCTGTGATCAGCGCCGCCACCGACTCCGGCAAGTTTCAGATTCTTCTGCTCGCCACCATCGTCATGGCAGGCATGGTCGTAACGATTAACCGGCTGGTGTGGCGTCCGCTCTACCGGCTCGCCGAGACCCGTTACAAGATCGGTGCCTGATCCTCTCTAGGGCCGCTGCACTTTGTTTCGATCGCGCAGTGCATAGATAACAGCGAGCAGCGGAGGCGCCAGCAGCACTCCCCAGAACGGAATCAGAATCCCCAACACAATCGGTCCAAGAAACGCCGCCCACCACGGCACCTTCGTCGTGCGATGCAGTACATAGGGCCCGATCACTAGCCCCTCGAGAATGGCGATCACACCATAGAGCCCCAGGACCAGCCCGAGTCTCCACCATTGATCCGTCCCCTGAAACGCGACCGAGAGCACCGGCCCGATCAGCGCAATCATTCCGCCGAAGGTTGGGATGATCTGCAGCATCGCTCCCAGCAGCGCCCAGAAGGGGGCCAGGGGAACGCGAATCAGCTCGAGGCCGATGAGCCATATGACGCCGACGATCAGCGCATCGAGCGTGGCCGCACGCCACCAGTTCACCAGCGCACCGCCGGCGGTACGAAACGGAGATGGAGTTTGCGGTGTACCTGGAACCGTCATACCAACCTGTTCGCCCTTCCTCTGCATCAGACTCGCTGAGCAATACCGTACGCGAAAGTGACTGCGCTGAAAACTCAGAACTCCTGAGATGCGTCCTCGTGTGCCGGTAGTTGGAAAGGACACGCAGTCATGGCCGTTATGATGCAGGCGTTTTACTGGGACTCTCCCATCAAGGAACAAAAAGAGGGCGAGTGGTGGAATTTCATCGCCGAAAAAGCCCCCGAGCTCGGCAAAGTTGGCGTCAATGCCCTCTGGCTTCCACCCATCTGCAAGGGAGCCGAGGCACGGTCCCCCGGCTACGATCCCTACGACTACTTCGATCTCGGTGACTTCGATCAGAAGGGCGGCGTCAAAACGCTCTACGGCAATCGTGCCGAGCTCGAAAACCTCATTCGCGTGCTACACGAGAACAACATCGGTGCCTACGCCGACATGGTCATCAACCACAACTCCGGAGCCGACGAGGAGGAGGTCAACCCCATCGACGGCCAGAAGCGCTGGACGAAGTTTAACCCCAAGTCCGGCAAATTCCCTCGCGACTGGAACTGCTTCCATCCCTCACGCTACGAGCGCGTCATGATCGAGGGCGAAAACTTCGCAGGCTTCCCTCACCTCTGCCACCGCAATCCCCGCGTCTACACCGCAATGTTCGAGTACGCCCGCATGGTCATCGAAGAACTCGGCTTCGACGGCTTCCGCTTCGACTTTGCCAAAGGCTATGGCGCATGGATGATCGGCCTGCTCGCCAAGTATCGCTATGAACGCGACGGCGAGGAGTTCACGCCCTTCGTCGTGGGCGAGTACTGGTCCGGTCCCGAGGACATCGGCAACTGGCTCGACGGTGTTCGCGCCGTCACCGACAATCAGATCGCCGCCTTCGACTTCCCGCTCCGCTACAAGCTCAAAGACCTCTGCGACACGCTTCAGTACGATCTTCGCAACCTGACCAGCGATGGCTCCGTCGTCGCCGAGCGTCCCTTCAACGCCGTCACCTTCGTTGAAAACCACGACATGGGCGGCCAGGAGATCGTCAACGACAAGAACCTCGCCTACTCGTTCATCCTCATGAACGAGGGCTACCCCTGCATCTTCTGGTACGACTACTACAACCTCAGCCTCGCCCGCCCCGGCACTCCCAACGGCATCGATGCCCTCATCGACGCGCATCACCGCTACGCTGGCGGCGAGGCCTGCATCCTGCATGCCGACCCCGACCTCTACATCCTGCAACGTGGAGGCTTCGAAGGTCAGGTCGGATGCATCTACGTTCTCAACAACCTCGGCGACAAGTGGTCCGGAACCTCGGTCAAAACCAAATGGAAGAGCCAGCGCTTCAGGCCTGTCGCGTGGGACGGCCACGACATCGCCCATCCCGACGAGCGCACCACCGACGATGAGGGCAATGCCGAGTTCCCGGCTCCGCCTCGCGGATACGCCGTCTACGCCCCGATCTTCGAATGAAATCTATCGAGCGTCGGATGCTATCCTTAAGGTATGAAATTCGGCGTTCTGGTCTTTCCAGGCTCTAACTGCGATCACGACACGTACCACGTCATCGACGAGCTCGCGAAACAGCCCGTAACCTTCCTCTGGCACGCTTCTGAGGATCTCGAGGGCTGCGATGCCATCCTCGTTCCCGGCGGTTTCGCCTATGGCGACTACCTCCGCACCGGAGCCATCGCCAGATTCGCGCCCATCATGCAGTCGGTCATCAAATTCGCCAAAAACGGCGGCCTGGTCTTCGGCATCTGCAACGGCTTCCAGATTCTCTGCGAGTCCGGCCTTCTGCCCGGCGCGCTCATGCGCAATGCCGGACAGAATTACATCTGCAAGCAGGTCCACCTGCGCACAGAGACCACAGATTCGCCCTTCACGCACGGCATCGAGCGCGGCCGCGTGCTCCAGATGCCCATCGGCCACATGGAAGGCAACTACTTCTGCGACGCCGATACTCTGGCGAAGCTCAAGGCCGAAGATCGCATCGCCTTCCGCTACGCTACTCCGGCTGGCGAGATCACTCCCGCAGCCAACCCCAACGGCTCGCTCGAAAACATCGCGGGCGTGCTCAGTGAAGGCCGCAACGTGCTCGGCATGATGCCCCACCCCGACCGTTCCAGCGAAAGCCTTCTCGGCTCTGCCGATGGTCTCTTACTGTTTCGCTCCATGGTGGAATCGCTCGCCGTCGCGCAATAGCTCCTTCGTCTCACAACCTTGTTACGTTCCTTGGATAAACTGACGCAGCGATGATTGATATTCACCATCATCTCCTCTGGGATCAGGACGACGGTTCCACCAGCATCGAGCTCTCCATCGAGATGGCGCGCATGGCCGCAGAAGACGGCATCACGCACATTGCCTGCACGCCGCACGCCAACAGCTACTACGAGTATCTTCCCGGTCCGATTGACGCTAAGATCGC
>DATJJJ010000090.1:0-29541 GCA_035492215.1 Edaphobacter sp. | reverse complement strand
CCCACCTCATGTTGTTTGCCCAGCGAAGGACGAAAGAGATTTCCATCGAAGGTGGTGCTGCCTGTCGTCGGCTGGAAGGAGGTGGAGTAGCTGTAGTAAGGATTGATGCCGACGTTCGTGAGATACGTAACGCCTGCGCGTCCCGTGAACTTCGAGTCGTTCTGGTGTTGGAACGTCGAGGCAAGAATGTTGTTGTAGTCCGTTACCGTCCAGTCCTCGCGACTGCCCAGCGTGAACACCAGATTCTGCCGAAATCTGATCTGGTCCTGCAGATAGCCGCCGTGCTGCTGATTCAGCTGATTGTTATTCGTGTCCTGAGTCAAAGCAGGGATCGGCGATCCGTACACCGGATGAAAGACATCGATGGGATCGACCATCGCATATCCGCCCGCAGTCCGCGTCCGCAGATGCACATAGTCGTATCCACCAAGAATGGTGTGCTGCCAGTTCGTCGTCGTAAACCGTCGCAGAGCGCGCGTATCTAGAGTGTGAATGTCGTTCCACTGCGGATAGGAGTAGGCCAGGCGGTTCAGCAGAGTCTCGCTTCCAGGAACGAACCCAATACCGTAAACCGTGCGGCCTTGAAAGTTGACGTGCTGAAACCGATAGTTCTGGTGTACGTTCCATCCATCCTCAAAGAGATGATCGGCGCTATATCCGATAGATGCCTGATCGCGAAGCACACGTTCCCAATCCGGTTCGCCGGTAAAGGTATCCACCGGAATCGTGCCGTTGGGATTGTCATGAAAGAGTGTGCCCGATGCCGGAAGAAACTGGCTCCACTTCGTCTTGTCGTGCTGCCAGTCGCCCATCAAAGTAATGCCGGTCCGGTCGTTCGGATGCCATGCCAGCGAAGGCGCAATCAGCCTGCGGTCGTCCGGCGTTGCCAACACCTGCGTCCCGCTGTTGCGCACCAGTCCGATCAGGCGATAACGCCACACGCCATTGCTGTCGATCGGACCACCTGCATCGGCCTGCACCTGCCTGCGGTCGTAGCTTCCCACCTGCACCTGAATCTCGCGCTGCGTCTCCTCAGTCGGCCGTTTAGTCGTCAGATTCACCAGTCCGCCTGGAGGCGCCTGCCCATACAGCACGGAGCTCGGCCCCTTCAGCACCTCAATCGACTCCAGCTCCGCCGGGTCCATCTTTCCTGCCAGCGAGTTCCATCGCATGCCGTCGCGAAACACACCCGTCGTATCGACCGTAAACCCGCGCACCTTGATCCAGTCGTAACGCTGCTCCACGCCGTACTCATCGGCCTGAACTCCTGGCGTGTAGCGCAAGGCCTCGTTGACTGTGATCGGATTGCGCGCCTGAATCTCCCTCTGGTTAATGATGGAGATCGATTGCGGCACCTCCACCAGCAGCGCTCCCGTCTTCGATCCGAAGTTCGATGCGAACGGGACGAAGCCCGCGTCCGCGGAAACATTGATCGAATCGCTTGCCGATCCCGGAGCCAGCACCAGCTCCACCGACGCATGTGACGCATCCAGAACAATCTCCTCCGTCGCCTGGCTGAATCCCGGCGCTACAGCACTCAGCCGATAAGTTCCCGGAGCCAGTCGCAAGGTAGCGTTGCCATCCGCTCCTGTCTGCGCGGTATACGCCGTCTCTCCGCAACGGGCTTCAATCGCGGCCCGTTGCACCATCGCCTGATCGGAGTCGCGCACGGCCACTGCAATCGTCACCGTCTGTCCGGCATCGAGGCTGCACGTGGGAGCAGGAAGAGCTGCTGCCGCCGCAGCCGCCGGTGAAGAGGCTCGGACTACGCCCGAAGCAGCAGCCAGAAGCAGAATAGCCAGAAGGGAACTACGAGACATCGTCATGAAATTGCCTTTCGGAGACGCAAGGGAACTGCGGCGTGCAGAGCACACCCAATCCCTCGCAAAAATGGTTCAAATTGCGTTACCGATCTCGCCCGAAATCAGCTGCTTCGCCAAAAGACCGCTGATCGGACTCACTTGAGCTTTCTGAATAGAGACTAAACTGGTCCTATATTAATGGCAAGCAAAAATCTTAGGATTTCGCGCCCGAAAACTGTCTTGGGGGTGAGGAGACGGATCCCTGTCCTGTCTTTTTTGGCGAAGCGGAGCAGGGACCCGGAGATCGACAACCGAAAGGCTGACGATTGTGCTCAGACTATTCCTTGCTCACCGCAACATACAAGCTCAGCCTTTTTTGTCTTCGCTTTGAGAGGCCTGAAACTTCCTCATCTCTGTCTGGTAGCGTTCCGGCGTCTCGGTCACGTGCGCATCGCGGATGGCAGCCCGATAACCGTGCATGTAGATCGAATACATCACCGCCAGGGCGCAACCCACGCCCATGCAGAAGCCGATGAACAGACCTACGCTGACAGACCAGAACAGTACCGAGAAGGACATTTTCTATTGAGTCTATTGCATCCGCGCCGTGGAACTTAGTGCGGCGAGCCGTTCGTGAAAATCTTCAGTGCATTCGTCAGCGTGTAGCTGAACCCCCAGGCCATCGGAATCAGCACAATCGCCCAGGCCAGTGCAATCTTCAACGGAGACGATCTCTTCTCATCCATCCTGTCACCTCAATGAGACGTTTCTAGCGGTTTCGCTACACTCTTTTCATCCAGCCAATATCTCTCGCCGACTGCACGTACCAGCAGATTGGCGACAAAGCCCACCACCAGCAGTCCCGCCATAATATGCAGAATTCGCGGATACGCATCCTGCTTCGGCATGTGATTTTCCACATAATGATCGAGAATCCCATTGACGATCAGTGGACCGACAATTCCCGCCACCGACCACGCCGTCAGCAGTCTGCCATGAATGGCCGATACGTTATATCCGCCGAACAAATCCTTCAGATACGCCGGGATCGTCGCGAATCCGCCGCCATACATCGACAGCAGCACGACAGCGATGCCCACGAACAACGGTACGGAGTTCAACTTCTCTGCCCCCGTCAACGGCAGCAGAAAGTACAGCACTCCTCCCAGCACGAAGAAGCAGAAGTAAGTTGCCTTTCTTCCGAGGAAGTCCGAGACCGACGCCCAGAAAAATCTTCCCGCCATGTTGAAGATGCTCAGCAGCCCCACGAATCCAACCGCAGCCGCCGGCCCTACGCTGCCGGGGAACAGATCCTGAATCATCGGCGCAGCCTGCTCCAGGATGCCGATGCCTGCCGTCACATTCGTGAACAGAATCACCCATAGCAGCCAGAACTGCGGCGTCTTCCAGGCCTCGCTCACGGCGACATTATGGGATGAGATCAGCGCCGAATGCTTTACCGGAGCCTCCCACCCCGCCGGTTTCCATCCCTCCCGCGGCACGCGAATGGTAAAGACGCCGAACATCATGAACAGGAAGTACAGCACCCCCATCGTCACCATCGTGGCCGGAATCGCAGGTGCTCCCGTACTTTTGAAGTGAGCCATCAGCTGGTTCGCCAGCGGGCCGCCGATCATTGCACCGCCGCCGAATCCCATGATCGCGAGGCCCGTCGAAAGCCCGGGTCTGTCCGGAAACCACTTGATCAGCGTCGACACCGGAGAGATGTACCCCAGCCCCAGCCCGATTCCGCCGATCACGCCGTAGCCCAGATAGATCAGCGCCATCTGATGCAGTTGCACGCCAGCGGCCGAGATCACAAAGCCCAGCCCAAAGCAGATGGCGGCGTAGAACATCGCGCGCCTCGGCCCGGCTCTCTCTAGCCATGCCCCAAACAATGCCGCCGAAATCCCCAGAAACGCGATGGCGATCGAGAAGATGTAGCCCACCTCCTTCAGATTCCATGCGCTTCCGTTGGCGGCATGCAGAGCCAGCAGCGGGTTTTTAAAGACGGAGAAGGCGTAAACCTGTCCAATGGAAAGATGGATCGCCAGGGCTGCGGGGGGAACCAGCCAGCGGCTGTATCCCTCCGGTGCAATCGAGTACTCACGATCCAGAAATGCCAGAGCCATTTGACCCTCTGTAAGACTCCGTCATGGGAGGAGCCGCGATAAGAATGAAGTTTTGTTCGAAGTTGAGATGCGAAGGCATGACCCTCGCACCGTTTCCCCCACCGAAACCTGTTGAAAAAAATACAGAAACGCTAAAATACCTCCGAAATTCTTCACAGGCAAGGACAAATGTCCTACCCCCATGTTGCCGCTTGTATAAGCCATAGCGTACCTTTTTGATACCGATTTCAGTGGAGGAATGTTTGTGACGTCGATTCAGGAAGGTACGGAAAATCTGGACTCAAGCTTGCGAGAAAACAGGGTCTTTGAACCCACCCAGGAATTCCGTTCCAAAGCGCATATCTCCAGCCTCGAGCAGTACGAGCAGATGTACCGGCGCAGCATCGAAAACCCGGAAGAGTTCTGGGGCGAGGCGGCCTCCGAGCTGGAGTGGTTTACCCCCTGGACCCGTGTCCTCGAGCCCGGCCCCAACGGCTCCGGCCTCGGGGCAAAGTGGTTTACCGGCGGCAAGCTGAACCTCAGTCACAACTGTGTCGACCGGCACGCCCTCGGCTCCCGGCGCGACAAGGTGGCCCTGCTTTGGGAAGGCGAGCCCGGCGAAGTCCGGAAGCTGACCTTCGGCGACCTGCACGTCGAAGTGCAGCGATTCGCAAACGTGCTCAAAAAGGTCGGCATCAAGAAGGGCGACCGTGTCGCCATCTACATGGGCATGTGCCCGGAGCTGGCCATCGCTTTGCTCGCCTGCGCCCGCATCGGCGCCATTCACTCGGTCATCTTCGGAGGCTTCGCTGCCCACGCCATCGTCGATCGCGTCAACGACTCCTCCTGCGTCGCCCTCATCACGCAGGACACCTCCTATCGCCGCGGCACCGAGATCCAGCTCAAGAAGATCGCCGACCAGGCGCTGGAGAGCTGCCCCACCGTTCAAAATGTGATCGTCTACCGACGCAGCGGAACCCCGGTGAACATGAAGCCCGGCCGCGATATCTGGTGGGACGAGTCCATGCTGGACGTCGAGAAGGAATGTCCCGCCGAGCCGATGGACTCCGAAGATCCCCTCTATCTGCTCTACACCTCGGGAACCACCGGCAAGCCCAAAGGTCTGCTGCACACCACCGGAGGCTATTCGGTCCAGACCTACCTTACCTCGAAGTACATCTTCGATCTCCACGACGACGATGTGTACTGGTGCAGCGCCGATATCGGCTGGGTCACCGGTCACAGCTACGTCGTCTACGGTCCGCTGCAGAACGGAGCCACGGTGCTGATGTACGAGGGAGCTCCCAACTGGCCCGAGTGCGACCGCTTCTGGAAGATCATCGACACTCACAAAGTAACGGTCTTCTACACCGCGCCTACGGCCATCCGAGCCTTTACCAAGTGGGGCGTCGACTGGGTCCGCAAGTATTCGCTCTCCTCCCTGCGTCTGCTGGGAACCGTAGGCGAGCCCATCAACCCTGAGGCGTGGATGTGGTTCCATCGCGAGGTCGGCCACGAGCGCTGCCCCATCGTCGATACCTACTGGCAGACCGAGACAGGAGCCATCATGATCGCTCCCGTACCCGGAGCCGTCGCCACCAAACCGGGTTCGGCCACCCGACCGTTCTTCGGTATCGTTCCTGAAGTCGTAACCAAAGAGGGCCATCCCGTTCCCGACGGCAAGGGCGGTCTGCTGGTCTTCCGCACTCCATGGCCGTCTCTGGCGCGCACCGTCTACGGCAATCCCGAGCGATACGAGCAGGCCTACTGGAGCGAGATTCCCGGAAGCTACTTCACCGGCGACGGAGCCCGCCGCGATGCGGACGGTTACTACTGGCTGATGGGACGCGTGGACGACGTTCTGAACGTCAGCGGTCACCGTCTCGGAACCATGGAGATCGAATCCGCACTGGTCGCTCATCACAAGGTCGCTGAGGCTGCTGTCGTTGGCCGTCCCGACGATCTCAAAGGACAGGCCATCTGTGCCTTCGTCACCCTCGAAGAAGGGCACGCCGTCTCTGAAGAGCTCAAGCACGAGATTCGTCAGTGGGTCGCCAAAGAGATCGGCGCCCTCGCTCGTCCCGACGACGTCCGCTTTACCGATGCTCTCCCCAAGACGCGTTCCGGCAAGATCATGCGCCGCCTATTGCGCGAGTTGGCCACTACCGGCGAGGTGAAGGGCGATACCACCACTCTTGAAGACTTCGCTGTCATCGCCAAGCTGCGCGAGAACGACGAGTAAAGTACAAACAGAAGTAACGAAAGGGCAGGCTTCGCGAAGAAGCCTGCCCTTTTGTTTTATCCATCAGCGAATACGCTGAGTTCTGCTTAAACCATAAACTCAGGATCCACTGGAATCTGAAGCGCCGTCGCCAGTGTATTGGTCTCGGCGGCCATGCCCACCACGGCAATCAGCTCCGCGTACTGCTGCTCCGTCATGCCCTTGGCGCGCGCCGCTGCGGTGTGCGAATGCACGCAGTAGCTGCATCCATTGATGGTGGAGGCGGCGATATAGATCAATTCCTTGGTCAGTGGATCCAGCGCGCCCGGCTGCACCATCACCTGCTTGATGCTCGTCCACGTTCTCTCCAGAACGTCGGGCTGATTGGCCAGCGCCCTCCAGAAGTTGTTCACAAAGTCAGAGTTTCGAGTGGTGCGAATGTCGTCGAAGACCGCCTTTACTCGAGGCGAGGCCGCAACCTCTTCATCGGTCCAGAGCTTAACAGTTGCCATAGCGATTCCTTTCCAGCAATGCTTCTAGCATCTCAGGACTCGCAGCTTGGAGGGAAACGCGGAAGGTTCAGCGCAGATTCGTGAGGGGTTTTGTCGGAAGAGTGAAGTGGAACGTCGTGCCTTTGCCCGGGGTGCTGGTGGCCCAGATGCGACCTCCATGCTGATTGATGATTCTGCGACAGATCGCAAGCCCCAGACCTGTGCCTCCGATTGCTCGTGAATCCGACGCATCGCCCTGCCGGAACCGGTCGAAGATATTCTCGAGCTCATCCTCTGCAATCCCCTGGCCGTAGTCCCGCACCTCGAAGAGCGCCTCATCTCCATCCATCCGGCGAGCTGTCAGATGAATCTCCTCTTCCGGTGCCGAAAACTTCGTCGCATTCGAAAGCAGGTTCTGCAGCACCTGCAGAATCCGGTCCGAATCGGCCCACACTCTCACATCGGCCGCGGCAAACAGAATGCGTGTGTTCGACCCCGGATTGCCGTCCCGCTGCATTCCCACCGCCGTGCGCAGTAACTCATCGGCGCGGACAGCCGTCAGCCGAAGCTCGTTCTTCCCGCTTGAGATCCGCTCCAGATCGAGAATGTCGTTGACCAGCCGAATCAGCCGGTCCGTATTGTTGATCGCGATCTCCAGCATCTGCTGCGACTTCTCCGGGCGCGTCTTCAGCGCATCGCCCGACAGCAGCCCCAGCGCGCCGCGCAGAGAGGTCAGAGGCGTTCTCAGCTCATGCGAGACCGTCGAAATAAACTCGTCCTTCATCCGATCCAGCGCCCTGCGCTCCGTCGTATCGGTAAATGCAACCACCACGCCGCTGGTCCGAATCTCACCGCTCTCGCTCGCATGGGCATCGATCAGAGGCCGCGCAATGTAATCCACGGGAAAGCACGTGCCGTCCTTGCGCCAGAACACCTCGTCGACCACACGAGCGGTGCCGAAGTTCGAAAGGCTCCTCCGAATGGGCGACTCCTCCATCGGGTAGATCATTCCATCGGCTCGGGTGTGATGGATCAGTGTATGCATCACGCAACCCAGCATCTCCTCCTGCCGATAACCCAGCATCTGCGCTGCGGCCAGATTCACCACAGTCACCTTGCCTTCGAGATCGATACAGAAGATGCCGTCTCCCACCGACTCCAGAATTGAGTTCGACTGCCGCGTCAGCGTGCGCAGTTTTCTCTCCGTCCTCACCTGCTCGGTCACATCGATCCCAAAGCCCAGAACATAGGGCGTGCGTCCCGGAACCCGGATCAGCCGGTTCCTGTAAGCAATTACCCGGATCTCTCCATCCGAATGCGCCAGGTGCAGCAGCCCCTGCGCCTCACCCTCTTCCGATACTGCCTTCAAATACTCCAGAATCGCGGCTCGCCGCTTCACTGGCACAAGATCCGACAAAGGAAGCCCCAGCATCTCCTCGATCGTGCGTCCCATCGTCTCCGCGCCATGCGCATTCAGAGACAGCAGCCGGCCTCGCATGTCATGCGTAAACACCATGCCCAGCGAGCTCTCCACAAGCTGGCGATAACGTGCCTCACTCTCTCGTAGCGTTAGCTCCGCCTCGCGCTGCATCGTCACATCCACTCCCGTGGCGATGATGAACGCTACCTTCTCGTCCGCATCGTGGAGTGCCGTCGCAAACCACGAGATGCGTCGCGTTGTGCCGTCGCGATTCAGCCAGCGGTTTTCAAACGCGGTAGGGAAGACTCCGCTTCGCAGCCGCGCAAAGGCCTCGATCGTCTCCGGAATCTCCTCGATCGGAATCAGCCGGTCCCACAGATATTCGCCCATGATCATCGCCGAGCCGTAGCCCGACGTCGCTTCACAGGCGCGATTGAACTTCACAATCCGTCCCGCCGTGTCGAAGACCATCACCAAAGCGCCAATCGTATCCAGCACCGACGAGACAAAGCTCTTCTCGATCTCCAGCGTCGAATCGATCTGCGTAGCAGTCTCTTCCGCTTGTCGAGCTCTTTCCAGATGAGCTGAAACCTGTCTGCCCAGAACGCCCAGCCCGTTCGCCTGGGATACCGTCAGCTGCCGCGGACAAACATCCATCACCGCAAGAACTCCCAGGCTGGCTCCGGAAGATGCTGTCAGGGCCACCGAAGCGTAATAGCAGTAACTCTTCTCCTCAATCTGCAAGCCATCGGGAGAAAAACCAGGCTCCAGCCTTAGATCCGAAACCTCCCATAGGGCTCCCGAGGTTCCTGCCCCGTAGGGAAGACGACGCGGCGTTCGCTCTTCTGAGGAGATTCCCCTCGAGCCCAGAAGGCAGACCTCGCCTTCATCGGCCACGCAGATCATGGCTACCGGCGTCTCGCAGATCTGGGCTGCAAGCCCGGCCAGATCGTCCAGAACCGCATCGGTTCCGGCAATTCGAACATCATATGGCTCAAGGCTTTGAATTCGCTGAGCTTCGTCTTTGACCAGAAGGGCGTCCATGCCTGCAGGCTCGATCCTAGGAAAAGCAGGAGAGGGTGGGTATCCAACTTTTGGTGTAGCGGACTTTATGGTTTTGGCAAGGCACAGCAATCGCCTGCCGCCGGAGGCTCATTGGCGCTGGCATCCATCGCCACCTTCCACTGGCCATCCGGCATCTTTTTCCACACCGTGATGTAACGGCCCGAGATCACCACCGGCTTCCCGTTTTTATCCTTCGAGTGCCCTTCGTAATGCCCCCAGGTAAAGCCCATGTCGTTCGATGGCCCCATCTGCGCTCCCTCCGGAGCCCAGGTCAGCTGATACTCCTTGGGGTTCCACTTGGCCTGCGATGCGATCGCCGCCTTGCCCAACGTAGCGGGCTGCCCGTTGTTCAACACTACAGCGTCATCGGCAAACCACTCCGCAAACGTCTTGCCTCCGCCTGCCGCAACCGCCTGGGCAAACCTTCCCTCCAGCTCCATCAGCTGAATCACTCCCGGCGTCAGCGTCGGTTGAGTCAGCGGACTCAGCGTAGGTCCCTTCTGCTGCAGACCATCCAGCGAAGGCGAGGTCATCGCCATCTGTGCTCCCGCCTGTCCTGCATACGCCATCCCCGCCAGAAGACCGGCGGTCACAATCAAAACTTTCTTATGTACTCGCATATCCAGACCCTCGGGGCAGATGCCCCTGAACAGGAAACCATTCACCCCTGCAGAATTCGCTCTCTTCGCGCGGTCAAGCCATCCGGAGATCAGGCTCATCCGCCGAAGGGGTGAAGCCTCTTTATACCAATAAACTCGCTGCGGATTCTTCTCCGCAAGCTGCTCCTCGCCAAGCTGATATCCTTCGCCAAGTGACAGCCCTTCGCAGCGAACGCTTTCTCGTTGTCGCGGCATGCCTTCTGCTTGTCGCCGGCACCGTTATGCCCCTGCTCTACTTTGCAGCGGGTGCAGCCTTTGTCTTTCGCTGGGTATCGATCGCTCTGCTCGCCGTCTTCGCCATCCGTCGCCGCTCGCTCACTCCATGGATCTTTCTCTCCATGGTCCTCGGCTCGGAGGTCGGCTGCGACGCCCCTCACTTCGCAACCGAGCTTCGTGTCTTCAGCGATATCTTTCTGCGTCTCATCAAGGCCATCGTCGCTCCCCTCATCTTCGCCACACTCGTCACCGGCATCGCAGGTCATGGCGATCTCAAAGGCGTCGGCCGCATCGGCATCAAGAGCCTGATCTACTTCGAGGTCGTCACCACATTAGCGCTCGTCGTCGGCCTCGTCGCCATCAACATCACTCAGGCCGGCCACGGCCTTTCGATTCCCCTCGCTCACGCCGCACAGTCCGCTCCGCCCGCTACCCATTGGCAGGAGTTCCTCCTTCATATCTTCCCCGAGAACATCGCCAAATCCGTCGCCGAAGGCCAGATCCTTCAGGTCGCCGTCTTCGCCGTCTTCTTCGGCATCGCCCTCGCCGGCCTTAGCGAATCCCGGCGCGCTCCTCTCGTCACCCTCTTCGAGAGCCTTAGCGAAGTCATGTTCCGCTTCACCAACATCGTCATGTACTTCGCTCCTCTGGGAGTCGGCGCAGCCATGGCCTTCACTGTCGGCCACATGGGACTCGGCGTCCTCGTCAATCTCGGCAAGCTGCTTCTCACCATCTACGGAGCCCTCGTCGCCTTTGGCCTCTTCGTCCTTCTTCCGGTGGCGATGCTCGTCAAGGTTCCCATCCGCCGCTTCCTTCGCGCCGTGGCCGAACCCGCCACCATCGCCTTCGCCACCTCCACCAGCGAAGCCGCACTGCCCCGCGCGATGGAAGCCATGGAGGCGCTCGGCGTCCCTCGCCACATCGTCTCCTTCGTCATCCCTGCCGGTTACAGTTTCAACCTTGACGGCTCCACGCTCTATCTCGCCGCGGCCAGCATCTTCGTCGCGCAGGCCGCCGGAATGCATCTCTCCCTCGGCCAGCAGATCGTCATGATGTTCACCCTCATGCTCACCAGCAAAGGAGTCGCAGGCGTCCCGCGAGCCACCCTCGTCGTCCTGCTCGCGACCGCAGCCACCTTCCATCTCCCCACCGAACCCATCTTCGTCCTGCTCGGTGTCGACGCCCTCGCCGACATGGCCCGCACGACCGTCAACGTCGTCGGCAACTGCCTTGCCTCCGTCGTCGTTGCCCAGTGGGAAGGGGAGTTTGGAGCCGAGCCGGTTAGCGAAACCGTTCTCGAAGGGATCTCCAACTAGCCTCCGTCTTCACCATAGGCAGGCTGAGCCGATGTAACGTATACCCACACAGCCCCGGAGGACTTATGGCAAATACACAGACACTGATCGCTCAGGCCTACTCTGCTTTTAATCAGCGAAACGTTGATGGCGTCCTTGCACTGATGAGCGAGAACGTCAGCTGGCCTAAGGCATCGGAGGGCGGTCGTGCGGTTGGGAAAGAAGAAATTCGTGCTTACTGGACCCGTCAGTGGCAGGAATTTGATCCTTATGTGGAACCGATCGAAGTGATCGACCACGAAGAGGGGAAGACCCACGTTAGAGTTCACCAACTCGTTAAGAATCTCGATGGCGATGTTCTCTCAGAGAGCGAAGTGTGGCACGTCTACACCATCGCGAATGGTCTCATCGAACGCATGGATCTGAAGGAAAGCGAAGCAAGTTCTTCCCGAGAACCGTCTGCGGCATTTTCCAGGCACTAGCATTCCGGGGAAAATATCTGCCCTCGTGTCTCGCCAGAGGTTCCCATATCTCAGCGACTCATCGGCATGCCTTCCCTCTCCTCCTTCGGTTAGACTGTCAGACCTGAGAACAAACCCATCCCAACCCCGTCTCCGGAGATCTTTGTGCAAAGAAGAAGCTTCCTCAAGACCGCCCTCGCGACCTCGGCTGCGGCCATCGCGCCTGCCGCCACAGCCTCCGCACAGACTCCCTCCGGTGCCCGCGAATACTATCAACTCCGCAAGTACACCCTGCGCAGCGGTCCCCAGGCAAAGCTTACCGATCAGTTCTTCTCCACCGCGCTTATCCCCGCACTCAACCGCCTCGGCCTCTCGCCCATCGGAGCCTTCAAGGTCACCTTCGGGCCCCAGACCCCAACCACTTATCTCCTCATCCCCGGCACTAACCTCGAGACCGTCACCAACGTCGACCTTCTTCTCGCCAAAGACGAAGAGTTCCTCAAGCTGGCCCAGCCCTTCTGGAGCGCTCCTGCAAAAGAGCCGCCCTTCGAACGCATCGAGAGCACTCTCCTGAAAGCCTTCGAAGGCTATCCCAAAGTCACCCCGCCCACCACAAAGAGCCCTAAGCGCGTCTTCCAGCTCCGTACCTACGAAAGCCCCACTCAGGACGACCACATCCGCAAGGTCGAGATGTTCCACCAGGGCGAGTTCCGAATCTTCGAACGATCCGGCTGCGGAAACGTCTTCTTCAGCGACGCTCTGATCGGTCCCAACATGCCCAAGCTCACCTACATGCTCACCTTCCCGGATCTCGACGCCCTTACCACCGGATGGGAGCGCTTCTTCGCCGATCCCGAGTGGAAGAAGATCAGCGCCAACCCGCGCTATAACTTCGAGCCCATCGTCAGCAATGTCGATAGCCTCATCCTCGCCCCGGCGCCCTACTCCCAGATCTGACGTGGAATATTTTTGAGCAAGGTGGAATAGGGAGTGCCTTTCCACCTCGGTCTCGCCGCTGTCAAGTCTTGATAACAGCTAACGCTAACAAAATAATGAAGATATACGGTGCCGAAGGGCTCCGCTTCCTTCGCTACAATTAAAGAGGGGAATCCAGGGAGAGACCTTCTTGGTCACACTGGATACCTCTCGCTTGTGCAGGAAGTACTAAGCTAAGTATTTATTTTGGAATACTTTGCGCAAAAAGGTATGGGGAGGGGTACCCCAATCAGACGCTGGACGCAACCGCGGCTCCCAAATCGTCGTTATACTCTCTGAGATTGTTCCCAAAAAGAGTCCAAAAGAGTCTCATGGAAATGAGCGGCGTCCAATCTTCAGAAGAAAAGGTTGCCGCAGAATTTAGGGATGCGCCAGATGGATGGAATTTTAGCGAAGATCAAGTCGCCCGCAGACGTGAAAAAACTCTCGATGCCCGAGCTGGAAAAGCTCGCAGAGGAGGTTCGAGAGCGCCTCATTACAGTCATTGCAAGAACCGGGGGACACATCGGTCCCAACCTCGGCGTCGTTGAGCTGACCATCGCTCTCCACTACGTCTTCGATACCCCGGAAGACAGCTTCGTCTTCGACGTCAGCCATCAGGCCTACGTTCATAAGCTGCTTACCGGCCGCGAAGACCGGTTCCATACCATCCGCCAGCCCGATGGCCTCAACGGCTTCATGCTGCGCACCGAGAGCACGCACGACAGCTACGGTGCCGGTCACGCCGGTACCGCTCTCTCCGCTGCGCTCGGAATGGCCGTCGCCCGCGACCTCGCCGGCGGCAAAGAACACATCGTCGCTCTCGCCGGAGATGCTGCCTTCACCAACGGAATCTCCTTCGAGGCGCTCAACAACATCGCCGCGCAGACGCGCCGCATGATCATCGTCCTCAACGACAACGACTGGTCGATCGACAAGAACGTCGGCGCCATCGCCGAGTACTTCCACAAGATCACTGCAACCAGCACCTTCAGCAACCTGCACGACAAGGCCGCGGGGCTGATCGAGAAGTTCGGTGGCAAGGCCGCCCGCCACGTAGCCCGTAAAGCCGAAGAGGCGGCCAAGGGACTCATCGGTCCCGGTATGCTCTTTGAGGAGTTCGGTCTCAGCTACTACGGCCCCATCGACGGCCACAACCTGCCGCTATTGGTCGAAACCTTCAAGTTTCTCAAGAAGCAGAACAAGCCCGTCGTTCTCCACGCCATCACCCAGAAGGGCCGCGGCTTCCAGCCGGCTCTCGAAAAGCAGAAGAAGTTCCACGGCCTCGGGCCCTACGACCCCGAGTCGGGCGAGACCAAGTCCGCAGGTCAGAAGACCTACTCCGAGATCTTCGCCGAAAGCCTCACGAAACTCGCCGGGATGAACGAGAAGGTCGTCGCCATCACCGCCGCGATGCCCAACGGAACCGCGCTCGACCTCTTCCGTCCCCACCACCCGACGCGCTACTTCGACGTCGGCATCGCCGAAGAGCACGCCGTCATCTTCGCCGCAGGCATGGCCACGAAGGGATACAAACCCTTCTGCGCGATCTACTCCACCTTTCTGCAGCGTGCCTTCGATCCCATCGTTCACGACGTCTGCCTGCAGAACCTGCCGGTGGTCTTCTGTATGGACCGCGGCGGCCTGAGCGGCGACGATGGTCCGACGCACCATGGCCTCTTCGACATCAGCTACCTCCGCAGCGTGCCCAATCTCATCCACATGGTTCCCAAGGACGAGGAGGAGCTGCAGGACATGATGTACACCGCGATGCTTCACGAAGGCCCCTCCGCCATCCGCTATCCACGCGGGACCGGCCCCGGAGTCGCCGTGAAGAAGGAGCCCGTCGCAATCGAGATCGGCAAGGCCCAGGTTCTCAACGATCCGGGCCGTGTCGATGTCGCAATCTTCGGTCTCGGTGCGATGCTGCCTGAGGCCGTCCGACTGAAGACGATGCTCGAGAACGAAGGCTTCACCGCAGCGGTCATCAATCCGCGTTTTGCCAAGCCAATCGACCGCAGCTGTGTTGCAGACTTCGGCACGCGAGCAGGTTTGGTCATCACGCTGGAAGATCACGTACTCGCTGGAGGCTTCGGCTCGGCGGTGATGGAGACCCTGAACGAGCTAGACCTCAACATTCCAATTGTTCGTATCGGCTGGCCCGACGTCTTCATCGAGCATGGCAAGGTAGAAGCTCTACGGCAGAAGTACGGTATCAATGCCGAAACCGCACTCGCGAAGGCAAGACCCCATCTGCAAAAGCTGATGGAGAGGGTTCTCGCCAAGCACGCCTGATTGCAAAAAAATGCCACTCAAGGTTACTGGCTGCAACGGCGCTCTATATCGGACAAACACAGAGCGCCGTGTAGGCATAAGGCCTTCCGGGTGCCGTTGACATTTCGTCCGCGAGACCGTCAACTGAGAATCAGGATGGACAGCAAGTTTACGAAGGATCGCGGTAGGACGCGGATCCATGAAAAGCCACAAAACGACCGTGGCGCGCGCCGGCACCGAGATCGCGGATTGCTGACCATCGGCATTTTTAAGCTTGCGAAAGCCATCTTCTTCTTCCTTCTCGGCTTCGGCGCCATCCACCTTCTCCACAAAGATTTGGGCGATGAGGTCATGCGCCTGGCGACCGCGCTTAAGTTCGATCCGGAGAGCCGATTTGTCACCCTTATCCTCGACAAAGTCGATCTGATCGACGCCCACCGGCTCAAACAGATCAGTGCGGCCACCTTTGCATACTCCGTTCTGGCCCTGACGGAGGGAATTGGCCTGATGCTCGAAAAAGTCTGGGCCGAATATCTCACTCTCACTCTTACCGTCTCCTTTCTGCCCTGGGAGATCTTCGAGCTGACCCGCCACCCCAATTGGTTTCGCCTCAGTCTTTTGCTGATTAATCTTGCTGTACTCGGCTATCTGGTCTGGCTTTTGCGAAAGAAGAAGATAGATGGTGCCGCTACCATCGGAAATATCTCTCCTCGCTCGAGGGCGAATCTCGGCTAGCGTTTATTCGCTTTTATTTCGCCTACCAGATGATTTTCTGCTCCGCAAGTGACGGAATTGGCATGAACCGACTTCGTAAACGCTATATGTAGTGGTTTGTATATTAGATAACCCAACTCGCTGAGTTATCCACATCCCATTGTGGGAATCCCACTGTTTTCTATCAATTCCATGCTTTACATCGTCTCTCTGCTACGAGACTATGTGGACGGAAGTGGTAAAAAGTGGAGCAAAAGGGACTGAGCAAGTAAGAATTTAGGCAAAGTCTACCTCTACAACCTGCCATTCCCAAGCTGTTGAGCAGGAACAGGTATCGAGGTTGTCATGTTTCGGGGAAACCACCCAACTCGCGTGGACGAAAAAGGCCGGCTGAAGCTGCCTGCCGAGTTCAAGCGCAGGGTGGATGAACAGTATGGGCCTCAGTTCTACATCACCAGCAAGGACGGAAAGCGGGCCGAGATTTACCCGTTGAAGGAATGGGAAAAGATTGAAGAGAAGCTGGCCGCGATCCCTTCCATGAACCCGGCAAAGAAGAAGTTTCTGGACGTAACGAATTACTACGGCCAGATGGCAGAGATGGACACGCAGGGGCGGCTGTTGTTGCCGCAGATTCTGCGGGAGACGGCAAAGGTTGTGGGAGACGTCGTGGTTCTGGGTTCGCAGACGTTTCTCGAGGTTGTCAACCACGATTCGTTCAAGGCCGAGCTGGAAGCTCAGCCGATGAGCGAGGCCGATATGGCGGCGTTGGCAGATTTTGGAATGTAGGACGTTGGCCCCCAGGGGCAGCACAGAGGGCGGATTGCGATGACGAAACCGCAGCATGTGCCGGTTCTTTTAGAAGAAGTTTTGCAATACCTCCATGTGCAGCCGGGCGGTGTTTATGTAGACGCGACGCTCGGACTCGCAGGTCATTCGTCGGAGATTGCGAGGAGGCTTGGACCGAAGGGAAAGTTGATCGCCTTCGATCGTGATCCAGAAGCGATGGAACTCGCGAAGGCAAGGCTTGAAGAGCTTCGATCGGAGCTGGGAGAGGCGATGCCGGAGATTCGGCTAGTGCCGAAGGCTTTCTCCGAAGCGGCCAGCGAGATTGAGCCGGGAAGCCTGGACGGTTTGTTGGCGGACTTTGGAGTCAGCAGCCTTCAGCTTGATGAGGCGCATAGAGGATTCAGTTTTCGGTCGGATGGTCCCTTAGACATGCGTATGAATACGCGCGAGGGGGAGACGGCCGAGCAAGTGGTAAATCAGGAGGACGAAAATGAGCTCGCCAACCTGATTTACGAATTCGGAGAGGAAAGGAGGTCGCGGAGAATCGCCAGAGCCATTGTGAGGGCCCGGCCGATTACGACGACAGCGGAATTGGCAAGAATCGTATCGGCTGCGGCCCCAGCAATGAAAGGCGACAAGATTCATCCCGCGACGAGAACCTTTCAGGCACTTCGGATTCGAGTGAATGATGAGCTGGGAGAGATCAGGACGCTGCTGGAGAGCGCGCCATCTCTGCTAAAGCCGGGAGGAAGGCTGGTGGTGATCAGCTTCCACTCGTTGGAGGACCGGTTGGTGAAAGACGCCTTCCGGGAGGCAGGTCGCAACAAGGTGTATGAGGTTTTGACGAAGAAGCCGGTGGTAGCCGGTGAAGAAGAAGAACGGCGAAACCCGCGGTCAAGAAGCGCGAAGCTGAGGGCAGCAAGCAAGGTTTGATTTGTCGTACTTGGTTCTAAATGGTTGATGTTCGTGGAGACAAGTGATCGGGCCGGGGTTGTCCCACCGTGCTTTCAGGCGAAAGACAACCCGTAACAAAAAGTCCCATCCTCAAAAATAGCAACCCCGGTCCGGTTTCGTTATTGAGGAGTGTGGCAAGAGAAAGAAGTTTTGAGGGGTGCGCAGATGGCAGCATCGGCAATGGCAGGACAGCAGATCGAAATGATGGGAGCGGCGGTCAAGCCGCAGCGGCGCACCGAGTCGGTAGCGGAGCGCAACCGCGCACTCTTTGAGACACAGCAGAAGGCCCGCCGCGGCCCGACGCCTGAGGTATTCTTCGCCAAGCACATCGACAATACGCGCCTGGTGAAGGCCGACGATCCGGAACGCCGCCGTGAGATGCGGCAGTTTGCCATTGTGATGAGCATGCTGTTTATGTTGGTGATGGTTTATGTGTGGCAGCACTTTATGGCCATCGAAATCGGCTACCGCGTTGAAGCGCAGAAGCAACAGGTCGAGCAGTTGCGGGAGCAGAACCGTCAGCTTCGCTTGACCGAGGCGCAGCTCACCGACCCGGAGCGGATCGACAAGATTGCGCGGCACCTTGGACTGGATGCGCCACAGCCGGGACAGGTGGTTCGTCCTGACGGAAGCGCGATGAATGCTCCTGTATGGGCAGAGGCCAGCGCGCCGGCGATCCCAAATCGATAATCCACATGGGACTGCCTGAAGGGGAGTTAAGCTACTTATAAGGAAGAACAGGAAATCAAAAACATGAATCAGGCGCCACGGCAGACGTTAACCGCTCCTATACGGAGAATCCGGTTCGTCTACGTGACCCTGTTTTTTGTTTTTTGGACTGCGGCAATCGGGTGCCGTCTGATCTGGCTTCAGGTAGTACGTCACAGCGACTTTGTTGAACGCGCAGCGCGGCAGCAGCAGCGAACTTTCGAGATCGCTCCGCGGCGTGGAGTCTTGTATGACCGGAATCTGAAAGAACTGGCGATGACGGTTCTGGTCGACAGTATCTATGCGGTCCCTAGTGAACTTGGAGAGAACCGCGCTTCCACCGCCGATATCCTAGCCAAGATCGTTCATCATGATTCACTGGATGGATTTACCGCTGAGAAGCAGATGCTTGCGCGTTTCAATGCGTCACGCAACTTTGCCTGGGTGGCAAGACGAGTCGACGCAGAGACGGCCTCGCGTGTGCGAGAGCTGAACCTGAAGGGTGTCTACTTTCAGAAAGAGTTCAAGCGCTTTTATCCCAGCAACGATCTGGCTGCGCAGGTGCTCGGTTACGTGGGAACAGACGACACGGGACTGAGCGGACTTGAGCGCGAGTTTGACGACGACATGCATGGTGTTCCCGGTCACGTGATGACAGCGGTGGATGCCAAGCGTCATGTGCTGGGCAGCAAGGAGAACCAGCCGCTGCCCGGAGAAAATCTGGTGCTTTCCATTGACGCCAATATTCAGTACATGGCCGAGCGCGCGCTCGATGCTCAGATGGAGAAGATGAAGGCCGCTCATGGCACGGTCGTCGTGCAGGACGTTCACACCGGACAGATTCTTGCACTGGCAATCTCGCCGCGTTTCAACCCTAACGATAAGCATCACATGGACGCGAGCGTGTTGCAGAACCTCGCGGTGAGCGACGTTTATGAACCGGGCTCGACCTTCAAGCTGGTCACTTACGCCGCCGCTCTTGATGCAGCGGGAGTACAACCGACGGATATCGTCGATTGCCAATATGGTGCCATGACCATGTATGGTCGCACTCTCCATGACGACCATAGCGATCGGTTCGGCCGTGTCACTGTGCAGTATGCGCTGGAACACTCCAGTGACGTAGGCGCGGCGAAGATGGCGCTGAAACTAGGAAATCAGAAGTTCTACGATTACATCCGTTCCTTTGGATTTGGTGACCGCAGCGGGATTGAGCTCCCTAGCGAGACCAGAGGCCTTCTGCGCAATCCCCGCAAATGGGGTGCTACCAGCATCTTGTCGGTGGCCATTGGGCAAGAGATCGGGGTAACGCCGGTGCAGCTCGTCAGCATGGTAAGTGCTATTGCGAACGGTGGCGTCTACATGCCTCCGCGCGTTCTGCTGAAATCGACTGATGAAATGAAGGGCGATCCTCGTTTGACGCCGATCGCCTTCCGGCCTGCCAATCAGCTTCCCTCACCTTTACCAGACGGTGCGCATCGAGTTATCTCTGAGATGACTTCGGCCAAGATGCGGATGATGATGCAGGGGATTGTGACCGAGGGTACTGGCAAGAAGGCCGCGCTCAATGGATACAGCTCCGGAGGAAAGACCGGGACAGCACAGAAGATCGATCCTGCGACCCATACCTACTCACACACCAAACTGGTTGCCAGCTTTGCGGGCTTTGCTCCTGTGAGCAACCCCGCGATCTCTGTTGCGGTCGTCATCGACACACCCACAGTGGGCACGCGTTATGGAGCGGAGACCAGTGCTCCCGTTTTTTCTCAGGTGGCACAAGAGGTGCTTGAGTATCTTGGTGTTCCGCACGATCAGCCTTTGAAGACGAAGAGCCAGATGATGTTGGCGGCAAAGGACACTCCCGAAGAGTCACCCATTGAGAATGGTGCGGACCTCAACCAGATGTTCGCAGATATCAACGACCTTCCCGCAGATGATCCGCTGCGCATGGCGGCAAATGGAACGGAACCCGCTCCTGAGGTAGCCGACGATCAGACCCATAAAGGAGAAAGATCGTCTTCTCAGCGGGGAAGTAAAGACTCTGCGAAAGGATTGCACTCCAATCTGGCGGAGAAGATGCTTGCAACGTTCCGGCCGGACTCGCGAAGTGAAGCTCCGGAACAGAATACGTCGGCATCGCTAACGGTCCCCAAAATTGCTCCAGCGGTGCAGATGCGGAACGATGGAGGCGTTGTGGTCGACGCGAGTCGCAGGGTTGCGGTTCCATCCTTTATAGGAAGCTCTCTGCGTGGCGTGATCGAACAGGCCGATAAGTTAGGGTTGCGTGTTCAGCCGGTTGGCAGTGGGCTCGCAAAGGAGCAGGCTCCTGCTCCAGGAACGACGGTTCCGGCAGGAACCGAGGTGGTGGTAAAGTTCGCTCGTTAGCCGTTCGAATTCTCCTTTGCTCCGGCGCATAAAATTATCCACATGAACTGGAACGAGATTCTTCGCGAGATCGAAACGCTAGACTCCGACGCAGCAAATGCCGTCGTTCGCGGAGTTCAGTATGACTCTCGCCGAGTACGACCTGGAGATCTTTTTGTTGCGATGCGTGGTGGAACCGCAGATGGAAATCGCTTTATCGATGCAGCGGTTGGGCAGGGTGCGGTAGCTGTTTTGACGGATTCTCGGGAGACGTACGAAAAGCTACGTCAGGTTCATCCTGATCTAGGGATCGCCTTTGTTTCCCACGGACGCCGTGCGCTGGCCGAGGCAAGTGCAGCAGTCTTCGGACATCCGCAACAACACCTGGCTCTCAGTGCCGTCACTGGAACCAATGGAAAGACGACGACAGCGTATCTACTGGAGTCATTGCTGAAGAACGCCGGTCGCAGCTGCTTGTTAATTGGAACGATTGAGGTCCACATCGCCGGTGAGGTGCGCGAATCTCCACACACTACCCCTGAATCGAGAGATGTGTTGGATCTCTTTGATCAGGCGGTGAAGGCTGGTGCGACCGAAGCCATTATGGAGATGTCGAGCCATGCCCTCGAACAGGAGCGTGTTTGGAGCCTACCGGTCGATGTTGCGATCTTTACCAATCTGACGCAGGATCATCTCGATTTTCACGGCACGATGGAACAATACTTCGCTGCGAAGGCTCGCCTCTTTGATGGCGTCGGCACGCCTCCACCTCGGGTCGCTATCGTGAATACCGACGACCCTTACGGGCAACGGCTTGCCGAAGCAATCGACCGCTCGGAGCTAGTGCGATATGGTCTTGGGCCGGCGACGGACTTCCGCGCCGAGAATATTCGGATTCGCGCAGGTGAGACGAGTTTTCTCATGAAAACTCCGCATGGTGGCGTGGAGATACGGTCGCCTCTGACTGGGCGGGTGAATGTGTATAACCTGCTGGCTGCCTCAGCAGCGGCGTGGGCGCGTGGGCTCAGCCTTGAAGAGATTGCTCGAGCAGCAAACACCAGCGCGCAGGCTCCAGGGCGCTTTGAGGTTGTCCCTTCTACCAATGGAGTCGCTGTAGTTGTCGATTATGCCCACACGGACGATGCTTTGCGAAACCTCATCGCGCTGGCGCGCGAGCTCGTTCAAGAGCAGGGTGGCCGGGTGATCACGCTGTTCGGTTGCGGTGGGGATCGCGATCGCACGAAGCGTCCTCGCATGGGACGAGCCGCAGGCGAGGGAAGCGATCTTGTAGTCCTTACCAGCGACAATCCGCGCAGCGAAGATCCCAAAGCAATTATCGCGGAAGCCTTTGCAGGCGTGAAAGAGACCGCAACCGAGTGCATCGTAGAAGAAGATCGTGCTGCAGCGATCGAAATCGCGATCAGGTCCGCGCACAAGGGAGACATCGTTTTGATCGCAGGAAAAGGCCACGAGAAGGTGCAGATTCTGAAGACCGGTCCGATTCCGTTCGACGACGCAGCGGTTGCAGCCCGCGTGATTCAAGGAGAGTTATGAAGTTTACGCTGGGCCAGATTGCAGACTGGATTCACGCTGAGGGAACCTTCGACACCTCCGTCGAGGCGCTGGGATATTCCATCGACTCTCGCACTCTTGCCGCGGGAGAGCTCTTCTTCGCCGTCAAGGGCGAGCGGTTTGACGGCCACGACTTTGTCTGGGCCGCATTGGCCGATGGAGCCGTCGCTGCGGTCGTGAGCAATTCCTGGCTCGTGCCTGCAAATGTCGATGAAGCGAAGCTTCTGCGCGTGGCCGCAGAGTGTGACGATTGCGTACTCGACGCACTGCAGCGGCTGGCAAATGCGGTGCGTCGCGACTGGGGTGGCCGTGTGATCGGCGTAACCGGCTCGGCGGGCAAAACGACCACGAAAGAAGCCGTCGCCCAGGTTCTTAGCGCACGCTTCCATGTTCTTAAGTCAGCGGGTAATCTCAACAACGCCTTCGGCGTCCCATTGCAGCTGCTGAGGCTCGAGCGTGAACATGAGATTGCCGTGATCGAGATGGGAATGAACCACGCAGGCGAGATTGCAGCTTTGACGAAGATCGCGGAGCCGGACTGGGCTGTTGTTTCTAACGTTGCTCCCGTTCATATTGAATTTTTCCCCGATGGTCTTGCCGGAATTGCCCGTGCCAAGTACGAACTTGTGGAATCTCTTCCCACCGATGGTGTTGCGATCTTGAATGCGGACGATGCTTACGTAAAAGATTTTGGCCGGGGCATGAACGAGCGTGCCGTCTTTTACGGTTTGGGAGAGAACGCTCAGGTTCGCGGAGCGGAAATCGAAGAGATTGGTCCCGAAGGCGTGCGCTTCAAGGTGGTTGCGAATGGGGAGCAGGCCCAGGTGCATCTGCACCTTCTGGGTCGCCACAATGTGCTGAATGCTCTGGCCGCCATTGCCACAGGCCTGCGCAGTGGAATCTCGCTTTCGGAATGTGCATCTGCCATCGCCGCGCTTCAACCCTCCGATAAGCGGGGTCAAGTATTGTCCTGGCGTGGAGCCACGCTCATCAACGATTCCTACAACTCCAACCCCCGAGCCCTCGATGCGATGGTTGACGCCCTGATGGCAATGCCGGGTCAACGCCATATCGCCGTCGCGGGAGAGATGCTCGAGCTGGGATCGGAGGCGGAGGCTTTGCATCGCGCCTGTGGCCGAAGAATGGCCGAACGGGGTATCTCCACCATCCTTGGTGTTCGTGGTGTGGCCAATGCCCTCGTGGATGAGGCCCTTGCGGCTGGAGGGAATGCAATCTTTATGGCCTCTCCTGAAGAGGCGGGAGAATGGCTGCATTCGAATCTGCGGGAGGGCGATGTGGTTCTCCTGAAAGCCTCGCGCGGGGTCCGGCTGGAAAAGGCACTCGCAGCGTTACAGGACTGAAATGGAATGAAGTTTGGTTCGGCGTGGAAAATCCCGAGGAAACATGCGCCGGGAGCCTGTTAACATTACGTCTAGCCGTGATCGATCACGATTGACGGCGTTCTGCTGTAGCTATTCTGCGGATTCCACTCCAAGGCGGACGTTTTGCTCTATTGGCTGTTGTATCAGAAGCTCTTTCCATACTTTCGCCTCTTTCGCATCTTTCGCTACCTCACGTTTCGTACTGTCTTTGCCAGCCTCACGGCGCTTTTGATCGGCATGCTGATTGGCCCTTATGTCATTGAGCGGCTGCGTGAGTTCCAGATTGGCCAATACATTCGCGAAGAAGGTCCCCAATCTCATCAGAAGAAGAGTGGAACTCCCACCATGGGGGGCGTCCTCATCTGTATCTCCATCTTTGTTCCCACTCTTCTCTGGTCTGATCTCTCCAACCCCTTCGTATGGCTGGTCATGCTCTCGACCCTGGCCTTTGGGGCCATCGGCTTCGCCGACGACTACATCAAGGTGGTGCATCGCCGGAATCTAGGACTGACTGCACGAGCCAAGCTGGGCCTTCAGCTTCTCGCCAGCGGAGGCGTCGCAGTTGCACTGCTGCAGTTTCAGGCCCATGGAAACTACACCACCAAACTGATGTTCCCCTTTCTCAAGCGCTTCCGGCCCGACATGGTTTGGCAGTCGCTGGGGCATATTCCTCATCTGCACTGGCTGGCCTATCTTCCGTTCATCATCTTCGTCATGATCGTGATCGCTGGAGCGAGTAACGCCGTCAATCTCACGGACGGTCTGGATGGTCTCGCCATAGGATGCACCATCATCGCTGCCGGAGCCCTCACCGTGCTGACGTATGTCAGCGGTCACGTCGTCTTCTCGGACTATCTCGAACTGCAGCGCATGCCCATGGTTAGCGAACTGACCATCTTCTGTGGAGCGATGGTCGGAGCCAGCATCGGCTTTCTCTGGTACAACGCGCATCCGGCAGAGATCTTCATGGGAGACGTGGGAAGCCTTGCCTTGGGCGGCGCTATCGGTACCGTGGCCGTCGCCATCAAGCAAGAGCTGCTGCTGCCGTTTATTGGAGGCGTGTTTATCCTTGAGGCTCTGAGTGTGATGCTGCAGGTTGGAAGTTATAAGCTGCGCAACGGAAAGCGCATCTTCAAGATGGCTCCGTTGCATCATCACTTTGAGCTGCTGGGCTGGTCTGAGTCGAAGGTGATTGCGAGGTTCTGGATTCTGGCGCTGATCTTCGCGCTGCTGGCATTGACCACGTTGAAGTTGCGGTGAGGGGCGTTATGGAATTAAAGAACAAACGTGTTCTGGTGGTAGGGCTGGGCAAATCGGGGATAGCGGCTGCAATGTTTCTGCGGCGGCAGGGAGCGCGGGTGACGGTGAGCGATGCGCGCAGCGCCACAGTTCTTGCCGAAGAGATCCCGGCCTTGCTCGATGCAGGAGTCATGGTGGAGAGCGGAGGGCACGGCCTGCTGACCTTCCGCAGGCAGGACCTGATCGTGATCTCTCCCGGTGTTCCACTGGATACGCCTGAGGTCAAGCAGGTGATCGGTTATGGCGTACCTGTGATCGGCGAGCTTGAGCTGGCGAGCCGCTTTCTCAAGGGACGAATCGTCGCGATCACCGGTTCGAATGGAAAGACGACGACTACCACATTGATCGGCAAGATTCTGGCTGAAGGCGGGTTACCCACTCTGGTCGGCGGAAACATCGGTACACCCGTCATCGATCTGATTCCAAAGAATGCAGAGGATACCGTAAATGTGCTTGAGGTTTCGAGCTTCCAATTGGAGACGATCGAGGAGTTCCATCCATGGATCTCCGTTGTGCTTAATATCACGCCCGATCATCTGGACCGGCATGGCAGCTTTGAAAACTATGCAGCGATGAAGGCTCGCGTTACTGAGCGTCAGGAGGCTGGCGACTTCCTCATTCTGAACGCCGAAGACAAGCCGACGCAGATGGTCGCAGCGAAGACGAAGGCTCAGATCTTCTGGTTCTCTCCGCGAAGGCCGATCAAGCAAGGAGCTTTCGTTCATGGGGAGAGCATCCTCTTCGTTCCGAGCGAAGGCGGGAAGGCAGAACCCATCATGCCGGTCGCGGAGATTCCGCTCCGAGGCTCGCACAATGTTGAGAATGTTCTGGCGGCGATCTGCGTGGCGCGACTAGCCGGAGTGGCTGCCGAAACGATCCGCAGCACCGTCGCGGATTTCAAGGCTGTCGAGCACAGGCTGGAGTTCGTTCGCGAGCTGCAGGGAGTCGAATACTTCAATGACTCCAAGGCGACGAATGTGGATGCGGCGATGAAGGCGATCGCTGCTTTTCCAGGCGGGATTCACCTGATTCTCGGCGGCAAGGACAAGGATTCGGATTACACGTTGCTGGCTCCGCTTCTCCGCGAACGGGTCAAAGCTGTTTATACGATTGGTTCTGCAGCTGAAAAGATTGAGCGGGAGCTCCAGGGAGTCGTGAAGATGGTGGGAGCGGGAACGATGGACGTAGCTGTGCACGAGGCTCAGAGAGCTGCGGTTCCCGGCGATGTTGTGCTGCTGGCGCCGGCCTGCTCGAGCTTCGATCAGTTTGATAACTACGAGCATCGCGGCAGGGTCTTCCGGCAGATCGTCCACGAGCTGGGCTAGCCGGCAGGGAAGTGAAGAGAGATGGCGAAGAGAGTAGGCGTAGACAAATGGCTCTTCGGAGTGGTGCTGTTGCTGGTGCTGTTTGGGCTGGTGATGGTCTTCTCCGCCTCGGCGGTGATGGCCAAGTCGACCTTTGGAACTCCCTACTACTTCATGATCCGGCAGGGCATATGGGCGGTGATTGGAATGATCGCCCTGGCTGTGCTCATGCAGGTCGACTACCGGCGTTATAACAATCCCAAGTTTGTCTTCACAGCGGTCGGTATCACGATGGTGATGCTGGTTTCGGTCTTTGCGATGCGCGGCTCTCATAACACTCATCGCTGGTTCCTGGTCGGTCCCTTCAGCTTTCAACCTTCCGAGTTGGCCAAGCCGACGCTGGTCCTGTTTCTGGCTTACTTCCTGCAAACTCGGATTCACAAGATGGACGACTGGCGCGGCACCGTTCTGCGTGCTGCCTTGCCTCCACTGGTCTTTATCGGACTGATTCTGCTGGAGCCTGATCTTGGGACCGCGATGGTTTGCGCCGGGGTTACTGCACTGATGTTGTACCTGGCCGGAATGCAGATCAGGTATCTGGGATACGGAGCATTAGCTGCGGTGCCAGTCCTCTACTACCTGCTGTTTCGCGTGCCGTGGCGCAGGGCGCGTATGCTTGCCTTCGTTAATCCTGAGGCAGATCCGCGTGGCACAGGCTTCCATATCCTGCAGTCGCTGATCGCCGTGGGAACCGGCGGTCTGCACGGTCGGGGCCTGATGGAAGGGATCCAGAAGCTCTTTTATCTTCCGGAGCCGCACACTGACTTTATCTTCGCAAATGTCTGCGAGGAGCTGGGGCTGATCGGCGCGGTGCTGGTGATCGCTCTGTTCGTCACCCTGGGGTATCGTGGCCTGCGCGCGGCGTATCTTTCGACCGATCCGTTTGCGCGGTTTCTTGCCTTCGGAATCACTTCGACGGTTCTGATTCAGGCGTTCTTCAACATAAGCGTTGTGGTCGCTCTGGTTCCGACCAAGGGCATCACGTTGCCGTTCATCTCCTTCGGTGGAACATCGTTATTTGTCATGCTGGCCAGCATGGGGGTCCTGCTGAACGTCACCCGAGAGATTGACTGAAGTGGCTACGCCTCTGCGGGTTCTGATTGCAGGCGGTGGGACTGGAGGCCACGTGGTTCCGGCGCTGGCGATTGCGCGGGAGCTTCGGGATGTTCACGGGGCCGAGGTCCGGTTTGTCGGTACGCCTCGCGGACTCGAGACGCGGCTGGTTCCTGAGGCCGGTTTTCCGCTGGAGCTGATTGACGTGGGTCAGCTTAAGAATGTCAGTCTGGCGACCAGAGTGCGGACGTTGTTCAATCTTCCGCTCTGCATTCTGCGCTGCGTGGAGTTGGTGCGGAGCTTTCGGCCGCAGGTGGTCATCGGAGTGGGAGGCTATGCCTCCGGCCCGGCGATGATGGCGGCGATTCTATTGCGAATTCCTACGCTGGTCTTCGAGCCGAACGCCGCGGCGGGGCTGGCGAACCGGCTGGTGGGCAAGCATGTGAACGCGGCCGCAGTGAATTTCGAGCAGACCACGCGATTCTTCCATAACGCCCGGGTGACCGGTACGCCGGTGCGGCAAGAGTTCTTTGCGATTGAGCCGAAAGTTTCGGGTGCAGAGAAGCGGCTGCTGGTCTTCGGCGCCAGCCAGGGGGCGCGGGTGCTGAACCAGACGATGCCGAAGATTATGGAACGGCTGCTGGTGGAGTTTCCGACACTCACGGTGGTGCATCAGACCGGCGGTCGACACGGTGAGACGACGGTCGCGGCGTATGAGCAAGAGGGAGTGGGTTTCGAGCGCGTGCGCGTGACTCCTTATCTGAATGACATGGCCGATCAGTTCGCGGCGGCGGATCTGATTCTTTGCCGCAGCGGAGCGAGCTCGGTGGCCGAGGTTGCTGCAGCAGGCCGGGCCGCGGTGCTGATTCCGTTTCCTCTGGCGGCGGACGATCACCAGAGAATGAATGCCGAGGCGTTTGTCTCCGCCGGAGCGGCGGAGCTGTTGATTGAGGCCGAGGTTACTCCTGAGCGGTTGTTGCAGGTGCTGCGGGATCTGCTGGCCGACGACCAGCGTCGGGCGGAGATGGGGCAGAGAGCCCGGGCGCTGGCGAATCCGAATGCGGTACGGGAGATTGCCGGGATTGCCGTTGGCCTAGCACGATAGCCCCCCCTATCTAATTCGGTGCAAAGTATTCGAAAGATTGAACTTAAGGGTGGACTTAGGCCGTAAGTTATTGATTGCAAATAACATTATTTGCAAAGTATTGATTTATAACGATTTGGATTGTAAGCAGAGGGCTTCTTCCAGAGAAGCCCTTTCTTCGCCGCTGATTTAAGTGTAGCGAATTTGCTGGGGTGATTCGGCAGATCGAGGTGGCTTGTTATCAGTGCTTTGGAGGAGATCTGGGCTTGACAGGGGGTAAGTAGTGGAGAAAACGTATTTTTCTCACAAGCCGGTACTTACCATGAAGCTTTCCTGAGGAGCCCTCACCTTCGCAAAATAGATGGCTCGCATAAGTTTTTGAAGATAATTTCTTTGAAGTCCAGTAGCGGGGCATCGCTTTTCTCGGCGCGCATCCGCAGCAGGGTACCCTCCCAGCTATTCAAGAGGAACCTTGCGAGCAATGACGGGGCGAGTTGATTGTTGATCTCACCTTGTCTCTGCGCCTCTGCAATACAAGCTTCAAGGAGGCCGCACCAAGTGTCGAAATGCCTCGTCAGATTATCCCGTATCAATTGGCTCTGGTCCGCAGCCTCCGCACTGAAGTTCCCCATCAGGCACCCGCGGACGTACTGTGCGGCACGGAACGCCTCGATCCTGTCGTCGAAATATGCTTCCAAACGGGCTCGCGGCGTAATGTTTTGATTGAAAAGATAACCGCGTAGCCTCTCCTGACCACGCTCGGAGTAAGCGTCAATCACTTCTGCAGCGAAAGCTTCCTTGCTTGGGAAGAAGTTGTAAAAAGATCCTTTCGGCATGTCAGCCATCTCGACAATGATCTGAATGCTGGTGGCGCCATATCCCCCCGTATGGATTGCCTGGATTCCGGCCTGGATGAGCTTCTCTCGGGTATCTGGTCTGGGTTTGGGTCCCCGCTTCGCGGGAGAACGAGAATCCATGATGTGGCTCCATCTCTATTGTCGCCGACAGGAAATTAGGGAGCATCTCTTATTGTCTTTGTAATATAAGACGACCAGTCGTCTTATATTATTTCAACATTCTTTCCAGCTCTGTGAACGTTACTTCCTAAGGACCCCCTATGAATGAAGCAAGCCAAAACAATGGGAATTTGAAATGGGATGTATTGATCAGCAAACGCCCCGGTCTCAGCCGTGATCTTCCTCCTGGTAAAGAGGAGTTGTTGTGGGTAGCAAATTCCTCAACGCTCATTTACGGAGAGCGCGACGCTGTTC
>DATJJJ010000089.1:0-11550 GCA_035492215.1 Edaphobacter sp. | reverse complement strand
ATAGCGACGGTTGTATCGCTCCCGCACCTCGGATGACGATTTGAGCAGTCGCACCGTCTCCAGCAACAGATCGTCGAAGTCCATCGCATTCGCCTTCGCCAGCTCCTTGCGGTAGATCTCGAAGATGTGTGCGATCTTCTCTTCCATTGGATTGGCCGAAGCAAGAAAATACTCCTGCGGATCGATCATGTGGTTCTTCGCCCAGCTAATCCTGCCCAGCGCCACCCGCGGCTTCAAACTCTTGTCGTCGATACCCAGCCGCTTCAGCGCAGCCTTTACAACAGCCTGTTGATCCTGCTCGTCGTAGATGGCAAAGCTCTTCGTCAATCCCACGCCATTCACACGCAGCGCTTCGATATCTCGTCGCAACACGCGCACGCAGAAGCTGTGGAACGTCGCCAGCGTCGGCTTTGTTAAAGTCGTATGTCCGAGAATCTTTTCGACGCGTTCCTCCATCTCTTTAGCAGCCTTATTGGTAAAGGTCACCGCGAGAATGGCGTCGGCGGGCACACCGCGCTCTTCAATCAGATAGGCAATACGGTGCGTAACCACTCTCGTCTTGCCGCTGCCTGCTCCTGCAAGCAGCAGCACGGGCCCATCCACCGTGCGAATCCCATCCTGTTGCTGCGGATTCATCTTTTCCAAAAGGCGACTCAATCTGGTACACGCTCCATCTTCAATTTTAACCTTCTCGAGACATTCACATCTTCCACACGCTGTTGGTCACTATTTCCGCGCGCTTCGTCACTTCGCTCAATCCTTCGGAACTTCTGTGAGTCCAATGCGTATCCGACACTGATGAGTTTGTTGAACCATGGCAACACGCTCATCGTTCGAAATAAAACAACCGGGAGCTTTCTATGAAATTCCGTCATCTCATTGCCGTCACTGCTGTCGCTTCCTCTTTGCTCGCATCACCTGTTGTTTATGCGGCTACAGCCGTCCACTCCCCGGTGCATGCCATGTTCGGCAAGACCAAGACTGTCAAATTCACCATCCAGAACGACACCAATGCCCCGATGGAAGTAAAGGCCGGAGAAGAGGTCATCAAGCTTGAAGCCGGCAAAGCCACTCCAGTGGACCTCGCACCGGGAACCCGCATCGTCTCTACCACCGCAACCGCTACGCATCAGGCCGGCACGCTGATCGCTGAGGTCAGCAACCAGCTGAACGGCGCGACGATTCACATCAAGTAACAATCCCTACACCCGGTCTTTGAGGCGGCGTCCCCGTAAGGACATCGCCTCAAGGACCGCAGAAATTTACATCTGCGTCCCTACGCTGCTTGCTATGCTTTAAGAAAGTGATACGCAACGCAGCTATCTTCTGCGCCTCCTCTAATGGCGCCAATCCGCTCTACCTTGAAAGCGCCATCGAGCTCGGACAGGCGCTCGCCCAGCAGAACATCGGCCTCATCTATGGCGGAGCCAACGTCGGCCTCATGAAGGCTGTCGCTGAATCCTCGCTCGCGCACGGCGGACGCGTCGTCGGTGTCATCCCCGAGCTCCTCGTCGATCTTGAGATCGCGCATCAGGGAATCACCGAGCTGCACATCACCACCAACATGCACACCCGCAAAGCCATGATGAGCGATCTGGCCGACGCCTTCCTCGTCCTGCCCGGCGGCTTCGGAACGCTCGAAGAGATGTTCGAGGTCCTCACCTGGCAGTCGCTACGTCTCCATCAGAAGCCTGTCATTCTCATCAACATCAATGGCTTCTACGATCGCCTGCTCGGCTTCCTCGACCACTGCGTCGCAGAAGGTGTTCTCAAACCCCACGCACGAGAGAATCTCCGCGTCGTCACTGGGGTTCGTGAAGTCTTCCAGCTGCTTCTCCCCTCAGCCTCCTGACTTCGATTACCGGCCATTTCTTGCGCTAATCGTTTCTCAAGTCTAAATATGTATTCAAAATACATATTTAGGAGGAAGCATGCTGCAACAACAAAAGGACATCGTCAAAGCTACCGTTCCTGTTCTCCAGCAGTATGGAGAGGCCATCACGACCGAGTTCTACAAAACCCTCTTCGCCGAGAATCCCGCGTTGATGAACATCTTCAATCCTGCTAATCAGCGCAGTGGTGGTCAGGCTCGCAGTCTCGCTGCTTCCATCCTTGCCTACGCTGCAAACATCGATCAGCTCGATCGCCTCGGCGGCATGGTCAATCGCATCGCGCACAAGCATGCCAGCCTTGAGGTACAGCCCGAGCACTATCCCATCGTCGGCGATCATCTTCTTCGCGCCATCCGCACCGTTCTCGGAGAAGCAGCCACACCGGAGATCCTGGCTGCCTGGGGAGCCGCTTATCAACAGCTCGCGACCGTCATGGTGGGTGCAGAACAGAAGCTCTATCACGACGGCAGCTCACAACCCGGAGGCTGGGCAGGCTTCAGGCCTCTCACCATTGTGCGGAAGGTGGAAGAAAGCCAGACCATCACGTCCTTCTATCTCGCGGCCTCCAACGGAGAGCCTCTTCCTCCCTTCTCTCCCGGACAATTTCTCGCCGTCAAAGTGCATGTACCCGATGCCCCCTTCCAGCAGATCCGTCAATACAGCCTCTCCAGAACCAGCGATCTCAGCACCTATCGCATCAGCGTGAAGCGCGAACTCGCGCCTTCCCATATCGCGATAGCGAACGATGGCCTCATCTCCAATCATCTTCACGACAGCCTCCGCGAAGGCGACTCGATCCTCGTCCATGTCCCGCAAGGTGATTTCATCCTGCAACAGAGCGATCGTCCGGTCGTCCTGCTGAGCGGAGGAGTAGGTATCACTCCGGCCATATGCATGCTTCATCATCTTGCAGCACATTCGCCGAACCGACCTGTGCTCTTCGTCCACGCCACCCTGCATGGAAGCCATCACGCATTTCGCGAAGAGATCCGTCAATTAATCTCAGCGAACTCTCATCTTCGCTCGCTGACCTTCTACGAAAAACCCTCAGCGTCCGACAAGCTCGGCATCGATTACCATCACAGCGGCCGCATCTCCGCGGAGACTCTCACCCCACATCTGCCGCAACAAGCAGAGTATTACTACTGCGGTCCTGTTGGATTCATGACTGCCGTCGACACCCTCCTCGACTCACTTAACATCCCTTCAGAGTGCCGTTATAGTGAAGCTTTCGCCCCCGATCCGGACTTCTCTGCAACGATCGCGAGGGCGTGATTGCAAGGGAGCAACGTATCGATGAACATCACCCGCTTCTCGGACCTGGCCCTGCGCCTGCTCATGTACCTTGGCAGTAGGCCGGAACCCATGCAGGCCACGGTCACGGTCCGCGAAGTCGCCTCCCTCTTCAACGTCCCCTATACCCATCTCGTCAAAGTGGCGCATCAACTGGGCCAGCAGGGATTTCTCGTCACCACGAAAGGAGTCGGCGGAGGCCTTCGCCTCGCACGATCTGCCGACACCATTCGCCTCGGCGAGATCCTGCGCGTCACCGAGCCATCGGACGCTGTCATTGATTGCGTAACGCAAGCCTGTCCGCTGACCGGCGCATGCCTGCTTAAAGGTGCCTTGGATAGCGCCTATGCAGCCTTTCTCGACACCCTGGACCGCTATACCCTCGCTGAGGTCGCGCGCACTCCGCGATTGCAAAAGCTTGTCTCTCTCAAGCACTGAAAAGATCGCAGTCTTTCATCGCCAGTGCCAGTCATCAGATCAGTTCTTGCTGCATGCCTCGCACTGGCACACACGACGCAAGTACTCCCAGGAGTAGATGCCGCTCTCGTGCCCGTCGCTCCACTTGAACTTCATCGCGTACTTGCCGACAGGAGTGATCTCTACAGGACGCACCGGTGCCTCATACATCGGTAGCAGCGTCTGTGGCTTCGGCTTGGGCACTCCCGGCTTACGGCCGCCCTGCTCACGCTCTTCATTGCAGGTAGCGCACGGGCATCCGTTCCTCAGCCATGCAAAGCTCCACGCGCTGCGGTGTCCGTCCTTCCACTCAATCTCCACACCGGTTCCCTCGGTCTTGTGAACCTTTACCTTTGCCGGAGTTACCGCCTCAGTCGGAAGCTTATGGTCCATCGCAGCCTCACGCTCTGCCTGTTCCTGACTTACAAACCGGATTCCCTCATGACTCATACTTCCACTTCCCTCTTCATCCCGCTGTGGGAGTAACGTAGCTTCGCCCACAGAATTCCCATCGATAACAGCAGTGTCACTACATTCGATGCAATCATAGGCTTCGATCCCAGACAGATCCCATACACCAGCCACAGCACCACGCCCAGCGAATACAGCAAAAATGTTCCCAACGAAATATCGCGCGCCGATCGCAGCTTCAGCACGCGCACCAGCTGGGGCACAAACGCCACCGTCGTGCAGAACGCCGCCACAAACCCCACCCGCTCCACTAACTCTGCGCCCAGCTTCACCATCCGTTCCTCCAGAAGAAGTACGAAGCCACCAGACATCCCGTCACAACCACAATCGCTCGCAGCACGCCTGGATTCATCCTGCGTGCATACTGTGCTCCGATGTAGCCTCCTGCCGCTGCAAACAGCATGGAGACCACGCAGTACTTCCACTCCACCGCACCGTTCAAAACAAAGGTCAGCACCGCCGACAGATTCGAAAGGCACGCGGCCAGCACCTTCATGGAGTTCAGCGTATGCATCTCTTCCACGCCGAACAGCGCCAGCGCTGTCATAATCAAAAACCCGCCGCCCGCGCCGAAATATCCGATATAAAAACAAACCGGCAGAAGAGCCAGAAACACGGCGATAGAAGAAATCTTCCTCTCAGCATGCGGTTTGGCGGAACGCCGCCACAACCAGCGCGAGACCGGTGCGCTCAACCAGAACAGCAGCGCAGCCGAAAGCAGCAGCCAGGGAATCATCCGCAGAAATGTCATCTGGTGCGTGTGCAGCAGCACCCTCGCACCGGTCACGCCTCCAAGCGCTGACGCAATGCAGACTGCCGGCAGCAGATCCTTTCGCAGATCTCCTCGCAGCGCAGCAACCGACGTCAGCTGCCCGGGCCATAACGCCACCGTATTCGTTGCATTGGCTTGAATCGGAAGCACGCCCACGCCCAGCATCGCCGGAAACGAAAGGAACGATCCTCCGCCGGCCATCGCGTTCATCACCCCGGCAATCGACGAGGCAGCGACCAGCCAGGCGTATCGCCAGTGCGTAATTATGCCGGAAACCATCCACCTTCCATTGTAAGCGGTGGCTCTGTTATAGCGTTACAGCCGCATCTCAGGCGTCGCGCCGATCAGGTCCCGCGTGTACGCCTCTCGTGGAGCACAGCATACCCGTTCGCAATCCCCCACCTCCACCAGCCGGCCCCGCTGCATCACCGCAATCCGGTCACACAGATATCGCACCAGCGGCATCGAGTGCGAGATAAACAAATACGTAAGTCCATATCTCTGTTGCAGTTCTCGCAACAGATTCACGACCTGCGCCCCCACGCTCACATCCAGCGCGCTCACCGGCTCATCCAGCACCACAAACTCCGGCCTCAGCGCCAGCGCTCGAGCAATATTGATCCTCTGCCGCTGCCCTCCGCTAAACTCGTGCGGATATCGCTCCAGCGCAGACGCATCCAGCCCAACCTCAGTCAGCATCTCTTCGAGCCTTGTCCCGTCGCAGCGTTCTCCATGAATCGCAAACGGCTCCGCAAGAATCTCCCTCACCTGCATCCTCGGATTCAGTGCCGCATACGGATCCTGAAAGACAATCTGCATCCGCCGCCGCATCGCTCGCAGCTCGCCTGCTCTCATCCCCAGCAGGTCACGCCCTTCATACCGCACCTCTCCCGCTGTCGGCTCAATCAGCCGCAGCAGCATCCGCGCCACCGTGCTCTTTCCCGACCCTGACTCCCCCACCAGCCCCAGCGTCTCTCCACGCCCAATCGAGAGCGAAACATCGTCCACCACGCGCGCGCCTGCGCCATACTCCTTCATCAGCCCGCGCGCTTCAACCAACATCGTCTCGCTCTTCATAGCCGGATCGTAGCACCTCTTACGCAAGCTTCGGATGCAGACGATGAAATCCCGTCGCCTCCTGATACGCCCGCGCAAACGCTGCCAGCCTCGCGTCCGAGTACAGCCCGCCCAAAAACGTCAGCGACACCGGAGTTCCAGGACCTTCCGTATTCTTGCGATCTCCATCGCCATCATGCTCCGGCCTCGGAGCATCCTCTCCACGCACACCATTCGGCACAATGACCGCGGGATGCCCTGTCAGGTTCGTTCCCGAAAGCTGCGCTCCATCGCTCGGCGTCACCACCACATCCACCTCATCGAACAGCTTCGCCATCGCCTCGATCGCCAGCATTCGCGCCCTCTGCGCCTGCACATAGTCCACTGCCGAATAGAACCTCGACCGCCGAAACTGATTCGGCCAGTCGAAACTCTCCTGTCCCGTCAGCAGAGCATCGCGTCCGCTCAGAGTCAGCTCATCGAAAGCCGCCGCCGCCTCTGCGCCTAGAACCTGCGAGATGTCGCCGAAGTGATACCCCTTCGGCATCTTCACCTCCACCAGCTTCACGCCCATCTTGCGCAAAGCCTCCAGAGCCGCCTGCCCATATCTGGCGTCATAGCTGTCTCGCGCAACCTCTTGCTTGCGCTCCTCCGAAGCCCCGTTCTCCAGCACCGGCATATCGAACTCGCTCTTCAGATATCCCACTCGCAGCTTCTTCCAATCGAACTCCGCGTCCCAATGGAACGCCGCATCCTTCACGCTGCGATCGTGCCCATCCGGACCATAGATTGCGCTCATCACCAGCGCACAGTCCTCCACGCTGCGGCAGATCGGCCCAATCTTATCCATCGTCCAGCTCAAAGCCATCGCTCCGGTCCTCGGCACAAACCCAAACGTCGGCCGCAGTCCCGTCACGCCGCACCGCGTACTCGGCGACGAGATTGATCCCAACGTCTCCGTCCCAATCGCAAACCCCACACATCCCGCCGACACCGCGCTCGCACTCCCCGCCGACGATCCGCTCGAGCCCTGCTTCGGATTCCACGGATTCCTCGTCCTTCCCCCAAACCACAGATCGCCCTGCGCCAGCGCCCCCATCGACAGCTTCGCCACCAGCACCGCACCCGCGGCATCCAGTCTCTGCACCACCGTCGCGTCGTTATCGAACTGCTGCTTCTCAAACCCCGCCGCACCCCACGTCGTGGGATACCCCTTCACCGACAGCAGATCCTTTGCGCCCCATGGAATCCCATGCAGAGGCCCGCGATACTTCCCTGCTGCAATCTCCTTATCCGCCTGCGCTGCCTGACCCAGCGCCCTCTCCTCTGTCAGCGTGATCACAAAGTGCAGCTGCGGATCGTACCGCTTCAACCGCGCCAGATACATCTTCGTCAGCTCAACCGAACTCACCTTCTTCCGCCGCAACAACTCCGACAGCTCACGAACTGTGGCGAACGCCATTCCTTCTTCGCTGCTGAACGCCCCTCCGCTCACCGCAGGAGCCTTCCCCAGCCGCATCGGCTTTCTCTCCGTCTCCAGCTTCATCCCCGCAGGCACCGGGTCGAACACAAACGCCGGAGCCACGTTGTTCGGAATCTTCATGCTCCGAATCACCAGCACCGAATCCCGCTGCTGCTTCAGGCCATCAAGCACCATCTTCTTCTGTTCATCGCTCAGCTTTACCGCTGCAATCGCCGCGGCTGCATCGATCATCTCCGGTGTAATCGGCGTCAGGTGATCGTGATCCACGCCCGCGCCTTCCGTCTTCGCAGCGCCCGATTTCGCCTGCGCAGCCATCCCCAAGAGCACTCCCGGCAACAGCGTCTGTCCCAGCCCTAACGCAGAGCACACGCCAAGAAATCGCCGCCGATCCAGACCAAGAAATTGTTCGCTCATCTCGGCATTATTGCACTCGTCTCTCGACAGTCGAGAAACCTCGCAAACTGGCTCACTTCGCAAGGAAGTGATACATTCTCCTCGTCCTCTCGAGCGATTCTGAGAAGGCTCTCAAAGCGAAACGTTGTATAGATCCGGGCCGCGTCACATTCCAGTGAAAGGAAAGGCCGTATGCGACTTCGTAAAATTCTCAATTCCACACTTCCCCTGTTGATGGGAGTTCTTCTCATCAGCTCTGCCGCGGCGCAAAAGGTCACCACCGACTACGACCACGGAGCTAACTTCACCAACTACCACACCTACGCTTGGGCCAAAGGAACCCCCGTCGCCAATCAGCTGATGGAGGAGCGCGTTACCAGCAACATCGATCAGCAGCTTGCCGCCAAGGGACTTCAAAAGGTCGACGACCCCGAGAAGGCCGATCTGCTCGTCAGCTATCACGCTGCCGTCGGCCATGAGCAGCAACTCAACACCACTGGCATGGGCGGCTGGGGCGGTTGGGGGGGATATCGATACGGCGGCATGGGCGGAATGAGCACAACGACCGTAACGAGCATTCCGGTCGGATCGCTCGTAGTGATCCTCGGCGACAACAAAACTCACAAGGTCGTCTGGCAGGGAACGGCATCAGGAACACTCAGCGACAATCCCGAAAAAAATACCAAGACGATTCAAAAGGCCACGGCGAAGATGTTTTCCAAATATCCGCCCAAGGCCAAGGGTTAAGCCACAAACAGTAAACATCCAGAAAAGCAGAACGGCCTCGCATGTTTGATCGCGAGGCCGTCCAGTTTTTCGTAATAATCAACCCTTCTTTAGATGTCGAGGTTCTTCACATCCAGGGCATTCTCTTCGATGAACTTCCTGCGGCTTTCGACGTCCTCGCCCATCAGCGTCGTAAAGATCTCTTCGCAAGCCGCAATGTCTTCCAGCTTCACCTGCAGCAGAGTCCTGCGCTCCGGGTCCATCGTCGTCTCCCACAACTGCGGAGCCGTCATCTCGCCCAGACCCTTATACCGCTGCACCTGGTACTCCTTGCGGCCCTGCTCGATCACATATTCGAAGACCTCGCGTGCCGTCTGCTTCTCCACCGGATCCTGGTTGCCCTTGCCGCGCTTGCCCGGCTTGGCCTCGAGCGCCGTTCCCGGAGCAGCCGCCGTCTCGGCTACGCCCTCTTCCGAAGCAGCCTCCTCAGCCTCTTCCGCCGCCTCAGCCTTCGACTGCTTCGCCGCATACTCAATCACAAACGGCCCCGTCAGCTTGTCCTGAATCTGCGCATGCTTGGCCAGCATCTGCCGGCTCTCAGGCGTCGAAGCCAACGTCCAGTCAATCGTCCTCACCGCACCCTGGGCATCGGTAAAGTTCACCGAGTAGGTGCTGTGCTCCTCGTCGAACTCCACGTCGCTCACATGCTTGAACTGGTACGTCTTCGCCACCGCATCCAGCTTCGTCTTCATCGCCTTCAGCTTGTCGGGAGACTCGAAGTCCGCGCGCTTGGCCGGCTCCTTGCCCTCGTGAGCGAATAGATCGGCAAACTCGCGCGTCACTTCCTCATTGCGCAGCCGCTTCTCCACCTTGTCGAAGAATCCGAGGTAGTCGTTCAGCTGTCCCATGAACTTCGTCAGAGCCGCGCCTTCCAGCCGCGCACCGCCCGTACCGGGGTCCCCGGCGACCTTGCTCCCTGGGGTGGACTCGCCATAGCGAATCACCATGCCGTCCGAAGCACGCTTCACCATCACGCTCACATACTCGCGGTCGTCCTTGATGTACTGCTCGAACTTGCCCTTCTTGATGCGATACAGCGGCGGCTGAGCGATGTACACATGGCCGCGCTTGATCAGCTCCGTCATGTGACGGAAGAAGAACGTCAGCAGTAGCGTGCGGATGTGCGATCCGTCCACGTCGGCATCGGTCATCAGAATCAGCTTGCCGTAACGCAGCTTGGAGGCATCGAAGTCATCCTTGCCGATGCCCGCACCCAGCGCGGTGATCATCGCGCGGATTTCCTCGTGGCCCAGCATCTTGTCGTAGCGGGCCTTCTCGACGTTCAGAATCTTACCCTTCAGCGGAAGAATCGCCTGGAACTTCCGGTCGCGTCCCTGCTTCGCGGTTCCGCCTGCGCTCTCACCCTCGACGAGGTAGAGTTCGCAACGGTCCGGCTCACGCTCCGAACAGTCCGCCAGCTTGCCCGGCAGTCCGCCGCCATCCAGCGCACCCTTGCGCCGCGTAAGATCGCGAGCCTTGCGCGCAGCCTCACGCGCACGCGCCGCGTCGATCGCCTTGTTGATAATCCGCTTGGCCACCTGCGGGTTCTGCTCCAGAAAGGCGCCCAGCCGCTCGTTGATGAACGCCTGCACCGTGCCTGCAATATCCGAGTTCAGCTTGCCCTTCGTCTGTCCTTCAAACTGCGGCTGCGACAGCTTCACGCTGATCACGGCCACAAGACCCTCGCGAACGTCGTCGCCGCTCAGATTCTCTTTCACGTCCTTGAACAGGCCCATCTGCTGTCCCGCCCAGTTGATCGTGCGGGTCAGAGCCGCGCGAAAGCCCTGAAGGTGCGTTCCGCCGTCGACGGTGTTGATGTTGTTGGCAAAGGTAAAGATCGTCTCCGAGTACGCATCGTTGTACTGCAGCGCAATCTCCATGGCCACGTTGTCCCGCTCGGCCTCCATGTAGATCGGCTTCTCGTGCAAGACCTGCTTGCCCTTGTTCAGGTGCTTGATGAACTCCGCGATGCCGCCGACGTACTTGAACTCCTGGTGCTTCGCCTCGCCGGTCTTCGCATCGGTCGTACGCTCGTCCGTCAGGTGAATCTCAAGGCCCTTGTTCAAAAACGCCAGCTCACGCAGCCGCTGGGCCAGCGTGTCGTAGTTGTACTCGATGACAGTGAAGATGCTCTTGTCAGGCAGGAAGTGAATCTTCGTTCCAAGCCGCTTGCTCGGACCCACTTGGCGCAGCTTGCTGATCGGATCGCCCTTCGAATAGTCCTGCGTCCAGGCAAAGCCGTCGCGCCACACCTCGACGTCGAACTCCTCACTCAGCGCGTTCACGCAGCTCACGCCCACGCCGTGCAGACCGCCCGACACCTTGTAGTTCGAAGCATCGAACTTGCCGCCCGCATGCAGCATCGTCAATACAACCTGCACGCCCGGCATCGTCTTGCCGTTCACCGTCTTGTTGTCCACCGGAATACCGCGCCCGTCGTCGGTCACGGTAATCGAGTTGTCCACGTGGATCGTCACATCGATCCGCGACGCGAATCCCGCCAGAGCCTCGTCAACCGAGTTGTCCACCACCTCATAGACCAGATGGTGCAAACCCTGCTCGCCCGTCGAACCGATATACATCGCCGGCCGCTTGCGAACCGCTGCCAGACCCTCGAGAACCGTAATGTTCTCCGCCGAATAGCTGCCCGTGGCCTTGGGTTCTGACGTGGTCGCCTTTTTCTCGTTCTCTAGAATTTCCGTTCCGGTGGGGACTGCCGTAGTTGCCATGGATCTCCTGAAATGTGCATAAAAAAACTCCGGGAAACCCTACTTCGTCTTCAACAAAAAGCCGCGCCAATCAAGCACTTCATCGAGGTTTCAACCGGATTTTTTCGTAACTTAAGTATAACACGCTCAGGGGAGGAAACGGAGGGGACCGCAGAGGTACATCCGTCGATTCCTCACCCGTTCACATCACTGATAATAATGAACTTATTGGCTCATCTT
>DATJJJ010000088.1:0-110573 GCA_035492215.1 Edaphobacter sp. | reverse complement strand
GCCGGGCTCGATCACGCCGCACACGCAGTTCAAGGGCGAGGTTTACGTGTTGTCGAAGGAAGAGGGCGGACGTCACACTCCGTTCTTCAACGGCTACCGTCCCCAGTTCTACTTCCGCACGACGGACGTGACGGGTTCGGCGAAGCTTCCTGAGGGCACCGAGATGGTGATGCCTGGGGACAACATCCAGCTGGAGATCACGCTGCACACTCCGGTGGCGATGGAGAAGGGACTCCGTTTCGCCATCCGCGAGGGCGGACGAACCGTCGGAGCAGGCACCATCTCCGAGATCATCAAGTAACGGACGGTTCATGGTGTTACCATCAGCGGCGACCGAAGGGTCGCCGCTGATTTTCGACTTACGAAGAGCTTTCTTTATCGCCGCTTTTCGTGGATAATGAACAAGGAAGAGCGTGGCCTGACCGCTCTTCTTCCGTAGCAAAACTCAGGATTCGGTAGCAGGGACCGTAACCCCTGCGTCGCGGCGTGTCGGCGGCGGAGTTCTTGGAAGCTCCTCTAAAAGACAAGCTGCTTGCCAGCCGAAGTGGCTGGCCACGTTAGAAGGAGAAGTTAATCATGCGCGAGATCGTTACCCTCCAGTGCCCGGAGTGCAAGAACCGGAACTATTCGACCACGAAGAATAAGAAGACCACCACGGGTCGTCTTGAGTTCGCGAAGTTCTGCAACACCTGCCGCAAGCATACGGCTCATAAAGAGACGAAGTAAGAGCAGGCCTTAGCCGTTCGCTGTTCTCTCGTAGGAGGGAACAGCTAAACCGGGGGAGTAAGCTCAACGGTTAAACTGTCGGTCTCCAAAACCGAACTTCTCGGTTCGAATCCGAGCTCCCCCGCCATTCTGATCTGGTTGAATTCGATCAGGGAAGTAGTAGAAGAAGACGTCAGTAACGGAAGATTTGAGGCGGCATTATGGCCAAGACAGTAGCGGTAGCCGAACAACAGACCAGTCCCGGAATCCAGCAGTTGAAGTCGCTTCCGCAGCGATTCAACGATTTTCTGAAGGATGTGCGCAGCGAGATGCGGAAAGTTGTCTGGCCGAACCGTAACGAGGTGCAGACGACGACGATCGTGGTGATCGTCACGGTTTTCATCTTCGCCGCCTACTTCTGGCTGGTAGACAACATCATTGGACGAGCCATTGAAGCTGTGCTCGCAGCCGCATCGAAGTAAAGTTGAACTTGAACAGAAAACACAATGCGTGAAGAAGGCATAACCATGGCGGAAGAGCAGCAGAATCCGGAAGAGCAAAACCCCGACGCATTGAGCGCAGGGGCTGACTCGACCTCCGAGCAGCCGGCCGATCAGCTGGCCCCGCCCGTCAACGAGAATTTCAAGTGGTACATCATCCATGCCTACTCTGGTTTTGAGCGCAAGGTGCGCGAGTCGCTGGAGAGCCGCATTGCCGCATTTGGATTGCAGAACAAGATTGGCCGGATCATGATTCCCACCGAGCCGGTGACGGAGCTGCGCAACGGCAAGAAGTACACGATTGAGCGCGTCTTTCTGCCCGGTTACGTTTTGATTGAGATGGACCTCGATAACGATCTGTGGCACGTCATCAAGAACACGCCGCGGGTGACGGGATTTCTTGGAACGGGCGACAACCCGGTCGCTCTCTCTGAGCAAGAGGTTAGCTCGATTCTGTTCCGCTCCGATGTTTCCAAGGAGAAGCCGACGCTCAAGATCAAGTTCGACAAAGGGGAGCAGGTTCGTATTAACGAGGGTCCGTTTGCGAACTTTACCGGCGCGGTCGACGAGATCAACGAAGATAAGCAGACCCTGAAGGTGATGGTCAGCATCTTCGGGCGTTCTACTCCCGTTGAGATCGAGTTTTCGAAGGTGGACAAGGTCACCGAATAAGGTTTTATCCGGTTCTCAAGAGCCGGGATGAGTTTTGATTTCAAATTAAGCGAGACGGCCGTAAGGCCGCCGCTAGAAGCGTAAGAGGATTTACCCATGGCACCGAAGAAGATCACTGGATACGTCAAGCTGCAGATCGTAGCAGGCAAGGCGACCCCTGCTCCCCCGGTTGGCCCGGCTCTTGGTCAGGCGCAGGTCAACATCATGGAGTTCTGCAAGCAGTTCAACGAGCGTACGAGCAAGGATCCGGCTCTGGCTGGCCTCACGGTTCCGGTCGTGATCTCAGTTTACGCTGATCGTACTTTCAGCTTTGTTACCAAGACGCCTCCGGCTCCTGTGCTTCTTCTGAAGGCCGCCGGGATCGACAAGGGTTCGGGCACCCCGAACAAGGAGAAGAAGGGCAAGGTCACCGAGAAGCAGATTCTCGAGATCGCCAAGCAGAAGATGCCTGACATGAATGCTGCTTCGGTCGAGGCTGCCGCGAAGACGATTCGTGGAACCGCCCGTTCGATGGGTATCGACGTCGTCGCCTAAACACGACCTAGTTTTCAGCATTTGCGAAAGACACCGCAGAAATCCTGCGGTGTCTTTTCTTTTGAATCTATTTCGTTTATGGTTTGTTGCCGCGTCCGACGTAGCGATAAATAGCACAGAGTTCGTCTCCTGTAGACCCGTACTCCGTCTGTTGTGCAATAGCTTCAAGATCAGCGGCATGATCTTCAGAACTCATTGGAACCGGACCTTGCCAAAGTAGATGAAACGCGGGATGGCTATTGAGGAGGGCTCCATGTTCTGCATTCACGTAGAGGATATCGAGATCTCCTGCACGCCCGAGGAAAGCGCTTTCGATGCGGCGGAGCAGTGCTTTGACTACTGGATCTTCGAAGGGATGAAAGAGGAAGAGCAGGGTTGGAGTTTTAGGTAGCGGCACATTGAGAGCATCGTCATGGAGGATCTCGATGGCGGCGATTGCCGGGGCTGTTGGATCGTTCGCATGGCTACGCCGCCAGAGAGAGGCGTTGGTTTCGGCGATCGAGGCCATGGTAGCGTTGAGCTCGACTCCGATGACCTTGCGAAAGGGAAATTCGCTGGCGAGCAAGATCGCCCGACCTTTCCCGGCTCCCATATCGAGGAGAGTGTAATCGGTGATGTGATGCGGCGGTGGAGTTCTGAGCCAATGATCGATGAGTGTACGAAGAATCGACGGTGCTACGGCGTAATAAGCGGTTACATGTTCATCGTTGGGATGGCCGGTGACCAGATCGCATGCGGGAACGAGACCGCTGGTGTCAGTCTCATGAATCTGATCGAAGGGATGAATGGGCGTAGAGGTGGGTTTGAGGAGATCTCGAGGGCGGATAGGAGTAACGGGTTTTGATTTTCGTCTGGAAGACATGACTTAGCGGATCTGGACCAAATTGGGGTTTCCGTCGAGGCCGAGAATACGCCGTCCTGCCGGGGTGATCTGTTGCGGGCTCCATGGAGGTTGATATAACAGGACAATCGTCGTCTCCCCTGCTTCTTCAAGGCCGGCAAGGCGGTTTCGAATCTGTGCCGTCAACTGAGCTGCGTTTTCTTCTGTGGGATTGGTTAGCACAAGCTCAAGATGAATGCGATGTTTCTGCGGGACACCGGGGATGTTTGCTCCAGGAGCCTCGGGGTCTCGGGAGACATGGAGTTCACGGATCAGCCCGAGATCGACGATGTTGCAGGGCAGTGTGGGATCGTAGCAGTCCCGAAGCGCTGTAAGGATATCGGATTCGGTAAGCATCTTCCTGAGTCGATGATAGCTGGTTGGATGCGGCTCTTCATCTTTCTGCAAAAAGACCGGCCTAATACACTGAAACTGATGCAGAGTTGTCTTTTTATGTTAAAAATCCGCATAGAAGATTTTTAAAAGCTGCAAGGCAGTAATCAACAAAAAAATACGTCGTTTTCTTCGGGAAAAACCGCCAATTCCTGAATCGTTCGCGCGTGTTGAGCCGTCTGCTACAGAGACAGTTTTAACCATGCGCATTCTTCGAACTTCATTTTTCTTTTTTTCTTTTCTTTTTTTTCTCTCCTCGATGCATGCGCTGAGCCAGGAGGTCGCCGCACCAGAGCCTCAGGCCGGAAGAATTATCGGGACGGTAACCGACGCCGCGGAAGATACGATTCCCGAAGCGACTGTAACGATCAGCGGGCAGGATTCCAGCAGCCAGCCAGTGAGCGGTGTCACTAACGGCGATGGATTTTTCCAGTTACAAGGTTTGCGTCCTAATGTCCCCTATCACGTGAAGGTGAGCGCTAAGGGATTCGCAGACTGGACCTCTGCTGAAGTGACTCTCAAGCCGGGGCAGGACTTTGATCTTGCAGAGATCAAGCTGACGCTTGCGGTAGTGCAGACGACAGTCAGCGCAGTTTCGCAGGAAGAAGTGGCGATTGAGCAGGTCAAAGCTGCAGAGAAGCAAAGGGTTCTGGGCGTTATTCCTAACTTTTATGTTGCCTATGATCCCAACACGGTTCCATTGACTTCGAAACTGAAGTTCAAGCTAGCCACTCGAACGGCTACAGATGCTGTCAGTATTGCTGGAGCGGCCTTTCTCGCCGGTGTGAACCAGGCAGCGGATACGCCTGCTTACGGTCAAGGTGCGCAGGGCTACGGCAAGCGTTTTGGAGCGGCCTATACCGACGGCGTTACGGACATTATGTTTGGAGGCGCCATCCTTCCGGCACTTCTGCATCAAGACCCGCGATACTTTTATCAGGGCACGGGAACGAAGAGATCCCGTATTATGCATGCGCTTTCAAGCCCCTTCTGGTGCAAGGGAGACAATGGTCAGTGGCAGTTTAATTACTCGAGCATCGGCGGCGACGTGATCTCTTCTTCGCTTTCGAATCTTTACTATCCAAAGCAGGATCGTGGAGCGGGTCTTCTCTTCACCAACGTTGGCATTGTTACGGGTGGACGTATGGCCAATGCTCTCGCGCAGGAATTTATCCTGCGCAAGCTTACTTCACACTCCAAGGATAAAGAAAGGGACTAGGGCAGCCTGATCCTCGATCAGTGCTTCCGTTCCACCAGATAAGTTGCAAGAGCCTTGAGATGTGCTGCTGCTTCACCGAAAGGCTCGAGCGCAGCGAAGGCATCAGCGATCAGCTCTTCTGCGTCTTTGAGAGAACGTTCGACGCCAAAGACCGCGGGCCAGGTCGCCTTGATGCTCGCGGTGTCCTTTCCTGCAGTCTTGCCGAGCTCTTCCGAGCTTTGGGTCATATCGAGAACATCATCGACGATTTGAAAGGCGAGACCGGCCTTTTCTCCAAAGATGCGGAGACGGCCGATGGTATCGGCATGAAAGTCGTGATCGGTGTGGGCAAGGCCGAGAATGCCACCGGAGACGATAGAGGTGGTGATGAGAGCGCCTGTCTTGGCGCGATGGATCGACTCGACGAGCTCGGCGGTAGGCTGCTTGCCCTCGGATTCGATGTCGACTACCTGGCCACCGATCATGCCTGGAGGAAGCGGGCTATTGGGGCCTACACCGGTTCCAATGGCTAACGAGACCTCACGAAGAATCGATACGGTAGTTGCCGGCGGGATGGGGAGTTGTGCAAGGGTTTGGAAGGCGAGGGTTTGGAGAGCGTCGCCGGCGAGAATCGCGATGGCTTCACCGAAGACGATATGGCAGGTAGGTTGGCCGCGACGGAGATCGTCGTTGTCGAGCGCAGGCAGGTCGTCATGGATGAGAGAGTAGGTGTGGATCATCTCGATGGCAGCGCCAAGTTCGGCTGCGCCCGAGGGAACCTCGCCAGTGCCGGAAGTCATGCGAGCGGCCTCCATCGCCAAGATGGGGCGAAGCCGCTTTCCGCCTGCGAAGACAGAGTGGCGCATGGCGCGATGGATCGAGTGAGGAGCTGTTTCAGGCGAGGGAAGCAGGCGCTCGAGAGCGGCGTCCGTAAGCTCGACGCCGGAGCGAAGCAATTCTTGCACAGAGGAATTCATCTGAAAGTGATGATAAATCAGCGGGAGAAGGGTTTTGCAGGATCAGGCGTTGGTTTGCGAACGAATAATGCGCATAGCAGAAAGATGGAGATAGCGGTAATGAGATAACCGAGACGCTGGTCGGTAAGTACCGCGTACTGAACGCGGATGTGAGCTAAGCCTGCGGGCAGAGGGACAGCGATCAAGCCGTCCTGCCGGTGAAGACGCGAAGTAACGAGAATACCGTTGCGGGTGATGTGCCATGCGGGGTAATCCCGCAGGTTGAGGATGAGAACAGTGGGAGCACTGGGGGAGAGGGTGAGTTGATGCGGGGCAGGGCCAGGTTTTGAAGGATTTGGCGCAGTTCGTGTAGCGGAATCCGCTAACCAGTATCCGGGGTTTAGCTGGTTCAGGGCGCTGTTGTCAGCCCCTGTGGGAGTGTACTCGTCGGTAGGATCGGTTCCGGGGTTGGAGGATTGGAATATGGCGAGCCGTTCTGGGACGGTGTCTTCGGGGTAGCAGTATTGATGGAACTTCCGGTAGCTGGGGACGACCAGAATGGCCACGCAGAGGAAGGAAATGGGTACAGCAAAACGAATCCTGAGAGATGCGAGCGCGAAGGAGAGACTGACGCCGAAGATAGCTGCGAGGACGGCGAGCAAACGCCAGGGGAATTGCAGGAAACGGAGCTCCGGCAGATAGCGCCACAACGGGACCGAGAGTGGGGTGAGCATACCAGCGATGAAAATGGCGAGAAGCAGGAGCGTGAGGGTCTCGTGATGCGGACGCGCTTCAGTAAGGGACTGCGTTTTGGAGCGGTTTCGCAGGAAAAGCAGCGCGAGGAAGACGATTGCTGATAGGGCGAGCAGCGCAACGGCGACGATCGAGGCGGTGTGAAGGACGGCATCGTGCTCGGGGTCAGAGGTGTGTTCGAAGAGGAAGTTATCCCAAGGGCGAAGTCCGGGAAGGATGGCGAAGCCAATCTGGACGAAGCGGCGCTCATAGGCGGCGGGGAGGAGATAAAAACTGGAGAGGCCGAGGCCGAGAAGAACTCCGAAGAGAGAGTGAAGGGCGAGTTGGATGGGAGAAGATTGGAGGCCGATAGAACGAGACAATTTTTCTCTTGATGTAGACGCTGACCCTAATGGGTGGAGTTTGGGGAGAACCAGGCGAATGAGAACGATGGCTGCCATCGCATAACAACCCATGACGGCTGCAGGGGCATTCGTAAGCCAAAGGAGCGCTACGGGAAGAGCGACGGCGGGTATGGTTACACGGCGCTTGAGAACGGCGTGGAGCGCGAGAGGGAGCCACGCAGCGGCGAAGAGCTCAGCGTAAGCTGAACGCTCGTAAGCGGTATATAGAGTGTAGGGATTTGCCAGGTAGACGGCTGCGGCGATAAGAGCGGCATTGGGAGGGACGCAGTTGCGGGCTACATAGTAGAGAGAAAATCCGGCGGCGGTGAGGGCAAGCCATGTATAGGCGATGGGAGTCCATGTCCACGGCATGAGCAGGCCGAGGAGAGCACCGATGAGCCAGGAGAGCGGTGGGTAGAAGACGAAGCGGGGCTCGCCTGCGTTCCAGGCAGGAGTTGCAGCCCAGCGGGGAAGCAAGGTTCCGTGAGTGATCTGGCGAGCGGCTTCGAACCAGTTGATGAGATGGAAGTCGAAGTCGTGGCCGCAGGAACAGCCGCGGAGGAGCAGAGGAGAGATCGCGATGAAAGCGGCCAGGGGAAGAATGAACAGAGGCCGACGATCTTTGGGCATGAGGTGAGGGTAACGCAAAGAGCACTTATGGGATCGTAGCTGAGGAGGTGCGGACGATCTTTTATCCGCACCTCCTTGAGGTTAGAAGGTGATTCTCGCGGCGAGCTGGATGTTGCGTGGGTCGCCGACCGCAGTGGCCTGCCCGAAGGTGGGGTTGGGACGCGCGGGATACTCGCCAGTTCCCCACGTGCCGTTCGGGATCATGTCGTTGCGGTGATTGAGAGTATTGAAAGCTTCGGCCATGCCCTCCAACTTCACACGTTCCGTGAGTGAGAACGTACGGCTGAGACGAGCATTGAGAGCGAAGAAGTCGAAGCCGATGCCAGTGTTGCGGCCGATGACGGCACCTCTTACTGCTTCGGTGCAGGGGTTGAGGCCGCCATTAGCGCTAAGACTGAAGCCTGGAGTGCAAGGCCGCTGCGAGGTTGCCTGTTTGGTGTTGATGCCGGTGGTGATGTTGAAGGGAAGGCGAGAGTAGTACTGGAGAATTCCGCTTAGTCTCCAGCCATGTGTGAGCTGCCCAGTAAAAGTATGAGCTTCGGAGAGAGGGGAGTTGAGCAGGGCATTGAAGACGACACGGTGGCGCTGGTCGTCGTCGGAGCGGCTGCGGTCAACGCTAAGGTCGAAGTTATTAATCGGAGAGCTGAAGAAGAACTCGCCCACGTTGTTGATGGCCTTGGACCATGTGTAGGAGAGACGTACTGATCCCCATGAGAGCGGGTGTTGCAGGTAGGAAATAGAGAGGCCGTCATAGTAAGAGTCGAAGATAGAGCTGTACGGCTTGACGTTGCCGCGTGTGGGATCGGGACGGGTACCGTCGAGATTGATATTGCGGTTAATAGAGCTGATGAGATGCAGCCCGCGGACGTGCTGATAGCTGATGCCTAAAGTGCTGGTCTGCGAAAGCTGTTGCTCGACCTCAAGACTGGTCTGTTGTGAGTATGGGTTCTGGATGCTGCGATCCATGGTGGAGTAGTTTGGCCGGACGACGATGGGAGGAGCAGAGGCAACGGTTGGAAAGACTGGAGCTCCAGTGTCGGTGGGCGAGAAGGAGTAACTGAAGTAGCGTGCCTGCGAGGGGTCGATGGTGTTGTTTGCCGAGAGTAGTGCGTTGGCCAACGGACGCAAAGGAACACGGTCATAAAAGAGTCCGTAGCTGGCGCGAACGACAGTTCCACGATCTCCGAAGGGAGACCATGCAAGACCGATGCGTGGGGAGAGGTTATTGGTATCGGTATTGATGGTCTGGAGCCACTGCAGGTCATAGCGCAGACCGAGGTTAAAAGTGAGCGAGGGACGGATCTTCCACTCATCCTGCGCGTAGAAGCCTAGGTTGGGATTGTTCTGCTGAATGGTGGGATTGCCGAAGTTCTGGGTGTAGCCCTGCGAGTTGTATCTGCCGGAGTAAAGACTGTTGCTGCAAAAAGGACCTGTGTATCCGGCAGGAGCCTGGGAGGCGTTGTCGTAGATGCAGCCGAAGCTGTAGCTGCCACGGAGGGATTGAAAGTAGGTGATGGTGTCGTCGTTGTAGAGGAAGTCGATGCCGGTTTTGACGGTGTGGGCACCACGCTGCATGACGAGGTTGTCGACCAATTCTCCGAGATAGTTGCGACGAACATTTGGCGAGGAGGTGGAGCGGCCGAAGGTGGCGACACCAGAGATGGCAACAGCTGGGCCGATCTGGTCGTTGGGAGGAGCGGTGAGATCGTCATAGCTGAACTGACTACGAGTTTCGTTGAAGGTGCGGGCAGAGAGTGTAGCGATATTGCTCGCTGCGATGGTGTGGTTGGTGTCGTAGACGGAGGTGCCGTTGCTGGCTTCATTGAGTCCGCCGACGCCTCGAGCGTTGATGCTGCTGAGCTTGTAGAGGCTATAGCGTATGTTGAACTGATCGTTCTGACTGAAGCGATGATCTCCATGAAGGAAGGCCGTATCAGTGTGCAGCGTAGTGGGATAGAGTGTGGTGGAAACGTTGCCGATTGGAAGCAAGGGAGCCTGATATCCGACAGCTGTTAGCTGCTGATTGATCGCCTGTGCATCGGCAGGTTTTACCGTGATGACGCCTGCGGTGTTGAGACGACCTTCTTCGAAGTTTCCAAAGAGAAAGGAGCGGTTCTTTTGCAGGGGACCAGAGAGGCTTGCACCGTACTGGCCCTGCGTAAGTGGAAGCTTACTTCCTGAGAGCGCATTATTGGCGTTCATCCTCTGGTTGCGAAGGAAGCCATAGAGAGTGCCGTGGAGTTGATTGGTTCCGCTCTTGGTGATGAGGTTGAAGTATCCGCCGAGAGCTCGTCCGAACTCGGCCTGGCCGCCGGAGGTGACGACCTGAAACTCATGAACGACATCCATGCCGAAGACGTTTCCGGCGACTCCTGCGGCGTCGTCGTTGGCAGAGAGACCATCGACGACAAAGCTGTTGGAGAAGTTGCGTTGACTGTTGATGGAGTAGCCTTGTCCGACGACCTCTGAGGTTTCCGCGAGTGTCTGGGTGCTGCCGGTGTTCGTAGGCGAGACGCCGGGGAGAAGAAGCGCGAGGTCAAGATAATTGCGGCCTTGATACGGCAGATTGGTTATCTCGGGCTGGAGGACGGTTTCGCTGATCTGGCTGCGGTCATCTTCAATGACCGGAGGTTGTGCCGTGACCTGAACATTGGAAGAGGTAGTGGCGACGGCGAGTTGAACGGTAATGTCGAAGGCCGAGCCGACGGAAAGATGCAGAATGCGTGAGTTTTTTGCGAAGCCGCTTGCGAGGACATCGATTCTGTATTCGCCGACAGGGAGATAAGGAAGGCGGAAGCGGCCTTGATTATCGGTTTCTGCCGTGTAGGCCTGACCGGTTGCTGTGGCTGTGGCGGTGATGGTGACGTGCGGCATGACGGAGCCGCCGGGATCGAGCACGCGTCCGGTGACAGAGGCGTTGGTAAGGGTTTCCTGAGCAAGTATGGCAGTAGGCACCGCGAGGATCGCAGTCATTCCAAGGAGAGCAAGAAAAGATCGAGACATGAAGAAAACTCCAGCGTTAGGCGGCCAGGAGGGATGGGGTCCCGGAGGAGTGCATTTACCGGAAGCCATCTCAATCCAACGCAGGAAAGTGAAAAGCTACACCGCGGGTGTGCTCAACGTGCGGACTTTTGGACCTGAAAACAGGATCTGCGTTGGAAAAGGGGGGCTAGAGCGAGAGAGAAGGAGGACCGCGCTTCTGGCGGGAACGTTCGCGGGAGATGCGGAGCTTGGATTCCGTCTGCGCGACGACCGCAGGATGTGCGATCAGGCCTGCGAAGATGACCTGGGCCGTAGGAGGAACGAAAGCGTTGCCGTGAAACACAGCGACGCTGGCCGGGTAGTAAGGGCATTTCTCGGGTGGCGCCTGCATGTGCGGATCGCTGCTGGACGGGTGCAATTGCATAACCATGTTCATGCAATGATGCGCGCCGTTGCGCCGGCAGCACGCAGGCAGACTCGCGTTATCACCGGTAATGGAAGCCAGTAGCGGTGAGACAAACGGCAGGCCGAGAAGAGCCAGCAACGAGATGGCAAGTAGCCGTCGCAATGCTTTTATTGAAGCACCCGACTACTGCATTACGCAAATCCCCTTGTCATTACTGGGGTTTGAGAGTCAGGCTGTGGCGCGTGGCAGCGTTGACGGCTGCATCGGTGAAAGGCATGGGCAAAGTGTTGCCGTTGTAGTAGATCGGCCATTGGTCCATGAACCAGGGACTGGCAGGGCTGCCGGATTCTCCAAAGGGCAGGTTGAATGTGGATCGATCGAAGTCGGAGAGATCGGCGGTAAATCGCTCGGAAGGGCCGAAGGTTCGGCTGACTTGTTTGACCGTGCTGAGGTCTCCGCTCTGCGGCTTGATGCCGGTGCCAATCGGCATGTGGATGAGTGCGCGAAGGAAAGAAGAGTGCGAATAGATGGGATGCTCGATCTCGACGGGATACGCGTCGCCGTGCTTCCAGGTCCGGAGATCGTTAGGGGCATGTGCATTGGCAAGGCCACGCGAGACGGCGGCGGTGAGGAGTTCGTTCCAGTTTGTGAAGCCTGGCGGAAGCCAGCGGTCGGGAGTGTGCATGATGATCTGCTCGGAGGCGTAGGATTTTTCGCCCCAAAGGTAAAGCTTCCACAGAGGGACTGCGTGCCCTTGCGTGTCGTCGTGAAGACTTGCTCCGAGACGAGGCTCAAGCAGGAGTTGCCAGAGAGCGTCGCGAGCGGAGTTGACGATAGGAGGCGCAGGTGAGCTGGCGTCGACCTGACCATTCCAGTTACGCAGAATATCGGCAGCCTGATGCAGGCGGCGATCGTGTGTCGTGGAGTGATCAATAGAGTAGGCGAGACGCTGGGCGATGTTGTGATCAAGATCGGAATAGACGTCGGTTTGAAGCGAAAGCATGTCAGCCGCGCTGAGATGATCGCGGTTGAGCAGCACCTTCCAAATGCGCTCATTGCGATAAGGCGCTGCCCAGTTGAGCGTAAGGGTGTAGCGGTAGTTGTCAGAGGTTACGCGAGCGTTAGCGGTGGCGAGAACTCCGCTGGGCGGATCGAAGGACTGTGGGAGCAGTCCGAAGGGGATGTATCCGATCCAATCGTAGTGGCCGGTTACAGCGTCGACGGGAACCGAGCTTAAGGGGCTTCCGACAGGCGGTTGCTGGTCCTGCGCCGTTTGAGCCATTGCCTGTTCTGCTGGTGCGGTCGGTGTGAGAGCAGGTGGAAGAGGAGGGGGGGAAGCAGAAGGATTCAGGGGGTCTCCCCGAAGAGGCACTCGTCCGGTAGCGTGATAACCGATGTGTCCCTGATCGTCGGCGTATATCACGTTCTGGGCTGGGCCGCCAAACTGAGAGAAGGCATCGAGAAAGCTGCCCCAGTCATTGGCGGAGTCGATTTGAAATAGAGGAGCGGAGAGGGTGGCGGGGTCGTAGATCGTCCAACGAAGAGAGAGCGTTCGCTTTTCGCTAGGTATGAGCGGAGAGATGATAGGCGCGGGAAAACCGCCGTGCATGGTGGAGGCGACATCGATTGTTACGTCGGATTTATCGCGGACGTGAATGATCTCAGTCTGATGGAGAACCGAGTGCCAGGTGCCATCAGGTGACTGGAATTCAGCTGATGGACCAGAGCCACGAACGTGTTCGATGAACACATCCTGAACATCAGCTCCTAGATTGGTAAAGCCCCACGCGATATGTTCGTTGTGGCCGACGATGATGAAAGGAAGGCCTGGAAGCGAAACTCCCGTTACATGGAAGGGGCCGCTGGGAGTCGGAGCAGAGAGATCTGTCTGATACCAGATTCCTGGAATACTCAGACTAAGGTGCATATCGTCTGAAAGCAGAGGCTTGCCCGTAGCGGTGCGAGCTCCGGAGACGGCCCAACTGTTCGATCCGGCAACACAGGATTCGCAGGACGGTTTCAGTGTATGTGCGAGTGCAAGGATGTCGGCAGGCGACGCGGTGAGGAGCTTAGGCGTCGCCGGGCGAACGAGCTTTGTCTGCGATTCGTCGAGTGGGATGTCGGGAAGTTCCTGTGGAGCTGTCAGGTCGACAGCAGGTAGGGTGGGAGGATGATCGCGCCATGAACCGACGGGGTAGAGATCGGCAAGAAGATCGGGAGAGAGCCGGGCTGAGATGGCTTCGCGACTGAGTTTGGTAGGGAAGCTGTTGGTGAGGTCTTGAAACATGACCATGCCAACGAGGAGAGAGTCACGCGGGGTCCAGGGAGCGGGATTGTAGCGGAGAACTCGGAATTCGAGCGGCAGGTGAGAATTTTGTATGGCCATAGAGGCGTTGACGCCACGGGCATAGACCTGAAGATAGTGCAGCTGATTCGCGGAGATTGAGGTAACGGCACGGTCGGCGGTGGCACGAAGCTGAAGAGTGCGCTGGATACGATCATGCTCCAACATGGAGGGACCAAGAATCTGAGCCAGTTCGCCAGCGGCATGACGCCGCAGAAGATCCATCTGGAAGAGCCGGTCCTGAGCGGTTGTAAATCCTTGTGCAAAAACTAGATCATCGAGAGAGGCTGCGTGAATATGGGGAACACCATGAGCGCCTCTCTGAACGGTGACCGGCGCTGATAGCCCTTGCAGGATAAGCGTTCCATCCGTTTGAGGAAGCGCGGCGACCATGGCATGGTGCACAAAGCTTCGCGCGGCAAAGAACGCAGTGAGTCCAAGAATGAGCAAGATGGAGGTTGCGATGGTAAAGAACTTAGGGAGTCGGGAGTACCGCCGCTTTGGACGTTCGTTTTCGTAGCGGTTTCTACGTTGCATCAGGATCGGTTCAGCATTGGGGTCAGGAACGCTCATCTTGTTATGCAAAAGTCTAAATGGTTGGAGCAGAGTCAAAAGACCGCTGGCAGTCTGAGTACAGGATTTGTTTTACTGGCAACAACCGATTTGAAGGGGGGCATAATTTGGAGTCAGCTGCCAGTCTCCACGCAATTGAGAGAGTTGTGCTGCTGCTACTGGTGATGGTGGCTGGATTCGCAGTGATTGCGCACCGTTTAAAAGTGCCGTACCCGATCGTTTTGGTGCTGGCGGGTCTGGTCTTGAGCTTTGCACCTCACATGCCCAGGATTCCACTTAATCCAAACCTGGTTTTTGTAATTTTTCTTCCACCGTTGCTTTATGCGGCGGCCTGGACGGTCTCTTTTCGAGATTTCAAGCGAAATTTATTGATGATTTCGCTTTTAGCAGTAGGGTTGGTGGGCTTTACGGTATGGGGAGTCGCTGAGTTTTCGGATCGCTTTATCACGGCTCTGGACTGGAAGGCGGGCTTTCTACTGGGCGCGGTGCTGTCGACGACGGACGCGATTGCGGCTACTTCGGTGGCAAAGTCTCTGGGGTTGCCACGAAGGATCGTCGACATTCTGGAAGGCGAGAGCCTGTTGAATGATGCTACAGGTTTGCTCGCTCTTGAGGTCGGATTGAGGCTGTTGGAACAGGGAAATCTGCCTACGCTGGAGGAAGGTGCTCTTCGACTGATCTACCTGATTCTTGGGGGGCTTGGGATTGGACTCGTGATTGGAATTGTCGTCGCCACCTTTGAGCGATTTATCGACAACGGTCCTGTAGAGCTGGTTTTGAGTCTGATTGTTCCTTATGCGGCATATCTCGCAGGCGAGGAAGCCAAGGCATCCGGAGTTCTCGCAGTGGTTGCTTCGGGACTTTATCTCAGCCGCCAAAGTGCTCGCATCTTCTCACCGGCAGTTCGCATTCAGGTGACGGGGGCTTGGCAGGCGATGACCTTTGTTCTCAATGGCATTGTCTTTCTGATGATAGGGCTGCAGATGCCGTATGTGCTGGCGGGAATTCATGGCGGTTTCAGCATGCTGACGCTGGTGGAGTACGGTGTAATCTTCAGTGTCACGCTGATCGTGTTGAGAATGGTTTGGGTTGTCCCCGCGGTGCGGTTTTCAAACTTTGTAAGCCGGTTGCGTCATCCGGAGGCGCCGAGCGTCTCGCCTCGTGAGAGCTTCGTGATCGGATGGACGGGAATGCGCGGTGTTATTGCACTGGCTGCGGGTTTTTCCGTGCCTGACATGGTGAATGGTGTCGAGTTCAGGCAACGGAATCTCATCAACTTCCTTACTTTTTCGGTAATCCTTGTAACGCTGGTGCTGCAAGGCTTGACCCTTCCCTCTGTGATTCGGGCCTTGGGACTTGCAGGAGAACAAAAAGGAATTGAACCGGAGGAACGCTATGCCCGTGAGCTGGCGATCAAGGATGCGATCGCCTATCTGGAAGAGGGCAAACGTAACACTGAGGATTCACTGGAACACGCCTACGACGACCTGATTGATCGCTATGAACACAGGCTAGCAGAGGTAAGTGATGAGAAAGAACATGAGGCATCGAAGGCCGAGGTTTACCACACGCTGAGCAGAGCGGCGCGTGCCGCAGTGCAGGTAGAACGACAGAGAATCATTCGTCTTCGCGATGAGGGACGGATCAGCGATGATGTCTTGCGGAGACTGGAACGCGAACTCGATTTGGAAGAGACGAAGTTCGAGCTTAACTCGTAGCCTGCGGATGAGAATCGGGAATGATCGGAGCCGGCATTTGCGAAGCGTAGCCGCGGGGATTGCTCGGCTGTGTAAAGTGAATGATGGCTGCTAGTAAAAGAAGTGGAATCAGGCAGATGATGCTGCCTTCCGGCCCTGTGGCTCCGCCACTCAGTAGAGGTTTGCCGACGGGATGCGTCTCATAGAGACGATGGCCAAAGAGCGCTCCGCTGTCGGCGACGCCAAAGAGAAACGATTCTCCGTAATCCCACGCGGCGTGCATTCCAATAGCCCACCAGAGCGAGCCGGTTCGCCAGAGGCTGAAGCAGAAGATCATGGAGGCGAGTCCGGCACAGATGAGGCCGGCGGGACTTTCACCGGGGTTCGAGCCATGAACCGCACCGAAGCCGAAGGAGACGATAAAAGCTGCGGTCCAGAAGCCGACAGTGCGAGGATCAGGATGTCCGGGAAGAAGACTAGCAATGCCGGAGAGGCCGCGAGCCAAGGTGTATTGCAGGTAACCGCGAAAGAGATATTCCTCGAAGAATCCAATGGCAAGAAAGCCCGGAATCCAGGCGAGAGAGTAGCGAAAAGCTTCTGCACCAAAGAGAAGTTGTCGGTCGAAAATAAGAAACCCTGACTTGAATAGAAGGAAGACGAGTAGGGAGATGGCTGCAAGGCCGAGGACAGTGCCTGTGAGAAGGCGCGAGATGCGTCGATCTCCATTGAGTCCATAGACGCTGAGTGGGCGGCGTTCTATCTTCGAAAGGATCCATGTGGCCAGCGCGGTAGAGAGAAAAGCGCCCAGCTCCGAGAAAAAGATGGAGAGAGGACCGGGTTCGTGCAACATGGCGTGAGGCGGAACCAGATGTGTGATGCGGAACAGGGAGCTGAAGCAGTAGACGAAGGCGAAGAACAGAGGTACCGCAATCAGAAGACTCCACCCGGCGCGAAGGCCGTAGGGGCCGAAGAAGATCAGCGACGGCTCGGGAGGAGGTGTGGAGATGTTATCGGTGTTGGGAATGATCTCAGACAAAAGGGCCCTCGTTCCAGTAAGCTTGCAGCGTTTGCAAAAGGATATACGAAGGGCTGTTTGGCGATGAGTGAGAGTGCGGATATTCTAAATGCTTCGAGCGCCGACGTTTGAGGTGTTCGGCTATGGGGAGCTCAGGATCTTGGATTGCAAGGTTTTTTATCACGACAAGTGTTTTGATGGGGCGTGCTCAGCCTCGGTGTTTACGCGGTTTCATCGAGAGTGTGTGAAGACGGTTTCGTCGTTTTCTTATTACGGACTGGTGCACAGAGCAGGCGCGCTGTTTGAGGAGAACGAATTTATCGACGGTGAAAATGCGATCGTCGACTTCAAGTATTCAGCCTCGAAGAAGGTGACGTGGTGGTTCGATCATCACCTAAGCGCGTTTCTGACACCGGAGGATCAGGCTGACTACGAGCGCGGACAAGCTGATGGCTCGGAGGTAATGCGCAAGTTTTACGATCCGAAGTTCATCTCGTGCACAAGCCTGATTGCGCATGTTGGAGCGACGAAGTTCGGCTTTGACGTGAAGCCTCTGGAAGAGCTTATCAAGTGGGCCGATATTGTGGACGGCGCGAGATATGAGAGCGCCAAGGCTGCTGTGGAGATGGCGGCACCAGCGATGAAACTAACGATGGTGATCGAGAGCACGCAGGACGAGTTGTTAGGCAAAAAGCTGATCCCGCTGTTGACAGAGATGCCACTGCAGCAGGTGCTTGATCAGCCCTTCGTGCAGGAGTTGCTTGGTCCGTTGATGGAGCGGCATGAGGCAGCGCTGAAGCTGATTCGAGAACGGGCCTCCATGGAGCGCGGAGTGATCACGTTCGATATCACGGATCACCCGACAGAGGGATACAACAAATTTATCCCCTACTATCTGTTTCCTGGGGGGACGTACAACATCGGTCTGAGCAAATCGAGCTTCCGGACGAAGGTAGCGGTTGGGACGAATCCTTGGACGACGCTACCTGCTGAGAAGCTGGCAAACCTAGCGGAGATCTGCGAACGCTACGGTGGCGGCGGGCATGCGAGGGTTGGCGCGATTAGCTTTTCTCCAGATCGTGAAGAAGATGCGCGCAAGGCGGCAGACGAGATTGTTGCTGAGTTACGCGCAGGAGATAACGTCGCCTAAGCAACCGCAAAGCTCGATTGAGTCTCAGAAGACGTGGAGGGTGCTGCGATGAATCCTGTCTTTTGGGGTAGCGTCATCGTTGTCCTGCTGATTCTGTTTGCTGCCATTACGATGGGGAAGACAAAGTGGAGGCGTACACCGGAGGAGCAGCCGCGTGGACTACCACGGAATCCCGGCCGCGTGAGCGGCGGTGATGATGATTAATCTGGTTTAAAAAGTGACGCGGCCGGCACGGGATCTTTTGCCGACCGCGTTTTACTTTTGGCCTAAGGCTTGACTTTGCTAAAGAGGCCCAGCTTGCTGATGTCGTTGAAGATAACCATGGCCGCGAAGACCAGGATGCAAACAAAGGCGACCTGATAAACGCGTTCTTTGAGCTGCTGGTTGAGGTCGCGGCGCAAAATAGACTCGACACCGAGAAAAAGGATCATTCCACCATCGAGGATGGGAATGGGAAGCAGATTGAAGATTCCCAGATTAAGCGAGATGTAAGCCATTAGGCCGATCAGAGGCATCCATCCAGGCATGGAAGCTGCCTGATGGATCTGCTGGCCGATGCCGATGGGGCCGGAAAGCGAGCGTACAGAGACCTGGCGGGTGAACATCCGCTTAAGGACCTCGACGATCAGCATGGAGCCTTTTTTGTTGTAATCCCATGAAGCAGCCAAAGCCTTGCCGAAAGGTAAACGCTCAATCTTGACCGGAGGCTGTACCGGACGGAAACCGAGGCGATAGTCCTTCGTGCCGTCGCCGACGTCGGCGAGCTCAGGGGTAATGCTCATCGGGAGTGTGCTGCCGTTGCGCAGGATGGTCAAAGAAGCAGGCTTTCCGGCCTGATCCTGCAGGTAAGCGAGCAGAGCAGGTACGGAGTGAAGTTTCAGCCCGTCGATGGTTGCGACCTGATCGCCCGGCTGAAGGCCCGCCTTCGAGGCAGGCATATTCGGCTCAAGCGAATCCACCTGAACCGGCGAATTTTGCATCTTGGGAATGAAGCCGAGACGATCGAGAGAGAAATTGTCGGCTCCGTCCTTGGCTTCAACGAAGAGCTTGGTATCGACTCGCTGGCCGTCGTGCATGTAAGAGAACGGAATTGTCTGATTGAGGTTCAGTAGCGAACGGATCGCGACCTGATCCCAAGAGGGATTTTCGATGCTGTCGTAGTGAACGATGAGGTCGCCGGAGTGGATTCCAGTACGCGATGCCGGGGTATGGGTCGGGATATAGTCCGTGCGGGCGGGACCGGAGACATATTCCTGCACCTCGTTGTGCAACATGGAGACACCGGTCATCAGTCCGATCGCGAGCAGAAAGTTGGCGAAGGGTCCGGCAAGAGCGACGAGCATGCGCTGCCAGCGCGGATGAGCGTTGAAGTCGCCGGGATCGGTGGGGGCTTCGCCGGGATTGTCTCCGGACATCTTGACATAGCCACCGAGGGGTAGAAGCGAAAGCCGATAGTCGGTGTCGCCACGCCGGAAGCCGAAAAGACGTTTACCAAAGCCGATGGAGAAAGTCTCGACGCGGATGCCGCAAAGTTTGGCGACCGCAAAATGGCCGAACTCGTGCACAAGGACCATGATGCCGAGCACGATACCAAGTTGAATGATGGTGGACATGGGAGAGTGGAAACCTCACTCGGAGAATCGTAAGACTTATCGGAGAGCGCCGGAATACTGGTGGGTAATCATATCGCGGGCACACGCTCGCGCCGCAAGATCTGCTTCGAGCACTTCCTGAATAGACGATGGGCGGCGGTCCGAGGTTTGTTGCAACACTCTTTCTATTGTACGCGGGATGCCGAGGAAGGGAATGTGACCTTCGAGGAATGCCGCCACGGCAATCTCGTCTGCTGCATTGAGAGCAATGCAGGCCTCTCCGCCTGTCTCTGCGGCCTCATAGGCGAGGCGAAGGCATGGAAAACGTTCAAGGTCGGGAACGGAGAAGTCCAATTGGCTCAACGTTGTGAGATCGAACTGGAGCCCGGAGGCTGGGGCAGCATCGACGCGCTCAGGGTAGGCCAGGGCGTAGAGGATCGGCAGGCGCATATCGGTTACTGAAATCTGAGCCAGGATGCTGCCATCGATAAATTCGACCATGGAGTGGACGGTGGACTGCGGATGAATGGTGACGCGAACCTGTGCCGGAGGCAGGGAAAAGAGACGGCAGGCCTCGATGACCTCAAAGCCCTTGTTCATCATCGTCGCTGAGTCGATGGTGATGCGCTGACCCATGACCCAAGTGGGATGTTTGAGGGCCTGGGCAGGGGTAATGTGCTCGAAGGAGGCAAGAGGTGTGTTTCGGAAGGGCCCCCCAGAGGCCGTGAGCCAGATCTGGCGAACCTCGCGGGATTCGCCGCCGCGCATGCACTGGTGAACCGCGTTGTGCTCGGAGTCGATGGGGAGAAGGGCAACGTTGTGCTCCTTTGCCGCGGCGATGATGAGCTCGCCTGCAGCGACAAGGCACTCTTTGTTGGCGAGACCGATGGTCTTACCGGCTTTCACGGCCGCATAGGTCGCTTCGAGTCCGGCAACGCCCACGATGGCCGAGACAACAAAATCGACCTCGGGGAAAGTGGCTACTCGGACGGTTCCGGCGGTTCCATGAACGACCTCAATGCCCGTGATGCCTGCGGCAGCGAGGCGCTGCTGCAGCTTCGATGCAAGCTCTTCCGTGGCGATGGAGATGATGTTGGGACGCCATCGCACGCATTGGTCGAATGCGGCCTCGATGTTTTGTCCAGCGGCAAGGGCGACAGGTTGATAGCGGTCGGGAAAGGACTCGCAGATGGAGAGGGTAGAGGTTCCGATGGAGCCGGTGGAGCCGAGGATAGCGAGTTTTTTCACAAGATTTATTTTCTCAGATCGCCAATGGGGAGCTATTAAAATCTGCCGAAGCCAAGGTAGTCCTTGATCAACAGGGCGAACCACAGTACAGGGGTTGCCACCAACAGGGCGTCGATGCGGTCAAGGATTCCACCGTGTCCGGGCAGCATGTTTCCAGAGTCTTTGACCCCCGCCCCGCGTTTGACTGCCGACTCCAGAAGATCGCCTAACTGCGCAGCAACGTTGACGATTGCAGCAAGGAGAAGCGTCTGCCAGATGGGCTCAGAGATATGCAGAAGCAGATTGCCCCGAACGACGAGAAGCTCGCTGATCCACAGAACAATCCCGACGGCGGCAATGCTCCCAAGGATGGAGGCAATTGACCCCTCCCAGGTTTTGCCTGGGCTGAGACGGGGAGCGAGTTTGTGACGGCCAAAGGCTCGGCCGACGTAGAGCGCAGCGATGTCGCCAGCCCAGACACAGACCATCAGGAAGAGCAACAGGGCGATGCCGTCCTCCTGTTTCCAAAGTAGCGGAACGAGAGTTAGCGGGTAGGCGATCCAGATGAGTCCGAAGATGCCTTGGGCTGTGTCGGGAAGCACCTGAATCAACGGAGCTCGGAAGCCATTCCAGGCAAAGAGGATAAGGGTAAGAGCACTGAGAACGGGAAGCTGGGCTTCAACAGGAAAGTTGGGCAGCGTTACAACGAAGGCGAGTGCTGTGCTGATCGCCATCCACCAGATGGGGATGCGCAGATGCGCGTTGTGGGCCTCGGCACCTACGGCGGCGAGTTTGAGGTATTCATAAACAGCGAGCTCGGCGACGAGAGCTGCAGCCAGGGTAATCATCCAAAGCTGCCCGAAGAAAATGAGCGCAAAGACGGCAGGAATTAGGACGGCAGCAGTAAGGATTCGCTTCATGAGATTCGAGAACTCAGTATATCTCCAACAGAATCAGCATGTGTAATGATCTTGACATATAAAGATATATCTTGATATTGTCATTAAGCATAGGAGATAAAAATATGTTTTATGAACATTTCAAAGAGCTTCGCCGGGGAGATCAGTTTCGCGGCGGTCACGATTCACGACAGGAGAGATTTTGCGGAAACATCGGTGGCTTCGGTCACGGGCGTCACGGCTTCCGAGGACGCTGGCGCGGCGAAGGCCGTATGTTCGGCGCTGGGGATTTGCGTTACGTCATCCTGCAACTGATTTCAGAGAAGCCGAGCTACGGATACGAGATCATCAAGTCGATCCAGGAGCGTCTGGGTGGAAACTATACCCCAAGCCCCGGCGTGGTCTACCCCATGCTGACCATGCTTGAGGAGATGGGTTACGCCAGTGTCGTCACCGAGGGAACGCGCAAGCTCTATACGATCACGGAAGAGGGCGCAAAGGCTCTCGCAGAGAACAAGGCGACCGTCGATGCATTGTTCGCAAAGATCGAGAATCTGAGAGCGCGCTATGCCTCGCAGCGTCCTCAGCAGATCGAGCGCGCGGTCGAAAACCTTCGTATGGCTTTGCGCATGAAGATGGGCTCGTTGACCGAAGAGCAGATTAACACTGTCACCGACATCATCGATGCGGCCGCGAAGCAGATCGAGAGGATCTGAGATGCACTCTTACCGGTATCGAGTCACGGTGGAGAAGCTGAGCGATGCCAAAGGCGAACCTGCCTATGGCCAGAGCCTCAGCTTCTATGCTGCGAACCACGACGATATTATTGCCATCGTGGAGCGGCTGCAGTCGAAGCTGCCTTTCAACGCAGGGACTTCAGCCGCGTTGGGGGTTGGGCTGAAGCTTTTCAGCGAAGTTGCGTTAGTACATCGCAGCGATCCTCTCTTCACAGAGATTCGTCCTGCGTTGAGTGAGTTTATCCAGCAGTTGAAAGGGTATTCGGAGACAGCCTTAAGAGCTTAGCCTAGCGTCTTGACAACTCGCGCGGAGGAGCCAGCTCGGTTGCGATCTCGGTTTCGAGTTCGGAGACTGGCTGGAGAGTATCAATCTTCTCGTCGGAGTTATCGTTCAATCCACCGAAACGGCGGTCTCGGCGCTGATAGTCGGCGATGGCTTCGAGCAGATGGATGCCGCGAAAGTCGGGCCAGAGCCGGTCGGTGATGTAGATCTCCGAATATGCGATCTGCCAGAGCAGAAAATTGGAGATGCGCTGCTCCCCCGAGGTACGGATCATCAGGTCCGGGTCAGGCATATCGGCGGTGTAGAGAGCCCGTGCGATGGTGGACTCGTCGAGCGAGTCGAGAGCCCCGGCACCGAGGAGGTCTTCCACGGAGCAACCGCGGGTATGAGCCTCTGTTGTGAGATCGGTCAGGATGCGGCGAACGGCATCGACGATCTCGGAGCGTGCGCCGTAGTTAAGCGCCAGAGTGAGGGTGGTTCCGGTGTTCTTTGCAGTGGCTTCCATAGCCCACTGCATCGTGTCCTGGACCTCCTGCGGAAGGTCGTAGGTGCGGCCAATGTACGCCATGCGGACGTTGTTGTCGTTCATTCGCTTGACGTTGCCAATCAGGTAGTTCTTGAGCAGCTTCATCAGGAAGCTGACTTCGGACTTGGGGCGTCTGAGATTGTTCTCAAGTGAGAAGGCGTACAGGGTCAGCCAAGGAAGATTGATGCGCGAAGCCGTTTCGACAACATACTGAACGCTTTCGGCTCCCTGCTGATGCCCAAGAAAGCGTTTAAGCGCACGTTTGCCGGCCCATCGGCCGTTACCGTCCATGATGATGGCGATGTGCTGGGGGAGACGAGAGGGATCAAGCTGCCGGTAAACGCTCTGTTCCTCGGCAGAGAGCTCATGTACGCGGCTGGGAAGATTCGACGGCAAAAACTACCTCACAAAGCATGACGCTAGCACACCGGAGTGCGCGGCGCAATGAACCGCTTTTGTGATAGCGAGGAATCGGAAAAGTTCTCCGCTGAGTTGCGGAGGGTGCCGCGTCTCCCGCATTTGCGGCTGACGCGGCACGGAGGTAGGGATTCAGCGTTCTATCTGCCGACTATGCAGTACGCCTGCGGCCTGCGGCCAGCTCTCGAACATGGTTCAGGAAGATGGAGCGTTGTAGGGCATCGAGCTGAGATGTGTAGGCTGCGATCTCGGCTAGGAACGGATCGGCCATTAGAACTGCCGTCTCGTCGCGGTGCCTGGTGTTAGAGTCACGCAGCAGGGTGGAAATGTCCACCTGCAGGGCCTTCGCCAACCTGTCGAGCGAGGAGAGCGTCGGCATGGCCTTGCCGTTCTCGATCTTAGAAATATACGTGCGCGGCACATTCATGCGAGCCGCAAGCTGACGCTGGGAGAGGTTACGTACGTGACGGAGATCTCGGACCGCGGTGGCGACCTGGAGACCGTCTGTTGACGAGGTAACTTGAGGGACGATGGAGAGCGGTGCCGGAGTCGGCTCGGGCTCTTCGACCTCGAGCGATTTGTGGCAGCGGCGGCACAGCGAATTTACCGTGCGAAACTGCACCAGGCTGCAGTGGTCGCAGCGCAGGACCTCTCGCTGCTCGACAGATGCCATCATGGTTGCCATAAGTTGTCTTGACGCGGGCGGGCCCAGAGCAAGGACCGCATCTCATGTCCGATAACGAATCATGAGATGTGCCTAGAGTGACACTGGGGTTCCTGAGGAGTCAAGAGGAAAACCGCCAGTTCTTAGTAAAATGCCGGAAAAACCCGGAAGAGAACCAAAGTAGTAACTTGTACAGAGCACCGGAAAATGGAAAGGCGAAGGAGGGTGAGTATGGGATGGGGACGGTCCGACGCATTGAAACTGCTGGAGGAATGGACGAAGAGCGAGTCGCTTCGGAAGCATGGCATGGCGGTGTCGATCTGTACGGAGGCCTACGGCAAGCGCGAAGCGGAGCGGTTGGGATTGAACGATGCTGAGGCCGACGCTTTCGCCGAATCCTATGCCTGTGCAGGGTTGTTGCACGATATGGACTACGAGCGTCACCCCTCGCTGGAGGAGCATCCGTTTGTCGGAGTCGGCCATCTGCGCGAACTGGGTTGGCCGGAGCCGGTGCTGAATGCGATTCTGGCGCATGCGGATTACTCGGGTGTGGCAAGAGACTCGCATCTTGAAAGAGCTCTGTTTGCCTGCGATGAGCTTGCTGGATTTCTGACAGCCTGCGCTCTGGTGAAACCGACAAAGTCGATCCATGATGTCGAAGTGGCTGGTGTGAAGAAAAAAATGAAGGATAAGGCCTTCGCCCGGGCGGTGAAGCGCGAGGATATTACCGGCGGGGCGGAGCTGTTGGGAATATCACTGGAGGAGCACCTAGGGAATTGTTTGAAGGCGATGCAGGAGCGGGCGGAGGAGTTGGGGCTGGCTAGTAGTTAGCCGTTCAGAGAAAGTACAGCAGTAGAGACGATTCGCCGGATATTCCTACCTGCAAAAGCTGTATTTGTTTGTTCAACCGAATCTGCAAGAGCTACAGCTCGAGTAGCATCTTCAACCACGAGGCACTCAAATCCTCCGGCAACTCCATCGACAGCGGAAAAACGCACACAAAAATCATAGGCAAGTCCGCAGAGGAACAGCCGCTCCAGGCCCCGTTCTCGCAGGTAGCCGGCCAGTCCGGTCGGAGTCGTGTGGTCGTCTTCGAGAAAGGCGGAGTAGCTGTCGATGTGGCGGCGAAAACCTTTGCGGACGATCATCTCGGCATGAGGAAGGTTGAGATCAGGGTGGAAATCCGCTCCAGGTGTACCTTGGACACAATGATCGGGCCAAAGGGTTTGGGTACCGTAAGTGACTTCGGTGGTTTCGAAGGGCTGCTTGCCGGAGTGTGACGAGGCGAAAGAGATGTGGTTGGCCGGGTGCCAGTCCTGTGTGAGGATGACATGCTCGAATTGCTGGCCGAGTCGGTTGATCAGGGGGACGATTTCATCGCCGCGGTCGACAGCAAGTGCGCCGCCGGGGCAAAAATCATTTTGCATGTCGATGACGAGCAGGACATCGGTGGGCCTTAGGTTCATGTAATCAAGTTTGCATGAGCGACCACTCTCCTTGGCGGAGGTGAATCAGAAATCTTCTGGACGAACCAGCAAGGCTGGGGTCTAATCCGGGAATGCAAACATTGGGGCTTTCCAGTAGCCCACGGCCTACGGATGGTCTGTTCAAGAGGCTCTTCTGGCCTGAGATCGCAAATCAGTACGATGTGGATCTTGTGGGACAGCAAGGATTCTGGGTTTGTCTTGCGGTAGCTGTGTTGTCGATGGTTGTCCTTATCTGGCAGGGACAGATAGGATTCGGATTATTGCTGGGCAGCACGTATTTTCTTGCTGCGCTGGGGGTAAGAGAACGAGATATCGCGGCGGCAGTACTTATTTTTCTCTGCTATCTCCTGGATCGCATCGCTGCGCTTGAATTCGCGATTCTGGGAATGGTCGGGGGCGGGAACTCCATACTCACCACAATTGCAACAATGCTGTTATTTGCCAATGTTCGGGCCACGATCTTGTCGCGACGCTGGCAGACGTCTGACACGCCAGCAGAGATAAGTGAATTCCCCGAACGTCAGACAAGCTCATTTAGCGACAGAATCGTAAATCAGCTACCGGCAATGCTGTGGCCGCGGACGCGTTATGTCTTCTATCCATTGGCAACCATTCTGCTGCTGCTGTCGATGTCAGGGGTCATTGGATTGACGATGATGAAGCACAAACAGGTACAAACACCCAACTCGCAAAAAGTGCTTCCTGTTAGTCCATCGGAATAACCAGAACTTAGCTAGCTCAGAAGTCTATTTAGATTTAGGTGGAACGATCGTGTTCTGGATGGTCCTTACCTTGATGTCAACCTGCTTGCAGGCCTTGTCCTTGCAGATGCCGGCAATCCAGACTTCGCCTGAGCCGAACATAGCTCCCTGATCGTTAACGAAGAGGTCTTCGTATTTTTGTTTTTCGATCACATCGGCGATATGGGGCGTGACGATCTGGTCGTAGCGGGCAATAAAAGTCTTTGGGGTACGGATGCTGATCGCCTTTTTCGTCCGGGGATTGATCGTGATGGGGTAACTTATCAGAGCAGCGACGGCAGCTGCATCGTGTTTTTCCACGGCCTGTTTCAGCCCGGTGAAGACGGTTTGGAACTGTGCTGGATCACCGACCATGTTGGAGATGGATTTATCCATGTCTGAATGGCTGCTCTGCGCACGGCACGTTCCCGCGAGAGGCAGAGCGACTAGGCAGGCGAACAAAATCCGAGGAAACCAGCGGGCAGGAATCTTCATCCTTCCTCCTGCGATTAGGGTACACGTCGGGTGGAGGAGGTTCGATGCTGCCCCAATTCTGGAAGAATGACTAAGATGCTATGCTGACAGGTCTTTTCAATGGGCGGTGTGATGGCAGAGGAAGCGAAGTCAGAGGGTACTCTCGAATCGAAGCTGGATAAGGAGGCACCACGTTTCGTTGCGAATGGTGCAACACTGCTGGCATTGCTCGGTCGCCTTCACGAGCAGGAGGCGGTGATCCGCCAGGGCGGCGGTGCAAAGGCAGCCGAGGCACAACGGGCCAAAGGAAGGCTGACGGTCCGCGAGCGATTGGCGCTTCTGCTGGACGAGGGGACGGAGTTTCTTGAGCTTGGTCTTTGGGCCGCCCATGGAATGTACGAGGAGTTCGGCGGAGCTCCAGGGGCGGGCGTTGTAACCGGATTGGGACGGGTAAGTGGACGACTCTGCATGATTGTCGCCAATGATGCGACGGTGAAGGCGGGAGCGTTCTTCCCGATGACGGCAAAGAAGGTTCTGCGTGCCCAGACGATTGCGCTGGAAAACCGCATCCCCACGCTGTATCTGGTGGACTCCGCCGGTGTGTTTCTGCCGTTGCAGGAAGATGTCTTTCCGGATCAGGACGACTTTGGGCGCGTCTTCCGCAACAACGCTGTGATGAGTGCATTGGGAGTTCCGCAGATCACGGCGATTATGGGGATGTGTGTGGCAGGCGGAGCCTATCTGCCGGTGATGACGGATACTGTGCTGATGACGGAGGGCTCGGGGTTGTTCCTGGCTGGGCCTTCCCTGGTGCAGGCTGCAATCGGTCAGAAGACCGACCCCGAAGAGTTAGGCGGAGCCACGATGCACGCGGAGATCTCGGGTACGGTGGACTTCAAAGAACCGAACGATCATGTATGTATCGCTCGACTGCGCTCGCTGGTGGGTAAGATCGGAGAGCGGCCGCATGCTCCCTTCAGTGCGGTTGCGTTCGATGTGGCAAAGGATGCTCCGAAGTATTCGGCCGACGAGATTTACGGACTGATCGATCCTAATTTTGAGAAGGCGGCAAGCAACATCTATGACATGCGTGAGGTGATTGCACGGATCGTGGACCGCTCGGAGTTCGACGAATACAAAGCCGAATTCGGTCGCACAGTGCTGTGTGGATATGCCCGGATAGGTGGACGAGCGGTGGGCATCGTCGCCAACCAGAAGGTGCATCAGCAGCAGACGGTGGCGATGGGGCCGCAGGCGGGTTCGAAGCGCACGGAGTTCGGTGGTGTCATCTATACAGAGAGCGCTCAGAAGGCTGCGCGGTTCATCATGGACTGCAACCAAAACCTTGTCCCGTTGATCTTTCTGCACGACGTCAACGGCTTTATGGTGGGCAAGGACGCCGAGTGGAGCGGCATTATCCGCGCCGGAGCGAAGATGGTCTCAGCGGTGAGCACAAGCGTGGTGCCAAAGATCACAGTAATTGTGGGTGGCAGCTTTGGTGCAGGACACTATGCGATGTGCGGCAAAGCGTATGATCCAAGATTCATCTTCGCGTGGCCGACAGCTCGATATGCCGTGATGAGCGGAGCCTCGGCAGCTAACACCCTGGTTGAGGTGCGCGTGAAGCAGATGGAACGCGGCGGAAAGCATCTTTCGGAAGAAGAGAAAAAGGCGATCTATGAAGAGATCAAGGCGACCTATGATGCGCAGGCCGATCCTCGCTATGGTGCAGCGAGAATGTGGGTCGATGCGATTATCGATCCGGCGAAGACTCGCGAGGTGTTGATCACGGCCCTGGAAGCATGTGCGTTGAATCCGGAGGTGGCAAGATTTAATCCAGGGGTGCTGCAGACGTGAGATGAGAATTGGATTCGCACGATCTCAGTTGCATAGGGAAAGGAAATTAGATTTTGAGCAATCTGGTAAAGATCATCGAATGTCCGCGCGATGCATGGCAGGGGCTGCCTTTACACATTCCTGCAGAAGTGAAGGCGGACTATCTTCGTCTGTTGATCGCAGCGGGTTTCCGTCACATCGATGCTGTCAGTTTCGTATCCGCAGCCGCAGTGCCGCAGATGACGGACTCTGAGAAAGTGCTGGATTACCTCGATCCTCCCGACGATACCGAGATCATAGGTATCGTCGTCAATGCCAAAGGCGCGGATCGGGCGATCAAGACCGAAGCGGTGCAGACGCTTGGTTTTCCCTACTCCATCTCGCCGGAGTTTCTTAAACGTAATCAGAATCAGACACCGGAGGAATCGCTGGAGGCGTTGGAGCAGATCGGGACGCTGGCCTATAAAGCAGGGCTCGAGGTTGTGGCGTATATCTCGATGGCCTTCGGCAATCCTTATGGCGATCCGTGGTCGATCGATGAGGTGGTGGATGCCTGCGATCTCCTGAGCGACTCCGGCGTGACGCAGATCTCGCTGGCCGATACCGTCGGAGCGGCCACACCAAAGCTCGTTGGCGATGTGGTGGGTGATGTGATGGCCGTGCACGATGGCACTGAGATCGGCGTTCATCTGCATGCGAGGTACGATCAGGCGCGAGAGCTGGTCCGGGCAGCGTATAACGCAGGTTGCCGGCGGTTTGACACGGCAATCGGAGGGCTGGGAGGCTGTCCGTTTGCTCAGGATGTACTGGTGGGCAACCTTGCGACGGAGTTGGTGTTAGAGGAGTTGCGGGCGCTGGGAGCCGAGCTTCCTCCACTCGCTCCATTGGACAGTCTTCAATCGGCGAGCGCAGAGATCGCTCGCAAGTATGGAACGAAGGTGCAATAACATTTGCACTCACCGGTTATAAGGGCAACGAGGAGTTATGACTTACAAGACGATTCTGGTTACGGAAGAAGATGGCATCAAGACGATCATGCTGAACCGGCCGGAGCGCCGTAACGCTATGACTCCAGAGATGCAGGATGAGCTGATCGCTGCCTTTGAGAAGGCCGCTGTCGATCACAGCCGGGTGATTGTGCTCACGGGCGCTGGAGAAGCGTTCTGCGCGGGACTGGATCTGGTTCATCTGCAGGCGATCGCGGACAAGTCGCAGTCCGAGCATGTCGCCGATGCCGAGCGCCTGTCACGGTTGTTTCGAATGTTGTATGAGCTGCCAAAGCCAACGATTGCCATGGTGCATGGGCCGGCTATCGCTGGAGGCACGGGACTGGCGACGATCTGCGACTTCACTCTGGCAGCACCGGGCGTAAAGTTCGGATTCACCGAGGTAAGGATCGGTTTTATTCCTGCGCTTGTCTCGGCTTTTCTGGTTCTACAGATAGGTGAGAAGCGTGCACGCGATCTTTTACTGAGTGGACGGTTCTTCTCCTCAGAAGAAGCTGAGCAGATGGGATTGGTAAATGAGATTGTGCATCCAGAGGAGCTCGTGGAGCGCACTAACACCTTAGCCCGTGCGCTGAAGGCGAACAGTCCGCAATCCATGGCTGCGACTAAGCGCCTGATGGCCATGCAGAATCATGTGTGGTTGGATTCTGCGATAGCTCATGCGATGACAGCGAATGCCGAGGCCAGAGCGATGCACGACTTTCGTGAGGGGGTTGCCTCGTTCTTGGAGAAACGGAAGCCGGTGTGGAGCAAATAGGCCTGAGCTTCCTTGTCCGTTAGACTGAAGGGATGAACCAAGGAGTCGCGACAAATCCTCGAATCAGCGAATCGCATGTACGGGTCCGTTATGCCGAGACCGACCAGATGGGAGTGGTCTATCACGCCAATTATCTGGTGTGGTTCGAAATAGGCCGGGTAGATTTTATCCGAGGGTTAGGAATGGACTACCGAACCATGGAGCGGGAGGACGGGCTTGGAATTGCAGTCGTTGATGTATCGGCGCGATATAAAGCGCCAGCACGTTACGATGACAATCTGATTATCGAGACACGTCTGCTCGCTGCGCGTGGAGTCGTGATCAAGTTCGGTTACAGGATTCGTCGCGTTACCGACGAAACGCTGTTGTGCGAGGGCGAAACCGTGCATGTGGTCGTTGACAGGGAGATGAAAAAACATTCTCTACCTGAAAAATACGCAAGCCGTTTTGCCGCCGTGCTCATCTAAAAGAACAAATTTCAACGGGAGCGCCATACCGTGGCGCGGCGAAATGAGGAACGAGTAATGAGTACAGAGAAAAAGATTGCGTTGATCTCCGGCGCGAACAAGGGAATTGGTTTCGAGACGGCGCGACAGCTCGGAAAGCAGGGGATTACGATCCTTCTTGGGGCGCGTGATCTGGCGAAGGGACAAGCCGCAGCGGAACAGTTAAAGAAAGAGGGCGTCGATGCTCGCGCGGTGAAGCTCGACGTAGTGAAACCGGATGATGTGAAGGCGGCTACCGAAAGTGTCGCGAATGAGTTCGGTAAGCTCGATATCCTGATCAACAATGCTGGCGTGATGTTGGAGCCCATTGGCGGAAACACCACCACCACCGTTTCAGAAGAAACGCTCCGCGATACTTTCGAGACGAACTTCTTCTCGGCGGTCTCTATGACCAATGCGTTTTTGCCCCTGCTGAAGAAGAGCGATGCTGGGCGGATCGTCAATGTATCCAGCATCCTTGGCTCATTAGCCTTGCACGCGGCTGAAGGCTCGCCGATCTATGAGGCAAAGGCCTTAGCCTACGATGCATCGAAGGCAGCTTTGAATGCCTACACCATTCACCTGGCACACGATCTCAAGGGAACGAAGATCAAAGTGAACTCTGCACACCCGGGTTGGGTGAAGACAGACATGGGCACCGACGCAGCTCCTATGGAGATCGTCGACGGCGCGAAGACCGAGGTCCAATTGGCGACGCTTGGTGCTGATGGCCCGACGGGTGGATTCTTCCACCTGGGCGAAGCGATTAGCTGGTAAAGCCTTCGCAAGGCCCCGGTAAAGGATGGGTTTACCGGGGTCGTTGTGTCTCTGGCTTGCCCGCGGAAAGAAAAGAAATCTCCTGAGCGGTATTCGCTAGATCGGCCATGGAGAGATAAACAAGACGAGCAATTTTGGTTAGCTTGGGATAGTTGATCCGATCCCATGTGTCGTTTTCCGTGTGATAGTCGGGATGAAGTCCGGTCTGGAACTCCACCTGAGGGATGTGGAGAGTAGCAAACCAGAAGTGATCGCTGCGAGACCATAGTGAGTCCGGATCGACTTTGTCCATCTTGTAATCCAGCTTCAACCCTTCCTGATGATTTTCGCGATCGATGATCTGGCGCAACGCCGGGTTATAGCGAGTGCCAAGAACATTCACCATATTGACGTTGTGGTCCGGGGGAGTAGGCCAATTCGCGTCATCTTCATTACGTCCGATCATGTCGAGATTCAGAGTGGCTATGGTTTGGCTGAGCGGAACGACGGGATGGGTTACATAAAAGTAAGATCCGAGGAAGATTCGTTCTTCGCCGTCGTAGGCCAGAAAAAGAATGCTGCGTTTGGGATGAACATTTCCTTTGACCATGGCTCTGGCAACCGACAGAAGTCCTGCTACGCCGGAGGCGTTATCGTCTGCGCCATAGTACGTGTGTCCATTGGACCTGCCCATGTGGTCATGGTGCGCGGTAAGGATGATGGTCTGAGCTTTCAGCTTTGGATCAGAGCCTTCAAGCAGAGCAATCACATTGCGTCCTTTGTGGGCTTCTACTTCTGTGTATCCCTTGGACATGCAGACAGAACTTTGTGGAACATCGAATGAGTCTGGCTTGACGGAGTGATCGATCGCACCCTGAAGTATTTCGGTGGTCTTGCCACTGGGAGCGAGAATCTGGTCTGCCACGCCTCGCTTGATCAGAAAGACAGGAATATCCCACATCTGACCGGCGAGCGCATACGAGGGTTCGCCGCTGGGGCGCGGAGACGTCGGTGGAATGAGCTTGACCTCGCGAGGAACGCTGTCCTGAATGATAAGAATTCCGGCTGCGCCATGCTTTCGCAGCTCTTCAATCTTGTGCCAGTTGAAGGCGTGATAGCTGTCCCACGTTCCCATGAACTTTGAATTCGGATCATTCGCCTGCGGCTCGCGGGTGAAGACCATAGCGATCTTACCCTTGAGATCCACTCCGGAGAGATCGTCGTACTGAAATTCTGGGGCGCTGATGCCGTATCCAGCGAAGGCGATCGTTCCGCAGGAGGCTGTGTTTCGCAGGCTCTGCCGAGCCAGAGTAAAGTCATGGCTGAATGTATAGGAGTGCTCTGCCCCGTTGACCTTTGCCTTCAGGGTCATGTGCGCAGGGTCGGGCCTGCCGGTATAGATATCCAGGTTCTGAAAGAAGGTCCCTGAATCACCCATTGGCTTGAGTCCGAGGCGGAGAAACTCGGAGGCGATGTAATCGGTCGCAATGTGGTCTTCAGGACTGCCTGCGTTACGACCGGCCAGGTCAGGGGAGGCCAGGAAATAGATGTCCGCCCTGAGATCGTTAGGCTGGATCAGATTGGCGGCTTTGTCGGTCGTTTGAGCGGCGAGAGAACTGGCAAGGGCTAGAAGGCACAGAGCGGGACGCAAGAGCATGCGTCCTTTTTAGCACGGCATCGCTTATCGTTCGCGGGTCGTCTGCCAGGCCTTCGAATATTTCCAGCTGGTGTAAGTGGAGTGATAGAGGTGGAGCAGGAAGCCTTCTCGTCCATCGAGGAAGCCAAAGCGGAAGATGAAGTTCCAGATGAAGGTAAAGAAAGGGATGACGACGACGTTGTAGTAGAAGCTCCACCAGGAGCGGCTGGTCTTGCCCTTTTCTACGATGATCTGTGCGCCGAGCGTGCTGTAGCGATCCATGTGATCGATGTAACTCTCGATTGTGGGGTAGGCATGGTGGATCAGATCGTGCTGGAGCGTATCGAGGGAACCATCGAAGGCGATGGTTTCGTGAACTGGGCGCTCGGTGAATCGTGTAGGAGGAGCAAAGTTCGCTGAGTTGCGACGGAAGAGGCGTAGCTTGGGGTCGGGATAGTAGCCGCCGTAGCGCATCCAGCGATTGAGGAAGAGATTGCGGCGGCGGATCATGTAGGCATCGGCCCAGGGCTTGCCGCGCAACAGAGCCCGGATCTCCTGCTGCAATTCGAGAGTGAGCTCCTCGTCGGCGTCGAGAGAGAGAATCCAGGTTCCGGTGCACTTTTCGATTGCGGAGTTCTTCTGGCGTGCGAAGCCCTTCCAGGGTTCGAAGACGACTTTGGCATCGAAGTCGCGGGCGATCTCGAGTGTGCGGTCCGTGGAGCCGGAGTCGACGACGATGACTTCGTCCGCAAACTGGACGCTGGCAAGAGTGCGCGCCAGGTTTGCCTCTTCATTCAGCGTGATGATGGCGACAGAAAGCGTCTGCCGTGTCTGGCGTTCCTGAAAAGACACTGGCTGATCAGCCTTGTCGTCCATGCTGTGAGAGGACGAGGTCATCGAAATTTCGTGCTCGAGGTTCAATAGTGGGATTGTGACACATTCAGAGAACTTGTCCAGCCCCGGGGCATCGGGTTGACTACCTCTTTTGTGGAGGTTTGCAAGTCAGGAAAGTGTGATGGAGGAGTCTCCGAGATGTTCGCGCAACAGACGCTGGGTGAGGATTTGCAGGTTCTCACCGGTCCTGGGAAGGACGAAGGCGCGGGCTTCTTCCGACCAGTCCAATTTAAAACTTGTGGTGAGTGCGGAGATCCAGATTTGACGGACAGGAGTATTGGGCGTGAAGACGAACTTGCTGCCGTCGTGTTCGAAGAGAACGTTGAGGACGCCATTTTTCTCTTCGGTTTCGAAGGGAATTTCGTCGGAGTCGCTCTGTTCCTCGGCGCGGATGAGGGACTGTTTGAGGGACTCGAGGGCGCGGTCGGACTCGTTCCGGAAAGTTGCTTCGTCGATCATGGAGATAGTGTAGCTGGTGCGTTCTTTCCTTCCCGTACGGTAGAATCGGGAGATCATAAGCCGGGAGACAGAGATCCCGGCAGCTAAACCAATCTAGACAACGGGATAGAGGGAGTACTTTTTGTACAGAATTCTATTGCCGTTGATCTTTCTCATCGGCGCTTGCACTGCCGAGGCCCAAGATGGTTTTATCAAAACTTTTGCCGCTCAGTGGGAGGCTCGCGCTACCCGGACCCAGGCCGCTCAACCGAAGTGGAGCGTGCCGATGTTTTCTCCCTTTCCCATGGTGGCTCAGGTCTTCCGGACCGATTTCACGAGCCAGAAGACTCCAACCGGCACGAACTGGTATTACGGCCACGGCAAGGGCTTCAACTTAATTCCTTACGACAAGATTCAGATCGACGTCTTCGTTCCGGGCTACGTGTCCCACGGCGAGAGCGGACAGGACGGCTTTGGCGACATGTCCCTGGTGGGCAAGTATCGCTTTCTCTCCCGCACGGAGGGGCATGGCAACTACATCCTGACGGGCGGGCTCGGGTGGGTCATTCCGACGGGCAGCTATAAGAACGGCGGGCCAAGCTCGGTTCTCAATCCGACGCTTCTGGGCGGCAAGGGCTTCGGCAAGCTGGCCCTGATGAGCTCGATCGGAGGAGGGCTTCCGACCTCGCAGGTTTCGACTACCGGCCGGACGGTTCATTGGAACTCCGTGGCGCAGTACAAGATTGGGAGATATTTTGCGCCGGAGCTGGAGGTGAACTCCACGAGCTACTTCGGGGGCACACGGGACGGCAAGACACAGGTCTTTCTTTCCCCCGGGATTATCGTCGGGAAGCTTCCTATCCGGTCGGTTGAGACGAGTCGGCTGGGAATTACGGTCGGGGCCGGGTTTCAGACTGCTGTGACCAGCTTCCACACCTACAATTATGCATTCTCGACAAGCCTACGGTTTGTATTCTAGGAGGCTCCCCCCCCGGGTATTTTGCGTCAAAGTATTCATTGTAAATAACTTAGTTTGGTACCATGCTTCTAAGTTATTTCGTATCTGTAGCTTGCCTTCAAAGTATTGATTTGTAATAGCTTGCATCGAAGAAAAAGCCCCGGAGCAATCCGGGGCTTTTCTTTCTCGCTATCTTCCATTTTAACAGCAGAATGAAAACTCATTGGCATCCAGGATGTTGCCTATTTTGTTTTACTTATGGAGATCACGGGGTTGACAGGATTATGTCGCTCTGTCTTCAGAATCAAGTCAGTTTCTAGAAGCACAAGAACAGAATTTTCATAAGCGGAGCCAGATCACTTCCCACACGCCGACTTATCGGAAGTTATCCGGACAAGGGGAGTGTTCATGAGGTTTAATGAGCCGGAGGTTCCGGTGCTGTGGCGTGGCAATACGAACATCCGCGATTGGGCACGGCAAGCGGTGGATCGTTCGATGAATCGTTATCGGCGTAGAGTGCTGCACGCGCCTGCAGGTCTGAGTTTGCCACCGACTCCAGATATTTCCGATAAGGCCACTCCGAATAATGTTCGGCATATCGGGCGTTTGCGAACATGACCCTTGCCGCTTCAATCTGCCCCGCCTTCACTAATCCATTTCCGAAGTTGAGCATGAAGCCTTCAAAGCTGTGGGGCGCAAGCGCTCCTTCGGACCAGCAGGCCTTTTTCCTTCCTACTGCAGTCTGAAGGTGAAGATATGGCTTGAGATCAGGGTTTGTCCGATCGACCGTTGCAGCCGTGCATGCGTCTAATGCCTGCCACAGGGAGTCGAGGGACTTTTTATATGTGTCAGTGTCTTTTTGATCAGTATTGTGTGCCGCCCAGCGATTGAAGTTATTGAACTCCGGGAACTGATAGGCCGCCATGTCGAGAATCCGATCCCCTTTCTCAATAGTGTCGGAATCCATGTTGTTCTGCTGCCCGAGATGTACGGTGGTAATCCCCAGGTACCCAGGCAGATGGTCGTCATTGATGTACCCAATCAGGTGTTTCCCGTGGTAGTCGATATCGAGAGCTTTGCTGAAAAGTCCGACTGCTTCGGGGAGGTCCTGCTGCAACACTCCCTGGTCAGGATTGGGGTCCCGCGTGTATTCACCGATGTGCCAGAAATGGGCAGCGCCTAATAAGGCGTATAGGGTGGCGTTATCGGGATCGCGGTCGATGGCATTTTGCAATTGCTGTTGTACCTGCGGAATCTGACTGTACTGATTGCCATGGTAGACCTTCCAGAATTGCTCTATGGCCGCAGAGCTCTCATCCCGATCGCCATGTGGATCGCTTTCCTGGGGCTTCATGGAAAAGCCCGTGATTGCGAGCAGGCCTGTGGCCAGAAGGAGGATCACGATAATTCCACGCAGAGGAAAATGTTTGCCGATAAGCCAAAGTGACCGGTGCCTTTTTGTCATAGGGGGTGCCTCGTTTTCGGAGTTGAGGGGAATCGAGCTAATGTTGACATTGGCAACATGTATTTGACTCGATCATGCCTTTACAATGTGGCTAGTGTCAACATTAATCGGTAAAAATTTACTCACGACACATGTTGCTTGTGCCAACACTGCAGAGGTATCTTTACAGCAGGATGAATAAATCTCGACCTTACCATCATGGCAATCTGCAGGAGGTTCTCCTTGAGGCCGCCATCTCTCTGATTTCTGAAGTAGGGCCAGCAGGGTTTACGCTGCGGGAGGTTGCACGGCGAGCAGAGGTCTCTCACAACGCACCATACCGTCATTTTCGGGACAAAGACGCATTGTTGGCAGAGGTTGCAGCTCAAGGATACAAAGAGCTTGCGAAGGCAATGACGCAGGCTGCCGACCGGCGGGAGGATGCGCTGGCGGCTCTGAAGCAGGCGGGGTTGGCGTATGTCTCTTTCGCCCTGCGCCGGCCGGAGCACTTTACCGTAATGTTCGACGCACCCTTCTCGAAGAATTTATATCCAGCGACGACTGAGGCTTCGGAACATGCGTTCTCTACGTTGTTGGATCTTGTAAAGAATTGCCAGAAGAAAAAGCAGCTTCCGGATAGAAATGATCTGGATTTTGCGCTGCTTGCATGGACGATGGTGCATGGTATCGCGAAGCTGGCCATTACGGGGCGACTGCCGTATGCGTCGCACCCCAAGATTCTTAAATTTGCCCGTTTTGTGATCGACGAATCTCTTCCATGAAGAACCGGAGTCGTACGGGTTCTCGAGTTTGAGAAAGATTACTCCTCATAAACGCGGTTCCCGGAAGCAATACCATTGCATGCATGGCGCGATGAAGCCGCGCCATGGATAGAGAATCCATCTAATATCTTTTACAAGGGCGATCATCCGATTCCATCGGGAGAACCAGCCGATTTCGCACTGCGATAATAACGAAATGCGTAAAGGCTTCACCAGACGACCCCAAGATGACTCACCGGCAGTGCAAGTCAAGAACTACATCACGCCCGGTGGACTTCAGCGCCTGAAAGAGGAACACAGGTTTCTGCTCATGAAGGATCGACCGGCTGTGGCGGAGGTCGTAGCATGGGCCGCCAGTAATGGCGATCGCAGTGAAAACGCTGATTATCAATACGCGAAACGTCGGCTGCGTCAGATCGATGGGCGGATTCGCTTTCTTTCAAAGCGGATCGAAGCCGCAGAAGTGGTGGACCCAGAAGGTCCGAGATCGGGCCTGCGGGCGACGAAGGCATATTTCGGTGCAACGGTACTCTATGCCAATGCCACGGGCGTGGAACGAGAGGTGACCATCGTCGGCACCGATGAGGTCGACCTCGACCGTAACCATGTCAGTTGGGAGTCGCCTTTGGGCCGCGCATTAATGCGATCTTCTGAGGGAGACAGCGTCGTTCTCGAAGCGCCGGGCGGCAAAGAACGCCTGACGGTACTGGAAGTGCGTTACGAGCGCATTGACGTAGAACCCTTTCGTGAACCCACGGGATCCTATGCTGCTACAAAAATGGGATAGACCGCAATTAATGCCCGGAGCGCTACGCGAGCGACGTAAGTCTTGATACAGGTTGTTCGCGTCAGAAACGAAGTTTTGCGCGAGACCGATGCGATAGGTATTGACTACCACTCCTCTATGCACGTCGATTTGGTGGAAAGCCTAGATTATTCCGTTGGCAGTCCAGAGGCCTATCTCTGTTACTGCTGCTCCTTCCTTTGTTCTTTAGTCAAAGGAAGGAGCGCATATCAGTGACGGCTCTTAGCTGGCAGCTTGAAGGACGGGTGTGAGGCGGCCTGCTGCGCGAAGGGCGTCGGTTACGTGGCCGCGATGCAGGACCTGGTGCAGAGCCAGGGTGAGGAAGCTGCGGCCGAAGGTGGAGAACTCCTTCTCGCGCCCCGGAGGCGGAGCCACGGTGGCTTTGTCGAGATCGGCTTCGGAGAGAGAGGCGAGGATGTCGAGATTCCTGTTGCGCAGCTGCTGATATTTTTCTCGGACTTCGTCGAATGACGGGTAGGCGCTGATGTCGTCCACCGGCACCGAGTGTTCGCCGAAGAGCTTCTGCCAGTTGGCTACGGGGCTGGGTTCTCCGAAGAGAATTTCTGGAAGATAGCTTTCGATGAGGGTGAGGTGTCCGAGAACCCAGAGAGGGTGACAGCCGCCGTTGGGAGTGGGGAATCGAGTGGGGTCGTCGCTGATCTGATCGAGCTGGGTCATGACGGCTCTATCGGATAGGGTGAGGGCGTATTGAATGGCTTCCTTGGTGTGCATGATTTCTCCTTCTGCCCGCTATTACGGCTGCGACGCGGGGAAGGATACGGAGATGTACTGCTAGAAGGGATCGACGGTTGCGGAGACGACAGCGTCCATCACCCAGGGGCAGTGCAGGTAGTCGACGACGCGGACGATGCGGTTGTCCTCGATGTGGGCACGGATGAGGGAGTGAGGTGTCCACTGACCGTCGTGCTGCCGCAATGCGACGATTATGGGGAGGCCATCGACGGTGCCGGTTGCCAGTCGCCATGGCGTGGTGAAGCGTTCGTAACGGGCAAAGTAGGGCGCGGTGGTGAGAGGGCCGGCGTAGCGGTCGGCGACGAGGAGGCGGGCGTCGGCGGTGGCGAGTTCGCGGATGCCGTCCCAGTCGCGCTGGTTGAATCGTTCGACGTAGAGATGAAGCAGGCGGGAGGCTTCGGGTTTGGGTGTACGTGGCGCCGCTGGTTGCCGAGGGAGGGTCGCCAGTTTGGACCGACCGCGATTGAGCGCGGCTTTGACGGCTCCTACAGTGGAGCCGACGAGCTCGGCGATCTCTTCGAGGGAGTAGTCGAAGACGTCTTTGAGGAGGACGCAGGCACGTTCCCTGGGCGCGAGCGCGAGGACGAGATGCTCGATGGACTGGGGAGGGATGGGGTCGGCGGGGTCGGGAGGGAGATAGATGTCGGGCTGCAGGGCAGCGGTTTCCGCCTGCTGACGGACCTTACGTCGGCGGAGGAGATCGATGCACCGATTGTGGGCGATGCGGAAGAGCCAAGGGGTGAGGTCGCGGGTCTCGTCGAAGGTTTCGAGCTTGCGATAGGCCTGGAAGAGGGTCTCCTGAACGATGTCTTCGCCGTCCATGACGGAACCGGTCATGCGGGCACAGTAGCGGTGGAGGCGAGGACGAAGGTGAGGGATCGTCTCAAGAAAGGCGAGATAGCGCGCGTCGAAGGGGCCGCGGAGTTCGAAGCCGGAGTCGTCCATATTGATCTTTACGCGGCTCACGCGGTTAAGGATACGGAGATTCTTTGTGGCGACGAGCGAGACGCAGATCCTTCGACTCCGCCTCTGGCGATAAGGCTGCCAGAGGCTTCGCTCAGGATGACGCTCTCTTTGAGAAAAGGAGCTTCAGATTCAATACGTTAGAAAGGGATATCGTCGTCGGTGATGCCCTGATCGGCGAAGTCGGGCTCGGACGAGGGGGTGCGCTGATCGAAGCTGCTGGTGGAGCTGGAGCGAGAGTAGCCGCCGCTGGAGCCTTCGCCGCGTCCGGGGCCTCCGCCGAGGAGACTCATCTCGTTGACGAGGATTTCGGTGCGGTACTTCTTCTGTCCGGAGTCTTTATCGTCCCAGGAGCGGGTCTGGATTTTGCCTTCGACGAAGATCTGCGTGCCTTTTTTGACGTAGTCGCGGATGATCTCAGCGGTGCGGTTGAAGGCGACGAGGTTATGCCATTCGGTTTTGTCCTGCCAGTTGCCCTGCTGGTCCTTGGCTCGGTCGGCGGTGGCGAGAGAGAAGCTCGCGACCGTGGTGCCTCCCGCGGTGGAGCGGATCTCGGGGTCTTTGCCCACGTTGCCGAGAAGAAAAACTTTGTTAACGCCTTTTGCCATGCGGATACTCCGATTGTTCAGTTCTGAAGGTTGAGGATAGCAGATAGAGCGGGCGGTCGCTGTCTGGGGCGGATGTCACAGATCGACGACGATATCGCGGGTTGGCTGGGAGCAGCAGACGAGAATGTTTCCGTCGGCAGGGCTGTCGAGCGGGTCGGGATTGTAAGTTACTGCTCCTGAGACCAGACCGCTCTCGCAGTTGTGACATACACCGGTGCGACAGGACCAGCGGACGGGGACATCGCAGGCCTCAGCCAGCTCCAGGAGGCTTTGATAGGCGGACGGGTTCCAGTGGGCGGCGATGCCACTGCGAGCGAAGGAGACGAGCGGGCCGGTGGCGGAGTCGTCCTTGGGCAAATGCGGTGCGGGCTTCGGTGCGGCAACGACGCCGGGTGTCATCGATTCACTGCCGTTGAAGAGCTCGAAATGAATCTGAGTGGGAGCGACGCCGAAGGTTGCCAACGCCTCTTTCATCTCCGCCATGAAGGAGTTCGGACCGCAGAGGTAGACCTCGGACTGCGGGGAGATTCCGGCTTCTTCGAAGACCGACTGCGACAGGTGGCCGGCGACGTCGAAGTCTTCGCCAGCTTTGTCGCGTGAACCGGGCCTGCTGTAACAGATGTAACTGCGGCCGTGAGCGAGCGCGGGTATAAGGCGACGAACTTCGGCGGCGAAGGGGTGATGGTCCTGGTCGCGCGCGGCGTAGAGCCATAGGACCTGCCGGGTGGAGTGCTCTGCCGCCAGCGCGTTGAGCATCGACAGGACCGGCGTTGCTCCAATGCCTGCGCTGAGCAGGACTACGGGCCGGTCGCTCGATTGCAGAAGGAAGCTGCCGCGGGGTGAGCTGACGTTGAGCGTGTCACCTACTTTTACATGCTCGTGCAGATACGTTCCGGCGGCGCCGTTGGGCTCGATCTTCACGCTGATGCGGTAACGCTGAGTGGAGAGCGGGCCTGAGAGCGAGTAGCTACGGAAGATCGGCGATGCACCTGCGGCTGTTTGAAGACGCACGACGACGTATTGCCCGGGGATCGCGATCGGTAGAGGCTGACCGTCCTTGCTCTGCATTGTGAGGGAGAGGACGTCGGCGGATTCGTGATCGATCGCTGTGACTGCGAGGGGGCGAAATCCGGGTGCGGCAGGATGCGCAGCTACTTCGGGCGCAAGCCCTGCGTTTCCGCTCCCGTGGCTCTGGAGCAGGGCTTCGAAGGAGGAGCGCCATCCTGGCGGCAGGGCTTCGATGCGCAGGGCGCGCTCCAGCTGGTCGTGCGGATGATGAGGGGAATAGAGGAGCGCGTTGATCTCTGCGACGGTCATTCGCTCCTGCGCCTCGCCGACCTTCACGATTTCGTCGCCGGGGCCGACCTCGCCTTCCTGCAGAACGCGGAAGTAGAACCCCGGGCGTCCGCTCGACGTGAGCAAGGCGGCCATGCGGGGCTCGTTCATGCGAATGCCGACACGATAGCAGGTTACACGTGGCTGCGTGATCTCGAAGAGAGCGCTTCCGATCCGGTAACGGTCGCCGATGCAGACTGCGTCGTCGGGGAGTCCCTCGATGGTGAAGTTCTCGCCGAATTGTCCGTAGTCGAAGGTGGTTCGCTTCAGCTGGTCCTGCCAGTAACGGTAGGATTCGATCTGATAGACGAAGACGGCGCGGTGTTCGCCACCATGCCCGGCGAGGTCGCCTTGACCGTCTCCATCGAGATTCAATCGGGTGACGCGGCGGCGGCCAGGGGTTGGATTTTTCCAGACGCCGGTGTGGACGGTGCGCCCTTTCCATTCAATGTCGCGGGGGAGACCGACGTTCACCGAGAGTAGTCGAGCCATTTATCGTCCCCTGGGTGGATTTCTTCTAGCTATTGGTGGGCTGGACGGCTTCTGCTACGGTGAGATCGCGGTCCGCGCCATGAGGAATGACGGTTTGGCCCGACTCAAGGTGAAGCTGAGTGCCGTCGAGATGAACGGAGACGATATCGGGTTCGAACGATACTAAATCAGAGATACGGCCGACCTGAGGGTAAGCATCGGGGTACGACCATGCCGCCAGCTTTGCGTCCCCGATATTGAAATAACTGCACAGCCCTTTGTAGGGGCAGAAGGTTTGGTGTTTGACGGGAGTCAGCGCAGATTCGTCGATATCGGCGCGTTCCACGTACCAGCGCGGAGCGAAGCCGGATTCATAGAGGACGACGGGGCGTTGGGTGTCGGCGACGATGCGGTCGTGATGGCGGACGATGAGTCTGCGAGAGGACTGACGGATGTCGATGCGATGGTAGCTGTCGGCGGCGTGGCCGACGATGCGTTCGTCTTCTTCGTAGAAGGCGTCCATGGCAGGCCAGGCGAAGGCGACTCGCCCTTGCAGTTCGCTGGCATGAGGAGGAAGCTCGACGTGTTGCCATGCCGCTCTTGGAGTGGTCTTTCCTCCGGCGCTGACTGTATACCACGATGTTGCGCCGAGATCGGGATGCCGGGTGGTGTGCTCGCCTCGCTGCAGTACGCGGGGAGAGATTTCGGACTCAAGGAAATAGGCGATGGGATAGTGGCCCGGCTCGAAGAGCAGGAGGGCATTTTCGCTGTCGGCGATCCAGGTTCCACCGAAGCGTACGCGCATACGGCGGCGTAACGGCTCGACGTACAGCAACCTTTTGGGGAGCGGTTCCGGAACGAGGAACCGGCCGATGGCTCCCGGTGAGAGCGGACCTTGTTGCCAGGACAATCCCACGTCTCTCTCCTTTGCAGTAGAGCTGATCGAATGCTATGCCGTGAAAAAAAAGGCTGTCAATGCGGCGATATAAAGCTCCACGAAGGATGCGGTGGAGACAGTATGATGGAGCCCAATGAAGACGATGGACTGGTTGGTGCTCTGCCTTTACTTCCTGATGATGCTGGGAATGGGTTTTTGGGCACGCACAAAAGTGAAGACGGCCAATGATTTTTTTACGGCGGGCGGAGCGATGCCGTGGTGGCTCTCGGGCATCTCGCACCATATGTCCGGGTATAGCTCTGCGGTCTTTGTGGCTTATGCGGCCATTGCTTATACGGCGGGTTTCAGTATCTACGTCTGGTGGGCGTTTTCGATCAGCGTTGCTCTGGTTCTTGGCAGCAATATCTTTCCCGGCCGCTGGTCGAGGCTGCGCCAAAGGATCGGCATCATTTCGCCGCTGGAGTATCTGCTGACCCGTTACAACCTGCCGGCGCAACAGACGCTGGCGTGGAGCGGCGCATTGCTGAAAGTGTTTGATGTTGGCGCGAAGTGGACTGCGGCTGCGATTCTTCTGCAGGCGTTTGCCAATGTTCCACCGCTATGGGGAGTTCTGCTGACGGGTTCAGTGACGCTGATCTATTCGGTCGTGGGAGGACTTTGGGCCGATGCGTTGACCGATATGAGCCAGTTTGTGATTCAGGTGATTGCGGGCATCGTGATGCTGGTTGCGGTGCTGGCGCGGTTGGGCGGCGTTCCGGCGTTGTGGACGATATGGGACAGGCTGCCTGCGAGTCACTCCAAGCCGTTTTCGGGCGAATACACGCTAGCGTTTGGGGTGGTGTATCTGTTGGTCAATGCGCTTTCTTACAACGGCGGCACGTGGAATCTGGCGCAACGCTTTATTGCGGCTCCGACGGAGAAGGCTGCTCGCAATGCTGCGCTGCTTTCCGCGGGGCTTTATCTTGTGTGGCCGCTGGTGCTGTTCTTCCCGATGTGGGCGTCTCCACTCATCCTGCCACACCTTGCGGACCCGTCGGAATCTTATGCGCTGCTGACAAAGACCCTGCTGCCTCAGGGGCTGATTGGGCTGGTGCTGGCGGGGATGTTTGCTCATACGATGGCGATGACTTCTTCGGACGCCAATGCGATCTCTTCCGTGGTGGTGCGCGATATTCTGCCGGCTTTACGAAAGGATCGCAGCCGACCGAGCGATCGGATTCAACTGCTTTCGGGACGGATTTGCACGCTGCTATTTCTTGCGCTCAGTATGTGCATCGCGCTGACTGCCGATCGATTTGGCGGAGTGATTGGACTGGTTGTTTTGTGGTACGGAGCGCTGTTGGGGCCGATTGCAATTCCTATCCTTCTTGGGATGTTGAATCTTTTCCGCCGGTCGGGTGCGAACGCCGCGATTGCTTCATGGCTAGCAGGCGCCATCGCATTCGCGTTGGTTAAGTTTGTCTTTCCGCAGCAGATTGCGCGTTTGCCCGGAGATCTGACGTTTACGATTACGGTGGCCGGGCCGGTGCTGAGCTCGCTTGCCGTCTTCATTGGAGTCGGTTTGATCTGGCCAGCGAAAAAGCCTGCGGCGGAACGCCTGCTTGACCTGATCAACGAACCGGATGCTTCCTCAAGTGTGAGCCAGGCTACATAATCGTCTTAGACGACTTAAAGTTATGCGACCAAACCTGACAGAAAAGCCTGTACCTAAGCCCTTCATCGCGCCGTCTCGCGCGGCGATGGGAAGACGAGCCGCGGAAGAGATTGCTGAAGAGATGCGGCGGCGGCTGCAAGCGCAGCCAAGCGTTCGTATGATCTTTGCGGCTGCACCTAGCCAGTCCGAGATGCTTGCGGAGTTGATCGCTATGCCTGGCATTGACTGGTCGCGCGTGACGGCCTTTCACATGGATGAATATCTGGGGCTGGCGGAGAATGCTCCACAGCGTTTTGCCTTGTGGCTGCGCAAAGCCATCTTTGACCGTGTGCCGTTCGCGCGGGTCGAACTGCTTGAGCCGGGGGGCGATCCTGAGGCCACTGCGGCTGCGTATGCTGAGAAGCTGGCTGCAGCGCCGATTGATCTTGTTTGCTGCGGAATAGGGGCGAATGGCCATCTGGCCTTCAATGATCCCCCTGCCGATCTGAACGATCCGAAAGATGTAAAGGTTGTGGAGCTGGACGTGGCCTGCCGTCAGCAGCAGGTGGACGATCGCTGCTTCGACCGTTTCGAGGATGTTCCGACGCATGCCCTTACGTTGACGGTTCCACGATTGCTCGCGTCCGATCGCATCTTCTGCTGTGTTCCCGGCGATTTGAAGAAGACTGCGGTTCGACGCACTTTGCAGGACCCTATCAGCGGTGCCGTTCCGGCGACTGCGCTGCGGACGCATACCAACTGGTCGCTGTATCTCGATCAGGACTCAGCGGCAGAGCTGAACAGGACTGAGGGAAGATGAGAAGCATCACGGGTCGCGATCCTGAGACGGGGCGCAACCTTGAGGTTGTGCTGCGGGATGGAGTGATTGCGGCGATTCATGAGGTGCCGGAGGTCGATCCTCTGTGGCTTTCGCCTGGCCTGATCGATCTGCAGATTAATGGATATCGGGGACTTGATTTCAACGAAGACGGTCTGACTGAAGAGACGGTCATCGCGTTAGCGCGCAGGATTCTTGCAACGGGAGTGACCACATTTTTTCCGACGCTCATTACGGCTTCGGAAGAGAAGATTGTGACCTGTTTGCGCACGATTGCCGCAGTGCGGCAACGCGATCCGATGTTGCAGCACATGATTCCGGGTGTTCACGTGGAGGGGCCGTATCTGTCGCCGGAGGATGGTCCTCGCGGCGCACATGCTCGTGAACACGTTCGTCCTCCGTCGATTGCAGAGTTCGATCGCTGGCAGCAAGCGTGCGGGGATCTGGTGAGTATGGTTACTTTGTCGCCACACTTCGAGGAGGCTCCGGCGTATATCGCAGAGCTGCGAAGGCGTGGCGTTGTGCTATCCATCGGACATACGGGTGCTTCGGTTGAGCAGATCCGCGCGGCGGTCGATGCGGGTGCGACACTCTCCACGCATCTGGGTAACGGTGTGGCAGGGATGCTGCCACGACATCCGAACCTGCTTTGGACACAGCTTGCGGAGGACCGCCTGACGGCCACTTTGATTGCGGACGGCCATCATCTTCCGGAGGACACGCTGAAGGTGATGCTGCGAGCGAAGGGGCTGGATCGTGTGGTGCTGGTGTCTGACATGGTGGCGCTTGGTGGCATGCCGCCCGGTCTCTATGAAACTCCGGTGGGCGGACAGGTGGAGTTGTCTGCGGATGGACGTCTTAGCCTTACGGGGACTCGGTTTCTTGCGGGGTCTGTAGTTCCGCTGAAGGATGCTGTGGCCCATGTGGCAAACACGCACCTTTCTCTGGCTGAATCGCTACGGCTTGCTACAGAGAATCCTGCGCGCCTCGTGGGACGCAAGGGCAAGCTTCAGGTTGGAGCTGCGGGAGATCTTATTCGCTTTCGCTGGGAACGAGGGTCGGGGATCGAGATTGAAACTGTACTGATTCAGGGCCAGGAGTTTTAGTAGCGAGCGACCAGGGTTCTATGACTTCGCCGGAGTCGTTGGGTTCCGATTGAGCAGCTGGGTGACGTATGCGGGTGTGAGCGGAATACGTCGCGGATGGATGCCAGTGGCATCGTGAAAAGCCGCGGCTACGGCGGGTGGGCAGACGGCGTTGGCAGCTTCGGAGCCTCCCCCATAACCTTTGTCATCGTGAGAGATTTGCACGGTCTTGATCTCGGGCATTTCGGCCATGGTGAGAATTTTGTAGCTGGACCAGATGGTGCTGGTGATGCGGCCAGTGTCGAAGGTGACCTCTTCTTTGAGGGCTTCGCTGATGCCCATGACGACGCCGCTTAGCATGCAACGTTCGAGTTGAGGCGGGTTGATGATCTTTCCGGGGTCCGCGCCGATGGTGAATTTTGTGACCTGAATGACGCCAGTGGATGGAGTAATGACGATTTCGGCGATGCCTACCCAGCAGGCATTCTGGCGGATCATGAGGCACATGCCGCGGCCATGGAGTTGAGTTCCGTCGGTCTTGCGAGGGTTGGGATTAGGAGAGGGGCGCGGCTGCCAGTCCGCTGCTTTGGCGGTGGCGTGAATGAGGTCGATGAGTCGTGAATCGCTGATGTGTGCGAGGCGGAAGTCAATGGGGTCTGTGTGGGTTGCTGCGGCAGCTTCATTGATGAGAGATTCGAGAGCGAAGTTCTGCTGACGCTGGCCAGGCGTGCGCATGATGAGGCCGCGCATACCGACGCCACTGGGCGAGTCGCTGCCGAGGTTGGGCATGCCGAAGACCTCTTCGTGGCGATGGGGAATGCGGTCGTAGGGCCACTCGGTGGCGATCCAGTAGTCGGGCCTGGACTGAATGGTCGGCATGCCCGCAAGAATGGCACCGACGATACGGGCGTCGTTCGATTGCCCGGAGTAGAAGGAGCTTTTGAGAGCGGTGATGCGGTTGTTGGCGTCGAGCGAGCAGGCGATGTCCTCGACCCAGCCGGGGGAGCTGGCGGACCAGGCAAAGTCGTCCTGCAAGGTCCACTGCACGCGCACGGGACGGCCGGTGAGTTGCGAGAGGATGGCGGCATCGCCTTCGGCTCCATCGCCGCCGAAGGTGGTGCGGCCGAACTGCCCAGCGTGATCGAGCCAGCGAACGACGACCTTGTCGATCGTGGTGGAGAGTGTGTTAGCGATCTGGGCTCGTAGTCCCTGTGAGTTGGCGGAGTGCGACCAGATGGTGGCCGAGCCGTCGAGACGGACATCGGCTACGGCCACGTAGGGGCCGATAGGCGCGTGTTTGACGTAAGGCTGCTCGTAGGTGGCGGAGAGTTTCTTCGCAGCGGCTCCGAATGCGGCTGCGGTCTCTTCGACGCTTCCTTTGGCTTCGGAGGGCTTGCTCCATTTGTAGCTGCGCAGGGCTTCGGTGAGCTTGTCACTGGTGGGCAGGCCCGACCACTCGCTCCACTTCATGTCGGCGGCGACGGCCTGCGATGCGCTGACGGCTTCCCACTCGTTGGGTGAGACGACGGCAACAAGGTTGTGTTTCACGATGAGCTGTGCTGTGGGATATGCGGTGTTGTCGATCTTGCCTGCTGCGATGAGTGTTGAGCCAAGTGTAGGCGGACGCACCATGCGAGCATGCAGCATGTTAGGAAGTGAGACGTCGCATGTCCACTGCGTACGGCCTGTGACTTTGTCGGGGATGCCGGGCATGGGGTTGGAGGTGCCGATGTACTTGTACTTGCCTACAGGGCGAGTAGGAGGATTGCCGAGCACGGTAAGGCCATCGAGGCCGGCGAGGCCGTTCCACGCTTTGGCATCGACGGTGGCGAGGTCGCCCGAGACGGGGATGGTGAGGTCGAGACGCTGGTTGCGCACGAGATCGGCGTAGCTGATCTTTTGATCAGCGCCGCAGACGATGCCTTCTTCGACAATGAGCGATGCGACAGGGACACGGAGTTTCTTCGATGCGAGCCGGAGAAGAGCCTGGTAGGTGTAGGCGCCAACCTTGCGCAGATTGTCGGCTCCGGTGAGAAAACCTGCGGAGTAGCCTCCATCGGGTGTGCGATCGGTATCGCCCATGATGAGTCGGATGGTGGAGGGATGGACGCAAAGCTCTTCGGCGATGATCTGTGGATAGAAGCCACTCATTCCGGTGCCAATCTCCGTGCGGCCAGTGCGGACGATGATGGTGCCGTCGTCACGGAGCTCAAGCCATGAGGCGATGGAGATGTTGCGTGCGGGCATTGTGGGGTTCGTTGCCTGAGCGTGGATGCGTGGCGAGGCGAGGGAGACGATGAGTGCGCCACCACTTTGAAGAAAGCCGCGTCGAGTAAGGCGTGGGAGAGATGTGCGGAAGTTAGCGGGAAGCGATGACGGCAGGGTGGCGTTCATAGCGATTCCTCGGGATCAGGCTTTCATCGCGACGGAGGCGCGCTGTACGGCACGAATGATGGCGGCGTAGGTTCCGCAACGGCACAGATGAGGCGAGGGAGGCTTGTTCGTGTAGGCGTCTTTAATCTCAGCGATGGTGGGTGAGGGTTTGGTGGCGAGCAGCTCGGCAGCGGCGATCATCATGCCGCTTTGGCAGTAGCCGCACTGCGGCACCTGTTCGTCGATCCATGCCTGCTGAACGGGATGAAGCGTGTGTTCGTTTGCAGGGACGTTTTTACTCTCGGCCCATAGCGCAGGCAGGCCTTCGATGGTGATGATTTTTTTGCCTGTAGCCGCAGCGATTGGAGTGATGCACGAACGGACTTCCGCACCATCCAGGAGGACGGCGCAGGCACCGCATTGCGCTATTCCGCAGCCGTAGCGCGGCCCGGTCAGGTGAAGCTCATTGCGCAGGACATAGAGCAGCGGGGTCTCAGGTGTAGAGGAGACGGTGTGCTGCTGTCCGTTGACGGTGAGGCTTAGCTGGTCAGCCATGATTGCCCCTTGAAGGTGCGGGTGCTGCGTGCTGCGGTCGCGACGAGATACCACGCGGGCCAACTGAGTGCCCAGTTCGGGAGCCATGCGCCTTTGCTGGTCCAGGCGGGAATGGTGAGCACGGTGATGACGGCGGCGAGAAAGAGCGCGGAGCGAAGGCGGATGTGCGCAAAGCGAAGACCGTGGATGAGTCCCCAGGCGGCGGGAATGATGAAGAGTAGAAGGCAGAGGCGCGAGAGCGATTCCACACGGAAGCGCGCGAGGCAGAAGGCGCAGGGGATGAAGGAGAGCGCGATGCTGATGCGCACGGTGCGACGTGAGATGGAGCCCATGACGAAGGCTCCGGTGAAAGACCATGCGACGAGAAGCACGATGTTGGAGAGGAGAAGCGCGAGTCCTGGGCCGAGGCTGAGATGGGATGCGCTGAGGAGATTGGTGTTGATCCAGCGTTGGCCGGATTGGGCGATGGAGACGGAGAGGCCCATGAGAAGCAGGCTGGAGGGGATGGCAAGTCCAAAGGCTGCGAGCCATGGGCGCCAGCTCTTCCAGAGAGCGAGGCGTCGACGCAGATAGAGATTGAGTACGCCGGTGACGCTGCTCCAACCGGTGATGTGGAGCTCGGTGAGGTCGCCGAGGACGGCCTCGCGTTCGGTTGGAGCGAGCAGGCGAGATACGAGATCGAGCGTAGTGGAAGAGAGACTCATAGGATGCCCTTTCTGCGTTCGACGGCCCAGGAGGCGTTTCGACTGACGCGCAGGATGGCGTTATAGAAATCTTTGGCTTCACGAATGCCCTGGGGTGTGAGCTTTACCATGCGCTTGGCGCGGCCACCGCGCTCGGCTGTAGCTTCGCCCATCCAGGTGGAGAGCAGGCCCTTGGATTCGAGGCGGTCGATGGTGGTGTAGAGGGCCCCGATGGAGCAGCGACGACCTGTAGTGTCTTCGATTTGCTCCCGGATGGCCGCGCCATAGGCGTTGTCGCCAAGTGCGGCGGCGGAGGTGAGGAGGACGTATTCAAACTCGCCGATCATTTATTACACATTGTGATGGTAATGGGATGGTTGTCAAGAGTGAATTTCATATCTTGTGTTCTGTCCGGTGATTTGACTGGGGCAACGGGAACAAAAAATGGGGCAACGGGACGCTAAGTCTGCTTTGCAGAATATTTTCTTGCAAACGCTCCTACGCATGTAGTAGATACTACGTACGCAACGTTTATGTCACAGCCAAAGTTATCGAAGCTCGAGTTTCAGGTGATGGAGATTCTCTGGGGCCGCAAGGAAGCCTCCATCCGGGAGATCCAGGAGGCGCTTGCGAACAGTGCTTCCGAGAAGCGTTCTCCGGCCTATACCACCGTTCAAACGATCGTGTATCGACTGGAAGAGAAGGGTGTTGTGCAACGAGTGAAGAAGGTTGGAAACTTCCACATCTTTGCTGCCACGATTACTCGTGACAAAGCGCAACGGCGGTTGCTGGATGAGTTTCTGGGATTTTTTGGCGGCAAAGGCAAGTTCGTGATGGCGCAGCTTATTGATGCCGGCGAGTTAACTCTCGAGGATGTTCGCGAGGCTGAGGACCTATTGAAGTCTGCAGAGAAGCGGAGGAGATCCAAATGACATTCCCATTTGATTGGAATGAAGCCTGGACCGCGGCCATTTTCCATCATCTTTGGCAATCGACGATCTTCTGTCTTTTGCTGTGGGTGCTTGCGCTGATGCTACGGCGCAACAGCGCACAGATGCGCTTCCGTTTGTGGATGCTGGCCTCAGTGAAATTTCTGCTTCCCTTCGCACTCCTTATCGCAGCTGGTGAAGCGGTTTCCGTGAAGCGAGCAGAGACCAAGGCGGAGCCTTTCTTCTCTGTAGTGATGGAAGGGCCTACAGCGCAATCGATAACGTCGACGAAGAGATTGCCTTCCGTCGCACCTGGACACCTGGCGGTGACGTCTGTAGCTGCATCGCCGAAGAAGCATCGTTCGATTATCTGGATGATGTTTGGCCTTTGGTCGTTGGGGTGCATCGCGATCTCAGGCATCTGGTTCGTCCGGTGGGCGAGGTTGAGAGCAGTCGCTCAACGGGGAGAGTCTCTTCCGGATATTGACGGTCTTCGGGTCGTAATGACGTCAGGGGGGACGGAGCCAGGAATCTTTGGAATCTTCCGTCCTATTCTGATTCTTCCGCAAGGACTGACGGACAATCTGACAGATGCCCAGCTTAAGGCGATTGTGGAGCATGAGTTGTGCCATGTAAGGCGGCGCGACAACCTGACAGCAGCAATCCATATGTTCGTCAGTGTTGTCTTCTGGTTTCATCCGCTCGTGTGGTTGATCGGAAGGCAGCTTATGACGGAACGCGAAGCAGCTTGTGATGAAGCTGTTCTGAAAAATGCTCATTCGGCTTTTGCCTATGCCGAGGGCATTTTGAACGTATGCAAATTTTATCTGGAGGTTCCTGTGGCGTGTGTGTCTGGAGTGACTGGGGCTGATCTGAAGAAGCGTATTGCGAATATCCTTTCCGGGCCGGTGGTTCACAGGCTGGATCTGGTGCGAAAGGTCGTGCTCAGTGTTGCTGGAATTCTTTCGATCGGAGTTCCAGTTGCTTTTGGGGTGCTGCATGCGGAGAGATCGTATGCTCAGGCTCCAGCGAAACAGAATATCGACGACACATGGCAAGGAGCGCTGCACCTTCAGAAGGACCTGCGTCTTGTTCTCAAGATCACGAAGGCACCCGATGGCTCGCTGAAGTCGAATTTCTATAGCATCGATCAGAATCCCAGGCCCTTAGCAGTCAAAGAGACGTTGTTTCAAGGCGGCGAGCTGAAGCTTAACGTAGAAGAGATTGATGGAACCTATAAAGGCAAGATGTCTCCGGATGGAACAACTATCACAGGCGACTGGAAGCAAGGGGATCAGAGTCATCCTTTGATCCTAGTGAGAGCCACTCCTGAGACGGCTTGGACGATTCCGGAGCCTCCGGCCAAGATTCCTCCGATGGCAGCCGATGCCAATCCGAGCTTTGAGGTTGCGACCATCAAGCCAAGTGATCCGAATTCCAAGGGCAAAGGATTCGGAGGTCCACCGCGTCACTTTCAGACCCACAATACGACGTTGAATGATCTGATCATGTTTATTTACGGGGTGAACACAAAACAGATTATTGGTGCGCCCTCATGGTCGGAGACCGACAAGTTCGACATTACGACAGGACAGCCTGACGTGCCCGGTTCGCCGAATCAAGAGCAGGTTAAGATCATGATGCGGAAGCTGTTGGAGACACGGTTCGGGCTGAAGTTTCATAAGGACAAAAAGGAGCTATCCGCTTACGTGCTTGGTGTGGCGAAGGATGGTCCAAAGCTCACGAAGAGTACCGGAGACCCGAACAATCCTCCTGCTTTTTTCTTCACGAAATTTGGGCATCTCACGGTACGAAACGCAACCATGGATGATTTTGCAAATGGCATGCAGGGAGCCGTGTTCGATCGTCCGGTGGTGAATCATACGGGATTGGAGGGACGTTGGGACTGCACGTTGAAGTGGACGCCGGATGATACGCAGTTCCAGGTGTTTGGCGCGAAGATTGTTCCCGACGAATCCGCTGATGCGCCGCCTCCTGTGTTTACTGCGATTCAGGAACAGATTGGATTGAAACTGGACGCCGCGAAGACGATGGTGGACGTGATGGTTCTTGACCACGTGGAAAAGCCGAGCGAGAACTAGGTCTTCCGATGGTACAGATACGCGTCAGACTGTGGGCGTGTCTGCGCCCGGCATTATGGCTGCTTGTTTTTCAGGCGGCGGCCTTCGCTGCGGAGCATCATGGACGGGTGGCTTTCAATGGTGTTCCGGTGCCGGGAGCAAGCGTTACCGCTGTCCATGGTGTGCAGCAGCAGAATGCTGTAACCGATGTACAGGGAATCTTCGAGTTTGAGGATCTTGCGGAAGGTCTTTGGACGATCCGTGTTGAGATGCAGGGCTTCGTAGCCCAGCAACAGCAGGTGAAGATCGACAAGACGACGTCGGCAAGTACTTTTGACCTGAAGATGCTTTCACTGGCGGATGTACTTTCGACAGCGAAGGTAATGGCACCTGTCCCGGCTGCTCAACTGCAACCTGCGACGAAGAAAAACGAGAGCAAACAGGAGGTGGCAGAGATGGTTCCGCCTCCTGCAGCAAGCGATGCCGACAAGGGCGAAGACGGCATGTTGATTAACGGAAGCGAGAATAATGCAGCGACGTCGAAGTATTCGATCTCGCAGGCGTTCGGTTCGCGCAGGCCTGGAGCGAAAGGGCTCTACACAGGGAGTCTTGGAACACAGATCAGTGCATCTCCCTTCGATGCACGGCCCTATACCCTTACAGGATTGGCGGTGCCAAAGGCTTCGTATAGCCGCATAACAGGTGTCGTCACGCTTGGAGGTCCTCTCAGGATTCCGCCCATTCTGAGGAATGGTCCCAATTTCTTTGTGGGATATCAATGGACTCGAGATGGCGAAGCCAGTACGATCTCCAACCTTGTTCCCACTGCAGCGCAGCGTAATGGTGATTTGTCGAATACGTTCACTGCGAATGGACAGCCTGTCAGCATTGTCGATCCAGTGACCGGCCGACCTATTACAGGGCCTGTTCCTATAAGCCCACAGGCGCAGTCATTATTGGCGCTGTACCCACTGCCAAATCTTGCAGGAAACTCGCGCTATAACTACCAGACGCAGGTGCTGACAAATACGCATGCCGATGCTTTGCAGTCGCGACTTGATCAAGGCCTCGGGCGACGCGATCAGGTCTATGGCGGCTTTGGCTTCCGCAGCATACGGTCGGACGATGCGAATCTTTTTCACTTCCGCGATGTGACCAACACGCTCGGAATCGATACGAACATAAAGTGGTCGCATCGGTTTCCTCACCAGATTCTCCTTGAGACGGGATATCGCTTCACACGCCTGCGAACGCAGATCAGACCGTATTTTCAGAATAAACAGAACATCTCCGGCGATGCAGGAATTACGGGTAACGAACAAAGCCCGACGAATTGGGGGCCGCCGGATCTTTCTTTTTCCAGTGGCATTGCCGGCCTTGAAGATGGGCGTAGCGCATTCAATCGCAACCGTACCGATGCACTTTCTGTCGAGGCGACATGGGTCCATCGTCGCCATACGGTGATGTTCGGTGGCGATTTTCGACGGCAGGAGTTCAATCAGTTTTCTCAGGCGAATCCACGAGGAGGATTCACTTTCACAGGAGCGGCAACACAGGGATCGGGAAGCACGGGATCGGACCTTGCCGATTTTCTGATCGGTGTGCCGGATGCGAGCCAGGTTGCCTATGGGAATGCGGACAAATATTTTCGGCAATCCGTCTACGATCTTTTTGTTAATGACGATTGGAGGATACGGCCTGAGTTGACGATCAGCAGCGGTCTGCGTTGGGATTATGGCGCTCCGATGACCGAACTGAAGGGGCGATTAGTGAATCTGGATATTGCTCCTGATTTCTCGGCGGCGACGCAGGTGCTAGGAAGTAGCCCAGTGGGCTCTACTACGGGGATGGTCTATCCGTCTTCGCTGGTGCGTGCGGACAAGCGTAAGTTTGAGCCTCGAGTCGGAATTGCATGGAGGCCGTTGCCGACGGTTGCGCTTGTTGTTCGAGCGGGTTATGGAGTTTATGTCGACACCTCTGTGTATCTCTCAGGTGCACAGTCCATGGCGCAACAATCGCCTCTCTCCACGAGCGTCAATGTTTCCAATGGTCCCGATTGCCCGCTGACACTGGCGGATGGTTTTCGCAACTGTCCTGGAACAACTGCAAATACGTTTGCCATCGATCCGAATTTCCGTGTTGGATATGCGCAGACCTGGAGGCTATCGGTGCAGCAGGATCTTCCAGGGTCCCTGGTGTTGACCGCGGCATATCTCGGCACGAAGGGCACACGCGGCCCTCAGGATTTTCTGCCGAATACCTATCCACCCGATGCTGCCGTGCTTTGCACCACATGCCCGCGTGGCTTTACTTATCGAACCTCGAATGGAAATTCGATTCGTCATGCCGGAGAGATTCAACTGCGTCGCAGGCTTCGAAGTGGACTCACGGCGACATTGGATTACGTCTATGCCAAGTCCATCGATAACGATTCGATGCTAGGTGGAATGGGCTATGTCTCCTCCTCTTCCTCTTCTTCGACATCTTCGTCTTCTTCCTCGTCTTCATCGCAGTCCTCAGGCGCTTCCACCGGGCCTTCTGCGCCCTCGAGCACTTCGTCGTCGGGGACGATTGCGCAAAACTGGCTCGATCTGCAAGCGGAGCGCAGCCGTTCCAATTTTGATCAGCGCCATTTGTTGAAGTTCTCCATTCAATACACAACGGGGATGGGAATGCGCGGGAGCAACTTCTTTACGGGTTGGAGAGCTTCGGCATTGAAGCAATGGACGATCGCTTCTCAATTGAGTGCAGGCACGGGGCTGCCGCAGACACCGATTTATCCGACGACTGTTCCGGGTACGGGTTTTTTCGGTCCAGTTCGCCCCGATCTTACCGGAGCGGATATCTATTCCGCTCATGCCGGATATCACCTCAACTCCGCGGCTTACGCTGCTCCCGTTGCCGGACAGTGGGGAAGTGCGGGGCGTTATTCCATCGAGGGTCCAGGCGCCCTGACGCTGGATTCTTCGGTGGCGCGCAACTTCCGACTACACGACCCGCTCAGTATCGATGTGCGTGTCGATGCGACGAATGTTCTGAATCATGTGGTCTACACCGGTTGGAATACGACTCTTAACGGCACAACGTTTGGACTGCCTGCGGATACCAAGGCGATGCGGAGTCTGCAGATCAGCGGGAGGTTTCGGTTCTGATGAAGACGCGATTCTCCATGCTCTGCGCGTTGATTGTCTTCTGCTCTTCCCTTGCGTGGACTCAACAGCTCGGTACGAACGTAGTGCAGGGGAATGACAAGACCTATACGCTGAACGTGAAATCGCAGCTGGTGACGGAGAGTGTCGTCGTCAAAGACAAGCAGGGCAAGTTTATCTCTGGTTTAACTGCGAAGGATTTTGCTGTAACCGAAGATGGTGCTCCGCAGACGATCCGTGTGTTCGAACGTGAATCTTTACCTGTGGATGCCGCGCCACTGCCTGTCACTCCTCAGGAGGAAGAGAACGTTCGCATTTACAAGCAACTCGGGCGGACATCTTACACGGCGGAGGGAAATAGCAAGAGCTATAAGGATCGTCGTTTGCTTGCTCTTTACTTCGATATGACGGCTATGCGTCCTGACGATCAGATTCGAGCATTGCAGGCGGCAGAGAAGTTTGTGCGGACTCAGATGACGGAGGTGGATCTGTTATCCATTCTGCGTTATCAGGGAGGCTCCGTGGATGTTCTGCTCGATTTCAGCTCGGACCGTAATAAGATTCTCAGCATTCTTGAGACGATGGTGGTGGGCGAGGGACAAGGTTCTGCTGAGGGTATTGATGATAGCAGCAGCGCGGATACGGGCGCGGCTTTTGGGCAGGACTCGAGCGAGTTCAATATCTTCAATACGGATCGTCAGCTCTCGGCTCTTCAGACGACGGCTCATCTGCTGGAGCAGATTAACGAGAAGAAGGTGCTTCTCTACTTTGCGGGCGGCTTGCGGCTGAATGGCAATGACAATCAGGCTCAGCTTCACGCTACGGTGGATGCGGCAGTAAAAGCCGGCGTTTCTTTCTGGCCGATCGATGCTCGTGGTCTTGTGGCGCAGCCTCCACTGGGCGACGCGACGCAGGGATCTCCCGGAAATGCAGGGATGTATAACGGTGGGGCGGAGCAGGCAAGCAACGATCGCTTTCAGCAATCGCAGGACACGCTGTATTCGTTGGCTGCGGATACCGGTGGCAAAGCTTTCTTTGACAACAACGATCTTGCGGCGGGCATCGTTCGAGCGCAGCACGCGGTATCGGACTATTACCTTATCGGTTATTACACGACGAACACCGTCCAAAACGGACGTTTTCGTCATATCAAAATTACTTTGTCGGACAGGCCGAATGTAAACCTCGAGTATCGACAGGGGTATTATGCGAATAAGGAGTTTGCCCGGTTCAATGGCGCAGAAAAAGAGCGCCAGCTGGAAGATGCGCTCATGCTGGCTGATCCGATCACCGATCTAACGATCGCGATGGAGATCAACTACTTTCAGCTGAATCGTGCCGAGTATTTTGTTCCGGTCACGATTAAAATTCCTGGCCGCGAGCTTGCGCTGGCAAAACATTTTGGGAACGAACATACGGTGATCGACTTTGTCTGCGAGATCAAGGATGAGGGTGGCGGGATTACTGTCTCTAATCTGCGAGATAACGTCGATGTGAAGCTGAGCGATGCGTCTGTGGCAGATCTTGCGAAGCGTCCTATTGAGTACAGCACAGGGTTTACTTTGCTGCCGGGCCGGTACACGATCAAGTTTCTTGCACGGGATGATGAGACGGGTCGCATGGGGACGTACCAGACGACCTTCGTTATTCCGAATTTGAATAAAGAGACGAAGCGACTGCCGATCAGTTCGGTGGTGTTAAGCAGCCAAAGAGTGGATACCAAACAGGCGCTTTACAACACGATGAAGGGGAAGGAACAAGCGAAGAACGATGCGGTGAACCCTCTGGTGAATGGAGACGGGAAGCTCATTCCGAGCGTGACTCGGGTTTTTCGCACAGATCGGGAGTTGCAGGTATTGCTACAGGCGTATCAGGTGGATCTTGCTGGAAGTAACAAGGCCGCATCGCAGCCAGCAACAAACGAAACTGCGAGATCTCCGGTGGTTGCTTTTGTCAGCCTGTATCGCGAGGGCCGCAAGGTGATGCAGAGCCAAGCTGTGCAAGCGACTGCATTGCCGCAGAGCCGTCTGGGAACCGTTCCGATTGGGATCAAAGTACCGCTGGAGGGGTTGGCGACAGGGGAGTATCAGTGCCAAGTGACCGTTCTTGATCCTGCGGCGAATCGGGCAGCGTTCTGGCAGGGGCCGTTCGTCGTAGTTCGATAAGAAGCGCTTGTATCAGCGGCGAGAGTCGCCGATGAGTTTGAGGATGGCGAGGATGAGTGTGAGGGAGCCAGTGGGGAGGCATCCCATGGCAACCATGAGGGCCAGCCATCCGGAGTTGGTATGAGGGCCCTGATGGCCGAGGCCGCCGAAGAAGAGGTGAATGGAGATGACGGCAGCGACGCCGGTCCCAAAGATCCAAAGCCCGGTGCGGAGAATTTTGCGAGTATCAGCTTGCATGAGGACCAGAGTTACGGGTTAGTGGATCGCCGACTGCATCCAGTAGACAATGACGCCGGTGATGGAGACATAAAGCCAGATGGGCCAGGTGTATCGCGCCAGCTTTTTATGAGCTGGAAAGCGGCCGCTGAGCGAAAGGAAGAAGGTAATGAGGATCATGGGGAGCGCGATGATCGACAGAAGAATGTGCGAAAGCAGGAGCTTCCAGTAGAAGGGCCACCACGCGCTCATGCGGTTGAAGTGAGTCTCTCCATGCAGGTTGAAGTTGACCAGGTAGGAGACCAGAAAGATCGACGAGAAGATAAACGCCGTGAACATCGCTGCACGATGCTGCGGGATTTTGCGCGCGCGGATGAAACGGTAGCCGATGAGCAACGCGACGGTAGAGAGTGCGTTGAGGATGGCGTTGACGAGCGGCAGCGAGCGGAGCTGGGTTCCCGCAACGTCCGTAGGGGTGTGGAAGTACACCAGCCAGCAGATGAAGGCACTGGCGGCAGCGCTGACCGCAATAATGCCAAAGATGATGGACGGCGGCGTACGAACACTGGCAGCAGGTGGAGCCGTTGGAGGGTTCATCAGAAGAGCAGACGTCCTTTCGAGTCGATCATCATAGCGGCCATAAGCAAAGGAAGATAAATCACAGAGGCTTTGAGCAGGTCTCGCGCGTAAGTGCGGGATTCCGGAGCGGAAGGATCGCGCGTGATACGGGCAAAGCGGATGGTGTACCAGAGGTAGCCCAGAGAAAGGATGGCAGCGACGATGGCGTAGGGGATTCCCGTGACACCGAGCCAGGTGGGCCAGAGACTCACAGGGACCATGAGGACGGCGTAGAAGAGGGACTGGATCACAGTGGATCGCGCGGCGAAGGACTGGTCGGGCTGGGTGGGGGTGAGGCGGATTCCAGCAGCGGCATAGTCGTCACGATGCATCCAGCCGATGGCCATGAAGTGAGGAAACTGCCAGACGAAGAGGATGGCGAAGAGGGCGACGGCAGGCCATTCAATGATGCCGCGAACAGCGGTCCAGCCGATGAGAGGGGGCAGGGCTCCGGGAAAGGCGCCGATGAAGGTATTTGCGACGGTAATGCGCTTGAGGGGGGTGTAGATTCCCACGTAACCGACGGCGGTGATGAGGGTGAGGGTGCCGGTCAGAAGATTTGTGACGTGCGCAAGGTAGAGTGAGCCGAGGAAGATAGCGGCGAAACCGAGCAGCAAGCCGTGGAGCAGCGAGATTCTTCCAGCAGCCATGGGCCTGTTCGAGGTGCGGCGCATGAGGGCATCCGTGCGTCGTTCCAGAGCTTGATTCAGAGCGCTGGAGCCACAGGTGACGACGGCAATTCCGGCGAGCGCCTGGAGCAATCCGGCATGAAATGGACTGATGCCGCTGGCGAGGGAGCCGAGGTAAAAACCTGCTCCAGCGGTGATTACCACCATAACGGTGACGCGAAGCTTAAAGAGAGTTGCATAATCAGCAAAAAGACCGGGCTCGGCCGATGCTTTTTCAGTGGCGAGGGTTGCCGGAGTTGTAGCGGATTGTGCCACGTATTAAGAATAACGCGTTTTCTGATGGTGGGGATCGACCTAGTATGAGGAAGAAGGCTTATGGAGAGCGATATTCGGATGGCTTTGTTTGGCCGCGTGAACTGGAAGCATGTGATTACCACTGCAATAGCCGCATGGATTTGTCTTGTTCTGGCGAGGTGGTTTCGATTATCGCAAGGGTACTGGGCATGTATCAGCTCCATTGTGATGGTGCACATGAAAGTGACGGATACCTGGGCGATTGCGCGGGACCGTATCGCGGGCACGGCCGTCGGTGCACTCATGGGGTGGGGTGCGGTGAGTATATGGCACGGACACGCATTGATTTACGGACTTGCTATTTTATTGTCTGGGCTTCTCACGCCAGCTTTGCGGTTTAAGAGCGGTGGAGGATTTGCCGGGGTGGCAGCTACGATCGTTATGCTGGTGCCAACGAGCCATCCGCACTGGGAGATGGCCGAGGGGCGATTTATTGAGGTAAGTCTGGGGATTCTAGTTTCGGTGATCGTCTCGCAGCTGATCTGGCGCGAATCAGAGATCGACTGACGATCTGGAGCGCAGTTGTGTAACGAGAGTTTCAACTGAGGGCTGGGTGTTAAGCACATCAGCTGCGGTAAGCCAGGCACGCCGGAGCTGCGTGATGCCGTAGCGAATGAGATCGAGCTCGGCGATGGAGTGGGCGTCGGTGTTCACGACGATTTTGCAGCCATGCTGTTTGGCAAGACGTAGGTGAAGGTCGTTAAGGTCAGAGCGAGCGGGGTTGGCGTTGTGCTCGACCGCGACGCCGAGCTCGGAGGCGCGCTTGAGGACTGTGTCGATGTGGACTGAGTAAGGGTCGCGCTTGAGGACCTTGCGGCCAGTGGGGTGGCCGAGGATGCGGACGTGGGGATTCTCGATGGCGCGGAGGATGCGATCGGTCATCTGCTCGACGGGCTGGTCGAAGCGGCTATGAACACTGGCGATGACGATATCCATCTGGGCGAGGGTGTCGTCGGAGAGATCGAGCTCGCCCTCACCAAGAATGTCCACCTCAACACCGGCGAGGACACGAATCCGGCCGCTCATCTCGGTGTCGATCTCGCGTATGCGATGGATATGGGCGAGGGCTCGGCGATCGTCCATGCCATTGGTCATGGCAAGGTTTTTGGAGTGGTCGGTGATGGCGATGTATTTGAGTCCACGATCGAAGGCGGCCTCGGCCATCTCGCGAATGGTGTTGGAGCCGTCGGTTTCGACGGTGTGTATGTGGAGATCGCCACGGATATCGGTGAGGGTGATGAGGCTCGGAAGAGTGTGGTTGGCAGCTGCATCGAGCTCGCCGGAGTTTTCACGGAGCTCGGGCGGAATGTAGTCGAGATCGAGAGCGCGGTAGATGAGTTCTTCAGTCGCCGCTGCGACGATGGAGTTGTCTTCGACGCGAAGGAGAGCGTATTCGTTGAGGGTCATGCCGCGTTTGATGGCGCGCTGACGCAGGGCAACGTTATGCATCTTAGAGCCGGTGAAGTACTGCAGGGCGGCTCCATAGCTTGCGCGAGGAAGAAGACGAACGTCGACCTGGAGATTGTTGCGGAGGGTAAAGCTGACCTTGTTCTGTCCGCGGGCGAGGAGCTTGTCGATGAGAGGCAGGGAGGCGACGTGCTCGACAGCCGCCGAGACAACGTCAGGCTCGCATGCAGGGCCAGTGACCAGCAGATCGAGATCGCCGACGGTCTCGCGCCCGCGACGAAGTGAGCCTGCGGGGGTGATCTCTTCGATGCCTGGAAACTGTCGGATGAGTTCGGAGATGCGCTCGGCGTGTTCGCGTGCCTGATCGATGCGGAAGCGACTGGAGTTCTTGCGGTAATCTTCGATGCCCTTGAGGAGTTTGGTGGTGAACTTCTCACCCATGCGCGGAAGCGTATTGAGTTTGCCGGCTTTTGCGGCCTCCTCGAGGGCATCGATATCGCAAATTTCGAGCGCAGACCAGATAAGGGCGACAGTCTTCGGCCCCATGCCCGGGAGACGCAAAAGCTCCAGCATCGATGGGCGATATTTTTTCAGTAGCTCTTCACGGAGGGGCGTGGTTTCGGTGTTGAGGATGTCGACGATGTTTGCCGCCATTCCTTTGCCGATTCCAGCGATCGCGAGAAGCTGTTTGGGGTCGTCGACCAAGGTGGCAAGTTGCGTGGTTTGCTGTTCCACGGCCTCGGCCGCGCGGCGATAGGAACGCACGCGGAAGGGATCGGCGGCATCGATCTCGAGGAGAGTAGCTACCTCATCCAGCACACGGGCGATCGAAATATTGTCCATGAACGATTGACTCAAAGAGCCAGCGTCTCAATCAAGCTCTTGAATCAAGTATGCAATATCCTGCCACCGGGAAGGATTCTGCAGATCGTTCCCGGTGGAAACCTTTTGAAGTTTCGGTGGGGAGGTGGAAACTAGGGAACCTCTCTGGGAGGTTTTAGCTTGCGACCTCTCTGACACGAAGGACCTGATCAGCCTGCGGTCCTTTTGCTCCCTGGATGATGTCGAACTCAACTTCGTCGCCCTCTTTCAAACTTTTATAGCCATCCCGTTGGATCGAGGTGTAGTGGACGAAGACATCGGCTCCGCCATCGCGGCCAAGGAAGCCGTACCCTTTTGCATTGTTGAACCACTTTACGGTGCCTTTGTACTGTGCCAAGACCCTACTCCTTGCAGCGTTCGATTCGAGCCGCATCTCGTTCCGGAGTCGGAATGCGAACTCATGCATCCTGTGACGCAAAAGGCGGAGAGGGGGTTTCCTGTAAAAGCGCAGAGGCCGCCTGTAACTGGCGGCCTTGCTGGAGTAGCAGCGAAAGATTTTCTAGTAGATGAGTAAAATTTTCAGAGGCGGTTCTCACGGAGGAGGCGATCGTAAAGCATCAATCCGATCAATGTTTTGCCGTCATGAATCTTATTGGCGGAGGCGAGAGCGAGGGCCTCGGAGAGAGGCATTCGGATAATTTCGATCTGCTCGTCCGCCTCTGGCTGAGCGATACCATCGCGAATGTCGCGGGCAAGATAAATCTGCATCCATTCGCCGAGAAAGCCGGGGCTGGCGAAGTATTTGGTCAGAAGGGCCCAGCGTTTGGCGCGATAGCCGGTTTCTTCAATCATCTCGCGCTTGGCTGCGGCCAAGGTAGATTCGCCCGGTTCGACCCGGCCTGCAGGAAGCTCAAGGAGAAATTGCCCGGCGGCGTGCCGGTACTGGCGCTCCAGGATGATGTCCGGATCGCGGGGGTTCTTCGATTCGTCTACGGCAAGAATGACGACTGAGCCGTTGTGCCGGATGACCTCGCGGGTATTTTTGACGCCGCTTGGTTCAATGACCTCATCACGGTGCACCGAAAAGACTTTGCCTTTGAAGACAATTTTTGAGGATAGGACTTTCGTCTTAGTTCCGCTGCGGGAAAGCGCCGTCTTCACGGAGGGATCGGTTTTTTTCTTCGTGGCGGACCGGGGCGAATTCACTTTCTTTTTATTCTTTGTCGTAGCAGGCATATCGCTACGGTATCATCCTGCATCGGAAGAGTCGGTTACGGCATCCAAACGTTTGCAGGTCCAAAAGAGACCGTTAGGTTTCGGTAGGACTTGCATCTAAGAAAAGATATCAAGCAAAGTAATCTCAAGAAAGCTCTGCTCGCGGATTCGAATCGAGTCTGCGGTTAGGAAGAAAAAGACTCGAGGACGAAGACCGCGATGAGCACTGAGTGTTACCCGATTACGGTATTGCCCCACATCTCGCAGCTGTATCGCGACTTTTTGATGATGGGTGAGCAGGCCGAGTCTCCAGTGCATGCCTGGTATGGCTCCGGGGAGACGGGTGGACCGTTTGCGGGCGGCTGGATGCGGTCAGCGGCCAGTGTTACAGATACAAATCGGCTGGCTGAGGAGCTATTGCGCCAGGGAAAGATCTTTGGAGCGAGCGCGGAGGCCGAGGCGAATATCGAAAAGCTGCGCTCAGGCGCACGCGCCGTAATTACAGGACAGCAGGTGGTGCTGTTCGGCGGCCCTCTGCTTACATTGCTCAAGGCGGCGACGGCGGTTTCGCGAGCTCGTGAGGCGACGCGTATTACCGGCGTCGAGCATGTGCCGGTGTTCTGGATGGCGACTGAAGATCATGACCTGGCCGAAGTGGACCAGGCAGCTCTCCTGACGAAGACTGAGGTTGAGGTTTTGAGGGCCGGTCTTCGGGTGCCGTATCCCGTACCGGTTGGCGGGGTGGAATTAAACGCCGAAACGGCTCCTCTGTTGGAGCAGGCGATTGAGCAAGCGACCGAATTGCTGGAATATGCGCCGGTGGCGGAGTGGATCCGCGAGGCGTATCTCGCCGAGGGTGCAACTCTGGCGACGGCCTTTGGGCGTTTGATTGCGCGTGTTTTTGCCGAACAGGGGCTGGTTGTGGTGGACGCGGCGAGCCGCGAGTTCCACGCGATGGGCGCTTCGACGCTTCGATACGCGATTGAGCACGCTGACGAGTTGCATCGTCTACTGCTGAGCCGGTCGGATGAGTTGGCGAAGCATGGGTATCATGCGCAGGTGCTTGTGGGCGAGTCTTCGTCGCTGTTGTTCCTGGTTGATGAAGAGACGGGGGAACGGGTGGCGTTGCGCCGCGTGAGTGATCCTGCGACTTCGGAGACGCAGTGGCGGGCAGGAGCGCATCTTTTTACCACTTCGCAGTTGCTGGAGATTCTGGAGAGCGCACCGGAGAGGTTGAGCCCGAATGCTCTGCTACGGCCGGTGTTTCAGGATACGGTGCTACCGACGGCGGCCTATGTTGGCGGACCAGCGGAGATTGCTTATTTTGCGCAGAGCGCTGTGCTGTATCGCGAGATTCTGGGGCGGGTTACACCGGTGCTTCCCCGTCTGAGTGCCACGTTGATTGAGCCTGCCATCGCCAAGGTGATGGAGAAGGACGAAGTGCAGCTTCCGGATGCGATGACGACCGCAGAAGAGCTGGCCCAGCGGCTGGGTGCGCGCGCCATGCCGATTGCTTTAAAGCGGAGACTGGCCGCAGCGGGAAATGCGCTGGAGACGGAACTGGACGCTCTGACGGAGTATCTGCGCGGCATCGATGTTTCGCTTGGAACGACGGCGGAGACGTCGGGATCGAAGATGCTTTACCAGATGAATCGTCTGCGGCGTATGGCTGCGACCTACGAGTTGCAGAAGGAAGCCTCGCTGGGCAAACACGCTGCCGCGATTACGCTGAATGTGTTTCCGGACGGGCATCCGCAGGAGCGTCTGCTGGCGGGTGTGTGGTTTCTTGCCCGGTATGGCGATGGTTTGATTGAGCGACTGGTGCAGGTTGCCAATAATCAGTGTCCGGGTCACGTGGTGGTGCGATTGTAACGGCTGGTGAGATTTTCAAAATGCGATTGGATGCGGGCCGGTGACTGGGTCCGCATTTTGATTTTGTGGCTTCGAAGGAGATTTCCTCGTCTGTTGCTTCACGGCGGAAGAGACTAGAATGGCGCACGAGGAGTCTGTTATGGGCCTTAGCGATCAGCCATTCGAAGTGATGTGTCCGGATTGCGGAGCGATGTTGAAGATCGACCCGGTGAGCCGCGCGATCATCTCTCACAAATCCGCACCGAAGAAGAAGATGTTTGAAGACTTTGGAGAAGCGGCCAAGGCGCTGCGCGAGGCCGATGCGCGAAGAGATTCTATCTTTCAGCAGTCGGTCGATGCCCAGAAAAACAAAGATGACGTCATGGCGAAGAAGTTTGCCGAGGCGGTCAAGAAGGCTAAAGAGAATCCGCTGGGAGATCGTCCGCTGCGCGATTTTGATCTCGATTAGGCGGCGGACCGGTCCTGGCGTTTAAACTTGAATCATGCCACCGATTTTGAATGCGCAGGGCTTATCGAAGAGCTTCGGCGCAACTCCGCTGTTTCGTGACATCTCTTTTACTGTCTCCGATGGAGACCGCATTGGCTTGATCGGCCCGAATGGGGCAGGCAAGAGCACGCTGCTGAAGATTCTGGCGGGTGAGGAAGACGGCGATGCAGGGGATGTGGCCATCCGCAAGCGAGCGCGGATAGGTTACGTGCGGCAGGAATCGACCTTTGATCCAGGAAAGACAGTGCGCGAGATTCTTGAGGCGGCGCTTAGGCTTGGCCATGTTGCCGAGGCGGAGCGAGAGGGAAGACTCCGCGAGACGAGCGGCCGAATCGGGCTGGCCGATCTTAGTGTCGAAGCCGCAACACTGAGTGGAGGGTGGCGTAAGCGGCTTGCGATTGCGGAGGCTGTTGTTTCTGCGCCGGATGTGTTGTTGCTGGATGAGCCGACGAATCATCTGGATCTCGCGGGAATTACGTGGCTGGAGGGTCTGCTGAACGAGGGCAGCTTTGCCTCGGTGATCATCACGCATGACCGCTACTTTCTTGAGAACGTGTCGACCGAGATCGTAGAGCTGAACCGGGTGTATGTGGACGGCCTGCTGCGCGTGCAGGGGAGTTATTCGAAGTTTATTGAGGCACGGCAGGCGTATCTCGAGTCCCAGTCGCGGCTGGAGGAGTCGTTGCGCAACCGGGTGCGGACGGAGATCGAGTGGCTTCGGCGCGGACCGAAGGCAAGGGCTACCAAGGCGAAGGCGCGTATCGATAATGCGCATCAGTTGATCGGACAACTGAAAGAAGTCTCCTCGAGAAATCAGAGCTCTTCGGTGACGGTGGGCTTCGAGACGACGGACCGGCAGACAAAGCGACTGGTGGAGTTGGACGATGTGACCATTGAGTTGGGCGATAGAAAGATTGTTGAGCACCTCAACTTTCTTGTGACCAATGGCATGCGTGTGGGACTGGTCGGACCGAACGGCAGTGGCAAGACGACGATCCTTCGACTTCTGAAGGACGAGCTTGCACCGGCATCAGGAGAGGTCAGAAAAGCTGCTTCGCTCCGTATTGTGTACTTCAGCCAGACGCGTGAGCTTCCAGAGGGGGTGACCTTGCGGCGTGCGCTTGCGCCAGATTCGGACTCGGTTGTGTATCAGGGGCGAGTCGTGCATGTGGCGAGCTACGCGCAGAAGTTTCTGTTCACTGGCGAGCAGCTGAATCAACCGGTGGAGCGGTTGAGCGGTGGGGAAAGGGCGCGTGTTCTGATTGCACGGCTGATGTTGGAGCCTGCAGATCTTCTGCTGCTGGATGAGCCGACGAACGATCTCGACATCGCTACGCTCGAGGTGTTGGAAGAGAGTTTGCTGGAGTATGCGGGCGCGCTGATCCTGGTGACGCACGATCGCTATATGCTGGATCGCGTCTCGACCACAGTCCTGGGATTGGATGGAAAGGGCAGCGCAGCGGTCTTTGCCGATTATCCACAATGGGAGCAGTGGTTCCTCAGCCAGACGGCTCCAAAGACAGAGCGCGAGACTTTGCCGGAGAAGACCGTGGCGCAAGAGCCTGCTGCAAATCCTGCGAAGAAGAAGCTTTCGTACCTTGAGGCGCGCGAGTTTGCCGGGATCGAGGAGAGAGTCGAGGCTGCGGATGCTCGTCTCGAAACAGCGAAGGCTCGTGTGAATGATCCTGAGGTAGCAGTAGACGGGCCGAAACTGACGGATGCCTTGGCTGAGATGGAAGCAGCGCAGGCTGAGGTCGACGCGCTATATGCGCGTTGGGCAGAGCTGACGGAGAAGGCGGGCTGACCGTTTCTGCTGTATGCTGCTGGCACTATGCGAAACCTGATCGGTAGCCTGCTTTGTGTGTTAGCGGCATTGGATGGCTATGCTCAGACGAATTCTTCGGTAAGGCATCCGATTGTTCTGCGTTCTGCACGGATGCTCGACATCGTTGCCGGTAGGGTGGTTAGCCCGGGAGAAGTTCTGATTGAGGGTAACGAGATTGTGGCTGTAGGAAGCTCTGTGCAGCGACCGGCTGACGCTGAGGTGATCGATCTGGGCGACAGCACGCTGATGCCCGGGCTGATTGATGCACACGTCCATCTGTTCCTTCATCCCGGTGCCGAAGATTCGCAGACAGTAGAGGAGAGTGTTCCGCAACGAACGCTGATGGCAGCTGAGGCGGCGAAGCTCGATCTGATGGCGGGCTTTACGGCGGAGCGCGATATGGGAACGGAAGGCGCGGGATGTGCGGATGTTGCGGTTCGCAATGCGATCGACTCAGGGCTGATTCCGGGGCCGAGAATGCGCGTGAGTTGCAATGCAGTCGATATTCTCGGAGGGCATGAAGATGCGATCGGCTACAACCCGGCTCAGCATGTGTTGTCGAATGCTGATTACGCGAACACAGGCGGGGAGCTAGTAAAGGTGATGCGGGAGCAGCGCAAGGAAGGCGCGGACTTTACCAAGATCTATGAAACCGGTAAGGATTCGATCGAAGGTGACCGGTTCACAACTCCGTATCAATACACGACGGAGCAGCTTGCGGCTGCAGTGCATGAAGCGGAGAGAACAGGGGGAGACCGAAGCTCGGGCCGCGGGGTTACTGTGCACGCGACAGGGGAACCTGGTGCCGGCCTTGCTGTAGCCGCTGGTGTTAGTTCGGTCGATCACGCCTACGTGTTGAGCGATGCCACGATGAAGGCGATGCGCGAGAAGGAAATCTATGCTGTTCCTACCTTCGCCCTCGAGGAATACTTTGCGGAGCATGCCGCTACTCCTGAACGTGCAGCAACGCTGAAAGCCGAGCAGAGGCTCCATGCGACTGAGTTTAAAAAGCAGATGAATGCGGGTGTGCCTTTCGCTGTCGGCAGCGATGTCGGACCGTTTCCCCATGGGACGCAGGCAAGGGAGATGGAGCTGATGGTTCAGTACGGCATGAAGCCGCTCGAGGTCCTTCGTGCGGATCTATTGAACGGAGCGAAGCTGCTGGGGTGGGCAGGGAAGATCGGTGAGCTTAGGCAAGGAGCTCTTGCCGATGTGATCGCAGTGCCGGGAGATCCGCTGGCAGATATCACGACACTGCGCAAAGTTCAGTTTGTTATGAAAGACGGGAAGATTTATCGGCGGCCGTGAAGTTTATTTCGGTCCCCACTGTTCGTCAGCCGAGGGGCCATAAAGAGCCGGGACGGGAATGTCATTCAATCGCAGGTAAACGCCGAGCTGCGCGGTGTGGTGGACCATGTGGTTGAAGAACATCATGCGGTAGGTGGCAGAGCGGGACATCTCGGAGATGAGATGTTCGCCGAAGCTGAATCTCCATGGAGTAGAGAGTGCTTCGTCTGAAGCAGCGGCAAGAGCATCGCGGCACTCTTTGGCCGAGGCGTCGAGTTGTTGAAGGGCTGCTTCACGTGTGGTGAACTCTAAGGGAAAACGAGAGCGCTTGGGGTTGGCCATATCCATGCCGTCATCGAGAAGAATGTAAGAACCGAAGAGCGGCAGTGTGGAGCAGTGCATCGCGAGTCTGCCCATCTCCATCGACTTGTTGTGACACTTCCAGGCATTCTGGCCTTCAGGAACACGTTCGAGTGTGCGGCGGGTATTGGATACCTCGAAGTCGAAGTCCTCGAGGAGCTGATCAGAGATTTTCATGGGCTGTCCTTTCAGATTACAAGCGTTACGTTTGCTTACAACGAAAGACACATTCAAGGAACAGCCAAGCATATCTCGCCTATGCTGACAGGGGTGTGTCAGCATAGGCGAAAAGATGATTACAATCCGGTGACGTTATATCCGGCATCGACGAAGGTAATCTCCCCGGTAATGCCACTTGCAAGATCGCTTGCAAGAAAGAGCGCCGCGTTGCCGACTTCAATCTGATCGACGTTACGATGCAGCGGCGCGCGTTCTGTGACCGTATCCAGAATCTTTGTAAAGTCGCCGATGCCGCGAGCGGCCAGCGTTTTGATGGGGCCGGCAGAGATGGCGTTGACACGAATGTTCTTCGAGCCGAGCGAGGCAGCGAGATAGCGCACACAGGCCTCGAGCGATGCCTTGGCCAGTCCCATGACGTTGTAGTTGGGGAAGACTTTGGTAGAGCCGTAGTAGGTTAACGTCAGGATGCTGCCACCTTCGGTCATCAGCGGAACGGCAGCTCGCGAAATAGCGATGAGCGAGTAGACACTGACATCGTGCGCGATACGAAAGCCTTCGCGGCTGGTGAAGATGAAGTCGTTCTTGATCTCATCGGGCGGAGCGAAGGCAACGGCGTGGACGAGGATGTTGAGCTTGCCGTAGGTCTCCTTGAGGGTGGCGAAAAGAGAGTCAATTTCGGCATCAACGGAGAGGTCGCACTGGAAAGTTTTGGCATCTGGCAGAGAAGCGGCCAGCTCGTCGGCGTCGCGCTTCAGACGCTCGCTCTGGTAGCAGATGGCGAGGGTGGCACCGGCGTCGGAGAGCTTCTGGGCGATTCCCCAGGCGATGCTGCGTTTGTTGGCGAGTCCGAAGACGACGGCGACTTTGCCCTTGAGATCGATCATGTAACTGGTTTTTCTCCTATGGATTTCCCGTTGCTAAGGATAGCAGTGCGCAGGGTGTTCGATAGGCAGGGGAGGTGGAAGTTTATGAAAAAGGAGAGGTTGAGGGCGAGAGTGTGGTGTTGTGACGGCTAATCGAGGGGGAAGACTCGAGTTGATGCCGAATGACTAATTCTATTGAATGATAACTTTTATCGTTTTGCGATAAACTAATCTCATGCAGCCGACCTCCTCCACCTTTCGTCAACTTTGCGCTGAGCATGGCCTTGCCATGACACATCAACGCCAGGTTTTGTACGAGGTGATGCAGGGAATGGAGGGGCATCCCAGCCCGGAAGAGGTTTACGCGAAGGTTAAGAAGAAGGTTCCGGCGATCTCGCTGGCAACGGTTTATAAAAACATTCACTTGTTTGTCGAGAGCGGAATCTTCCGTAAGATGAGCGTGCATCATGGGTCGGTGCGTGTGGAGATGAATAGCGAGGAGCATCACCACATGGTGTGCTCCAAGTGCAAAAGCATTACCGATATCGGAGAAAAAGATCTTGGTCTTTCACCACGGAGACGTCGGTTGGCGGACGGCTTTCTGGTGGAACGGTATGCCGTCGACGTCATTGGTCTATGTCCAAAGTGTCAATAAGCTTAGTTTCACCCTTCACAAAGTGTGTTGAAGGTGCAGCCAGGGTGGGTCGCAAAATTGAAGGAATTTATTCAGTCGGATGAGTTAGTCACTGCGGGATAACCCTCTAACTCAAGCTAGAAGTTCACTCTTTTAAATCGGTATAGGACTGCATAAATCATGGCGGTCACGCACCGCTTGTTTTTGTGTAAGTTATTGAAATAAATAAACTTATGTGTTGACTTGCTGCCGCAGCCGATGCTAGAATAAATCATGCGGCTTAATCGCGATTTTTGATGTCGCGAACCGGAAAAATTTATAACTACCAACCCTAAGAGGAGTTACTGTACATGTTGCAGATTGGAGAAAAGTTTCCTGATTTTGAGCTAACTGCCACCGTTTCGACGGAGAAGGATGAGGCAAAGGCCTTCAAGACCATCACGGGAGAGTCTTACCCCAGTAAGTGGAAGTTGTACTTCTTCTGGCCGAAAGATTTCACCTTTGTCTGTCCGACAGAGATTGCTGCGTTCGGCAAGTTGAATGGTGAGTTTTCGGATCGTGACTGTCAGATTCTTGGTGCCAGCACGGACAACGAGTATGTTCACGCGGCATGGCGCACCCATCATGCAGACCTGAAGGACCTACCCTTCCCAATGCTTTCGGATATCAAGCGTGAGCTGTCCGGTCAGCTTGGTATTCTGGATGAGAAAGCCGGTGTGGCGCAGCGTGCGACCTTCCTCGTCGATCCGGACAACGTTATTCGCTTTATCTATGTCACCGATCTTTCGGTGGGCCGCAATCCTCAGGAAGTTCTGCGGGTTCTGGATGCGCTTCAGACGGATGAGCTTTGCCCCTGCAATTGGCAGAAGGGTGAAACCACACTTAGCTAAGTATTTGTTTGAGAACTGCGGGCGCGGCTGCTATTGCAGTGCGCGCCCGTTTTGTGAGTAGGGAAAGAGAGGAATACAGATGACGATGGAAGAACTGATGGGCGGTCTGCCGGTCTATGCGAAGGATATGAAGCTGAACTACTCCTCGCTGGTGAAGCAGAATACGGAACTGACGTCCCAGCAGCTGTGGGGAACGGTCGTTGCCTCTGCGATTGCCACAAGGAATGCGGAGCTGACAGCGGCTGCAATTGCTGAGGCAGAGGTTGCTGGTCTGAGCCCGCAGGCGCTTGAAGCGGTGAAGGCGGCTACGGCCATCATGGGAATGAACAACATCTACTACCGGTTCCAACACCTGACGACGAATGAGAAGTACGCCACACTGCCAACGCGGCTGCGCATGAATGTTTTGCGTGGTCATGGCGTTGAAGCTGTGGACTTCGAGCTGTGGTGCCTGGTGGTGAGTGCGATCAACGCCTGCGACAAGTGTGTGGATTCGCACGAGCGCGTGCTTCGGGAAAAGGGAGCGACGGAAGAGCTGATCAATGCTGCAATCCGCGTGACATCGGTGATCCATGCGATCGGCGTCATTCTCGATTCTGAGAAAGCTGCACCGACTCCGGTTCCTGCGATTGCCTGAAACTGTTCGCTAAAGCAAAGAGCGCGGGTTTGAGCCCGCGCCTCTTTTTTGCTGCCGATCACTATGGTTTTTTGTCTGGCGGAGAGATGCGGGGATCACCGCCGGGATTCCACTGAGGCTTGAAATCAGAGTTGGTGAGCCAGCGGATGGGGGCGATCATTGAGGCGATGGCGTTGGTCATATGCTTGAAGTCGATGGTGCGAATCTCATCGGATGGCTTGTGATAGTCGTGATGAAGACCGAAGCTCGAGACGGTATGAGCGATGATCCCCTGACGAGCGAGGGCGTAGTTATCTGAGCGCTGAAAGAAGAGCTGCTTGGGGTGCGGGTCATCGACGAGGTGGGCTCCGTGGCGTGCCAGCTCGGGACCGAGATTAGAACGGGTGAAACCGGTGAGCCAGAGCGTTCCTGCTGGAACGGCAGGATCGGGGCGACCGATCATCTCGAACTCGAGATTGGCGACGATCTCTGTCAGCGGCACTGGAGGATGCTCGAGGAAGGCATGATTGCCGAAGCCTCCGAGCTCTTCAGAGCCGAAGAGGGCGAAGACGATGGTTCGTTTCGCGCGAGGGCCGGTTGCCAGCAGATGGGCCAGGGTAAGGACCGCTGTGGTGCCTGAGGCGTCATCGTCGGCACCGTTGTAAATGGCGTCGCCTGTCGTCTTGGCTGCTACTCCAAGATGATCGAGGTGCGCGGTAAGGAGAATAACCTCCTTTGGGCGGGAGGTTCCGGGAAGGATGGCGATGGCGTTCCAGGTCTCGGTGCGTGAGGTTTTTTCGAGCCTGGAGATGCGGCGCTGCGCCTGCTCCGGCAGCGGATTGGGGAGAGGGGATTTCTGAAGATAGGTTCCGCGGTCTCCACCCGGTACAAGGCCGAGGGCCTGAAACTGCGATGCGGCAAAAAGAGCGGCGATGTGTTCGTCGCGGGTGGCCGAACCTCTTCCGTGCAGTGCATCGTCAGCAAGGAAATCCATGTCCGCATGAACTTCGTGTTCAAGTACGTCGGAAGCAGATGCCGTTTTCGATTCGGAAGAGTCGAAGGAGAGGGCAGATTTCTGTCCTGCGATCGAGAGGAAGCAAAGAAGTACAAGAATGCGCGCAAGATGAATGCGTTTTTCTGCTGACATGCGGGCGATTATAGAAGAGGGTATCGTTGAAACAGCAGCAAGGTAAGGGACGGAAGAGTTGAAGAACGGATACCAGAAAAACTTTCTCCAGCGACCATGGATTCCGGTTGCCTTTGTACTTTTTGCTTTGACCGGCTGCAGCGGCTTCTTTGTTCCTCCCGATAACAGTGGTGGCGGGGGCGGAGGCGGTGGAGGCACCGGGACCGCTCGAGTGTATGTCGCCAACACGACGGTTGGCTCCAATGGGTCGACTGGATCGATCTCGGGGTTCTCTATCGGCGATGGAACGCTTACGGCCGTGCCTAATTCTCCGGTCGCGTTGCAATTTCAGCCTCTTGCTCTGACGATTACGCCGAGTAATTCCTTTCTGTATATTGCGGGGCCGAGCTCGATCAATGTCTATGCGATCAATTCGGATGGCTCGCTGACGGCACAGAACAATGGAGCCGTCGTTACGGTGGCATCGCTCGATGTCTCGCCGGATGGGAAGTGGCTGTTAGGAGTCGATACGGTCCGCAATGTGGTGGATCAGTTTCAGATCGATCCGACTTCCGGAGCGTTGAGCGCGGCTACGGGTTCTCCCTTTAATGTCGACCCGAATGCCATCGGGGTTCCGAAGATGATCAAGGTATCGCCGAATGGCAACTTTGTCTTCCTGGCGTTAGGCGCGGGAGGAGAATCGGTTCTGACCTTCAATTCATCGACCGGTGCGCTGACGCCGGGGCCAACGTTTTCGTTAGGCTCACGCACCAGTGATAATGGGATCGCGGTCAACAGCACATCGTCGTATTTGTATGTGGCTCGCAGCGGCAATGGCGGCGGCGTTGCTGTGTACAACATTGGAGCAGACGGCTCTCTGAATTCGATCTCCGGATCGCCTTTTGCTGCGGGTGCCCAGCCGATTGCGGTGACTCTGGATACAACGGGGAAAAATCTGTACGTTGCGAACGGGAGCGATAACACGATCTCGGGGTATTCGATCGGCACCGGATCGGCGCTGACCGCGCTCGGCGGTTCGCCGTATGCCAGCGGAACGCAGGTGAATTCGCTGGGTGTCGAGAATACAGGCAAGTATCTCTTTGCGGGAGCCTCGGGTGGCCCCGATCTTTCAATGTACAGCTTCGATGCAACTACTCCAGGAAAGCTGAATCTGGTGAAGAGCATTGCGACGGATACGGACCCGGCCGGAGTGTCGGCGATTGCCGTAACGCATTGAGCGGGGTATCAGAACGGGTAACAGACCTCGAAAGCTGTGTGAGAGTCTAAAAGAGCAGTGCTGAATACCGGTAAGATAAAGGAAACTTCAAGTAAAGCTGCGGAGTCAGAGATTAACGTTTTTCTTTCTCGACGGATCGATGCGTGTTTGCGACGCGGTGTTCGCGCTCCGCTTCGGAGTCTGTTGTTGAGCGGATGTTTTGCTCTTGCGTTGAGTGGATGTTCGCGGCTTCGACCGAAGCCTCCTGCGGAATACATTTATGTGACGGCGAAGCAGACGTACTTGCGCGATCGTGTTGCCGCGGTTTCGAATCGTACGGCCACGGTTGAGAATGGCGAGAAGCTGAAGGTTCTGGAGAAGAGCCGCAGGTTCTTTCGGGTGGAGACTCCGAAGGGTGAGCAGGGCTGGATCGACGACCGCGCCGTGGTGACTCAGGAGATCTTCGACCAGTTTGCGGCGCTGGACCATGAGCATGCAAACGATCCGGTGATTGCGACCGCTGTGGTGCGTGACGATGTTTACCTGCACACCAAGCCGGGACGCGAGACGGACCGGCTGTTTCGGCTTCAGGAGGGCGATAAGCTGAAGCTGTATCGGCGGGCAAGCGTTGAGAAGCCGGTTGCTCCCGGTCAACAGGTGCTGCCGCGGCGTACTTCAGAGAAGCCGACCGACAAGGATGCAGCTGCGGCTCCTGCGGGGCCTCCGCCTCCGGTGATGGAGGACTGGTGGCTGGTTCGCGACGCCAAGGGCGACACCGGCTGGTTGTACGGCCGCATGATGGATGTAGACGCTCCGGATGCGATTGCACGGTACTCGGAGGGGCAGCGGATTGTGGGAGCCTATGTTCTGGCCACGGTGAACGATCCTGAGGCCCCGATGGACGATAAGAACGTTGTGGAATATGTGACGGTGCTGAGTCCGTACAAGGCCGGGCTGCCGTATGACTTCGACCAGGTGCGGGTATTTATCTGGAACATTCGCAAACACCGGTATGAGACGGCCTTCCGGGAACGGAATATCGAGGGATATCTTCCGGTTTCGGTAAAGATGGCCAAGGATCCCTACGCGAAGCCCCCGGCGTCGATGGTGGAGGCTCCGACGTTCAGTTTCCGGGTGCTCTCGGCGGATGCAGGGCCGGTGATTCCCGATCCGGTCACCGGGCTGTTTGTCCCGGGAAAGACGAACCTTAAGACCTTCCGGCTGGAAGGGAACCTCGTGCGGCGGCTTGTCGATCCGTCGTCGCCGCCACCGGACGATGCGCATCCGGAGCCAGTGGAGAAGAAGGTCAAGGCAAAGCGAGCCGCAGCAGTACCGAAGCGACGAAAGAAGTGATCCCTACCCCCTGCTGTTTTTGTGCAAAGTATTCATTTTGCGAAGCTTAGCCGCGTACTTGATCTGCAAAGTATTGATAACATATGACTTATTTGTAAGTTATTGAATAATAATGGTTTTATTGATTTTCCCTCGGGATCGTCTCCCGGGGGATTTTTCTTTGGTGTCTAGTTCTATTTTAGTGGGACAGGAGGAACTGATCGGCAGGTTTATGTTGTTGCATTTGTTTTGCTTATGGGGAATTTAGCTTGACAGGGCTTCGCTTTGAAATCCTGCAAAGAAAGACAGGGATTCTTCGCTGCGCTCAGAATGACGGGGGGAAGGTGGTTGCCGGTAAAGTTTCAGGCGTAGAAGGAGCGGATGGCCTGGACGACGGCCTGCTGTTCCTCGTCGCGGAGTTCGGGGAAGATGGGCAGGGCAAGGACTTCCTCCGCTGCCTGTTCGCTGAGGGGGAAGTCTCCCTTTTGGTAGCCGAGCCCGGTGAGACTGGTCTGAAGGTGGAGGGGGACGGGGTAGTAGATCTCGCTGCCGATGTTGTTTTGGGCGAGGTGTTGCCGAAGGGCGTCGCGTCGCGGAGCGCGGATAACGTACTGGTGGAAGACGTGGGTTGCGCGCGGGTCGGTGACGGGCAGGACGATGCCCTCGGCGACGGTTGCGGCGGTGAGCCCGGCCTGGGTGAAGAGCTGGTCATAGCGAACGGCGAGTTGTCGGCGCTGCTGATTCCAGAGGGGAAGGTGGCGGAGTTTTACCTCGAGGACGGCGGCCTGGACGGAGTCCAGACGTGAGTTCCAGCCGATCTCGTCGTGGTAATAACGGCGGCGCATGCCGTGGCCTCGGAGGACGCGGGCGTGGTCGTCGAACTGAGACGATGGAGTGGTCAGCAGTCCAGCATCGCCGAAGGCGGAGAGATTTTTGGTGGGATAGAAGCTGAAGGCGGCCAGACCGCCGAGCGCTCCAGCCGGGGTTTCTCGCCAGGTTGCGCCGAAGGCCTGAGCGGCATCTTCGATGAGAAGCAGATTGTGGCGTTTGGCGAGGGCGGAGAAGGCGTCCCAGTCGGCGCATTGGCCGTAGAGGTGGACGGGCAGGATGGCTTTGATCTTCGAAGGGGCAGGGGAGTTCTGATGGGAGGCGATGCAGGCTTCGACCGATTCGGCGGAGAGGTTGAAGGTGACGGGGTCGATGTCGGCCAGAAGGGGCTGGGCTCCGCAGCGGAGGATGGAGCTGACGGTGGCGAAGAAGCTGAAGGGGGTAGTGATAACGGCATCGCCGGGGCCGATGTTGGCGGCGGCGAGGGCCAGCCAGAGGGCGTCGGTTCCGCTGGCGCAGCCGATGGCGTGGGGCACGTGGCAGGCCTGGGCGGCGGCACGCTCGAAGGAGTCTACGGCAGGGCCGAGGATGAACTGCTGGGAGGCGCAGACCTGCTCGATGGCGGCGAGAACTTCGTCGCGAATGGCGGCATATTGCCGGGAGAAGTCGAGCATGGGGACGGACTGAAGCGTTTCAGAAGGCACCTGCTCATGGTAAATCGTGAGAGAAAAAGGAGCTGAGAGTCCCGGGGGGAGTTTGTTGCGTCTAACGTTTTATGGAGCAGAAACCGTCGCGTTCCTCTGGTTGAAAATTGCGGTGGATGCTCGTATCGTGGAACCTCTTGGCTTCAGACCTGCGACGACTGTCTGAGCGTTTCGACTGAAGTTCATGAAGTTTGGCGGAATGTTTGTTGGGGAATTTTATAAGTTAAGGAGATCGGCACCATGGACTCAAAGCCGGCACAGAACATCCAGGATACGTTTCTAAACACTGTCCGCAAGGACAAGAGCCCGATCACGATTTATCTAGTGAGCGGTGTAAAACTGACGGGCAAGATTCGATCTTTTGACAAGTACTCCGTCCTGCTCGAGAACAACAGCCAGGAACAACTGATCTTCAAGCATGCGATTTCGACCGTGGTGAACAGCCGCATTGGCGGCAGCCCGCATGAGAAGACGGATCTTCGGTCGACTTCGCAGGGAGGTCCTGTTACCGCAGCCTCTGGATCGAATGTTGCCGAGGTTGCGGGAGCTTCTGGTCGTTGAGGTTTTGCCCGGAACTCCTGAGGGGCTTTTGATGAGGAGGCTCGCGAAGGTGAGACTCGCTCGGTGAGAGCTTTGAAGCTTAATCGAAGAGGACTTGTGGAGACGATGGTCTCGACGGGAGGGGAAAGGCCTGCTCAAGAGCGGGCCGTTCTCGTAGCGGTGGAGTTTACCGGAGAGCGTCGAAGGCTAAGCGCGACGGTGGCCCAGGCGCGGAAGGCTGCCCTGCTGACCGAGACAGGGAGTGCAGAGGAGACGAGCCACAATACAGCCGAACTGGATTTCGATGCTTCGCTCGCGGAGTTTGAAGAACTGGCTCGAAGCGCAGGTGCGGAGATTGCCGCGACCCTCGTCCAAAAGAGACCAAGAGCGGATGCGGCGACGCTGGTGGGACTGGGAAAGCTGGATGAGATTGCCGGTGTAGCCGCTTCAACGGATGCTGACGTCGTTCTGTTCGACCACGACCTGACTCCCTCGCAGATGCGAAATCTCGAAGCGAGGCTGGGGACGAGAGTGATCGATCGGACGCAGCTGATCCTGGATATCTTTGCACGCCATGCGCGGACCCGGGAGGGTCAGCTGCAGGTGGAGCTGGCGCAGCTGGAGTATCAGCTGCCGAGGTTGGCGGGAAGAGGCAAGACGATGAGCCAGCTGGGCGGCGGCATCGGAACGCGCGGACCGGGTGAGACGCAGCTGGAGACGGACCGGCGCAAGATCCGTCTGCGGATTACTCACGTAAAGGAACAGCTGGAGGCGGTGCGTCGGATTCGGAGGCAGCAAAGGCAGCGGCGTGAGGCGGTGCCGGTTCCTGTGGTGGCCCTGGTGGGGTATACGAATGCGGGGAAGAGTACGCTGTTCAATGCGCTGACCGAGGCGGGGGTGCTGGAGTCGTCGCGGATGTTCGCGACGCTGGATCCGAAGCTGAAGCAGTTGCAGCTCCCGTCAAGGCGGAGGATCCTGCTGTCGGATACGGTGGGATTTATCCGGAACCTTCCGCATACGCTGGTGACCAGCTTTCGAGCGACTCTGGAGGAGGTGGAGCGCGCCGAGCTGCTGCTGCATGTTCGCGATGCGTCGAGCCCGACGGTGGAGGAGCAGAAGATTGAGGTAAACCGGGTGCTGGGTGAACTGGATGTGGCCGGTAAGCCGGTGGTGGAGGTTATGAACAAGATCGACCTGCTGGGTGCGGAGGAGCGCGGGGCTCTGAACCGCGAGGACCGGGTGCTGGTATCGGGACTTACGGGTGAGGGGCTGGAGGATCTACTGGCCACGATTGATGCTCATCTGACGGCGGATCCGGTGGTGGAGGCTGAGTTCCGGCTACCGCAGGCGGAAGGCGCGGTGTTGGCGGCGCTGGAGGCGGGGGCGGTGCTGAAAGAGCGAAGATTCGAGGGCGACGAGGTAATCTTTACCGCCCGAGGACAGAGTTCGCTGCTGAGCCGTTACCGTCGGTTTCAGGTTTCAAGAGCGGGAGAAAAGAGCGAGGTTAACTAGCATAGGCCGCCTGAGGGGGAGCGGAGGTGGTGTCCCCGATCACGCGACCTATGTGACCCAGAGAATAGGGTCCGGGTGGTGGTTAAAGTTTACGATTTTCGGGGGGAAAGTCAAAGGAAGATGAAGGGCTGCGGAAGCGGCCGATGAGCGCCCATCTGTTCGTTTATCGCATTGATCCTGTTTGACACTCCGACAAACGCTTTGCTACAACTAGGTGTACCGCAATACAAAACAGGCCCAACCTGTAACGCTTCGAAGAAAAACATCTATGGCTTGCCTGAACGGCTGATCAAAGAAGAGACTCGGAGCGGTCGCGACCGAACCCCTACATGGACCAGATACTTACTGAACTCGGTGGACTTGTGCTCGGCGCTGTGCCGACGATGATCCTCTTCACGCTTCTGATCGTTGCCTACGGTCTGCTGGTCCGTCGTCCTCTGGACCGGATTCTGACAGAGCGGCGTGCGCGTACGACCGGAGCTGTCGAGCAGGCCAAGGGAGCGATTGCCGCGGCCGAAGCAGAGACGAGCGCTTACGAGGAGAAGCTTCGCAGGGCGAAGGCTGAACTCTTCGAGGCTCGGGAGCGCAGGCTGAAGCTGTGGGCTCAGGAGCGCGAGACGACACTGGAGCAGGTTCGCGGTTCGGCACAGGATCGCGTGGGCTCGGCACGCAGAGAGATCGAGCTGGGTGTCCTTGAAGCGAGGAAGCAGATCGAGATCGCGAGCACAGAGCTGAGCGCGCGGGTTCTCTCGGCCGTTCTTCCGGCTGAAGTGGCTGCGACGGAGGTTGCGCGGTGAAGGGTTCAGGGGCTGTATCGAAGACATGGCTAGCTGCGCTGATTCTGGCGCTGGGCTTAGTCGTTCCGACGCCGAGGCTGCATGCGCTGGCGCAGGCTCCGGCGACGCAGAGCGCGGCCGCAGAGAGTACGCCTGCGCGGGTTGAAAAGAAGGATGAGAAGGCGGAAGAGGACGACGGCACGGAGGCCTTCCGGCAGTCACCCATGGTGAAGACGATTGGAGCCAAGCTGGGGATGAGTCCCGAGCGCGCTTCTTCTGTGTTCACGCTGATCAATCTTGCCGTTCTGGTTGTTCTGGTGGGATGGTTCCTGGTGAAGACGTTGCCGAAGACCTTCCAGAACCGGAACGATGCTTTGCAGAAGCACCTGGTGGAGGCACGCAATGCCAGCCAGGAGGCGAACTCGAGGCTGGGAAGTGTTGAGGCCCGGCTGAGCAAGCTGGACGAGCAGATTGCCACGATGCGGAGCCAGGCGGAGAAGGAAGCGCAGCTCGAGGAGCAGCGTATGAAGGCTTCGGTGGAAGAAGAGAAGAAGAAGATTCTGGAGGCTGCGGAGCAGGAGATCTCTGTGGCGACCAATCAGGCCCGGCGACAGATTCAGCAGTATGCTGCGGATCTTGCGATCGAGCAGGCGGCAAAGAAGCTGGTGGTTTCCGCCGAGACGGACCGTTTGCTGGTGCAGGAGTTTGCGCGCAGGCTGGGTGCGGATGAGGGAGGGCGGAACTAATGTCAGTCGTTGCACTTCGTTACGCTCATGCCTTTGCTTCGGTCGTGGCTTCACAGAAGATCGACGCAGCAGCAGCTCAGCAGCAGCTGAAGGATTTTCGGGATACGTTTCAGGGAAGTCGCGAGCTGCGCGAGGTTCTGATGGACCCGGCGATTTTGCGCGAGCAAAAGCTGAAGGTGCTGGACGCCATCGCGGGAAGAATCGGGATGTTTCCCCATGTCAGGAACTTCGTTGCGGTGATTATGGACCATGACCGGCTTGCCGATCTTGGTGAGATTCTGGATGAGTATCATGCGATCGCCGATGAGGCGGCGGGGCTGTCTGAGGCAGAGATCGTCAGCGCCCATGCCCTGAATGCGGAGGATCGTTCAGCTCTCGAGGCCCAGGTAACGAAGCTGGCCGGAGGGCGGATTCGCGCGACCTACCGCGAGGATCCATCGCTGCTGGGCGGGGCGGTGGTCCGGATCGGATCGAAGGTCTACGACGGTTCCATTCGCGCGCAGCTGGAGCAGTTGAAACAGCGGCTGGTAAGCGCCTAAGTAACGAAACAGCATTTCAAAAGCACGGAAGAGATTGACACAAGCGAGTAGAAGGAAGACATGGCACAGATCAATGCAGGTGAGATAACAGAGCTGCTTCGCCAGCAGATTGAAAACTACGAGCAGAAGATCCAGGTCGACGAGGTCGGCACGATCATCTCTCTGGGCGACGGTATTGCGCGTGTTCACGGTCTCGACAATGTGATGGCTGGCGAGCTGATTGAGTTTCCGCACGGTGTTGCGGGTCTCGCCATGAACCTCGACGAAGATCAGGTGGGCGCGGTGCTTCTGGGCGACTATACGGAGCTCAAAGAGGGCGATCAGGTGAAGCGCACGGGCCGCATTATGTCGGTTCCTGTGGGCGATGCCATGATCGGCCGCGTCGTGAACGCCCTGGGCCAGCCCATCGACGACAAGGGCCCGATCAATACGGACCAATATCTTCCGGTCGAGCGTCTCGCTCCCGGCGTTATTGCGCGTCAGTCGGTGCGCGAGCCGATGGCGACGGGTATCAAGGCCATCGACACGATGATTCCGATCGGCCGCGGACAGCGCGAACTGCTGATCGGCGACCGTCAGACGGGTAAGACTGCGATTGCGCTTGACACGATCATCAATTCGGCTAAGAACGACCTGATCTGCATCTACTGCGCGATCGGACAGAAGCGCTCCTCGGTGGCGCAGGTGGTGCAGACGCTCGAAGAGAACGGCGCGATGCCCTACACGATCATCGTTGCGGCGACTGCCTCTGACCCGGCCCCGATGCAGTTCCTCGCACCGTTTGCGGCGACTGCTATCGGCGAGTACTTCCGTGACAACGGACGTCACGCCCTGGTGATCTACGACGATCTTTCCAAACACGCTGCTTCGTACCGCGAGATCTCGCTGCTGCTGCGCCGTCCCCCGGGACGCGAGGCGTACCCCGGCGACGTGTTCTATCTGCACTCGCGTCTGCTGGAGCGCAGCTCGAAGCTCTCCGATGAGCTCGGCGGCGGCAGCCTTACGGCGCTCCCGATCATCGAGACGCAGGCGGGCGACGTTTCGGCCTACATTCCGACCAACGTCATCTCGATCACCGACGGCCAGATCTTCCTTGAGACGGACCTCTTCAACTCCGGCGTGCGTCCCGCGGTCAACGTCGGTCTGTCGGTTTCGCGTGTAGGCTTCTCGGCTGCCGTCAAGGCGACCAAGCAGGTGGGCGCTACTCTGAAGCTCGATCTTGCACAGTATCGTGAGCTCGCTGCCTTTTCGCAGTTCGGATCGGATCTCGATCCTGTGACGCAGCGTCAGCTGAACCGTGGTCAGCGTTTGACCGAACTGTTGAAGCAGCCGCAGTTCCAGCCGCTTTCGTTCGATAAGCAGGTTGCCATCATCTATGCCGGCGTCAACGGCCTGCTGGACGATGTGGCGGTCTCCGATCTGCGTGCGTTCGAGGATGGTCTGTATCCGTACCTGGAGTCGGCGGGGTCGAATGTTCTTTCGGATATTGCGACCAAGAAGGCGCTCGATGACGACCTCAAGACTCGTCTGACCGCGGCAATCAACGACTACAAGTCGACTTTCCTGGCGCAGCGCAAGGAGAAAGAGACGGCTAAGGCCAAGTAAACCATGGCAAACGTACTCGATCTACGGCGTCGCATCCGCAGCGTGAAGAACACGCGGCAGATTACCAGAGCCATGAAGATGGTCTCGGCGGCAAAGCTGCGCCGCGCACAGGAGCGTGCATTGCAGGCACGGCCTTATGCGCAGATGATCTCGAGCGTCATGGAGTCGCTGATGCGACGCTCGGATCTCTACAGCGATGAGACCGGAGAGATTCGGCATCCTCTGCTGGTGGAGCGCGAAGAAAAGAATGTTCTGGTGGTGGTGGTTGCCGGTGACAAGGGATTTGCCGGAGCCTTCAACTCGAACATTACCCGTGCCGCTCATCGTTTCATTGATCAGCGCCACGCGAGCGGACAGAACATCGATATCGAACCGATCGGACGGAAGGCTCGCGACCTGGTGGCCAAGAAGTATCCGGCTGCGGTTTACGAGAAGAAGACTGAGCACTACGACAACGAGCTGTCCACGCACTATGAGGTGATTCGTCACCGGTCGGCTCCGATCGAAGTGACGGGCGATCATCCGGGGCTTCTGAACAAGGTTTCGATCGATGAGGTCAGCGAGCTGACCCACTCGATTATTGATCGCTATACGCGGGCAGAGATCGATTCGGTGTACCTCGTCTATAACGAGTTCAAATCGGTGATTGCGCAGCGGGTTGTGGTGGAGAAGCTTCTGCCGATTCGCAAGCTGGGATCGCATGAGATCACGGTTGCTGAGGAGATGACCGAGGAGCAGAAAGAGGCGGCGGCTCACGCGGCGAAGACTGCAGGCGTGAGCCTGTATGAGCCCGAGGAGACGGTTGTTGAATCGGAGGCCAAGAAGTTCGGGACCGCTGAGGTGGATTACATCTTTGAGCAGTCTCCGGAGAGGCTCTTCCGCCACCTGATGCCTCGGTATGTGACGACCCAGATCTTTCATGCGCTGCTGGAGTCGGTTGCAGCGGAGCATGCGGCACGTATGACGGCGATGGATTCGGCGACCAACAACGCAGGCGATATGATCGATGCGCTTTCGCTGGAGATGAACCGCGTTCGTCAGGCGGCGATTACCAAGGAGATTATTGAGATCGTGAGCGGAGCGGCCGCGCTGTAGATAAGGGGCAACCGCGGAAGAGAAAGAGACCTATGGCAGAGAATATTGGAAAAGTGATTTCGATCAGCGGCCCGGCCGTTGACATTCAGTTCGAAGAGTCGAAGATGCCAGCGATCTATCAGGCCGTGCGCATCACCAGCGACGGCTTCGACGTTCCCAACCCGCTGGACGTGGTCGTTGAGGTGCAGCAGCACCTGGGCGAGGGCCGTGTTCGTTGCATCGCCATGGTAGCAACCGAAGGTCTGGTTCGCGGCATGAAGGCGATCGATACCGGAGCGCCGATCTCGGTGCCGGTGGGCCGCGAGACGCTGGGCCGCGTGTTGAACGTTCTGGGCGAGCCGGTGGATGAGCTGGGACCGGTGTCCGCGAAGAAGTATCTGCCGATTCACCGTCAGGCTCCGGCGTTCGATGAGCAGTCGACGAGCGAAGAGATGTTCGAGACGGGCATCAAGGTCATCGACCTGATTCAGCCGTTCTTGAAGGGCGGAAAGATCGGCCTGTTCGGCGGCGCCGGCGTAGGCAAGACGGTCGTCATTCAGGAGCTGATCAACAACGTGGCTTCGAAGCACGGCGGCTTCTCGGTATTTGCCGGTGTGGGTGAGCGTACTCGCGAAGGAAACGATCTGTGGCATGAGTTCCAGGAGTCGGGCGTTATCGACCCCAAAGACTGGCGCAAGTCCAAGGCCGCGCTGATCTACGGCCAGATGACCGAGCCGCCGGGAGCGCGTCTGCGTGTGGCGCTGACCGGACTGACCGTTGCCGAGTACTTCCGCGACGAAGAGGGTGCGGACACGCTGCTGTTCATCGACAACATCTTCCGGTTTACGCAGGCGGGTTCCGAGGTATCGACGCTGCTGGGCCGTATGCCTTCGGCCGTGGGATACCAGCCGAATCTGGCAACGGAGATGGGTCAGCTGCAGGAGCGCATTACGTCGACCAAGAAAGGATCGGTCACCTCGGTGCAAGCGGTTTACGTTCCGGCCGACGACCTTACCGATCCAGCCCCGGCGACGACCTTTGCTCACCTTGATGCGACGACCGTGCTCTCGCGTCCTCTGTCGGAGCTTGGTATCTATCCGGCCGTCGATCCTCTGGCTTCGACCTCGCGTATTCTTACGCCGCGTGTCGTGGGCCAGGAGCACTATGACGTAGCCCAGGGCGTGAAGAGAATTCTGCAGCGCTATAAGGACCTGCAGGACATCATCGCCATCCTTGGTATGGACGAGCTTTCGGAAGAGGACCAGATGACCGTAAAGCGTGCCCGCAAGGTCCAGCGCTTCCTTTCGCAGCCGTTCCATGTTGCCGAAATCTTTACCGGTATTCCGGGAGCTTACGTGAAGATCGAAGATACGATCCGTTCGTTCAAGGAGATCATCGAAGGCAAGCATGACGATGTTCCTGAGCAGGCCTTCTACCTGAAGGGCGGTATCGAGGACGTTCTGGCTGCAGCCGAGAAGATGAAGGCAACAGCTTAACCCTTAAGCGGTTCCTGCGGTATGTGCCGACAGGAACCGCAAAGATGAGAAGGTCTCTGCGCGTTGATGTTGCAGAGAATTTTGAAGAACATCGAGTCGAAGAATGGCAGACACAAATCAATCCGGCCTCCTTACGGTTCGCCTCGTGACCTCGGATCGCGTTCTGGTGGACACGACCGCGGAAGCGGTGGAGTTGCCGGCGATGCTGGGTTATATCGAGGCGCTGTATGGGCATGCTCCGCTGCTGGCGGAGTTGGGAGCCGGTGAGGTTCGGCTGCACGGCGGCGATTCAGGCAACCAGACTTTCTTTGTGGCCTGGGGTTTTGTTGAGGTTCTGCCGGAGCGGGTGACGATTCTCGCCGAGAATGCTCTTCACCCGGAAGAGATCAACCTTGAAGAGGCTCGGGAAGAGCTGACCAAGGGAGAGAAGATGTGGCAGGAGGCCGGTGACGATGGCGAGAAGTATGACGAAGCCAACGCCCTCACCCGGCAGGCTGAGGAGAAGATTGCCTCTGCCAGCGGCAAGCATTAGCCGTTTTCTGTTTTCAAACGATAAGCCACCCCGTTTGGGGTGGCTCTTTTTTTCGCGTGGAGAAGGAGGTCAGGAGACTTTCTTGCGCTTGGGTGCTGCTGCTTTGATCGCAGGAGGGGTGGCAGGAGCTTCGGCAGTGGCCGAGGATGCGGCTTCGGCCTGCTGGCGAAGCGCATGCAGGACTACGCGCAGCATCTCCTCTTCCGGAGCGGGCTTTCCGGTCCAGATCTCGAACTGACGCGCGCCCTGCTGGACGAACATTTCGACTCCAGTGATGAAGCCGATGCCTTGCTGGCGGGCGAGACGGATCAGCGGAGTCTCGAGCGGGTTGTAGACCAGGTCAAAGACAAGCTTGGTGTTGAGCTCTTTGGCTTCGAGAAGGTGGCTGCCTTTTTGACCTGCCATGCCGATGGGCGTGGCGTTGAGGATGACATCGAAGGGCGTCTTGGCCACTGCTTCCTTCTTAATCGCCTTTGCTCCCGACTGCCGGGCTAGCTTCTGCGCTGTCTCCAGGGTGCGATTGAGGATGGAGACTTCGGCGCCTTTGTCGCGAAGGCCGAAGACTGCGGCACGAGCTGCACCCCCTGCACCCAGTACGAGAACGCGTGCTCCGCGAAGCGACATTCGCTTTTCGAGCGGGCCGACGATTCCGGCGACATCCGTATTGAAGCCGTAGAGCTTGCCATCCTGTGCGCGGAGAACTGTGTTGCAGGCACCGATCTTGGCTGAGAGCGGATCGGTGTTTTCCAGATAGGACATGATCTCCTGCTTGTGCGGCATGGTGACACTGAGTCCCTGGATAGGAATCTCCTGCACCAGCTTGAGGATGTCGCTGACCTTGGCTGTCTGCAGAGCGAGGTAGACAGCGTTGACTGTCTCGCGGCGAAAGGCCGTGTTCAACATGATGGGCGAGAGCGAGCTTTTGATGGGGTTGCCCACAACTCCGTAAACCTTGGTTGCGGCATCGACCTGATCGATGCGGTAGGTTTCAATCAAGGTGCGAGCGGCGATCTGGCCGGGGCCGGTCTCTTCACCCTGTGTTGCCGCAGCGAAGGTGAAGACGGAACCTGCGCGCAGACCGAGCACGCGGGAGATAATTCCGGCATCTCCCATGCAGATTCCGATGATGTTGGAGTTCTCGTTCATGCGCTCCATGAATCGCATGAGCGTGACGTTGTCGCTGAGCAGCTTCGCCGTGGGGACGATCTTGTAAAAGTCGGGTTCGAAGGGAGAGATGCGCTCGTAGATCTTGTCGAGATCTTTGGTGGAGGAGAAGTCGTGGTGGCTGATGATGAGAGCGACGCCAGTATCGCGAAGCTTTTGCAGCTCACCTTTTTTTAACTCCTCTGCGGACTCGAGCTCGAGGTCGACGAGATGAAAACCTGCTCCAGCTGCCTTGATAAGTACTTCCATCTCGGCGGCGAGCGATCCGGAGAACTTTCCACCGTTGACGGTCCGTCGACAGGTGGCGATGGCGGTGACCGCGGTGTTCTCGCTGAAAAACTGCTTCAGCTTCGGTAGCGCGTTGAGCGGCTTTTCCAGATAGTCGAGTCGGAATTCGAGAAAAGGGGTCTCTTTGGAGACAGCCGTTGCTTTTTCGATCATTTCAGCGGCTGTGGATCCGATAATCGCTACGCAAATTTTACCGATGCGGGTACGAAGAAGTTGTATGGCTGCGGTGGGAGTGGGCACGTTCGCTCTCATGTCTACAATCGCGGTATCTTACAGACCCTCGGCTGCAGATGCAAATTTTATTGAAACAAAAGGTGGTTAGCGTTTCGCGAAATAATTCAGGGAACCTCTTCTGAGGGAGACGCAAAGCGCGGCGAAAGGTTATAGCCGCACTCGATTTTAGAATGAAGGAATTATGGCTGCGCTGGAAATTGTAAAGATTTCGCGGTGGACGGAGATTCCGTGGCTGCGGCATGGATTCAGCACCCGCAAGGGCGGGGTTTCGACGGTGTATGGGGGAGAGTCTCTGAACCTGGGGTGGACCCGCGAGGATGATCCGACGAGGGTCGCGGAGAACCGCATGCTGCTGCGAAAAGAGGTTTCGGATGCTCCAGCGATGCCACTGGTGACCGTTCGTCAGGTACATTCGAACCGGGTACTGGCGGTAGTTGGCGAGGAGGCGTTTCAGGGGCGCCTGGAGACGCCTGAGGGCAAGGCCGTGCTGGAGGGGGATGGGTTGATCACAAATGCGCCTGGAGTCCTTCTGGCAGCGGGAACGGCGGACTGTATCCCTGTGCTGGTGGTGGATCCGGTAAGGAAGGCAATTGGGGCATTTCATGCGGGCTGGCGAGGCACTGCAGCCCATATTGTGGAATACGGCCTTGAAGCGATGGCGAGAGAGTATGGTTCCCGGCGAGAGGATATGCTGGCTGCGATCGGGCCGGGCATTGGTGCATGCTGCTATACCGTGGGCGAGGAGGTCAGAGAGCAGTTTCGCTCTGAGTTTTCCTATGGCGACGAGCTTTTTCGCACGGCGGCAGGGGAGCGGGGCCAGTTACAGTTGCGAATTGATTTATGGGAGGCGAATCGCAGACAGTTGATCGATCAAGGAGTTCCGGCGGATCGGATCGCCATGGTGAAGGAGTGCACGGCCTGCACTTTCGAGACAGATGGACGACGCAAATACTTTTCTCACAGGGCAGATGCCGGAGTGACGGGGAGAATGCTGAATTTGATCGGCATATCAGCAACGGCATGATCGATAGGAATATTTGAGACCGAACGGTTTCTTTATGAATCTAAAGGTGCAGTGATGCAAAAGGGAGAAGAGACTCGGCAGAGAATCATCGCGGCGGCAGCCCCCCTGTTCAACAAGCAGGGGTATGCCGGCTGTGTCCTCAAAGACATCATGGAAGCCACGGGCCTCGAAAAGGGTGGGATCTACCGACACTTTGAGAGCAAGGAAGAGATTGCGGCCGAGGCTTTTGACTACGCCTGGATGATCACATCCGCGACGAGGCGGCAGGGGCTGGAGGAGATTCGAAACCATGTGGATCGCCTGAAGCATCACATCGCGAGTTTTGTGTCGCGCTCGAGTATCCCCGGCGGGTGCCCATTGCTCAATACCGGCGTGGATTCGGATAACGGCAATGCGATTCTGCGCGAGCGGGTGAGGAATGCTCTGCGCGGATGGCGAAAGATGCTGCAGACTATTCTGATCGAAGGAATCGCGGCGGGCACGGTGCGCAGCGATATAGACGTGGAGAAGGTCTCGAGAGTGATTATCGCCGGACTGGAGGGCGGGATGCTCGTCAGCCGCATCGAGAAGAGCGATCAGGCGTTATTGGATTCGATGGAACACCTGGATGTCTATCTCGAAAACTGTGTTCGCGCTCATGCGACGAAGCTCTAAGAGATTTCTGGAATCGAAGGCAGGTTGAGTCGCATCTTAATTCCGTCTGAGACCGTTCGGTCTCAATCCTTGGAGAGACGGGATTTTTTATGGGAGCGGTTCAGGTACTGCCTCAACCATCGACCGGGAAGGCCAAGAAAGCAGTTAATCCCTGGGTGGTGGCACTGACGGTAACGTTGGCGACCTTCATGGAGCTGCTGGATACCTCGATCGCCAATGTATCTCTGCCCCACATTGCAGGCGGTCTGGGGCGCAGCTTCGATGAAGTTACATGGATTCTGACCACTTACCTTGTGGCCAATGCGGTGGTATTGCCGTTGAGCGCATGGCTTAGCCGTGTCTTCGGACGCAAGAACTACTACATGGCCTGCGTGGCTCTGTTTACGCTGACCTCATTTTTTTGTGGGATAGCACCTTCGCTGGGCTTCATGCTCTTCAGCCGGATTCTGCAGGGTGTTGGCGGCGGTGGGCTTGCTCCCGTGGAGCAGGCCATTCTAGTGGATACCTTTCCTCCAGCGAAGCGCGCTTCGGCGTTTGCTCTCTATACGGTTGCGATTGTGACGGCTCCGGCAATTGGGCCGGTGCTGGGCGGATGGATTACGGACAACTACAACTGGCGTTGGGTGTTCCTGATCAATATTCCGATTGGAATTCTGTCGCTGTACCTGACGAACCGTTTTGTAAGCGATCCACCATCGTTCAAAGAGGAGCGCGACAAGGCTCGTAAGGGTGGAAAGCTGAACATCGACGGTGTGGGCATTGGGTTGATTGCGCTTGGCTCGGCGGCGCTTGAGATCATGCTCGACCGCGGACAGATTGATGACTGGTTTGGAAGCAGCTTTATCTGCTGGCTGTTCGTAATCGCAATTGCGTGCTTTGCCGTCGCGATCTACTGGGAGCTCAAGGTGGATGATCCCATCATCGAGCTGCGGCTGCTTCGTTATCCAAGCTTTGCGATCTCATCGGTGTTTTACTTCATCTTTGGCTTCGGATTGTTTGCAACGACGACCATGATCCCGCAGATTTTGCAATCGCTCTACGGTTATCGCGCGATTGATGCAGGGCTTGTTCTTGGGCCGGGAGCCTTTGTGATTACGATGCTGGCTCCGGTGAGTGCGCAGCTGGTACAACGTGGCCTTGTGCATCCCCGCACGTTGCTTCTGCTTAGCCTGACAACTGTGTCCGCCGCAATGATCTACTACAGCGGGCTAACGCTGCAGTCGGACTACAATCACTATGCGCTGGCGAGAGCCTTTCAGGGGCTTGGCTATGCATTCTTCTTCGTTCCGCTGAGCGTTGTGTCGTATTCACAGCTGAAGCCGAATGAGAATAATCGTGCTTCAAGTCTTACGAATCTCTTTCGTAATTGGGGTGGCAGCTTCGGAATCTCGTTTGCGACGACGTTGAGCGAGAGGCGGCAGGACTTTCATCAGTCGGTGATGTCGGCCAATCTTCCGGCATCGAGCGCGTGGTTGCAGGACGCGATTCACCGGACTACGAATTACCTGATGAGCCAGGGTTACTCGCATGCGGATGCAACCCGAGCAGCTTATCTGCGCTATTACGATCAGTTGACAGCTCAGACAAGGCTGCTGGGCTTTATGGATGTGTTTCGAGTGATTGGCTGGATAACACTGGCCGTGATACCACTCGTCTTTTTGATTCCCAATTTCAAAGTCTCTGGAAAGCCCTCAGGGGGGCACTGAGGAGGAGTTTTACTCTTCCTCAGTGTCACCGCCAGGAACGTGTGGTGGTCTGCGTAGCAACAACGGCATGATGAACAGGATGGCGATCACCGTGGTGATCATTCCGCCGACGACTACGCGAGCGAGAGGTTGCTGCGCCTGAGCTCCGATGCCGTTGGAGACGGCGGCAGGCAGCAGTCCGAGGCCTGCCGCCATACAGGCCATGACGACAGGACGCATCTCGTCGACGCAACCATGCTCGAGCCCCTTTGTGCTATCGAGGCTTTCTCGTTGAGCTCGACGCACGCCGGACATGAAGACGACGGCTCCGAGTGTAGCGACCCCGATGAGTGAGGTGAAGCCGACCGCAGCCGAGATGCTGAAGGCAGTATGGGTGACGAAGAGAGAGACGGTACCTCCGACGGCGGCAAACGGAAGCGTTGCCAGTACGATGAAGGCGTCTTTCCAGGTTCCAAACTGCATGTAGAGCAGGATGGTGATGATGGCAAGCGAGATGGGAATGATGACCGCAAGCCGCGCCTGTTCTTTACGAAGCGAATCAAACTCTCCGGCCCACGTGTAGTCGTAACCCGTAGGCATGGGAACCTGCTGCTTGAGCCGGGCCTGAAGCTCTGTGATGGTGGTGGCAAGATCGCGACCACGCACCGAGAATTTGATGGGGATGTAGCGCCGACCGGCTTCGCGGAAGATCTGGAAGCTGCCCTGGCGAATGTTGACGTCGGCGATCTGGCCGAGCGGTATCTGGCTACCGTCGGCGGTGGGCACAAGAATGGCCCGGATCGCTTCAGGAGTGGAGCGATTTCCTTCAGGGAAGCGGACACTGAGATCGAAGCGGCGATCGCCCTGAATGACCTGGGTGATGGCGGCCCCGCCAACCGCAGCCTGCACGATGGCGTTGATGTCGCCGGAGAGAATGCCGTAACGGGCAGCTTTAGCGCGGTCAATCTGAATGACGAGCGAGGGCTGCCCGCCGACCTTGAAGACGCCGACATCGGTCACACCGCGAACCGATTTCATATTCTGCTGGATCTTGCTAGCGAGTGAGGTGAGGGTGTCGAGATCGTCGCCGAAGAGCTTCAGCGAGTTCTCGCCTTTCACGCCGGACATGGCCTCTTCGACGTTGTCCTGAATGGCCTGCGAGAAGTTCAGCTCGATGCCGGGGAAGCGAGAGAGACGGCGGTTCATCTCGTCGATGAGTTTGGTCTTGGTGAGCCCGGGGCGCCACTCTTCCTGCGGCTTGAGGGCGGCCGAGATCTCGATGTTGTTGAAAGTGGAGACGTCGGTGCCGTCGTCGGGGCGGCCCATCTGCGAGACAGTCTGGGTAACCTCGGGAGATTCGGCGATAACGGCGCGAAGCTGGTTGGCGATGTTGACGGAGGTGTCGAAGGAGATGTCCTGCGGAAGCGTGGCACGAATCCAGAGGTTGCCTTCTTCGAGCGGAGGCATGAACTCGCCGCCGACGAGCATGAAGCAAAGCACGCCAACAACCAGCATGGCCGCAGCGCCGACCCAGACGAGGCGAGGGAAGCGTAAGGAGTGATGCAGTGCCTTCTCATAGCCGTTCTTCAGCGTCCGGCTGAGCCATGTGTATCCGTCGCCCTCCTTCGGCTCTTTAGGAGCTGTCACGTAGCCGAGCACGGGAGCAAAGATGAGGGCGAACAGGAGTGCTCCCATCAGAGCGAAGCCGTAGGTTACGGACATGGGCGAGAAGATCTGGCCGGCGACACCCTGCATGGTGAAGAGCGGGATGAAGGCGATCAGAATGATGGCGGTGGAGAAGAGCACGGGACGCGCTGCATCGGTGACGCCTTCGACGATGAGGTCGCCGGTTTTTTCGCCGGGCAGTCGGCGTGAGAGCTTTCGATAGATGCTCTCGAGCACGATGATCGACGAATCGACGAGGATGCCGAAGTCGATAGCTCCGATGGAGATGAGGTTGGCCGAGCGTCCGCTGAGCACCATCATGCCGAAGGCGAAGAGCACGGCGAAGGGAATGGTGACTGCTGCGATGAAGGTCATACGCAGGTCGCCGAGCATCGACAGCAGCACGAGTGTGACGAGGACGAGTCCGGTAAGGATGACCTCACGCACTGTATGGGTGGTGCGATTGATCAGTGTGGTTCGGTCGTAGATGGTGCTGATGTGCATGCCCGGAGGAAGAAGGCTGCCAGTGTTGAGTGAGGTAATCTTCTCCTTGAGGGCCTTAAGTGCGGGCAAAGACTTCTCTTCTTTTTGAAGAAGGACGATGCCGAGGACGATGTCGTTTTGCTTGTTGCGACCTACCTGTCCGAGACGTGGTTGGTACCCTTCGCGAACCTTTCCGATATCACCAACAGTGACAGGCGCGCCGTTCTTTTCAGCTACGACGACGTGTGAGATGTCGTCGATGGTGTGGACTTGTCCCAAGGCACGAACATTGACGTTCTGATTGCCGAGCTGGACATAGTTTCCTCCGGCGTTGGCGTTCGAGGATTGGATCGCACTAAGCACCTGCGGCAGAGTGATGCCGTAGGAGAGCAGTTTGTTCGGATCGGCTTCGACCTGATACTGACGCGTGGTGCCGCCGAAGGTTGTGATGTCGATGATGCCGGGAACTTCTTTGAGTTCGCGGCGAACGAGCCAGTCCTGTGTTGCCTTGATTTCGTTGAGGGTGTAGCCGGGACCGGTGAGCTGATAACGGAAGATCTCACCGATGGGCGACCAGGGCGAGAGCTGCGGCTGCAGGTTGTTGGGAAGCTGCAGCGTCTGAAGGCGGTTAAGGACTTCCTGACGGTCGCGGAAGTAGTCGGAGTCGAAGTTGAAGTAGAGCTTGACGTCGGAGAGACCGAAGATGGAGATGGAGCGGACCTGATCAAGGTGCGGGGTTCCGTTGAGTGTGGTCTCAACGGGAACGGTAACCTGCTGTTCCATCTCTTCGGCGGACCACGATGGGTTCTGCGTGATGATCTCGACGAGCGGTGGAGAGGGATCGGGATAGGCCTCGATGTCGAGGCGCGAGAGCGCAAAGGCTCCGGCACCGAGCATGACGGCGAAGAGGATGAGAATGATGGCGCGATAACGAATAAAGAGACGAATTAAAGACTGCACGCGGTCACTCTCCGTCGGTGGGACGAAGCAGAGCTCCGCCGGCTGTGACGACCTTGTCGCCGTCGTTGACTCCAGTGAGGACCTCGATGCTCTTTACGGCGCCGGAGTCGAAGCTGCGTCCTACGGTGACGGGCTTCTGCACGTATTTGCCGGATGCATCCGCTACAAAGACCGAGGTCTTGTCGCCCTCGTGAAGGACCGCAGTTGCTGGCAGAATGACCGAGCTGCGTGGCGCTCCAGGAATGCGAATGTTGGCGAACATATCGGCCTTGAGGGTGTGCTTCGGGTTCGGAAGCACGACGCGGAGCTTGACGGTGTGCGTGTTGGGATCGAGCGCGTCGCCGACATTGGCGATGCGGCCGGTCAGGCTAAGGCCGGGATAAGCAGGCACTGCGATCTGTACTTCGCGGCCGGGTGTAATGCTGGCCAGATCGCGCTCAAAGATATCGCCGACGATCCATACAGAATCGATATTGGCGATGGTGGCGATCGGTGTGGCGTTGTCGAGGGATCGCTGCATCTCGCCTGCGGCACTGCCGATGTCGAGCACGACGCCTGAGATCGGTGAGCGGAGTGAGACTTCGTCTGTGGTTCCATCTTCGGCGAAGCCGAGCTCGCGAATCCGTTGGCGGGCGCGGTCGAGTTCGGAGTGTGCGGTCTGGTCAGCTGCGTCCAGCTCGTAGTAGTCGGCCTGGGAGAGGACCTCGTGTTGGAGCAGGAGTTTGCCACGTGCGAGGGCACGGTCGGCGCGAAGCACTTCGATCTTGGCCTTCTCGAAGTCGGAACGGGCCGCGGCGATGTCGCTGCTTTGCAGTTGCGCGATGACATCGCCTTTGCGGACTTCCTGACCGGGAAGAACGCGCAGACCCATCATGCGTCCACTGAGTGGAGGAAAGATGCGGACGACGTGAGCGGGATCAGCCTCGACGTGAGCGGGGAGCTCAAGGTAGTCGGTGCTCTTCTGGAGATGAGCTACCGTGGTTTCGATTCCGGCATTGGCAGGCTGATTTTTTTCCGAGGGCGGAGGAGCAGAGGATTTGCACGCAGTAAGAGGAGCTGCAAGCAACGTGAGCAGGATCAGGGAGTCAAATCGCATCGTCGTTTTCATGGAAGGATGTCCGTGGCGGTGGCAAAGCTGAGCTGATGGATCGCGAGCCAGACTTGGGCGTTGGCAGTCAGGCCGCTGACTCGAATGGCGCGGTAGTCGCGCAGAGCCGAGAGGTAATCGAGCAGGGTAGAGTTTCCGTTGCGATAGCTGAACTGCAGGTTGTCGCGAACATGCACAGCCTCGTCGAGGTAGTGGCTGTTGTAACGCTGCGCCAGACGCTGCGTTGTGTCGAGAGCCATCCATGCCTGGTCGACATCGGAGACGACCTGATTACGGGCTGCGGTAACAGAGGAGCGGCTGGACGCAACCTCGAAACGCGTGCTCTCCTTCTCGCCCTGGTTGCGGTCGAAGATGCGCAGAGGAACAGCCAGGTTGATGCCGAAGGAGTTGTCGATACCGTTGCGATCGTATTCGGCTCCGACTGTCGGATCGGTCTTGCCATTGGCAACCGCAAGCTTTGCCTCGGCTTCTGCTGCGATAAGCGCCTGCTGGGTTGCAAGGTAGTCAGGGCGCGATTGGAGGGCCTTATCTTCGGCTTCGGCCATGGTGAGCGGAAGCTGCGGCGGGTCGAGTGTGCCCGTAATGTCCAGCGCGGCACTGGGATGGTCCGATCCGAAGAGAAGCTGAAGCTGCGCCGAGGCCTGCTGCAGGTTCAGGCGGGCGTTGTCGGCGTCAGATTCAAACTGAACCTGCTGCAGATCGATGCGGTCGAAGTCGGTCTGTGTAATGTCGCCCGCGTCGAGACGGGAACGACTTAGATCGACCGTCTTGTGGTAATCGGTGAGGTTCTCTTCCGCGACTGCGAGCGAGGCTTTGGCGAGCAGCATGTTGGTAAAGGCGTCGCGTACGGCAAGCACGAGCTGCCGCTGCTGGTCGTGGTAGAGGCTCTGCGTGGATTGAGCAGTGGCGGTCGCCGAATCGAGCCGCAGCTGCCGCTTATTGCCGCGTTCGAAGAGTCGAGAGACGTTGGCCGAATAAAAGTATGGGTTGTCCCCAGGGTTTTTCGGTTCCTCGGGCAGAGTCAGTCCTTGACCGTAGAGAGTGAGTGTAGGGTTCTGGCGCAGTCCGGCGGTGATCTTGTTGGCTTCGACTGCGGAGACATGCTGTTGCGCGGCAGCCAGCGAGGGATTTGCGGCGAGGGCCCGAGCCACCGCGTCTTGTAAGGTCAGCGGGGCAGACGGAGGTGACGTGGGAGAGGGAGAGGGCGTCTGTGCCATCAGCGTCGACGCCGTGAGATACAACACGGCGCAGACGGCACGAAGTGCTTTCGGTGTCATGCCTACCTTCAGGTTGAAACGTAATAAAAAGAGAGATCCGGTTAAACGAATGCGCTTAGCTGGAAAAGAGACAACTAGGCCGTGAAGGCAGCAAAAGGAGGCGGACGTATCCCGACCGTGCGGTCGAATCCGTCCATCAGTCTGCGCCAGGAGAGACGCAGAGAAAATCTGGAAAGCCGGGAGAAGAGAATCGCAAAGCCAATAAAGAGCAGCACAGCGAGCAGGCCTGTCTCGAGCACGGAAGCTGTGTCATGTGCGATTTGCAAGAGCGGAAGATCAATACGCCTGACGACGTGCTCCACCTCCAACGGGCTGTCGAAAGCGACCAGATCGTCTGTCATGGAGATGACGGGAAGAAGGAGAAGCACCAGAAGCATGAGTGCTACTAAAGAACACCATTTCTGTTTTGTGTCTCCGCGACGAACTGCAGCGACCCAGGTAGCGACGAGGGCGAGCGAGATCGAAAGCCAGACAAAATTGAGAAACAGCTCCACGTCCCTTCAGTATAGAGCAAGCCGGGACGCCTCCAGAAAGGGGCGGTTAAAAAACAAAGAGATCGCGGCTCAATGAAAAGCCACGATCCTCTGCAGATCGAAGGTGTTAGATACCTTAACCCGCTTACATGGCGGGAGGATGATGAGGATCAACCTTTGCGGAGCTCTCCGATTTTGGAGAGGATTTGACTCCCCCTGGATTCACAGAGTCGCGAAGTTCCTTCGATGGTTTAAAAAAGGGAACTCGTTTCGCCGGTACATCGACTTTCTCCCCAGTCTTGGGATTGCGTCCTGTACGGGCGTTCCGCTGCCTGGTGCGAAAGCTGCCGAATCCACGAATCTCGATTTTGTCACCGGCTTTCAAAGCGCCGATGACGGATTCAAAGAGAGTATCGACGATTACTTCACCGTCGCGCCGGGTCAGGTCGCCGAGGGCGGTTACTTTGTCGACAAGATCAGCCTTGGTCATGAGCGGGGTCCTTTCAATCAGGGAGGGCCGAGCGGGCGATATCCGAAAATTGCCAGCTTACGGGCTTGATTATAAATGAGATGCATCTGAAGGCTGAAAGGAAACCCGGTTTGCGTGAAGAAGGTGGAATCTCCAAAGCCACCGTTCGCGCTCGACCCAAAACTGCAAAAAATAGGAAAGCAAGAAAGACCGGCCTAGGCTAAGGGCCGGTCCGCCGTGACTTATCTGCTCACTTCCACATGAAATAAAAACCCGGAGCCCGGTTCAGCATCTGGCTGGGATTAGGAAACAGGTCTTCTCCATCGTCGGTAAGGATGGTAAACAGGCCTCGTTTGTTTTTTGCCGGACGAATGACGGAGGGCTCTCCAGAGATCCCAACGGAGCGTGCCGTATCGATCAGAGCCGTGCGAAAGCCGCCGATCTGGTCGATCAGTCCGAGGGAAAGTGATTGCTTTCCAGTCCAGACCTGTCCCGTCGCGAGCGGCTTGATCTTATCGTCGGCCGTATGCCGTCCTGTGGCGACGTCGTGGACGAACTGGGAGTACATATTGTCGACCAGCGATTGGAAGTAGGCCTGTTCCTTGGGAGTGAGGTCGCGGCTGGGATCGCCGGCGTCCTTCAGTTCGCCGGCAGTGATGGTGACGTTCTTCAGCTTGGCCCATTTCATCAGGTCGCCGTAGTTCATCCATTCCATGATGACGCCGATCGATCCGACGACGGAGGCCTCGTTTGCGTAAATGCGGTCACAGGCGCTGGCGATGTAATAGGCACCCGAAGCCCCGACGCTTTCTACAGAGGCGACGACTTTCTTGTGCTTCTCTCGCCGAATGCGCAGGACCTCGTGATAGATCTCCTGGGACGCGGCGGCTCCGCCGCCGGGAGAGTTGATGTGCAGGATGATGGCTTTGACGGAAGAGTCGTCACCGAACTTGCGCAGCTGCGTGTCGACCGTATCCGGCGAAAGAATCACGCCGTTGATGTCGATGACGCCAATCTGGTCTGCCCCGAGGCTGAGTGTGGAACCGTTCCCGTTCTGCAGCGAGCGCATCATGAACCAGAACATTCCAGAAAAGATGAGGCAGATGGCCGCGAAGGACCCGCCGATGGTCAAAACATAAAACCATGGGGAACGATTGACACGCGGCGCGGGCCGATAAGCCGGCGGAAGAGGAGCCGAGCTATAGGGGTACGAGCCGGGAACGTATCCGCCAAACTGGGGTGGCGGAGGCGGCGGAGGAGGAGACGGCTGCTGCTGCGCGAAATCGTCCGACATGTTGTGGAGTGTAGCAGGGAGTCTGTTAACTCCGCAGTTCCGTTTTTGGGAAAGAAGTGAGGTTGGTTGAGTGGAATCGAAGGAGTTTGAAACGGAAATTCGTGTTCAGACGTCCAATAATTGCAGTATGATGAACGGCGTCTCTTCTTCGACCGTCTGTCATTTTGAGATCCCCAAAGTTTCCCGAGGAAGGCTGGCCCCGCGCGATGGCGCACCCTGAACTAAGTATTGTTATTCCCGCTTATAACGAAAGCGCGCGTATAGAGCATGCGTTGGACCGTGTAATGACCTGCATTGCGGAGCAGGGGTGGAACGCAGAGGTCCTGATCGTCGACGACGGTTCGACGGATAATACAGCGGAGATCGTACAACGCTGGATGCAGTCGCATCCACGGCTTCACCTGATCAAGAACCCCGGTAACCGGGGTAAAGGATATTCCGTACGGAATGGCTTGTTGCAGGCAGCGGGCGAGATCGTGATGTTTACCGACGCCGACCTGTCGGCTCCCATGGAAGAGGCGGAGAGGCTGCTTGCCGCGATTCATGACGGAGCGGACGTTGCGATCGGATCCCGCTGGATGGACCGTACGCGACAGACGATTCATCAGCCGCTCTATCGTCAGTTCTTCGGGCGGTGCTTCAACTGGATTACCCGGACTGTGATGGGGCTTCCCTTCAAGGACACGCAATGCGGATTCAAGGCCTTTCGCCGCCCGGTCGCCCAGGTGATCTTTCGTCTCCAGACGATTGAACGCTGGGGATTCGATCCGGAGATCTTGTTCATTGCGCAGAAGTTGGGATACCGGATTCAGGAGGTTCCCGTGACCTGGGGTCACGATGAGCGCTCCCGCATTAGTTATTTAAAGGACGGCATCAAGATGCTGGAGGATATGGCCCGGATCCGAGCCAACTCCCTGGCGGGACGCTACGACAAGGCGATTGCCGCGATGCGCGATACGACTGCCATGGTGACGCGTCCGGTGGGGCTTTCTTCCAGTGTGGCGGCGCGGCCCGCTACTCAAGATTCGGGGCCGGTAAAGTAGCAGAAAGCTAAATTATAGAAAAAGGGGAGAAAACCATTGGTTTTCTCCCCTTTTTCGTGTGAGATCTGCAAACTTGTGCGGAATTTTTCTGTACACTCGACCTAATCCACCCTGTCGAGCTTCGCTTGCGCTCTCCCTCCCCTGCGCAGTGGAACTGAACTGTTGTACGTTGCCCTCTTTTTTGACAGGGTGTCTGACTCCGTGTGTCGTTTCCTTGGTCCAGGTTGCATTTGCTGAATTTGCAGGGCTTTCCTTTGTGTCGCCTTGAACGTTAAGACGAGTTAACCAAGGAGCGTTTATGTATCGGAGATCCCTCCGCGGGATAGGTGTGTGCGCAGTTGCAGCCATGGCTCTTACAGGCTGCGGGGCCGGTGTAATCTCTTCCCCTTCTTCACTTTTGCCGGGCAGTCCGGCGTCTTCTCCTACTCCACCTTCAAGTTCTACGGGCACGTCCTCTCCTCCCCCCGCCGGAACCAGCCCGGCTAATCCTTCGAGCGGCACGACTGCCCCCTCGACAGGGCAATCTTCAGGAGCGACAAACGGAAACACTTCTTCAGGAACGACACCCGGGAATTCTTCGGGTTCAGGAACGAATCCTTCGACTCCCTCAACTCCTCCTGTAACGGTTCCGGCGACGACGGTTTCGGGAGAGGTCTACAGCGGGCAGCATCGTCCAGTGAGTGGAGCGAAGGTCTTTCTTTTTGCAGTGGGCAGTTCCGGTTACGGCGCAGGAGCGAAGTCGCTTCTGGCCAGCCCGGGGGTTACGGACAGCAATGGAGAGTTCTCCCTGACCGACGCTTACTCCTGCCCCACTGCTGAGACTCCGGTGTACCTGATGTCTGCGGGTGGCGATGCCGGAGCAGGGGTGAACGGAGGAGCGGTCCTGATGTCGGCGCTGGGTGCATGCAGCCAGCTTGGCTCGTCGCGAGTTGCCGTCAGCGAGATCACCACGGTGGCGAGCGCTTATGCTCTGGCCCAGTTTATGGCTCCGGGAACGAGCTCGATTGGAGCCAGCAGCACGAACAGCAAGGGTCTCCTGAATGCCTTCCGCACGGTGAGCAACCTGTATGACGGCAGCACGGGAGTTCTGCGCGCGAAGACCCCGGCAGGCAATGGTACCGTTCCGGTGAGCAAGATCGACTCGCTGGCGAATGTGCTGGCGAATTGTGTGGAATCGACGACTTCATCGCTGGCCTGCACGAATCTGTATCAGGCGACGACCGTGGCAGGGAAGAAGCCTTCGGATACGCTGACGTCGGTTCTACTGCTTGCTCTGCATCCGGAGCTGAGTTTGAAGTCGCTGACGCTGAGCGGGCCGTATCAGCCCTCGCTTGCGGGGGCTCCGAACGACTGGACACTGAGCGTGGAGTATACCGGCGGTGGTCTGAAGTACGGCCAGCTGATCGCCGCGGACGGGACGGGAAACATCTGGGTTCCGAATGCGACCAATCCGGGAACTCTCAGCGAGTTCGATCCTGCCGGTGAGCCGCTGTCGGGGCCTGCAGGGTTCAAGGGCGGTGGCTTGAACTATCCGCAGGCCGTGGCGATCGATCAGGCAGGCAATGTGTGGGCGGCCAACGAGGGCAACGATTCGGTGAGCAAATGCAGCTCAAGCGGTGCGCCGCTCTCAGGCTCAGGCTATACGGCGACGGGGCTGAAGGCTCCCTACGCGTTGACCCTAGATGGAAACGGGAACGTCTTTACGGTCAATGGCAATAACACCATGACGAAGCTGAGCTCATCCGGAGTTGAGGCTGGGCAGTTTCAGCAGGGTGCGCTGGACTTTCCCTACGCGGTTGCGGTGGATCGTTCCCAGAATGTCTGGGTGGCGAACTATGGCTACAGCAATGCGGTCAGCAAGCTTTCGAACGGTGGGACTCCTGCCGCCGCGAACGGCTATACCGGAGGCGGCGTCAGTGGCGCCGTCGGAATTGCAATCGATGCCGGTGGCAACGCCTGGGTGGCGAGCTTCGACCATGCTGTGCTCAGCAAGCTGAGTGCGGCGGGTTCGCCGTTGTCAGGTTCGGGCTACACGCTTCCGGCGGGCGCTGCTTCCATCCTCGTGGATGGAGATAACACGGTGTGGACTGCAAACTCGGATGGCTCGATCAGCCGTTTTTCAAACACGGGGACGGCGATTACGCCGCCGACGGGTTTTGTCTCGGACGGTGCGACGGCGGAGGTGGGAATTGCTATCGATCTCTCGGGCAATGTGTGGACCTCGGACAACTATGTGAACAGCCTCTTCGAGTACATCGGCGCGGCGGCTCCAACGATGGTTCCTCTGCAGGTGGCGGTGAAGAACAACCTGCTGGGAAAGAGGCCGTAGTCTCGTCTCCGGGCGTGTGAGAAGATCTTCAGTGCGGTCGATCCTGGCCGCACTGAGGGACCTCGCACTTTGCTTCGCTCCGCCTTCATCGCTCTCTCGCAGAACCGCTCCCTGAGAAGATTTGTGGAACGTTCTTCGATCGGGCGAACGATGTCGAGCCGGTTTGTCGCCGGGATGTCGGTCGAGGATGCGCTGGCGGTGTGCGAGCGCATTCGCCGCGAGGGCATTGCGGTGACGCTCGATGCTCTGGGCGAGAGCGTGACGACGGAGGCTTCGGCGCGTGCCTCAGCCGAGGTTTACCATCGGCTGCTGGATGCTGTCGCTGCGCATGGACAGTCCGCGAATGTGAGTCTGAAGCTTTCGCAGATGGGCATGGAGTTCGATCCGGCACTCGCGGAGAGGATCGTCGGCGAACTGGTGGAACATGCTGCGCAGGCGAATTCTTTTGTGCGCATCGATATGGAGGGGAGCTCCTACACCGAGGCGACGATTGCGATGACCGAGCGGCTGCAGTCGCGGGGCGACGGCAGGCCGAGGGTGGGGACGGTTCTGCAAGCCTATCTTTACCGCACGGAGGCGGACGCGGAGAGGCTGGTGAAGCAGGGGATTCGCATACGGCTGTGCAAGGGAGCCTATAAAGAGCCTGCGGAGGTTGCGTTTCCACAGAAGACGGAGGTGGATGCGAACTATGTGAAGCTGGCGAAGCGGCTGATGACCTCGGGGGTCTTCTGCGGGATCGCGACGCATGACGAGGCGATCGTGGAGCAGTTGTTGCGATTCGTCCAGGAGCAGGGAGTCTCGAAGGATGCTTTCGAGTTCCAGATGCTCTATGGAATACGTCGCGATTTGCAGCGGCATCTTGTGAAGCAGGGCTTCGGCGTTCGGGTGTATGTACCGTTCGGGCCGGAGTGGTATCCGTACTTCATGAGGCGGCTGGCGGAGCGGCCAGCGAATGTTCTGTTTCTGATGAAGAACTTCCTGAAGGGGTGACCCCCTCCCCCCCTGTTTTTGCGCAAAGTATTCCAGATATTGAACTTAAGCTGGCACTTCTTTGTCACGAAGGAGATGCCCGGTCTTTTGGTTTCAGACATTTCGTCTTCAGCTGTCTCTTTAATTTTACCAAGGGGATAAGGGTAATTCGGCGGTGAGATGTCGTTTATTTTGTTTAACTTATGGGGAATCGGGGTTGACAGATCCCCTGTCAAAGGTGAGAAGAGATCCCTGGGAAGAACCGCAGATCCTTCGACTACGCTCCGGATGATCGCTTCGCTCAGGAGGACACCTGTTTTTGAAGGAAGGTTTTTTGTGGTGTGGGATGTCCTGCAGACCTGCTCGTGATGCGATGAAGCCGGAGTTATGAGAGAACCCCGGCCTTTTCGGTTTGCAAGGATTGGGTCTGAGATTGTGGTAGTTCCTGCAAAATACCGGGATTCTTCGCTGCGCCCAGAATGACGACCGCGCTTCCCTCCAGGAAGATTGCGTCTCAGAACGAGGCTTTACGGGTGGGTGAGGGCTCGGCGAGGAGCTTTTCGACCAGTGCGGTGACCTCGCGCTCGAGGGCCTGGTGAGCCGGTGGGTTGGCGGGGCCGGCGAATCCGGCGTGGATTTCGCGAACCCTACCGTCGCGACCGATGAAGAAGGAGGTAGGCCAGGAGTTGAGATCTTCTGCCTGCGGGAGCTTCTGGTTCAGGTCATCAGGAGTTCCGGCGATGAGGACGGGGTAGGTGATGCCGTAACGCTGGATGAAGGCGCGGAGGCGCGTGGGGTTGTGAAGCTGATCTTCCTCTTCAAAGCTGAGGCTGACGATCTCAAGCCCTCTGGAGTGGAACTGCTTGTAGAGGCTCTGGAGGAGGGGAGCCTCGTCGTGGCAGTTAGGGCACCAGGAGCCTCCAATGGCGACGATGACGACCTTGTTGCGGAAGCGGGCATCGGAGCTGGAGACCTGCTGGCCGGAGAGGTCAGGGAAGCTGAAGGTGAGGGGGGCGGAGGGGTCTTTCATGCGAGTCTGCTGCGTGGACTCGGTGGGTGGAGGCAGGTTCTCGCGGCGGGCTTCGGCGGGACGACGAGCGACGAGGTTGGTGGAGCGATCTTTTTGCGCTTCGGTGGGAATGAGATTGGAGACGAGAAGGGTTCCGTTGGGCTGCGGCGTGAAGGAGTAGAGTGCCGGGCCGGAGGCGGTGAAGTGACTGACGAGATATCGATGTCCGTCCCAGGAGCCGTAGAGAGAGCCGGTGTCGCCGTCGATGCGCTGAATGACGGCGCGGATGGCGGCGGGAGTGTCGGCCCTTTGGGCGGGTTCGATGAGCAGCTGCCAGGCGGTTTCGCCCTTGGCGCTGGAGACGGCGACCTCCCAGTCGCCGTGGATGTCGGGTCCGGCTGCCGATGTGGAGGCCGCGGTGGCTCGATGAAGGGTGATGGGCATGCGGGGTGTGCTGTGCGGACCGGTGGAGGTGGAACCGAAGGTTCCGCTGAGCTGGCCGTCGACGAGGGTGGCTTCGAGAGTGCGGGCAAAGTAGTTGAAGTTGAGCAGGAGTTTGCCGTTCTGGAAGGTAGCCGAGGAGGCCGGGGAGCGCTCGACACCGTTGAGGAGAGCGGCATGGAGAGCGGAGGGGGAGCCGGTGATCTGGAGGCGGAGGGGAATGTCGTGGCCGCGGAAGAGGGCGGTTCCTTCCCAGAGGCCGGTGATAGACGGAGTGGCGGCAGAGACAAAGGACGAGAGGGCGAGCAGGAGCGACGCGGCGGACAGCCTTCTGAGAAGAGCTTTCACGGAGAGACTCAATTCTTTTTTGGGAAGCGAGGAAAATCAGGCAGGGAGGTGAACGTACCTCTGCGCAGGCCAGCTTAAGAGCGGCGACAGCGACAGAGGGTGAAAGACAGGTTCACAGGATTAAAGGGTAGGCCTGCGGTGTGGGGGAGTCAAGAGAGATCGACTAGCGGTTGCCGTCGGGAGACTGGCCGGATCGACCGGGAAAGATCATGTGATACGGCTCGACCGCGAAGAGGCCGGTAAGCGCGTTGCGCTCCTGATCGTTGAACCGGCTTCGGTAGCTGTCGGAGTTGAGCAGAGACTGGCGCTGGTCCTCGGGCATCTCGCGGAGCTGATGGAAGGTGCGGGCGACCTCGCGGCGGCTATCGGGGGGGAGGTTGGCGAACTGGTGCATGGCGTCGCGGACCTGTTGACGCTGAGGCGGACTGAGACGGGCCATGGCCTCGTTGCGCTCAAGGAGTCGCTGACGCCGTTCCGGCGACATATTGTTGAGCTGCGTAAGGCGGTCGCGCATGCGCTGTTGGGCTTCGGGCGGAAGATTGTGGAAACCGGGCTCGTGCTCGAGGGCCTTCCGCTGCTGATCGGGGGTGAGGTTGCTGTGGCTCTGCATCCACTGCTGGAGGTGCGGTCCTCCGCCGACATGATTGGGGCCGGGGTTGTGAGACCACCCTCCCATGTGAGGCGGGGGAGCGGAGGGCGGTGGCGGTGGAGCGCTTCTCTGCCCGCCACCAGGGTGCTGCGCGGCTGCCGGAAGGCACAGGGCAGCGAGCATCAGCGCCGCAAGCACTGAAGTGTAGGCACGGCGGGTTGGAACAAGCAGAGGCATAAACCAAAGTTAAGCAAATATTAAGGCTGATAAAAGCTTACTGCTTCCGGCTCCTTTCAGCTAAGAGGTTCTCTGACCCCTTTAGCTGGCAGGGATGGCCGGAACTTCGTCGGCCGAGTTTTCGTCCTGAAAGATCTGGTCCATGGTCTGAAGGGCCTGATCGTTGTTATCGAGGACCTGGAGATCGGTGACGGCAGCCGAGATCTGCGGCTTGGCGACGTGATGGCTGGCAAAGTCGGCGAAGGTTCCACCGCCGATGAGAAGAGCCAGCGCGAAGACGCCAGCGATGGCGGGACGGAACTGTCGTCCGGTGTTGAAGAGCAGACGGGAGCGCATGCGCTCGAACCAGCCAGCCGGAGCTTTTTCCTGTTCCTCGCGAAGAAGGACGGCGAGTTTCTGGTCGAAGTAGGGTGAGGGCTCGGGCGCCTCCCAGGCGTCGAGCAGGGACATCGTGGCTTGCAGGGATTCCAGCTCGAGGCGGCACTCGTCGCAAGAGTCGACGTGCGCACGGGCGCGGCTATTGGACGACGCAGCCGGGTCGAGCAGGAGATCCGGAAGAACGGATTGGCAGTCGCGGCAGTTCATGAAACTTTCTCCACAAAACTAAATAAAACTCTTCAGCTTTCCGCGCAAGGTCTGGTAGGCGCGGAAGAGCAGGGACTTGGTAGCGGACTCGCTAAGCTTGAGGACGTCGCCGATCTGTTTGTAGTCCATGCCCTCGTACTTATGCATAAGGACGGCCATGCGCTGGCGTTCGGGCAAGGCAAGGACGTGTTCGCGGATGGCCTCAAGCCGCTCGCGGCGCAGGATGTTGGACTCGGCACCGGGGGTGGAGTCGGCGAGATCGGGCGTGGTGCCGGTCTCGGAGTCGACTTCATCGAGGTAGACGGTCGAAGCGGCGCGCTCGTGCCGGGTGTCGCGGGCATGATTGACGCCGAGGTTGGTGGCGATGCGGTACAGCCAGGTGCTGAAACGGGCCTCGGCACGGTAGGTTTCGCGCGAGCGGTAGACGCGGAGGAAGACCTCCTGGGCGAGCTCTTCGGCGACGGCCTGATTATGAACCATGCGGTACATGAAGTGAATGATCGGTTTCCGGTACTTCTGAATCAGGTAATCGAAGCCAGCCATGTTGCCGGCGCGAAGCTCGAGCATGATGGCGGCATCGTCCATCTGGGCGAAGTCGCCGGGGGCGTGATGCTGCTCGGCCGTCTGCAGGTTCTCGAGGAGCGTCGGGCTGACTGCGAGCGTTGCCATGTTTGTACTAACCCCATCTTCGTCCCCGGGTTGCGTTTCAGAGGGATTTTGATTGGGATCAAGGGGGATTTTGGGGTTAGATTGCGGTGAATGGGGCGCTGGGGGGCCGGAATGGGGAGGGTGAGGCATGCTCGAGTTGGCTGGGTTGATTGTATCGTCTGGGCAAGAGGATAGGGGCTTTCGCGAGATGGAGATTGGGCGGAATCGGTGGCCTGGAGGCACTTGGAGCAGAGGCGCAGGGGGTGCTATGCTTGAGGGAGTCTCCGAGGGCGGATCGTCGATTGTTGAGACTCCAAAAGGGCGCATAACTCAGCGGTAGAGTGCCACCTTCACACGGTGGAAGTCGTAGGTTCGAATCCTGCTGTGCCCACCATACTTTTCAACAACTTATCCCGAGAGAAGGTGACAATCTGGGTCCAGAAAGGTCCTATTCTCAAGCTGTAGCGTTGAGCTTGAACATTTCCACAACCTTCTCTTGAGCATTCCGTTTGTTGTCGTCAATGGCCCGAGCGTAGACGCCTAACGAAACGTTCGGGGTGCTATGGCGCATGAGTTCCTGTAGAGTCTTCAAACCTGCACCTGAAGATTCCAAGAGAGTCGCAAACGTGTGTCGGAAGGTATGCCATCCAACACGCTTGCTTATCCCGGCTCTCTCTGCTGCTGGTTTGATATGCCGCACAAGAACCGTGTTTGGCCAGAGCGGAGCCTTCCCAACGTGGTACTCGCTTGCAAAGACCCACTGCTCGTCTCCCGAGTACGATGCCGATTCTCTCCAGCTTCGGAGAGCTTCCACAACTTGCTCAGCGATGGGCAGAGGACGCTTTGAGCCGACCGTCTTCAGCTCTCCGATCTGCTGGTCGACAACAGAACGTCGGATGTGAACCTTGCGGTTCTGCCAACCATCATAGAGATACACGCATTGGTAATACCTCACTTCGTCAAATAGCCACAGAACTAAACCAGCGCGATATCCCTACACCCAAAGGCAAACAGTGGTCAGCAGTCCAAGTCTAGCGAGTGTTGGATCGGGAGGGCAAAGCCATAGAAGCCACATTCGCCTAGCCCGTCCATTTTCTGGACAACTGCCTCGGATTCGTCCGGGGCAGTTCTTTGCCTGAGAGGATCTGTTGTCTGTTTTCTGAATGTCCAGAATTTTGAAATCGAGAAATTAGAATCTGTCAGTTTATGGACATGTGCCAATAGTCAGGTAACCCTGCTGTCAAAATGTGGCGGCGTATTTATCACATCGCCCGAGTGACACACACTCTCTCTTCATGATGTAATTGATGCAATAAATACAAGCTATTGAAATAATATAGCTATCGCAAAATCGCTGATGTAATAGATACTTATTAGATCAGCGATTTTTGCGTAATAAATGCTCCCACCTAAACTCCATTTGGGTATCAAGCAGACGCACGTTGTTGGTTTTCCCTTGCCCCTGGTTATAGGTGTTCAATCGCAAGTGAACCGCGTTGACAGTGCGTAATCTAACTGCTTCGGACCAAACCTACCGGCGTTAATCTCCCTGCCTAGATGGTCTTGCTGCAATACTTTTTGCGCGCTCCACGCTTGGATAATAAGTTGGATGTGCCGTGCTTTCTTGCTCCCAGTCTCGATGGGACTAGAGTGTGCTTTGACTTGTAGTGTGTACTCAGCAAGCCTGAAGGCCCGTTCTAGGATGTCTGTGTCTATTAGGCAAACCCCTGAGCGTCTTTCCGCTCAAGCAGCCCATGGTACCAACCTCGCTTACTCGACCTCAAGTGTACGTTCGCTGTCCGCAGAATCACATCCTGGATCGAAAACGGGCGCCGACTTGGGGCCAAGCCGGATTTGGGTCATGTAAACGGTACCTTGCTCTGACACCCGCTAGATTTCAGAAGCAACTTATATCCTTAGTCCTAAACGAAGACAGTTTCACTGGAGAAACGACCATAATTTCATGACGTTTTGGCGTCACTTGACCGCGGTTCATAAGAGATTGATTCCTAATCAACCGGTCTCTCAAGTTCTAAATAAGTCGGAGCGGATGATCAAAGTTTGCCAAATCTGGGAATACGGCACCCAGTTGAATATCGCTCAATCCCATCCACGATCCAATTCCGGCAGTCATCTGAGTCACCGATGTTGTTGGAATCCAA
>DATJJJ010000087.1:0-22455 GCA_035492215.1 Edaphobacter sp. | reverse complement strand
CGTCGGCACTGGCATTGATGGAAGAGAAAAAGATTACGTCGCTGATTGTGACTTCGGCAGAGGGACGCACGGAAGGCGTACTGCATCTCCATGATTTGTGGACGTTGGAGCTGATCTGACGACGTTGAACACCATGCCGGTAGTACCTGGAGTGCTTGCCGAAGAGGAGTTCGAGCTGGAGCTGCTGCGTTACGAGATGCATCCGGCGCATCGGGTACCGACTTATCAGTTTCATATGGTGGACCGAGAGACGCGTGAGGTGCTGGGAAATATCCGGTTGAGCACGGAATCGACGCCGCATATCGAGCTCTATGCCGGTCATATCGGCTACGGCGTGCTGCCGAAGCATCGCGGTCATCACTATGCGGCACGCGCGGTGAAACTGCTGGTGCCGTTGGCGCGTAAGCTTGGGATCGATCCGTTGTGGATTACCTGCGATCCGGAGAATTCAGCGTCGCGAAGGACGCTCGAGCTGGCCGGGGCGGAGTTGATTGAGGTGGTCGATGTGCCGGAGAACTGCGTGATTCGGCGCAAAGGACATCCGCAAAAGTGCAGGTATCGACTGTCCACAACGGACTGACCACCGGAACGTTAGAATAATGAGATCAATGGAGGCTCCCGTGGTGAGGGGCCGGAAGGTCAGACAGAACGCATGCATCGCTGGTCGCAACTCTTTATTCCCACTCTTCGCGAGGCTCCTGCAGACGCAGAGGTCGCAAGCCACAAGCTGCTTCTTCGTGCAGGCTACGTCCGCCAGTTAGGCGCTGGTATCTACAGCTATCTCTTTCTCGGAAACCGTTCGATCAACAAGATCGTCGGCATCGTGCGTGAGGAGATGGACAAGATCGGGCAGGAGTTCCTGCTGCCTGCGCTGAACCCTCGCGAGATCTGGGAGGAGTCGGGCCGCTGGACGGTGATGGGCGACAACATGTTCCGCCTGAAAGACCGTAAGGGAGCCGATCTGTGCCTGGGCATGACGCATGAAGAGGTGATGACTTCGATTGCGCGCAACGAGCTGCGCAGCTACAAGCAGCTGCCGCAGATCTGGTACCAGATTCAAACGAAGTTTCGCGACGAGCCGCGGCCGAAGTCGGGCCTGCTGCGTGTCCGTCAGTTCATCATGAAGGACTCCTACTCCTTCGATATCGACGAGGCAGGACTGGACGAGAGCTATAACAAGCACGACAAGGCGTACCGCTCGATCTTCAGCCGCTGCGGACTGGAGTTCCTCTCCGTCGAGGCGGATTCCGGCGCGATGGGAGGCTCGGCCTCGCAGGAGTTTATGGTCTACACCGATGCGGGTGAGGACCTGATCGCCAGTTCGGTCTCAGGCTATGCCGCAAATATCGAGAAGGCGACAAGCAAAATTGAAACGGTTGAAGATCTTGCTGCAACCGGCGATGGAAAGCCGGAGCTGGTCCACACACCAGGTCAGCGCACCATCGAAGAGGTAGGCGAATTCCTCAAGGTGAAGCCGCAGTACCAGATGAAGACGATGGCGTATATGGCAGCGCTGCCGCAGGCTGATCACGCGAAGCTGGGCGCGACCCGTCCGGTCGTAGTCTTTCTGCGTGGCGATCATTCTCTGAACGAGGCGAAGCTCTCCGCGCTGGCGGGAGGCGAGGTTCGACCGATGGTTGCCGAAGAGATCCTGGAGGTCTTCAAGGCTCCGGCAGGATACCTTGGCCCCATCGGAATCGAAGCGGCTCCGCACCCGAAGAAGCCGGGAACGCTTGTGATTCTGGACCAGGCTCTGGAGGGCCGCACGAATCTTATCTCGGGCGCGAACAAGGAGGAGTATCACCTTCGCAATGTGACCCCGACGCGCGATTTCAAGCCGACGCTGATCGCGGATGTGCGCAATGTTGCAGAAGGCGAGCCCGACCCGATCGATGGCTCCCCACTGCGCATCGGGAAGGCGGTCGAGATCGGCCACATCTTCAAGCTTGGGTATAAGTACACGAAGTCCATGGGCGCAACGGTGCTGAACCGCGATGGCAAAGAGGTTATTCCGATCATGGGCAGTTACGGCATCGGTATTGAGCGCATTCTGACCTCGGCCATTGAGAGCTCTGCTGCCGCGAACGACGGCGGCGCCTTCGCTCTGCATCCTGCCATCGCTCCCTTCCAGGTGGTGGTGACGATTACGAATACCGCCGACGCAACTCTGCAGGCTGCGGGCGAGAAGGTCGCCGAAGAGTTAACGAAGGCGGGACTCGATGTTCTGCTGGATGACCGCGACGAACGCGCCGGAGTAAAGTTTAAGGACGCCGACCTCATCGGCATTCCCTACCGGATCAATATCGGCCGAGGGGTCGCTGAGGGGAAGGTGGAGTTTCTGGACCGGCTGAACCGCCATACGCAAGAGATTGCACTTGAGCAGGTTGTAAGCTCTGTAGCCGATCAGATAACAGCTGTAATGCAACCTTTGCTCCCTGCTTCTGCCGTCAAAGCGTCTTAAGCTTTAAGAAAGAGCACTTTGCCAGTTAAACTCAAATACGGCAGTAGCAAATCCAGCGGCACTCCTTCGAGCCTTATCGAACGACTACATCTCGACAATCGCTATGTGCGGTACGCACTGGTCGCGGTTCTTGGGTGCATGGTCGTGTGTCTTGCCACCCTCGGCTACTACTACTTCAAGTATGAACGCGTCGTCGACGACCGTTTGGCGAAGGGGCCTTTGTTTGCCAGCGTCTCGCAGATCTACGCGGCGCCACGCGAGGTCCGCGATGGCCAGAAGCTCTCCACGTCAGAGATTGCCACCGATCTGAGGCGGGCGGGATACAACAGCAACTCCGAGCTGGGAACCTACCAGCTGAACGGCGACAGCATCTTCATCAAGCCGGGGCCGGAGAGCTACCATACGACGGACGGAGCTACGATCTACGCTCCCAAGGGAGTCGTACAGAAGATCACAGCCGAGAACGGCGCTGCACTAAGCGCCTACGAGCTGGAGCCGCAGCTGATTACGGCTCTCTCGGAAGACAACAGCCGCACCAAGCGGCTGATGGTGAGCTATAACGATATTCCGCCGCGCATGGTGCAGGCGGTCACATCCATTGAAGACCGTAACTTCTTTGAACATTACGGCATCAACTTTCTGCGCATCGTCAAATGCGGCGTCGAAGACCTGGCCAGCGGGCGGAAGCGCTGCGGCGGATCGACGCTAACGATGCAGCTGGCGCGCGGCTTCTTTCTTTCCCCTGAGAAGCACCTCAAGCGAAAGCTGATCGAAGTCATGATCACCTTCCAGCTCGAGTCGCGCTTTTCCAAGCAGAAGATCTTTGAGATGTATGCCAACCAGATGAATCTGGGACATCTCGGCAGCTATGAGATCAATGGATTCGGCGAGGCCTCTCGCGCCTTCTTCGGAAAGAACCTGAACCAGTTGGATACGGCTGAGTGCGCTCTTCTCGCCGGCCTGCTCCAGAATCCCAGCTACCGGAATCCTTACCGCCATCCGCAACGCGCTATCGAACGGCGCAATGTGGTGCTGGACTCGATGGTCGAGACCGGCGCGATCTCTCAGGCGGAGGCGACAAGGGCGAAGGCCGAGCCGCTTCATCTGGCTCCTCCGAATATCGAGGCGAGTCAAGCTCCCTACTTTGTCGATCTGGTTCACGAGCAGCTGGTCCGGCGCATCAGCGACCAGGATGTCGCTCATCAGAATCTCCGCATCTATACCTCGCTCGATCCGGACCTGCAACGTGCCGCGTCTGAGGCAGTCGATCTTGGGATGAAGGATGTGGATGAGCTTGTGCGCAGACGCTACGCTCGCCAGAAGAATCCTGGCCCCATCACCTATCCGCAGGTTGCGATGGTCGCTCTCAACCCCCATACCGGCCAGGTTCTGGCGCTGGTCGGCGGACGCAGCTATGGATCCTCGCAGCTGAACCACGCAGTCGCCCCAAGACCGACCGGATCGATCTTCAAGCCGTTTGTCTTTGCCGCGGCTTATAACACCGCGCTGAACGGAATGAACCTTGGCGGGAATGGTCCCTTTACCGCTGTGACGAAGATCAATGATGATCCTCAGGACTTCGGCACCAACGGCGCTTCTTACACTCCCGGAAACTTTGTAAAGGGAGAGTTCCCCGGCATGGTCACTGCCGCCGACGCGCTGGCTCACTCTTTGAACATCGCCACGATTGCGCTTGCCCAGCAGGTTGGCTATGGCAATGTTGCTGCGCTTGCCCGTTCGGCGGGCATTGCCAGCGCTCGAGGGACACCTTCGGTCGCGATCGGAACTTATAGCGCGTCTCCACTGGATATGGCGGGCGCTTACACGGTCTTCGCCAACAATGGCGTTCACATCAATCCATGGATGCTGGCGTCGGTGCGAAACACCAACGGCGACATCGTCTCGGACTTCTCTCCCAGCGCCAAGCAGGTGATCGACCCGCGCGTTGCCTACCTGACGCAGTCTCTGATGGAGGGCGTGCTGAACTACGGCACGGGCGCCGGAGTAAGGGCGCGAGGCTTTAATGCTCCGGCCGCAGGCAAGACCGGCACGGAGCATGACGCGTGGTTTGCCGGGTATACCTCGACCCTGCTCTGCGTGGTCTGGGTCGGTAATGACGACTACACCGACATCAAGGTACAGGGAGCAGATGCCGCTGCTCCGATCTGGGCTGCGTTCATGAAGCAGGCCATCAAACTGCCGCAATACTCCGACGTCAAGTCTTTTAGTCCGCCGGAGGGCATTACCATGGCTCGCATCAACCGCGACACGGGGCTGCTGACGGACGCATCCTGCCCGACTCACTCGGCAGACCTCGCCTTCCTCGACGGCACAGCGCCCACCAGCAGCTGTACGCAGATGGACGAAAACCCGCAGAACTTCTTCCAGAAGGTCTTCGGCATTGGAGGCCATTCGCCGCAGGTTTCGCCACAGATTGCGCCTCCGATTGTTCCTCCTCCGCCAGGCAGCTCTACACCGCAGCAACACCCTTCCCCTGCGTCTCCTGCGAATGGTTCTCCGTCGCAGCCGCAGGCCCAGCCGGACCAGCAGGAACAGCAACAGAAAAAGAAGAAGAAAAACTTCTTCCAGAAGATCTTTGGCGGTGGGGGAGACAACAACAAACAGGATCAGTCTGACCAGCCGCAGCAGTAACAGCGCTAGGGCGTGAGCACGGTGGACCGTTTGCGGATATAAAACCCAGTGGCTCCCGTGGAGAAGCCAGCCTCAAGCAGATGCGGCGCAAGGGAATGCTCCGCTGTTGCGACTCCATTGATCGATCCAATCAGCATTCCAGCACGCGAATCGCCTTCTTCGGCGCGCTGTTCCACCCGATGCACCAAAAACTCTGCAAGGGCGCGAGAGACGCCAGAGCGCTGCGGTTCTTCGTCGGGAAGAAAGACCTGCAGGCTGGGATTGCCGCGACGCAGGTAAGCCGTTAACGCTCCGTCGATAAGGATGATCTTCGCTCCGACACTACGCGAAAGAAGGGTTCCAGCCTCCGCGGCTGGCCAGCGCAGAAGAGCACCGTAGGGATTCGCAGGATCGGTCGCGGCCAGCTCGACAACCTCTGTTTTGCTCTCCTCAGACCGGCCACGGAGAGAACGCAGCATCTCGACCGCTGCGGGCATGGCAAATTGTGTTGCCCCAAGATCGGCGACGAAGTATCCGCGACGCAGCCGGCCACTCTCCTCCATTGCCTTCAGCACATCGTAGACGGCGGAGAAACCTCCGGGGAGATTCTCTGCATGCGCACTCTCGCGAAAGACGATTCCATAACGCGTAAGCAACTGCTGCGTGATGGCGTGACTCCACTCGGTTGCGGAGCGACGTTCGGCAAATGCGGTTGACTGTATCGCCCACCGTCCCTGAGCTGCAGGGGGCGTGGTGCGACGCGAACGGAAGGAGGCTGCCTTGGGTCCCTGGACGTGTACGCGACGTGCAGATCTGCGCTCTTCCGTCTGTGGCCGACAGAAGGCACGAAGCGCTGCCATACCATCGTTGGTGATCATCCCCTTCCAGACGAGGGACCAGAGCGCATCCAGAGTTTCGCCGGGGTATCCGCCGCCAACGCCTTCATGCAGGTCTTGGAAGAACGAAGCTCCACGAGAGCGCAGATAGGCAAGGATGGCTTGCTCGCGCTCGTTAGTGATGGAGGTCTCTCTGCCGATAGGCCAGAGCTCAGCGATTCGGTCGGCGAGATAAAGACCGATGCGTCCGTCGCGGTCTCCCAGAGGCTCAAGCCCCACCCAGACGACCTCGCCTGCGGCAATCAGGGTATCGAGATCGCTGGGGTTGTAATCAACGATCCGCGCAGGCAGAATCTCTGTCTCGAGGATCGAAGCAGGTAAAGGAGCACCCTGCAGGGTCTCGATAGTATCGAGCAGAGCGTCGAGACCTCGGCGCGGCTGCGCCACTCCCTGCCATCGACTCTGCAGGCGCGCCAGTGTGGTCTGCTCTACGGGCTCGATCTCCTTGCGCAGGCGGGCGAGGCTCTTTCTGCGAATCGTACGGAGCACATCGTCGTCGCACCATTCGCGATGGATGCCTTCGGGACGGAAACCGCCTTCGACGAGACGCCCCGTTTGCATGAGGCGTTCGAGGATCGATTCCGCGCGCGCGGGTTCGATGCCGAATCGCATAGCGACTTCTGCTGCGGTAAAGGGACCGTGGGTGCGGCTGTATCGCCGAATCAGATCGGTCACGGCCTCGGGCCGAGGCTCGAGAAAGACTTTGGGGAGTCCGGAAGGAAGAGCGATTCTCAAAGCATCGCGATATCGGGCGGCATCTTCGATAGCGATCCAGCGAAGGTCGCCTGCAACTTTTACTTCGAGGATTCGTTTGGCTTGCTGCAGGCGCTTTGCGCTAGCAGCTACCTGTTCGTCGATGCAGCGAAGAGATAGCTCTTCGAAAGAAAGATCTCCGAGGCGTAGAAGGAGATCGTGTACGCCATCCATGCTGCGAGCCTTCGAAGTCTCTGTGAGCGATTGCAGCTGATTCTCTGTCTCGCGAATGGCATCGGCATCGAGCAGCTCGCGCAGGTCGGCATCGCCCATTAGATCGCGCAGGTGCTCAAGATCGATCGACAGAGTTTGGGCGCGACGCTCAGCCAGAGGAGCGTCTCCGTCGTAGATATAGTTGGCGACATAGCCGAACAGCAGCGCCGAGGCGAACGGGCTGGGCGTACGAGAGTCGACGGTATGTACCTTCAGGCTGCGGTCGGCGATGCCGCGAAGTGTCTCCATCAAGGAGGGCATGTCGAAGACATCGCGCAGGCACTCGCGATAGGCCTCGAGGATCATGGGAAACTCGGCGTAACGGCTGGCGACACGAAGAAGATCATAGGCGCGCTTCCTCTGCTGCCAGAGTGGAGTTCTACCGGTTGCGCGATGGCGGGGCAACAACAGAGCACGCGATGCACTCTCGCGGAACTTCGCAGCGAACATCGAGGTGGCGCTTAGATGCTCCAGCACGAGAGATGCAGCCTCTTCCGCAGAGAGCAGGATGGGCTCAACCGAAGGCGGATCGTCCTGTTCGGGGAAACGCAGCACAAAGCCGTCTTCGCTCCACATTGTCTCCACATCAGGGCCGCCGAGTGCGCTGATCTTTGCTGTCGCGGCCATCGCCCACGGTGTATGAACACGGCTTCCGAAGGGAGTGAGCACGCACACGCGCCAAAAGCCAAGTTCATCGCGCACGCGTTCGATCAAGACGGTGCGGTCATCGGGAATTTGAGTGGTCGCAAGCTCCTGGTCGGCGAGATAGCGTAAGACATTTTCGGCTGCGAGCGGATCCAAATCGTGAGACTCGACCAGGCGCGAGACAGCAGCGGCGCGCGGCATCCCGCGAAGCTCGCGGACGAGTGCTCCGATTCTGCGTCCAAACTCGAGTGGTCGACCGGCGCGGTCGCCATGCCAGAAGGGCATCTTGCCCGGCTCACCGGGCGCTGGTGTGACGAGAACGCGATCCTGCCGGATCTCTTCGATCCTCCAGGTGGAAGCGCCCAGGACGAAGACCTCGCCGGGACGGCTCTCGAAGACCATCTCTTCGTCCAGTTCGCCGACACGCACAGGCTTCTCTCTTTCACCGGCGAGAAAGACGCCGTAGAGACCACGGTCAGGGATCGTTCCGGCGTTAAGGATGGCGATGCGTCGCACTCCGGAGCGCGGCGTAAGCCAGTTCTTGGTTCGATCCCAGGTAATGCGCGGACGAAGCTCTGCAAACTCATCGGAGGGATATCGCCCTGCAAGCATGTCGAGGACACCGTTGAAGACTCTGCTATTGAGCCCTGTGAAAGGGGCGGAGCTTCGCACCAGCGAAAACAGGGCGTCGTAACTAATTCCTGGGCCTTCCTCTTCCGCGGACCATCGCTCTGTGCGTTTCTGTTCGTTCGGAGAAAGCGGTGGATGCGAGACGATGGCGACGATCTGCTGCGCCAGTACATCGAGAGGATTGCGGAGAAACGCGGTCGATTCGACCAACCCCTCATGCATCGCGCGCGTAACAGCGGCGCATGCGATGAGGTCAGCCCGGTACTTGGGGAAGATGACTCCACTCGAGGGCGCACCCACCTGATGACCCGCGCGGCCGATTCGTTGCATACCGCTTGCGACCGAGGGTGGCGACTCGATCTGAATGACCTGATCGATGGCTCCCATATCGATTCCAAGTTCGAGCGAAGAGGTGGCCACCAGCGCACGAATCTCTCCTGCCTTCAGCAAGGACTCGATCTCGCTCCGTTGCGCCGCCGCGAGCGAACCGTGATGCGCACGCGCCAGCGGCTCTCCCGCAAGATCGTTCAATGCGCTGGCCATGCGCTCAGCAATGCGGCGTGCGTTTACGAAGATCAACGTAGACCGATGCTGGCGAACGATCTCGAGCACCGAAGGAAAGATGGACTGCCAGATGGAGGTCCGCTTCAGCACATCGGGCTTCCCTGCCCGCTTCCGCCCCGGTTCCTTGAGGTCACGTCCGGTATCGAGGCGCGCCATATCTTCGACGGGAACCTCGACGCGAAGCTCCAGTGGCTTTCGTGCACCGGCATTCACAATCGTCACAGGGCGAAAGTGTGGAACCGAAGGAACTTCATCGTCTGTTACCTGGGCGAGCACAGAGAGTGCTTCGTCTTCTGGACTGTTCTGCACCTCGCCTGGAGCCGTCCGCGGGTTTGCTCCTCCCAGAAAGCGTGCGACCTCCTCCAGCGGCCTCTGAGTCGCGGAGAGTCCGATGCGTTGCAGTTTCCGTCCGCAGAGCGTCTCAAGTCGCTCGAGCGAGAGCGCGAGATGCGCGCCGCGCTTGGTCGGAACGAGCGCATGAATCTCGTCGATGATGACGGTCTCGATGCTTCTCAAAGCCTCATCGGTGGCGGAGGTCAACATCAGGTAGAGGCTCTCCGGAGTGGTAATAACGATCTCACCGGGATGTCTCTTGAACCGCGCTCTGTCGCGCTGCGGAGTGTCGCCGGTTCGCACGCTGATCTCAGGCACGCAAACCTCAACTCCTTCACGCCTGGCTACCTCGGCAATGCCTTCGAGCGGCCGCTGCAGGTTGCGTTCGACGTCAACGGCGAGAGCCTTCAAAGGCGAGACATAGACCACTCGAGCGCCTTCTCCACGAGGCCTTAGGGAACGGAACATCAATGTATCGAGGCACCACAGAAACGCCGTGAGGGTCTTGCCCGTACCGGTCGGCGCGAGGATCAGGGTGGAGTCGCCCTGTGCGATCGCTGGCCATCCTTCCACCTGCGGAGCCGTCGGCTCACCTAACACCTCTCGAAACCACTGTGCGGTGATGGGGTGAAAAAGGTCGAGCGCGCTTTCCGAAGATTTGCGGCGGCTTCCAGTGTTCCTGGTCGTCTTCGAGTTGGAAGAAGCGCGAGGCATGAAAAAGGTCGTATTCTCTATGAGCCAGCATAACTGCCTCACAGGCATACGATGCAATGCCCGCGTGGCAGGTCGCGCTTGTCATTCGTTGCGGCACCCGTTAGCCTCACGACATGTCTGCAGAGCACACAGGCGGCATCTCCGCTGAACAGATCCAAACTCTCGAGCAGAGGGCGAGGCAGGTCGCCGCAAATGCTTATTCTCCCTATAGCGGCTTTCGGGTGGGAGTAGCCCTGCTGCTGGAGGACGGAAACATCGTCACCGGATGCAACGTGGAGAACGCCTCGTACCGGCTGACCACATGCGCCGAGCAGGCCGCTATCGCTGCCGCTGTGGCACTTCATGGTTCAGCAATCCGTATCCGCGCAGTCGTTATCGTCAACCTCAACGATGCTCTCAGCCCTCCTTGCGGGGCCTGCCGCCAGACGATCTGCGAGTTCGGCTCAGCCGCCACCGAGGTCTTCTTCCCTGCAGACGATGGCAGGCTGCAACGCTGCGTGGCTGGCGATCTGTTGCCCCATGCCTTTGCCCTCAAGCACGACTAACCCCGATCCGTATCTTTGGAATCCATGAGTATTTTTCATCCCATCGACAGCATCCTGCGGAAGCGTGACGGCCGCGCTCTCAGCGACAAGGAGATTCACAACTTCATCAGTGCGGTGGTTGAACGAACCGACGAGAAGCCTCTGATCTCCGACGCGCAGATCGCCGCGTTTCTGATGGCGGTCTTTCTTCGCGGACTCAACCCTCGTGAGCTCGCAGCTCTCACTCGGGAGATGCGCTTTTCCGGCGATACGTTCGATGCTGCTCCGCTCAAGACCTTCACTATCGATAAGCATTCGACAGGCGGCGTTGGCGACAAGACCTCCTTGCTTATTGCGCCGGTTATGGCCGCTGCCGGGATAGCGCATCCTACCAGCGAGGGCGTACCTGGCATATGCGTTCCAATGATTAGCGGTCGCGCCCTGGGACATACCGGAGGGACACTCGACATGCTCGAGACGATCCCAGGCTTCAACACGCAGCTTGATCTGAAGCAGCTAAGTGAGGTCCTGCGACGCTGTGGAGCTGCGTTGATCGGTCAGACTCCTCGCGTCGTCCCTGCGGACCGGATACTGTATGCGCTGCGTGACCATACCGGCACGGTCGAGTCTCCCTACCTCATCGCTGCAAGCATTATGAGCAAGAAGCTGGCCGAGTCGCTCAATGCGCTGGTTCTTGACGTAAAGGTGGGTTGCGGAGCGTTTATGCCCACCAATGAAGAATCGCGGCAACTCGCGCAGCTGATGGTTGAGTTAGGCGAAGCAGCAGGTACTCGTACCGTGGCTCTCTTGACCGCGATGGAAGAGCCTCTGGGACGATTCTCAGGCAACTGGGTTGGCGTGTGGGAGTGTGTCGACATTCTGCGCGGCCGGCGTCATCCGATGTCTTCCGATCTGATCGAGCTATCGAACACGCTTGCGGGGTGGATGCTTCATCTTGCCTGTCAGGCCGCTACTCCTGAGGAAGGCGCCAGGCTGGCGGACCACTATTTGCAATCCGGCGAAGCGTACAAAGCATGGATGAGGATTATTGAAGCTCAGGGCGGAGACACAAAGGTCTTCGAAGATCCGGCAGCGCATCATAAGCCAGCGCTTACCAGTGTCTTCAAAGCTCCAAAAAGCGGCTATCTCGCCTCGGTGGATTGCAAGCAGATCGGCTGGGCCATCCAGCGGCTCGGGGCAGGCCGTGCCAAGCCGGGAGATCCGGTAAGCGCACACGCTGGTCTGGAATCGCACGCCAAAGTAGGAGATCGCCTCGAAGAAGGGCAACCGTTGTACACGCTCTTCTGCGAAGACTGCGAGCGGCTTACGGAGCCGAAGGAGATGCTGGGAGAGGCAATCCGGATTACGGACGCGCCACCCGAAAAACAGTCCATAATTCGCGACGTTGTCGCCTCCAAAGCATCGAAACTTTAGACTGCCATGCCCTATTGAACCCACGGAGATGCAGCTATGCCTTTTTCGCGGTCGGAAAAAGAGAAGATGATCGCCGGAGAGCTCTACGATGCGCAGGATCCGGTTCTGGTGGCGGACCGCGTCCACACTGCCGCTCTGCTGCACAAGTACAACGCCACGGTGCATCATCCGGCGACGCATCTGGTGCAGCTGAAGGAGCTGCTGGGTTCGGTGGGAGAACACACCGTGATTCGTCCGCCCTTCTTCGTGGACTACGGCTATAACATCCACGTCGGCAGAGGCGTTTTTATGAACTTCAACTGCGTCCTGCTGGACGTAACCACGATCACCATTGGCGACGGATCCCAGATCGGTCCTGCCGTTCAGATCTACGCCGCCGATCATCCCCGCAACCCGGGACTGCGCCGACAAAACCTCGAAAATGGATGTCCGGTCAGCATTGGAGCGAATGTCTGGATTGGCGGTGGAGCCATTCTTTTGCCTGGAATCAACATTGGGGATGATGCGGTCATCGGAGCAGGATCAATCGTCACCCACAATGTGCCGGCAGGAGCCACAGTCGTTGGGAATCCTGCCAGAATCAAGAGCTGAATTCTGTTCTTTTACAGGGAGATGACAAAATTCATCGCCTTTTCGGCATAATCTTGGCCGATAATCATCCTGAGAAGCAAAACCATCAGCAGGCTCATCCGGGCCCCCTCTTCTTTAAAAAGAAGCCTGCGCGAGAAAGCACGGACCCCTGATGAACTACGCTTTTCTTCCCGATCTCTCAGCGTTGACGATATTGATCGCCATTCTGCTGTTGCTACGCCGCCGTCATCCACAGAAGCAGGCCAACCTCTGGTTGCTGGGCCTTCTGTTTACCCTGATCGAGTCATCGGCCCATATCTTTTATGCTCCCATGGGGCTTCCCAGTACGATCCTCCACACTGTCGTGATCTCCTGCTACCTGCTGGCAGGGCTGGTTTTTGTCTGGGCTTCAGGAGACTACGAGCTCTCTGACCGGCAGAGCTTTCTCTATCTGCTGGCCAACTCGCTTCCGCTGCTGGGAACAAGCCTGACCTATGGGATGCATCTCTTCTCTCCCAAGGCCTTCCTGCCGTGGATTGTCCTGGGGCTGATCCTCAGTGTCGCCTCGTCGTTGATGCTGCGACGCAGTCTTGTACTGATGCTGCTGCTCGCCGCAGGCTGGACTGCCATGGGATGGCTGATCCTCCATCATCAATACCGCGAGGCCGTCTACTGGAGCCTCGGCGTGGTCTACACCATCGCCACGATCAACTTTTATCGTAAGCTGCCACGACGCAGCACAGGCCGGCTGGCCATCATTACAGGATTCTGCATCTGGGCCTTCTTCTTCTTTCTCCATCCGTTCATCGTCACCTATCGCAGCTACGCCGACATTGCTTCGCATATCTGGAATATGCAGAAGTCTCTGATCTCCATCGGCATGATCCTGGTGATGCTGGAAGAACAGGTCTCCTGCAATCGCTGGCTGGCGCTGCACGATGAGTTGACCGGGTTGCCGAATCGGCGGTCGTTTGAAGATCATCTTGCCTCGGCGCTCGATCGCTGCCGCCGCAGCCACTCCACTCTGGCTGTCTTCATGCTCGACCTCGACGGCTTCAAACAGATCAACGACACACACGGACATCACGCCGGCGACCAACTGCTGCGGCATGTCGCCATCAATTTGCGTGAGCATGCGGATGGCTTCGCCTCCATCGCACGACTCGGCGGCGACGAGTTCACGCTGGTCGCCTGCGATCCCAGCCACCCCAGCACCGTAGAGCAGCTTCGCGATACGATCCGCGAAGCCACGGAACGTCCCTTTGTCTTCGACGGGCACAATCTCAGTGTCTCGGCTTCCATCGGAATCGCGCTCTATCCCGATGACGCCGACGACGCCACTCGTCTGCTTCGCATCGCCGACCTGCGGATGTATTCGTTGAAACAGGCACGCACTCCGCTGCGTCATATCCGGCTGGACAGCGTACCGGCGCTCACGGCGAGCGGTCGCTTCCGCAGCCGCACAGCCTCAGGTCACTTCTAGAAATCGCTGGCTCTCCCCTCCCCAAGCCTTTACACTCATCTCCAAAGGCACATTTGCATGTATCCGTAGGAGAGCCCCTTCTTTGCATCGATTCACCGGACTTTTAGGCCTCATCGTCTTCCTCGCGCTCGCCTACGCCTTCTCTACTGATCGTCGTGCCATCCGATGGCGCACTGTCGCCTGGGGACTCGGACTACAGATTCTCTTCGCCTTCCTCGTCATCAAATGGACCTACGGCCAGACGATCCTCCGGGCTGGGAGCAATGCTGTTACCGCACTGCTCTCCCATGCCGTCGATGGTTCGGCCATGGTCTTCGGCCGCCTGGGAACCCCGAATAATCCCGCAGCCATTTTTGCTTTCTCCGTCCTGCCCACCATCATCTTTATCTCCGCATTTTTTGCGTTGCTCTATCACATCGGCTTCATGCAGCAGGTAATTCGCGTCGTTGCCTGGATCATGCAGCGCACCATGGGAACGAGCGGCGCGGAATCGACTAACGTGGCCGCCTCCATCTTTATGGGCCAGACCGAAGCTCCGTTGACCATCCGCCCCTTTCTTGGAGGAGCTACGCGCTCGGAGCTGATGACCATCATGACCTCCGGCATGGCGCACGTCTCCGGCGGAATCATGGCGGCGTACATCAGCTTCGGCATTAACGCTCAGGATCTTCTCTCCGCCGTCATCATGACAGCGCCGGGAACCATTCTGGTCGCAAAGATGTTGGTTCCTGAGACTGAGCAGCCTGCAACGGAAGGCACCGTGAAGATGCCTCCGAATGAAGAGCACAAGAACGACAACTTTATCGCTGCCATTGCCCGCGGCACCATCGATGGCGGCAAGCTTGCCTTCAACGTCGCCATCATGCTCATTAGCTTTCTTGCTCTCGTCGGGCTGATGAATGCCATCATGCTCAGCATCTCCAACTTTCTCTGGGCTCATGGGCACATTCCCTTCCCGCACACTCTCAACTCCATCCTTGGAGTTGTCGGCGCACCCGTGGCGTGGCTGATTGGGATTCCCTGGCACGAGGCTCCGGCGATCGGGAATCTCCTTGGTACTCGCGCCGTGCTCAATGAGTTTGTCGCTTACACGCAGCTTGGTCTTCAGAAATCGCAACTGACGCCGCGCACTTTCTCCATTGCAACTTTTGCGCTCTGTGGATTTGCAAACATCGGCTCCATCGGAATGCAGATCGGAGGAATTGGCGCGCTGGTTCCTGAGCGTCGCAACGATCTTGCGCGGCTGGGTCTGAGAGCCATGCTTGCCGGAACGATGGCAAACCTGATGTCGGCCTCGATCGTCTCCATGCTGATTCGCTGAACGCAGGCAACCTAAATCGCACAACAACATTTTCAGGCACACGGCGTTTACCTGACTGAACGCTTCGCAGAGCACGCAACAGCGAAAGCGTATCGTGAGGACCCGTTATGAGAACTCCCCGACTTGCCGTTCTTCTTCTCTCCGTGCCGTTGCTTTTCTCGGCCGGATGCGCATCGCATCGCCCCTATCCCTATGCTTACGCTCCACCACCGCCGCCACCTCCTCCTCGCGCACCTGCCCTGATCGAACAAGCCAATCATGAAGGCTTTCACCTGGGTGAGGAAGCCGGTGCACGCGATGCCTATCGGGGCTTCGGGTATCAGCCCAAGCGCGATCGCGCCTTCCACGACACACCGGGGTACGATCCCTCTTTTGGACCCTATGGGCCTTACCGCGATGCCTTTCGCAACGCCTATCTGCGTGGATACGACGAGGGATTCCGTCGACGCTAAGACGAGATCGCTGACTCGATCGCGTGATCTGTCATAGGGCGGACCTGAACCTTATTGCGTCCAGCCATCTTGGCCGCATAGAGGGCCTGGTCCGCCGTCTCAAGAAACTGTGGGAAGACAGCAAGCGTGCGTGGCCTGACGGTGGAGACACCAACGCTGACGGTGATCGGAGGAAGGGCACCATCCTGATCCTTGCGACGCATATTCGCAATCTCAAGCCGCAGTCTCTCGGCAAAGAGCGTCGCACCATCCTGATCCGTATTAGGCAGGATGATGGCAAACTCTTCACCGCCATACCGGCAGATAAGATCCATTGCGCGATGCGAGATGGTCGTCATGGCCCTGGCCACCTCGCGTAACAGCACATCGCCTGCAGGATGTCCGAAGCGATCGTTATAAGCCTTGAAGTGATCGATATCGACCATGAGAAGCGACAAAGGCGTCTTCTCGCGAATCGCTCGATGCCACTCATCGGAGATTCGTTTATCGAAGGTTCTGCGGTTAGGCAGCTCCGTCAGCGCATCGGTTCCTGCCAGCATCTCCATCCGTTGGTGCGATTCAGCCAGACTCTCGCGCAGGCGTTCGTTCTTGGCTAAGGCGGAGCCGACGGCATATGCGGTTGCAATCAGCGTCATCAGATAGAACTGCAAAAGCTGAATGCTGGTGATAACGTGCCCGCCTGTCTTCAGAGAGAAGGGACCGCGAAACTGTACCGTAAAGTAATCGGCAGGAACAGCCAGCAGAACCATGCTGATTGCGCTTCCCGTAAGCCCCAGCCTAAAGATCGCAAGAAGCACCAAAGGGAAGAACAGGAAAAAGATCGGATAGTTGTTCTGTCGTGAAATGAAGACCGAGACAATTGCCGTCGCGACCCAAATGGTCATAGCCTCCGTCGGCCTCTCCCGCAACAACAGGCGCAGCTTGTTTCGTCGAATCGCCAGCACAATCGGCGTAACGATGGCCAGTCCAAGAACATCTGCGAGATACCAGGATCGGATGCCGTCGTACTTAATGCCATACTGCACAACCAGGGAGCCGATCTTAACGACGGCGGCTGAAAACATCGGGCCGACCAGAACCGCCAGCACAAATCGCCCGAGAACCTTGGGTTGAACAAGATCAGGTCGTCTGTCTTCTCCCTTGCCAATCAGAACAGCGGCGCTATAAACCTCCGCGACGTTAGCCAGCGCATAGACCATCGACCTTCCCACGGGGAAGCCCATATTCACATGTAGGATCGCGCTGACAAGCGCTGTGCCTGCAAGATAAGGCCACCAATGCTGCTTTCGTGAAAAAAGCAGGATGCCCAGCAGGACGCCGTTGGCCGGCCAGATCACGTTGGAATGGGCTACATAGGCACCGAAGGCCACGCCGATCCAGGTAACGGCAAAATAAATCAGAACAACAAGCGCAGTATTTTTCCAGGGAAAACCAAAGATTCGGATCCTCCATGAAGAAGAAGATCCTCTTGCCGTTGCTTGCTGGAGTCGACCGGACCGGACATCAAAACTCATCGGATCTCTTGCCCACCGGGATCTCCCCTTTCCACGCAAATAGAACGATTGAAGAACAATAAGAGAATCACTGCTAATCTACATCACCCTCATGGCTCGCGGATAACAGTCCCACTTAAGTAGTATGTTTCAAGATGAGTCACTTCTTGAACGCAAGAACTTCTCCCCGCTTCACCTTGTCTGACTTGCTATCCCATGGCAAATCTCCTACCCTTCCTTCCGCACGGCTAAATCGGTTTTCTACTTTGTTGAAACGAGACGTATGCGCATGAGTGTGAATCGCAGGACCTTTCTTAAAACGGGCAGCCTTGCTGCCGCGGCTGCCGCTACCAACCTCAACGTCCTTGCAGAACCGGCACAGACTCCCACGCCAAGATCTGCGAACGACACCATTCAACTTGCACTGATCGGCGCAGGCATTCAGGGCCAGAGCGATACACACTATGCCCTTGAGGTTCCCGGCGTAAAACTCGTGGCTGCCGCCGACTGTTATGACGGACGGCTGGCGCACGTCAAAGAGCTCTGGGGCAACGACGTCTTCACGACGCGCGACTACCGCGAGATTCTCGCCCGCCAGGATGTTGACGCCGTGCTTATCGCCACGCCCGATCACTGGCACAAGCAGGCTGCCGTCGACGCCATGCGGGCCGGAAAAGATGTCTATCTCGAAAAGCCGATGATCCATCTTTACTCTGACGGTCCCGAGATCATCTCCACCGCGAAGTCCACCAATCGCATCTTGCAGGTCGGAAGCCAGCGTGTCAGCTCGGTCATCTACGCCAAAGCCAAGGAGCTTCTCGCCTCCGGCGCCATCGGAGAGCTCAATATGGTCTCCGCATGGTGGGACCGCAACTCCTCCATCGGCGCATGGAACTACTCCATCCCCCTCGACGCCAGCCCTGAAACCTGCGACTGGCCGCGCTTCCTCGGCACGGCACCCAAGATTCCGTGGAACGCAGAGCATTTCTTCCAGTGGCGCAAGTGGAGCGACTACGGCTCCGGTGTCGCGGGCGATCTCTTCGTGCATCTCTTCAGCGGCACTCACTTCATCACCGGCAGCCACGGCCCCACCCGGGCCATGTCGACCGGAGGTCTGCGCTTCTGGAAAGACGGACGCAACGCTCCTGACGTACTGCTCGCCCTCTTCGACTACCCCCAGGGCTTCAACCTCAGCCTTCGCGTTAACTTTGTCAACGGAGGCGCAGAAAGTGAAGGATTTATCTTTACCGGCTCCGAAGGGACGATGGAAATTGCAGGTCAGACCGTCACGGTCACTCGCGTGCCGCGTGAGAAGGAGCCTGGTTACACCGTGTCCACCTTCGCCGACGCGATGCAGAAGGACTACCTGAAGAAGTACCACGAGAAGTATCCGGTGGCTCCTCCTACCGACCCACCCTACACAGCAATTGAGAAGTTCTCCGCGCCCAAAGGCTATGCGGATAACTACGATCACTTCCGCAACTTCTTCAACTCCGTCCGCACACGTCAACAGCCGGTCGAGGATGCTACCTTTGGCTTCCGCGCCGCAGGCGCTGCCCTGTTGAGCAACGTCAGTCTCGAGAAGGGGTCCGTCGTCAAGTGGAACCCCGACACCATGAAGATTGGCTAAAACCTTTACCGAACCTTGCTTGATAAGGAATTGAATGTCGAATCACACTTTTTTAAGGAAGTCTCTTCTCCTCGCACTCTCCGCCGTGGTCTCCGCGCTTCCCTCTTCCGCGCAAGCCCCGGCGAACAAGCCGATCCGCGTTGTCATCGTCGGCTTGGTTCACGGACACGTGAAAGGGTTTCTCTCTGCTCTGCCGAAGAATCCCGCCGCGCAACTTGTAGGCATCGTCGAACCAAACACGACCCTCGCGCATCAGTATGCTGCACAGTACCACCTCAATCCATCGCTGTTCTCAACCGATCTTGAGCACACGCTCACAACCGTTCATCCCGATGCCGTCCTCGTCTACACCACCATCAAGGACCATCGCCGCGTGATCGAGGCTGCGGCTCGTCACAACATCAGCTCCATGGTCGAGAAGCCTTTGGCAACCACAATGGACGATGCCCTCGCCATCCGTCGCGCTGCACAGGAACATCACGTCAACGTGCTGGTCAATTATGAGACCACCTGGTACACCTCAAATACTGAAGCCATCCATGAGGCCGAAGCAGGCAAGCTGGGCACAGTTCGAAAAGTCGTCGTCCACGATGGCCACGAAGGCCCCAAAGAGATCGGCGTCGGTCCCGAATGGCTCCCCTGGCTCACCGATCCAACATTGAACGGAGCCGGTGCGCTGTTTGACTTCGGTTGCTACGGCGCTGACCTGATGACCTTGCTGATGCATGGCAAGGCTCCTCTTTCCGTCACTGCCGTCGCACAAACCGACAAGCCGCAGATTTATCCCAAGGTCGATGACGACGCCACTATCATCCTTCACTATCCCGGCGCGCAAGCCGTCCTGATGCCCTCGTGGAACTGGCCCTTCTCACGGAAAGATATGGAGGTCTACGGAGCCACCGGCTACGTCATCACCGTTGGACCCGATCATCTTCGCACCCGCTATCACGGCGAGCGTGACGAATCGCAGAGAGCCGCACAGGCTCTGCCTCCCGATCAGCGCGACTCTCTCGCTTATCTTGCGGCCGTGATTCATGGACAGATCAAACCGCAGGGTGATCTCTCCTCGCTCGATACCAACATGATCGTCGTGCAGATCCTTGACGCCGCGCGAACCTCGGCCCAGACCGGCCGCACCGTTCAACTCAAACCCCTTCCCGAATAGGCTTATGAAAAAGATCTTCCACTTCTCCGCTCTCGTACTCTTTACTGCCGCCTCCGCCTATGCGCAGGATCCTTCTCACGCCACCGAGTTCCGCAAGCCCACTCCGGGCGGCGGACCGGATGGCCTGCCTCAACCCACTCTCCTCGCACACCGGCTCGGCACCGACCACGCCGAGGGCATCTCGCTGCTCGATATGAACGACGACGGCTTCACCGATATCCTCAGCGGAGCCTACTGGTATCAGAATCCCGGCGCTAATGGAGGTGACTGGACCCGTCACCAGTTCCGTACCGTAGGAACTCACGATGAGTTCGTCTCCGATTGCGGTGAATGGATCGTCGACGTCAACCACGATGGAAAACCCGATGTCGTCACCACCGGCTGGATCTCCAACGGCCTCTGGTGGTACGAGAATCCCGGCAAAGCCGGCGACGGCAAGATGTGGGAGAAACACCTGATTACCGACTCGTTCGATACCGAAGGCGGAGCCTTTGGCGATATCAATGGCGACGGCAAGCCCGACATCGCGCTCGCGCACTACAACCACTCGGGCATTCTCTGGACCGACTTCTCCGGTCCCAAGCCTCGCGTCCATCATGTCGGCGGCAAGAAGCAGGACGGTCACGGCATCGGCATCGCCGACATCGACCATGACGGCAAAGCCGACATCCTCACGCCCTTTGGCTGGTTCCAGAACATCGACGCCGACAACGACAAGTGGCAGTGGCATGCGGACTGGCGCCTTGGGGACGCCGGCTTCCCAATCATCGGCTATGACGTCAACCACGACGGCAAGCTCGATCTGATCGTCGGCCAGGGCCATGGCTACGGCCTCTACTGGTTCGAACAAGGTGGCACTGCAGCGCATCGCACCTGGACGCGCCATATCATCGACGAGTCCTTCTCGCAGTCGCATGCGCTGACCCTCGCCGATCTTGACGGCAACGGCTCAACCTATCTCGTCACCGGCAAACGTTATCGTGGTCACTCCGGCAACGATCCCGGCTCCTACGATCCGTTGGTGATCTACGCTTACCGCATGAAGGCTGAGACGGGACCGAAGGGAGAACACACCGCAACCTTCACCCGCGTGCCGCTCTCCATCAACGGCAGTGCGGCCGTGGGCACGCAGATTCTCACCATGGATCTCGACAAGGATGGCGATCTCGATCTGGCCGTAGCCGGAAAGACCGGCGTTCACTTCCTCGAGAACCTACGCATCACCAAGGTTCCCAAGGCTACCCGCGAATCGCAGCAGTGGCCTCTGGACCGCAAGTGGCCTTTCCCTGGCGAGGGCCAGGAGGTTCCGCAGGAGAACGGACCTAAGCCATAACCATTAACAAACCTTGGCCACCACCACGGTGAGATCGTCCTCCTGTTCGGTCGATCCGGCCCAATCCGCGACAGCATCGGCGACAGCATCGACAATTGCCGATGCTGTCGCTTTTTCGTCTCTCACGACAACGGACTTCAAACGATCGACAGAAAACTGCTCCTCCGATATGTTCTCCTGCTCAGAAACACCATCGGTATACATCGCCAGGACATCGCCTTCTTCCAGCGGAACAACCGTATCGAAGTACTCCGCGTCCGGCAGAATTCCCACGATAGGGCCTGCCTCGGAGAGCATTCTCACCTCTCCTGTCCGCCGTCGAACCAGTAGAGGAGGATTATGTCCCCCGCAGGCATACTCCAACGTGCGCTGCGCGTGATCCAGCCGGGCATAGAAGATGGTCACAAAGGTTGAGGGTCGCGTTACCTGCTTCAGCACATTGTCCAGATCCTTGAGGATCGCCGCCGGGCCGCTCAACTCCTTTGCGCGAAGCCTCAACGCCACTGCCAAAGACGGCATCAGCAAAGCAGCGGCGGCGCCTTTGCCCGAGACATCCGCAATCACCACATCGATCACATCGTCCGAGATCGGAAAGAAGTCATAGTAATCGCCACCCAACAGCCGCGCCGGGTGCATCGTCGCCGCAATCTCCAGCCCTGGAACTGTGATCGGCTTCGGAAGCACCTGTCGCTGCACCTGCGCAGCCAGCATCAGGTCGCGCCCATATTCATCACGCTGGCGTTCGACCTCTTGCTCGAGATGCGTGCGCTGTCGCGTAATCAGCGTCACCAGAAAACCCACGGCCAGAAACCCCGCCAGATCGATAACGCTATGCACCGCTCGCAGCGACATCGTATCCGCCGGAGGTCCGAAGATATCCTGCAGCACGGTACAGGCAACGGAGAGTCCGATCGTGATCGGCCATACGTTGACGATTCCGCTCAGCGCCAGAGGAAGCACATACAGATAGCCCAGCGAGACATCCGCCTTGACCGTCCAGTCCGTGTAGGCTACGGCAGCAATGGAAAGGGCAACTACCAGATTGAGCAGCCCCACCGTCCGCTCTCGAACCTGTTTTGCATGCTGGCCCGCAATCTCGTCCTCTGCCCTGCGCGTAAAAGTCATGCCACTTCTCTCCCGATCGCGCAGGATGCTCGCCCCATCCGCGTCTCCACCCATCGCCTGAATACTACAGGCGTGCGCGAATGCC
>DATJJJ010000086.1:0-6623 GCA_035492215.1 Edaphobacter sp. | reverse complement strand
ATCGCTCCCTGACGCGCGGCCTCTTCGAACTTGTAGGTCCAGCGGCCGTAGTAGGTCAACGCCTTGCCGCCGAAGAATTTTGGATCGTCCGAGGGTGGATCGCCGACGATGCAGAGAACGATTTTGCCTTTCACGTCGATGCCTGCGTAGTCGTTCCATCCAAACTCGGGCGCATTCACGCCGTAGCCCACGAAGACGATCGGCGCATTGATGTCGGCGGTCTCAGTCAGCGTGCGATTATTCACCGTGTAGTCGTCGCCGTACTTCAGATCGTAGGAGTACAGCATGATGGACATGCCGCCGCCCTCGGGTTTCTTGGGAACAAGTGAGAAGTGCGTCTTGTCGGGAATGGTCTTGGTGCCGACGAAGTTGACCTGTTGCAGATAGCTTCCGTTGTCGCCCCCCGGCTTCAGACCGTAAAGCGCGAACTGTGTCGCGATGTACTGCGCTGCAATCTCGCCTCCGCGCGTGCCGGGGCCACGACCTTCGAGCAGATCGTCGGAGAGGAACTTTACGTGAGCGCGAATCTTCTCCGGATCGACCGAAGCTTCGGCCGATTTGACTGGTGAAGGAATGCTCTGGGCGGCAGCGGCCGTTGCTAGGGCAAGAAGAGGAAGAACGATGACGCGGATGGTTCTCACTTGCGGGCTCCTGCAGAACGAGACGATGGTTTTAGTTTAGCCGCTGGGCGGGAAGAGCCTTTCTTTTTGTGCGTCGGGGGAGGCTCCGGTTCAGGCAAACTCACCGGCCGAATCTCCATCACGCCCAGCCGTTGAAGAATCTTACGCGCGAGACCGGTGAGAGGAATCGACGCCAGACGGCTGGTGCGCACCCAGTGAAGATCGGCCTTCGCAGCGGGCACGGCGCGACGCAGCGTGCGATCCTGCGGCCCACGCGGAGCATAAACCTGAACGTAGTAGTTGGTCTGCGTGATGGAGTGGCGCAGGCGCATCATCGGCTCGCGTCCCTCGACGACATCAATGGGCAAGGGAGGAAGTTCATACATGCCGGCCATCAGGCTGACGTCGTCGGCTCGGCGCTCGAGCAGCACCTCGGTGATGGTGCGTCGCTTGCGCAAAGAGAGCAGGTAGGCCGCAGGACGGCTGCGTTGCGCTGCGGTAGGAAGCGTGACGTGCTCTCCGCGCGTTTTGCACATGGCAAAGACAGGGCAATTGAGGCAGAGGGGAGCGCGGGGAAGGCAGAGGGTCGCGCCTAGCTCCATCATGGCCTGATTGTGATCGCCCGCCGCATTGAGGTTCTTCTCCATACGACGCCGCGGGACAAGAGCAGTGGCCTGCAGCTGCAGCAGGTTGCGGCTGGCTGCGGTTCCATCCTTAGGACGTCCTATCAGACGAAGCAAAACCCGCTCGACATTGCCGTCGATGACGGGAATGCTTTCGCCAAAGGCAATACTGGCGATCGCGGCGCAGGTATACTCGCCGATGCCGGGCAGCGTGCGAAGCTCGGCGGCTGTGTAAGGAAGAACTCCGCCACGCTCTTCGGTGATGAACTTTGCTGCCTTGTGGAGCATGCGCGCGCGACGATAGTAACCGAGGCCCGACCACGCGGCGAGAACCTCCTCTTCGCCGGCAAGTGCGAGCGCGAGGATGGTCGGGAAGCGGCGCAGAAAAGCGTGGTAATGCTCGATGACGGCGGCGACGCGAGTCTGCTGCAGCATCACCTCGGAGACCCAGGTGCGATAAGGATCCGTTGTTCCTCGCCATGGAAGCTCGCGTGCGTGCGCACGATACCACGCCATGAGGCGGCGGCGGAAGGCTGGTGGATCCAACTCGGCAGGCGGCGCGGCTCCAGTGGATGTCTCGGGCTCGTCTATAAACTCAGGGCGCGGTCGAGCTTGCATGCGGAGGACAGTCTATCGTCTCTCGCGTCAACGTACTATGGAGAACTATGGATAAGACTCGTGTGGAACAGCCGAAGGTAACGCGGCGTGACCTGTTGAAATTTGCAACTGTATCGACTGCAACGGAGTTAATTGCGCCAGGTGCGTGGGCCATGCAAGCTGCGGACCATTCTTCCGCGCGATGGAGCGAGACATGGAATGCCGCCCTCGCATGCCTTGCAGGGAACATTCGCTCTGTACCTCGATACGACCGTCCGGTGCTGTTTGAAGGCGCCGTCTATCCCGGCATCTGGCAGGAGTGTGGACCGCATGAGGGGCTGGTGTATGGCACCCTGTCGAAGTACGTCGAGCCGAGCGATCCGGCGAAGGCTCCTCGCGCTGTTGCCAAGAACAATCACATGGCCTTCTTTGCGTTGCAGAAGGAAGACGGCCAGCTGCCCGCCTCGGTGAAGACAAAGGAGGTCGGCTACGGGCAGATTCAGATGGTGGTCCCGATTGCGGCGACGGCATGGGAGTTGTCTCAACTTACCGGCGACGATGAGTTACTGACCGCCGCTTATAAAGCATGCAGCCGATGGGATGCATGGCTGCGTCGCTATCGCAACACTCGCGGCACGGGACTGGTCGAGGGCTTCTGCACCTATGACACCGGACATGACAACAGCCCGCGGTGGAAGGGAGTTCCCAATCGCTGCCCCGATGCAGACGCGAAGAAATTTCCACAGGGCGTTGGTGTGCCCCGCCTGTGTCCGGATCTCTCAGCGACCGTTTATGGAGGCCGCGTTGCGCTTGCTGCCATGGCAAAGGCACTCGGCAAAAAGGATGAGGCGGCGAAATGGGAGTCCGATGCAGAGACATTGCGGCTACTGATCCTCTCGAAGTTGTACGACGAGAAAGATGCGGCCTTCTACGATGTGGACACCAACAATCAATTTGTTCGCGTTCGCTCGGATGTGATCAGCCGCGTCCTGGGCGAGCACGTTTTGAAGACGAGCGAAGCACGCGACCGCGCCATCTTCGAGGCCGTGTGGACAAAGCAGATTCATAATCCGAAGGCCTTCTGGGCGCCGTATCCTTTGACGTCGATCGCGATGGACGATCCTACCTTCGTCAAGCCGATTCCGCGTAACAGCTGGGGTGGAGCAACGCAGGCGCTGACGGCCCTGCGTACTGTGCGCTGGATGGACCATTACGGCAAGGGATCGGCGCAAAAAGAGCTGATGCAGAAGTGGTGTGAGGCTATTATGCGAAAGATCGAGTTCCGGCAGCAGATGGATCCGTGGACCGGCGATTTTACCCAGGCCGATCCCAGCGGATATTCACCCGCTGCGCTGGTCTTTCTGGAGTTTGCCCGCAGGCTGGGGAAGGCTCCAAAGGTCTAGGCCATATGCCTGTTGCCGTGGATATGTGGAATACCGCAAGCTGATTGCACATTTCAGGAGAGCTACGTGAAGTCCATAACGCGATTCAATCTCGTCTGCCTGTTCTCGTGTCTGGCTTTGACGGCGCGCTTTGCCGCCGCGCAGGGCACCGTTCCGACCTTCACCCACACTGTGGGAGACAAGACCTATACTCTTGCGGGTCAGGCACCCGAACAGGAGACGACAACGACGATCCCTACGGTTCTGGTTCCGGTCTCGCTCGAATTCGAGAGCAAAAAGGTCGCGGGTAAATCTGTTCGTCTCGATGCAAACGCGGATGTGCCGCGCGTGAAGGCCTCGCCTGTGTTCTCGAATATCTCATTCGGCAACGTCGGCAAGACGCAGTATGGCGATGCCATGCTGCGTTCCACCTTTCCGAAGGCGACGAAGTGGCACACCTTGCTGGGCAAGCCTGAGGTAAAGCCTGTGACCGTCTCGGTTCCCGCTGGCTTCGGCTATGTGCTGACCTCGAAGAAGAGCAAAAGCTCTATGGCTGTAGTCGATCTGCAGTTTCTGCAGAAGGAGATCTTCAAGCAGGTTCCGAAGCAGGATGGCAAGCTTGTCCTCGCGTTTACGCATAACACCACTTACTACGCAGAGGGCGATGCTACGGTCTGCTGCTCCTGGGGAGCACATGGCGTCGATACAGCGACAGGAAACTCCTTCGTGCTGGCGACCTATCTCTACAACGCGCCTGCCATCGTGGAGGACAAAGATGTGCAGCCGCTGACGCAGCAGCTGGCGGAGTTTATGAACGACCCGCTGCACGATCCGCTCTTTCATGGTGCACGCAATACGCGGGGTCCTGGCAATCAGGTGAGCTGGATGCGGCCTGCCTCGGCACAGGGAGGCGATCAGGGACGCTGTGGAGGCAACGAGATTGCCACGCGCTACTTCATGTTGCAACCCACCGACACCAACCCGAAGAACAACTTTCCCGTATCGAAGCCTTACGTCGCGCAAGCCGGGAAGACTGCTTACCATCTGCAGAACGTCGCTTTGCTTCCGTGGTACGTCGGATCGACGGATTCGCTGGGCAACACCTACAGCTTCCCCGATGCGAAGGTTCTGACTGGAGCAGCAGAGGCTTGTCCTGAGCGTCGCGCCGGGGGCGGCGGTGCTCCGTCGCAGCCGACAGTTGCAGCGGTGACGCCTTCGGGCAGCGACAACGGCCATCGGTTGATCGGCTACTGGGCGGGTTACGGCAGCGCCAGCACCACGTTTCCGCTGCGCGATGTCTCGCCGCAGTGGGATTACATCCTGGTAGCCTTTGCGACGCCGGACAAGAATGCTCCCGAGGGAACGATGCGGTTTTCTCCGCCGACCGGCATGGACCCTGCGGTCTTCAAGGCTGACATCGCGTATCTGAAGAGCAAGGGCAAGAAGGTGATGATCTCGCTTGGCGGCGGCGGACAGCACTTCACGCTGGCCGATCCGGCGCGGGTGCCGAACTACGTCTCTTCGGTGACGAAGATCGTGGAAGAGTATGGCTTCGACGGTATCGATATCGACTTCGAGAGCCCCTCGCTGTCGATCGATCCGGGCGATACGGACTTCAAGCATCCCACCACGCCTTCGATCGTGAATCTGGTCAATGCTCTGCGTCAGCTGCACGATCACTTCGGGCCGAATTTCATGATCAGCCTGGTGCCGGAGGGGACGCAGATTCCGGGCGGCTATCCGAGCTATGGCGGCCAGTTCGGATCGTATTTGGCGATTACCTATGCGATTCGCGACATCCTGACCTTCATCGATGTGCAGGACTACAACACGCCTCCGCTGCAGGGCCTCGATGGTGAGATCTATCAGGCGGGTAATGTGGACTATCACGCCTCGATGACGGAGCTTCTGCTGCATGGCTTCAACGTCGGCGGAGATCCGGCTCACTTCTTCCCGCCGCTTCCGGCAACGCAGGTTGCGGTTGGCTTCCTGACGGGCGATACCACGCCTGAGGTCGTCGATCAGGCGATGAACTACATCATCACCGGCAAGGCTCCGGCGGGAACCACGTACAAGCTCCGCAAGCCGGGTGGGTATCCGGAGATGATCGGCGCGATGTTCTGGACGATCGATGCCGACCGGAGAGGGAACTACAACTTCTCGAACAGCGTGGGACCGCTGCTGCACGGGTACCCCCTGCCCCGCCAAAAGTAGTGCAAAGTATTCATTCTGGTTGGTTTAGGTTGGTACCAAGTTTGTAAGGCATGGAGCTAATTTGCGTTTGGCTCGGAGAGAAACTCTCCGAGCCATTTGTTTTTAGCCCTGGAACTATTTTAAAAGATTCGGGCGAATGAATCGGCACTCTTTGGAGGATGATTTAGATCAATTAAGTGATCTATTTTGTTTGGTTTATCTGAGTTTGGAATGGGTGCCGGGGCTTGACAGGACCGCTTTGTATGGCGGCTCAGCAGTTCTGATACTTCCAGTTGCGCTGTTTCCCCACGGCGATCCATTCGACGGCCTGGGCGATACGCTTCTCTTTGGTCTCGGCACGCTTTGCCTCGGTAATCCATTCCACGTATTCGCGCTGGCACGAAGGGCTGAACTCTTTAAAGACCTTCGCTGCGGCCTTGTTCTTTTTGAGAGCTGTCGCCAGTTCTACGGGAATTTCGGGAGCGGGCTTTGCAGCCTTCTTCGGGCGTGTCATCGTCTTGCTTCCGCCATCGATCAGGGTTGCTGCCTGCCGGAGGTAGCCGAGCAGAACTTTGTCGGAGGGAAGATCTTTTGCGCTAGTGATCTTGCCGAGCGATCCCAGCCCCGCTTTGCTACGGCCATCTTTTTCGAGGACCGCTTTGATCTCTTTGCCGAAGAGCCCGAAGCTGCAATGTGCCTTGAACGCAGCAAGGTTGCCGAACATCTGGCCGCGATAGGTGAAGAAGGGCATGGACCATTTGATGTCCTCTTCGATGTCGGGCACGGCCTTGTGAATCAGCTCGCGTAGATGCTCGAGGATGGGTTGAGCGAAGGGAGCGGACTTGTTGATGTAGGCGTCTACTCGGGGATCGAACGAGTCGGCTTTCATGATGCGAAGTGTACTAGGAATCTCCTGTAGGGAAGGGATAACAAGAGGAGTCGTTTATTAGGCGAAAGCTGACGAGAAGCCGACTTGCCGTTACTAATCTAGGTCGGTGAGCGCATTGGCGATTTATCGCTCTTCGAGACCGGGATACTCGGAAGGCAGTGTGCATGATGCAAAAGGATCTCTGTTCCTGCCTAGAAGAGCAGTACAGCAAGGTGGTATGTCGTAAATCCTGGCCCCTCGTTACCGATATTGCATGAGCCTACTGCTGCGGTGCGGTAGCGCCCTGTACTGATCTTCTGCTCCAGCACATCGGGCAGCC
>DATJJJ010000085.1:0-5999 GCA_035492215.1 Edaphobacter sp. | reverse complement strand
GGTGGCGAACTTTCTACGGCTGCTGCGATTGCCGGAGGCGGTGCAGGCGAAGGTGGAGACGGGCGATCTGAGCTTCGGTCATGCGCGAGCGTTGCTGGCGCTGGATTCGCCGGAGCTGATGGCAGCAGCGGCGCAGAAGGTGCTGGCGTTGTCGCTTTCGGTGCGACAGACGGAGAGTTATATTCAGGGGCTGATCAATCCGGAGGCGAAGGAGAAGAAGCAGAAGCCGACGGAGACTCAGGCGGAGGATCCGAATGTGCGCGAGGCGGAGGATCGTCTGCGGAGATCGCTGGGGCTAAGGGTGAAGATCGAGGACAAGAAGGGCAAAGGCCGGGTGATTATCGAGTACTCGGGCCTGGAGGACTTCGATACGTTGCTGGAGATGTTGGGCGGGATTCAGGGGTAGGGTTCTGTGGTTCGTTCTTCTCCGACCGGGTGACAGTCTTTTGTGTCCGGCCTTGTTTAGAACCGCAGATCCTTCGACTTCACTTCTTTCGGTCGCTCCGCTCAGGATGACACCTGCTTGAATGTCTGGCTGGAGAGGAGAATGATTCGGGCTCCGCTCGAATGAACCCACTTATGCGATGAAGCCGCATGAATGGGCCACCCGACACCCGAGAGGCATCGCTTCCGCTAAACCTGACCTACTGTTGTTTTTGGGTACGTAGGAGCCGACGGCCGCTCTGATAGCACATAAGAGCGCAGATGGCGCTCACAATGACAAAGCCACCCTCTGCGTGCCCCTGATGTTGTCTCCAAGCCGCCAGAGCAGAGACGCCGCAAAAGAGCACCGTCAGCACGATTGCGATCACTCCGAGAAAGGGCAATGCCTTTTGGTACATAGTCATCCTTTAAACACGGCTGCCAGCATGATACGGCTCCGGTCAGAAATCAGCGACAAATTCTGTCGAAGGACTTTCTTGCGCTCAAGTCGGGCCATTTCACCGCAGTGAATTCTCCACGGACGCGGCCTTGTTTTTCTGCAAGCCACGGTGGGGCTGATCGGATTTAAAAGAGAGGCTTGCGGGGTTTGCGGGTTTCGAGTGGGGCGTTGAGGAAGGCGACGAGAGGAGCGGCGATCTCGAAGCGTTTTACGATCTCTTTGAGGAGGGTGGGACTGGTGGCGGTGTCTGCAGGAAGCTTGGTGACGAGTCCCCATTGACGATTGAGCAGAAGGTCTACGGAGGGGTGGTCGGGAGAGAAGCCCTTTGGGGGACGAGTGAGTTTGCGGCCGTCGATCTCGCCGAGGAGCGAGCGGAGTTTTTTAGAGGCGAGAAGGTGGCGCATCTCTTCGTGATGCTCGACGAGGTGGCGTCGGATGGCGAGGAGTTGGTCACGCTCGGGCATGAAGACTCCGGCGGCGATGGTGACTTCGTCGCTGGCGATGTGGAAGTAGAAGCCTCCGCCTGAGGTTTTTTCGAGGCCGTGTTTGGCCCACCAGATTCCTTGCTGCGTCTTGTAGGGGCGCTTGTCGGAGGAGAAGCGGATGTCGCGGTAGATGCGCATCATGGCCTTCTGAGGCGGCTGGACGTTGTCGGGGGCGAAGCGGAGCATGGCCTCGTTTACCGCGGTGGCGAGGGCGATGGAGGGTGCTTTAATCTCGCGTTCGTAGACGGGCTTGCGGTCGTTGAACCAGTTGCGATCGTTGTTGCGCTTGAGGCCGCGGAGGAATTTGAGGGCTTCGGGGGAATAATGCGGGGCGGACGGAGCCATGATGAGTATCGTAAATGGGCGTCCTGACAGGGGGTGTCAGTAGAGAGGAGACGCGGACTTACTTCAGGGTTTCGACGGGGATGTTTTCGGGGATTTTGAGCTCGAACTGATCGTCGTCCAGCGGACCGTTGAAGGTGAGCTTGGTGATGGTGACGGTGAGCGAGTAGTGATCGCGGGGGCGCTCGATGACGATGCGAGAGGGGAAGGGTGTGCTGTTGTAGTAGTGGTAGTCGCTGTAGTGCGCTTTGGTGACGACCTGCCCGTCGGTATCGTAGATGTCCTGCTGGTAGGGGAGCAGGTCGGTGGAGTTGATGTGGATGACGCGGAGGGTGCGAGCCTGCTGACCATCGGGGCTGGCGAGGATCTGAAGGGAGTAGGCGGGCTCCTCGATGAGATCCTTCTTCTTTTTGCCTTCGATGACGCGGATGTCGGTGGTCATGGAGATGATCTGGCCTTGTTCGGGACCCTGAATGAACATGGAGTCGAAGAAGACGTCGGGCCGGAGATTTTCGAGGCTGTTTTTGGACTTGGTGGTGACGGTGTTGCTTCCGACGATGGCGCGTTTGCGCGGCGGAATGAGGAGCTTGAAGTTCTTGCCATCGGAGACCATGTCGACGGCCTGGGTGCGGACGACGGGAACCAGGAGCAGGACGCGCAGGAACTCCGGTTTGCGCATGAGGATGTATCCGGCGAAGCTGGTGTACTGGGTCTCCTTGCCCTGGAGGCCTCCGCCGGTGGTGGCGGCGATCTCCACCGTAGCGTTGAAGGTCTTCATGGAGTCGTAGCGGGTGGCAAGCTGGCGGGCCATCGCATCCAGCGATGCGCTCATGATGACGTCGGCAACGCGCGTCTTGGGGACGTAGCGGGTATGGGAGAAACACCCCGTCAGAGCGGGGAGAACGCCAAACATCCCCAGCGCCAAAGCTTGTCGTATCTTCATGCGCACGAAGGTTAAGTATACCGTCCGGATCGGGTGGATATTGTAGTTACAAAGGGTTTGGATGCTCCGGGATACAGGAAGGTTCCTGAAAGTGCGTGGGGGGATTTGCAGACTTGAGTCTGCCAAGGGTGGTGCCTTCTTCGCCGAGATGCCTTGAAGTCTTCAACTGTTTAAGCGATGCGGTTTAGCGCTGCAGAGCTTTGCGGTAGGCCTGGACGTTCTGGTTGTGCTCTTTGAGCGTGGCGGAGAAGCGGCTGTGGCCCTGAGCGTCGGCGACGAAGTAGAGGTAGTCGGTCTGGGTGGGGGAGATGGCTGCACGGAAGGCCGCCATGCCGGGATTGCAGATGGGGCCGGGAGGCAGGCCGGGATGGCGGTAGGTGTTGTAAGGCGAGGCTGACTGCAGGTCGGAGACGTGGATGGTTCCGCGCCAGCGGTTGTCGAGCATGGCGGCGTAGATAACGGTGGGGTCGGTCGCCAGGGGGATGGACTTGGTGAGTCGATTGAGGAAGACGCCGGCGACGAGCGGACGTTCGGAGTCCTGAGCGACCTCTTTTTCGACGAGAGAGGCGAGGATGACGGTGCGTGAGATGTCGGTCTGGAGGCCGAGCTGCTGGGCGGCGCGACGGAAGCGCCGGACCATGGTGGCGAGGATGTGGACCGGCGGGGTGTGACGGGCGAAGTGGTAGGTATCGGGGAAGAGATAGCCTTCGAGGGAGTCTGGGGGGTGGGGAGAGTTGACGGTCCACTCGGAGATGAGCTCGGTGTGCTGGCGCTCAGCCTGGAGGAACTCTTCGCGGCTGCCGAGTCCGGCGGTTTCGACGGCCTGGGCGATATCGAAGATGTTGTAGCCCTCGGGGATGGTGAGGGTGCGGGTATAGATCTCGCCGCGAGCGATGCGTTTGTAGACCTCGGTCATGGGAAGGGGCTGGTCGAAGCGATACTCGCCGGCCTGAAGGTTTCCACCGCGGACGACGCGGAGGATTTCGAAGACGTGACGGTTGCGGATGATTCCACTCTGCTGAAGTTGAGTGGCGATGGCCTGGGTTCCGGTGTGCGGGGCGATCTCGACGAAGGTCTCCGTAGAGGGCCCGAAGGGAGTGTAGGCAAACCAGTAGGCTGCGCCGCCGACGGCGAGGGCCGCAAGGATAAGGACAAACAACAGGGTTCCCAGAAACTTCAAACGGCGCCTCCGCGGGGTGTTCTCTTTATTTTATTGTCTTTTGGAGGCGGGATTGAGCATTGATTCTAATGGGGTTTTCAATCTGAAACGGGAAAAGGGAGCAGAAAAGCGGCGGTCAAGGTCGTATAATCGAACTTTCACCCACACGCGAGCCTTTGGGCACGTAAGGGAATCCCCGTGGCAGGAACGGAAGTTACGGGCGGGAAAGTATTTGCCAAGTAACAGGAAGGCCTAATGCCAGAACAGATCATGAAGCGGCTCCAAGAGGAGATCAAGCAGCTGGAGTATGAGTTGACGACGGAGCTGCCCGCGGAAATCAAGAAGGCGGTCGCCCTGGGCGATCTGAGCGAGAACGCCGAGTATCACATGGCGAAGCAGCGGCAGGAGTTTGTGAATGCCCGGCTTGGTCAGCTAAAGAAGCGGATGGGCGAGCTGGCGTTGGTGAATCTGTCGAACATTCCGCACGACAAGGTTGGCTTTGGCGCAACGGTGACGGTGTTCGATGTGGTGAAGGACGAGGAGATCGTTTACAAGCTTGTGACCAGCGAGGAGTCTGATGTGACCAAGGGGCTGATTTCGACGACTTCGCCGATCGGCCGCGCGCTGCTGGGAAAGAAGGAGGGCGACACGACGACGGTCGTGACTCCGAACGGCAAGCGGGAGCTGGAGATTCTTAAGCTGTCTACGATTCACGATACGGCGGAGTAGGGTTGAGCGCACGGGCCGCTGGGAACGTGTGGCGGAAAGCGGTAGAGGATAAGGTTGACCTGGACAAGCGCATTTGGCAGAGGTAGCGGCTGGCTGTTGCAGAAGATTGTGAACGGTCTGGCGCTCTCCCGTATTTCGCCGAACACGCTGACGTTTATTGGCCTGATCATTAATATTGTTGCCGCGCTGTTCTTCGGCTTCGCGCGGGGGGCAAACTCGAACCGCATGTTTTTGTACGCCGGCCTGACGATTATCGGGGCGGGCATCTTCGACATGGTGGACGGGCGTGTGGCGCGGGCGACGGGCCAGGTATCGGTCTTCGGCGCGTTCTTCGACTCCGTGATCGATCGTTATTCGGATGTGGCGATCTTCTTCGGATTGCTAGTGTTCTATGCTCGCGGGAATCGTTTGTTCTATGTCGGTCTGGTGGCGTTTGTGATGACGGCCTGCCTGATGGTGAGCTATACGCGTGCGCGGGCCGAGGCGCTGATCGGAAGCTGCAAGGTCGGATTTATGGAACGGCCGGAGCGGATCGTGTGTGTGATCCTGGGGGCGCTATGCAACCGCTGGGGTGTGATGGCGGCGGCTCTCTGGGTGCTGGCGGTGATGTCGACCATCACGGTGATTCACCGGATTCGTTACACGTACCTGGAAACGGAACGTCGCAAGCTGCAGCCTACGACCTAAGGCACGCACAAAATAAAAAAACGCCATGATTGCGGAACGAAATATCATGGCGATGGGCCCCTGATAAAAGAAAGATCGAATGGTCCGATGTTGACCATCGCAATGCGGCGTCTTACTTGACGAGAGTGGACGCGGTATAAGGAAGCATTTGATTTTCTGTTAGCTTGGGTTCTCTTTCCCGATCTCTGTTGTTTGGGAACACAACGGTTGATCGATCAAACCGTTGTGAAAATAATTCCTGTGCGTTTCTATCCCTTGACGGCAGTCAGGAGTAGCTCGATACTGCTGACGCCAGGGCCCGATCGTTAGTTGTTGGTTCTATTTTTTAATTTACTGCGAGTGCTCTGAGCAAGAGATGGAGACCGGACAGTAAAGTGTTTCACTTTCTATGGCATCTGTTGCACAGACCGATGAGCTTCATCTTTCGTCCCTCTCGCGGGTAGAGCTGACCGAGGGGAAAGACGCTATTGTTGCGATGCAGACTGAGCTGAATGAACTGGCTTCGCGATGCGGTCAGTCGTTTGCGCAAGCCGATCTAAGATATTTTCTTTCGCGTCCCACGGTGCAGAAGAAGCGTCCAGTCATGCTGAGTTTTCGCAATGCAGCGAATTCGCAGCTGGAAGCGTCGGTGTTTTTCTTTGAGTATCGTCTGGCCGGATGCAGAGCGGGGGTCTTCGCAACGGATGACACCACCGGACGGCGAAATCTTATGGCTGCCGCCGACCGTCGAACCTCGATTGCGTTCAAGGCGGTACGGGAGCTGATGCGACG
>DATJJJ010000084.1:0-7860 GCA_035492215.1 Edaphobacter sp. | reverse complement strand
TATCCGAACTTCAAGGCCGTGGCGACTACGCTGCGTCATGCGAAGACGGCGAGCGTCAACGACTGGGGCGCGGTCTGCTACTACGAGGGCAAGTTCCACGAGGCGCGTCCGATGCCTGACCTCGAGATCTTCGACCGCGTCGGCGGCGGCGACTCCTTCGCTTCGGGCCTGATCTACGGCTTCCTGAACGAGAAGGGCGCGGACTGGGCCGTGAACTGCGGCTGCGCACACGGCGCTCTGGCGATGACCACCCCCGGTGACACCACGATGGCGACCTTCGACGAGGTGCAGCGCGTGATGAAGGGCGGCGGCGCTCGCGTTCAGCGATAACCGGCAACTTTTAGAAACAGGCCCGGTCGATGAAGTCGGCCGGGCCTCAAGACTTGAAGAAAGCGAGTAATTCAAATGACTAAAGCCGCTGTGTTGGCTTCGTTGAAACAGATTGGACTGGTTCCGGTGCTTCGCGCCGAGTCGGTCGACAAGGCGCTGGCGCTGGCCGAGGCTATTGCTGCCGGTGGCGTTACGGTGCTCGAGATCACGATGACGGTTCCCGGCGCGATCCAGGTGATGCGCAAGCTGGCGGAACAGCGTCCTGACATCCTGATCGGCGCGGGTACGGTGCTCGATGCCGAGACGGCGCGGGCCTGCATCCTTGAGGGCGCGAAGTTCGTGGTCAGCCCGGCGCTGAACGTGAAGACGATCGAGATGTGCCATCGGTACTCCATCGCCGCTCTTCCCGGTGCGCTGACTCCGACCGAGGTGGTCAACGCCTGGCAGGCGGGTGCGGACGTGGTGAAGATCTTTCCGGCGAGCGCGATGGGCGGAGCGAAGTACCTCAGCTCGCTGAAGGCTCCTTTGCCTCAGGTGGAGATGATCCCGACGGGCGGCGTCTCGCTGGAGACGGCGAAGAGCTTCCTCGAGGCCGGAGCGTTTGCGCTCGGCGTCGGCGCGGACCTGGTGAACACCAAGGCGATGGCCGAGGGCAAGCCTGAGGTGGTGACCGAGAGCGCGAAGAAGTATCTCGCGATCGTCAAAGAGTTCCAGTCGAAGTAGGCACAGATCGATGAGGGGAGGGGATACCCCCTCCCCTCGATTATTGCTCAAAGTATTCAACAGATGAAACTTAGGCCCGGACCAGACCGTAGGTGTCCTGGACGCGAAGGGGCGGGTGCAAATCCCTCCCGTAAGACATTTGAGTCCCGGCTTTGGCCGGGGCTTTGTTTTGTCCGCTCCTTTAAGTCTAGCTGAGCGGAGCTAACTGATCGGCAGCGTGGAAGCGTTTTGGTTTGTTGGGATTACCCGTATCAGGAAGTTGACAGCCTAGATGTACGGCAGTGCGGTGCGTTCGAGGATGCGAGCCGTGAGAACGACTCCACTCCGGCTGTCGTGGAGGGTGATGGGGAAGGCCAGGACGCTCCAGGTGACGTTTTGTTCGCCATGGCGGGGGAGGGCGAGCAGGCCGCGCCGGGTACGGTCGATGTAGGTCTCGCGGGTCTGGGCTACAGTGCGCAGTACATCGCGCCAGTCCCGCATGAGGGTGGGCATCTCGTCGAAGACGCAGCGGCCGGGAAACCAGTCGCGACTCTGGCCGAGATATTCGGCGGCGGCATCGTTGCAGTGAAGCCAGACGCCGTGGTCGTCAAAGACCTGGACGAGGACATCGGAGCCGATGGCCAGCGAGATGCGGGAGTAGAAGAAGTCACGGGCATCGACGACGACGGGTGCGCCGAGCCGTTTGGCTTTGAGAGAGCTGAGAGCCGAGAGAAGGTCGTCGACGGAGCTGTAGCCCTTGAGCAGATGCATGTCCTCAGCCCCGCCGAAGTGGCGCTCAAGGGTGGCCGAGAGAATGATGATGGGAACCTGGGGGCGCTGCTGGCGGAGATGGGTGGCGACTTCGGTGCCGAAGCGTCCGGAGCCCAGGTGGTAGTCGAGGACGGCGATATCGATATTCTCGAAGACCTCGGTCGCTTCCTCAATGGTGGAGGCAGGGATGCAGTTATAGCCGTGCTGGCGCAAAATGGCCGTGCGGAGGTGAAGATTCGCCGGTTCGTCGTCGAGCAGAAGGACGCGAACATCCGGGTCATTTCGAGACACACCATTACCGTTGCCGGGCGGTTCGACGTTCATTAGCCCATAAGATGCATAAGATTGCGGAGCGGTCATTCCTCAGGCCGCTTTTTCAAGCCGTTGCTAGGGTTTTGTCGAGGTTTTCAGGCTTCTGAGCAGCTCTGGCAGGCGATTGACGAGCGCGACGACCCGCAGCCACTGCCGATTATCGATAGCGGGATATCCGCTTACGATCTTGCCGGGGGCGACGTCGCCGGGTATTCCGCTCTGGGCGGTGGCAATCACGCCATCACCTACGGTGCAATGGCCAGCCACGCCGACCTGTCCTGCGAGAATGACTCCTTTGCCGACGGTGGTGGAGCCAGCGAGGCCAACCTGGGCGCAGAGCAGCGTATTGACCCCTACCGTGGAGCCGTGACCGACCTGGACGAGGTTATCGATCTTGGCTCCGGAGCCGATGCGAGTTTCGCCGATGGAGGCGCGGTCGACGCAGGCGTTGGCCTGCACTTCGACGTCATCCTCGAGAACAGCGGGGCCGGACTGAAGGATCTTGTACCAGCTTCCGTCGGACTGCTTGGCGAAGCCGAAGCCATCGGCCCCGATGACGGCTCCGTTCTGCAGGGTGACGTTGTTGCCCAGGCGGCAATGCTCGCGGATGACGGAGTGCGAGTGCATGAAGAGGTTGTTGCCGGCGTGAGCGTGCGAATAGATGACGGAGTGAGGCAGGAGGACGGCGTTATCTCCGAGGACGACATGATCTCCGACGACGGCGTAGGCGCCGATATGCGGATTGACGCCGATCTTTGCGGTGGGGGAGATCGCCGCAGTGGGGTGGATTCCCGGCGGATAGGCGGGAGGCTGGTAGAAGAGCTCGATGGCGTGAGCGAAGGCGAGATAGGGATTGCTGATCCGCAACGTAGCGGTGGAGATCTCGGTGAAGTCGGGTTCGACCAGAACGGCGGCGGCATGGGTGGTACGTGCCAGCGAGGCGTACTTGGGATTGGCGACGAAGGTAAGATCGCCGGGGCCAGCAGTCTCGATGGAGGCCACTCCGGTGATGCTGACAGAGGGGTCCCCCGTGAGGGTGGCTCCAAGACGCAGGGCAAGTTCGGCGAGCTTCATGGATGGGATTTTATAGGAGCGGATGAGCTTCAGTTGGGCCGGGCGTTGGGCGGGAGTGTGCGGAAGAGGTCTTCCTGAACAGAGACAGTGGAGGCTCCGGGAAGGGGCTTCTTGCGGGAAGGCGTGGTGATGACGGCCAGCAGTAGCAGCTCGGAGATGGAGGAGCGCGGAATGTAGATGCGCTGGGTGTTGGAACGGACGTCGGGCGGGATGAGGAAGAGTCCGGCATCGTTGAGGATGTCGTCGAGCAGGGCGATGTCGAGGGGGGCGAGTCCTTCGAACTGTTCAGGCTCGGTGGAGGGGGTGGACTGGCCGCGAAAGGTGAGGCGGAGCCAGAGACCCTCGGTGCGGGGACGGGCGAGGAAGGTGCGGCGGGTGAGACGCTCGGGGGCTACGTTGTCGTTGAGATTGAAGTCACGGACGTAGCAGATGTGTTTGATCTCGGAGAGGGCGACCTGGAGGATACGGCCGGAGAGGTCGAGGAGGTCGATGACGAGGTCTTTCTCGGAGCCGCGGGGGCGCACAAAACCGGAGAGAGGAAGATAGCCGGCCAGGGTGTCGCCGATGAGGCGGCGGACGATGACTTTTTTATGTGCGGAAGACATAAACCCTTGGGCGGATTGTCGCACCCCGGAGGCAAGTTATGCTGAAAAGCTGCGTGCAGAGTAGTCAATTTACCAATGCTATGTTACAGTCAGCTTTTGCGTCTCAGTGTAGAGACTTTTTCTAAACGATTGATTTCCCGAGGCTTATTTATGGGCCGGAAGGACGGAGATCGCGTTTAAGACCGGCTTGGAGCGAATTGCAACCGATATGGCCGATTATATCTATCTTCTGGAGAACCGGCTTTCGAAGGCGCAACAGAACGCACTCGAAAAGGTAAAAGAAGTCGCCAGGAATAAAGGACTTACGATCTTTCTTACCGGTGGCGCGGTGCGCGACCTGACGGGCGGATCGCCGGTACGGGATCTGGACGTAGCGGTTCAGGGAAATGCTCTCAAGTTAAAGAAAGATATAGAGAAAGCCGGGGGTAAGATCTCCGGTGAGTCGGAGGCGACGCAGTCGCTTTTCGTAGAATTTCCCGGCGAAGTGAGGATCGAGATCGGGTCGACCCTGTCGGTGACCTATCCCAAGCCGGGCAAGCCGGTCTATAAGCCGGCGACAATTCTCGAGGATCTTCGGCGGCGGGACTTTACCGCCAATGCGATGGCGCTGTCGCTGAACCAGGGGTCGTATGGCCTGCTGATGGATCCGCTGAACGGCGTGGCGGATATCGAGAACCGCGAGCTGCGACTGGTAAACAACTACGGGTTCATCGAGGATCCGGTACGGATGATCCGAGCGGTGCGTCTGGGAGCCCGGCTGGGCTGGCAGATGGATGAGCGGACGCGAAGCCGCTATGAGACGGGCAAGGAAGAGGGCTACATCTCCGTGATGTCGGCCTGGCAGCGCGGATATGAGACGGAAGAGATCTTTCTGGAAGAGGATCCGCTGCGGGTGTTAGGACGCCTGGAGGCCGAGGGCTGGATGAAGGTGTTGAATCCGGCGGTCTCGGCGAGCAAGGCCAATGTAGGCGAGCTGGAGAAGCTGCGGGATGCGCAGATTCAGCTGCAGATTCATGGCATTCATGCGGAGGCGGCTGCGGCCAACTTTCCGCTGCTGACGGCGAAGATGGCTCCTAAGGATGTGGCGGACCTGAAGAAGAGTTTCGTTCGCCATGGATTTGTGGAAGCAATCGAGGTGTTGGAGGGCGAAGGCAAGGCCTTTGCGGCGCAGCTTTCGAGCAAGGAGGCGGCGAAGCCTTCCTTTGCATGGAAGCTGCTGTACTCGGCGCGTCCGGAGTCGGTGTTGTGGGCCGCGTACCACGTGAAGACTGCCGGGGTGCAGAACAAGCTGAAGAGCTTCTATACGGACTGGCCGCAGGCGCGACAGAAGATTCCGTATACGTTGATGCAGGAGATGCGGATTACTCCGGATCTGCCTGGATACGACGAGCTGGTGGAGAAGCTGTTCTTCGAGTTGATGGATAACCATCTGGCAACGGAAGAGGCACAGAGGGCGTATCTCGAGCCGTATTCGCCGCCTGCGCCGCCGCCGCCGGTGAATCTGCGACGGGCTCGTGGAGGCCGCAAGGAGACCAAGGGCGCCAAGAAGAAGAAAGCGGCTGCAGCGGAGGGCGAAGAGGCACCGGGTGTGGAGGCTGCGGAGGCTCAGGCCTCTGAGGAGAAGGCTGCTCCTGCGAAGAAAGCTGCCAAGGCTCCAGCGGCTGAGAAGAAGGCTGCGGCACCGGCTAAGGAAGCGGCGAAGGCTGCCGCCCCTGCCAAGAAGGCGGCGGCTCCTGCTCCGGCTGCTGCGAAGAAGGCTCCGGTTAAGGCTGTTGCCCAGAAGGCTCCTGCGAAGGTGCCCACGAAGAAGGCGGCTCCTGCCCCAGCGAAAAAGGCTCCGGTCAAAGCTGCTGCCCAGAAGGCTCCGGCGAAGGTGCCTGCGAAGAAGGCAGCTCCTGCTCCGGCCAAGAAGGCTCCTGCAAAGAAGATTGTGCCGGTAAAGAAACCGGTCGTGGCGGCGAAGAAGGTCGCAGCGAAGGCGCCCGCCAAGGCTGCTCCTGCAAAGAAGGCAGTCAAGGCTCCAGCCAAGAAGGCTCCTGTGAAGGCAACGCCAAAGAAGCGATAGCAGGAGTTAGAGAATCAAAACGAGGGCCGCGCGATTGTCGCGGCCTTCGTGATTTAAGGGCTACTGCTCGTTTGCTCGCCGGATGACGGTGAGGATGGCGAGGGCGAAGAGGCCGAGCGCGCTCAGGGCGAGCGTCCATTCGCTAAGGGTGGTCAGAGGATGGAACCATTCCGGAAGAGTCGGGCCGTGAAGCCGGACCCAGTTCAGGGTCTCGACGATCATGGCGATCGATATCACCAGTGAGATGACAAAGAGAAATCCCAGAAGAATCCAGGCGGCTTTGAGGCCAGGGCTTGCAGGGTGCGACTGCTGGGTTGGTTCGGACACGGGGGAAGTGTATCGCAGTCGGAAGGGCTTTAATGAAGGCGTCGCAAGAGGACGACTCCGCCGGTGAAGATACCGCCTGCGGTGAGCGTCATCAATAAGATAGCGCGTCGGTAGGCCTGACGGGTTGCGGGCGGGGTGGAGGCGGCGTTATCGCGGCACAGAGTGCAGCCCTGGGCGTGAATCGGCAGAGGAACGGCGAGGAGGAGGATAAGAACGGCGCGTCGAAGGCTGATGGGAATCACTGGAAGAAGGCCAGCAGGGCGAAGAGGAAGATCCAGAAGACTCCCATGGCGTGCCAGTACCAGGCAGTACAGTCGACGAGAATCTGGCGTGTCTCCAGCTGCCGGGAGAGATAGAGGGTAATGAGCGAGGCTCCCAGAGCACCGATGCCAAGGAAGAGATGGATGGCATGGGTATAGGTGATCAGGTAAAAGAAGTGGCTGCTGGGGTTGGAGGCGAAGAAGACATGCTGCAGGGAGAGCTGTCTCCAGGCCTCGGCCTGTCCAGCGAGGAAGAGCAGACCCAGCACGGTGGTCGCGGCCAGCCACGGAAAAGCGCGTCGGGTGAGAGGCTTGCCCAGGCCGAGCCACTCGTCCATGACGTCGTTCTCGCGGAACATGGTGCGGCGGGCAATCTCCATGGAGACGGAGCTGAGAAGCAGGATTGCGGTGTTGAGCCAGAGGATGGGAGGAATCGTGGTGGGAAGCCACTCATTGACGTAGTGATTGTAGGAGTCGATGTGGCTTGAACCCTGAGCGACGAAGAAGGCGCTGACGATAGCGACGAAAAACATGGTGTCGCCGGCGAGCGCAAAGAAGAGGCCCAGACGGGCTCGGCTCAGCTTTTCACGAGGGCCGCGGCGGCCCTGAGGGCGATCGTTCCAGTTGTCGTTATCGCCTCCGCCCCCGGTGCGCTTATCCGTCGGTGGTCGTCGCCCATGACCGCTGTCGTGATCGTCCAGGTGGCGTTTCTTTTCCCATTCGGTGTTAATTGGCGTAATGGTTGGCATACTGGCAGCCTCTTTGGGTGAAACGCCCTGATAAAAGCTTACTCCGGTTTGATGTCGTGGATGGAATTATGACTCCATTGCGTCAAAAAGAAAGATTTTTCTGTAGTCGAAGTGGAGGATTGCGCCCGATAGTCGCACGGAGCGCGAAGGACCACGATTGCTTCGGATGCATCGGGGTGCGCGGAGGGATGCAAACCGGGGTGCCACTCGAGAGTCGTGGCCTGCCAGGGGTTAGGCGGAGCTGGTGTTCGACGGCGCAGGCTAAGAACGATGTTCGCGAGAAAGAGCAGCTGCGCCAGGGCAAGGCCGATCGCCCCGTAGGTGATGTGCAGATTCAGGGGGAGGGTGGCGGCGAGCATCTTTCCAGCGGTGTTGGGGATGCCGGTGAGCTGGGCGTAGTGACGGGGCTCGCCGGCCAGCCCGGTGAAGTACATGGGCAGAAAGGTTCCGTAGGCGGCGATGAGGGTAAGCCAGAAGTGCCAGCGGCCGAGGCGCTCGGAGAGCATGCAGTCGGGGTGTCGTGAGGTGGCGGTGAGCAGGGGGAACCAGTAGTAGGTGGCGCTGAAGAGTCCGAAGACTCCGGCCATGGCCATGATGAGATGGAAGTGCCCGACGACGAAGAAGGTGTTGTGGAGGTACTCGTCGAGGATGGGCTGGGCGAGTAC
>DATJJJ010000083.1:0-53561 GCA_035492215.1 Edaphobacter sp. | reverse complement strand
GATCTCGTCCCAATGCCGTGGGTCCCACGCGACGCCTATAACTCCACCGGCGACCGTCTGCTCACCGATGGCGAAGCCGCCGTCATCCACCTCAATGACTGCGATCACCCCCGTACCACGCCCGAGACGCCCGCTCTGCCTCCGGATCGCTTTCATCGCGCCACCCGCGACACCACGCTCACCATTCGCAACGATCTCTACCGTGGCAACCTGATCTATCAGGGAATCGCAGGTGGTATCAAGGCTCGTAACTACTTTCGAAGCTCAAGCGAACTTCCTCCTGATGCTGGCGCGTGGCGCAAAACCGACGCCTCCGGAGCGGAGTACATGGGATTGCAACCCTACGGCAGCAGCTCTTCGGGACTGCATCACAGGCTACCTGAGGAAAAGCCTCCCACGCCCAGCCCTGAGGACCTCGCTGCCATCGAGAAGGCAAAAGAAAGCCACAAGTGGGATCCTCCCCGCTACGAGTTCGCTCTGCAGGGCGGCTACATGCATATGCGCGAAGATTATCTTTCGGCCGTAGGTCTGCTCGCTGTCTCTCCAGATCCGACAGCGGACGTATACTTCGTATTCCTCGCCGATAACGTCGGCGATGGATGGGCGGCCGGCGGCTCAGTGACCGTGAACAGCTGGAAGCACTTCTCCAACGAATTCTCGTACTTCCGTCAACAAATTAAGTATCAATTGGGCTCAGTCAGTGTTGCGATACCGCCGAACACAGATGTCATCCTCACTGACAAGGATATCGACGTGGAGCCGGTTGGCCTGGTGACACGCCAGTTTGAATATAACCTGCTGATCCATCCCACGCGGCCCACCTCTCGCTGGAGGCCCTATGCCGCAGTAGGACCGGTGTGGCAGCTCATCGCATTGAACGGCGCACCGCTGAAGAAGCCGGCAGGACCGTTCAACCTGGGCCTGAAAAACATCGGACTAATCAAGGCGGCTTTCGACTTCGGCAATACTCCTCCTCTCGACGGCGGCGGCATCTTCCAGTTTGGTTTGCAGTATGGCGCAGGAGTGAAGTACAGGGTGACTCCGCGGGTGATGGTGCGCGCGGACTGGCGCGAGACCTGGAGCAAAAACCCGGACATCATCGCGGACTCCTACGAGGACTACAACCCCTTCTATATCGATGACACGTACGATACGGAGATCATCCGACAAGGACCGGAGAAGAAGTTCCTTCAGGATCGCTATACAGTCGGCGTAGCTTTCACCTTTTAAAGAATAAAAGCGCTGCTCACATCGGAGCGGCGCTTTTATTTTGTGCTGGTTAACCCCTTAGTCTGCGATGCCCGGATTCGGCGGATCAATGCCCAGCGCGGTGGCCAGTGAGACGAGGTGATCCTGTTCCTGCATGAGGATCTCTCGGATAGATTCGCTCAGCGCGAACTCATTCAGCTCGTCACACTGTTTCACTCGGCGACGATATTGCCGAATCGTCTCTCTTTCGTTCTCCAGGTCGAAACGAAGCATGTCCTCAGCCTTCTCTGAGGTCTTCACCGGCTTGGGAGAGACAGAAGGCATTCCACCGAGATAATCGATCTGATTCGCAATGGTGAGAGCGTGCGCCAGCTCCTCACTGGCATGTACTGCTAGCTCAGCGGCAATGTTCATGTAGGCCGCTCCCTTAAGAACCTGCGAATAGTTCACATAGGCGATGATGGCCTGGTACTCACGCTCGAGATCTTCGTTGAGCAGATCGATCAGTTTTTCGCGAGTGATGGAGGAGCTAATGGGCGCTGCAGTGTCTGGCATCTTTTATTTCTCTCCTGTAGAAATCACATCCATTTATTAGGATGCAAAAGCGAAAAATGGCGTTCCCTCCTCTCATAAATAGAAAACGGCCAGTGCCATTGAGCACTGACCGTTTATAACGTTGTAATAAATTACAGCGGGAATTGCTTCAGCCAGGCACGGAAATCGGGCCCCAGCTTCTCGTTCTTAAGGGCGAATTCGACGGTCGCTTTCAAGAAGCCCAGCTTGTCGCCAGCGTCGTGGCGCTTACCGTCGTAGGTAAAGCCGTACACTTTCTCGTGCTGAAGCAGCGCCTTGATGCCATCGGTCAACTGAAGCTCGCCTCCTGCGCCTGGCGTGATCTTCTCAAGCATCTCGAAGATACGAGGAGTAAGGATATAGCGACCGATGATTGCGTTCTGCGAAGGAGCCTCTTCCGGCTTTGGCTTCTCCACCATATTCTTGACTGCAAGAAGACGGGAATTGCTGGGATCGGGGGAACAATCGAGGCAGCCATAGTTCTGAATCGCCGCACCTTCGACAACCTCAGAGCCCAGGATGCTGGCTCCGGTCTGCTCGAAGGCTTCGACCATCTGCTTCATGCAGGGAACCTTTGCATCAACGATATCGTCAGGAAGCAGCACGGCGAAGGGCTCGTTGCCTACGATCTCCTTGGCCTGAAGTACAGCATGCCCAAGCCCCAGTGGCTCCGACTGGCGAGTATAGATGATCTTGGCAAGCTTTGAGACCGATCGCGCTATCTCCAGCAAAGCTGTTTTGTTCTTCGCCTCAAGCGTCGCCTCCAACTCGAAAGACTTATCGAAATGATCCTCCATCGTGGACTTTCCGCGTCCCGTTACGATGATGATCTCAGTGCAGCCTGCGGCGATAGCTTCTTCAACGCCGTATTGGATTAGTGGCTTGTCAACGAGGCAGAGCATCTCTTTAGGAGTAGCTTTGGTTGCGGGAAGAAATCTGGTTCCGAGCCCTGCTGCGGGAAAAACTGCTTTACGTATCTTCTGTTGCGTCATGAGGGAAAGGATTTCCTGTCGTCTTTGGATATTGCTCGTATACAGATTACGAGATGGAAGGCGTCTTCTGTTAAAACCGGAAAAGACACCTATGACGCTTTGGTGTTACAGATCTTTTTAGGGTTGCCTGAGATCTCTCGAAGATCTCTGCTTTTCAAAGTACAGGCGAGTCGTCATGCAACATGGCTTTGCGAATAACCTTGACCGGCGCGAATCCCTGTCGCATGAAATTGTCATGAAAGGTCTCGAGGTTGAAGGCAGTTCCCTGCTTCTTCTTGAGATCTTCCCGCAGTTTCATAATCTCCAGTTTGCCTAGGGTGTAATACAGGTAAGTGGCATCCACAGTTCCACGCTTGGTTTCGACGAGTCCAACCGAACGCGATTGATATCCCTGCTTCACGAAGAAGTCGACTGACTGTTCCACCGTCCACTTGCCGTCCGATTCGCCGAGCCCTGTGTGCAGCTTGATGGCGTTGATAAAACGCGCATCGCGCAAAAGCGCATCCTGCAGCTGCCCGAGACGAATGAGTCGCGCCTCTCGTACCTGTGCAGCAGTTGCATTGGGCGGTGCTGCAGCGTATCCCTCTTCAAGCATCATCTCTTCGGTGTAGTGAGCCCATCCCTCGATATTGGAATTAGCCCCAATCAGCTTTCGGATCTTGGACGGAAACTGGTTTTGCCAGAGAAACTGAACGTAGTGTCCGGGATAGGCTTCGTGGACGCTTGTGGATACGATCGTTCCCACGTTGAAGCTCGCCATATGCTCGGCGACGTGAGCGGCGGTCCAATCCTTCTCCGGGAGCGTCACATTGAAGTACGCCTTCGTGGAATGCGTCTCGAAGGGTCCGGGGGGATCCATCGAAGCGAACGTTGTAGCCCGCATAAAGGGCGGGGTCTCTTCAAGCGTCGGTTGCACATCGCTGGGGATCGTGATGATGTGATGCGTGCGAATGAAGGCAATCAGCGAATCAAAGGTATTGTGAAAGGAACCGAGCAGCTTGTCCGGTGCAGGATGGATAGTCGCGAGCTCAGCCAGAACCTGTTGCGGCGTTTTAGTGGGATCGACTTCTTTTGCGATACGCGCAAACTCGGCCTGGTTGCGATGAAGGTCATCAAAACCGATCTGCAGCAGATGATCGAGCGGAATATCCACCATCTCGTCGTAGGAGAGTTTCTTGGCGAAGGTATCGGCACCAAGACGATAATCTCCATTCGAGCGGGGCAGCAGATCGGTCTTCATCCATGCTCCATAGTCTTTGAGCGACTGGATAACAGCGGCGTTCGTTTGCGCAAATTCTGCCTTCGCCGTGGCGTCGTCGGCGTCGGTAAAGGCGGCGGGAACATCCTTCTCAAAGAAGCTGATGAGCCCGTCAATCTGCTCCAGAGCAATCTCCGTAAAGATATGCGGGGGATTCTTGAGGTTCTTTCGTGCCTCGGCAAAGACCTGTGGAATCTGTTTTTCCCGCTCGACCACTGCGCGCAACCGGGTATTCGGCGGAGCAAAAGGGCGTTCCATCAGAACAAAGATCGAGTTGGTAATTCCACTGGAGTAGCTGTCCGGGTTCTTTTCCCAGTTACGAATAACTTCCAAGGAGAGCAGCTGCGAGCGGATGCTGTTTAGCAAAATATTGCGATCTGCCGCTACCGGAGCGTCGAGTGCTGAAGGATCGATCTCTGCGATCTTCTTCTCGAAGCTACGGAGAGCTGCAATCTGCTTCTGTATTCCTGCGGCGGAGTAGTCCTCGAGCTGCGTGTCGTACTGATGCAAACCCGACTGTGTGCCATAGGTAGGCGAAAAGTGGAAAAGCACATCAGAGAAGTACTGATCCGAGAAGAAACGAAAGGTTTGGGCAGCGCCATCAGCGGAGATTCTCTGGGCCGGTGCAGCAGGTGAGAGCATAAAAAATCCCAAAAGAACTGTGAGAGCAAGGCGGATACGAATCATGGTCTTCTGGAAGCAGTGTAAGCTACCTAGTCCGAAGAGTCGCCCACACAAGACTATTTTGTTTCCGGCAACGTGTAATCAAACTCGTAGGTATGTTTGCCGTCAGAAGCGATCTGGATCGTCATCTTTCCCATCAATCCGGTCAACTGGCCTGTTCCTGAGTCGGGCACGACAAGGATCGAGAGTGAAGGACTGCCACGGTTCATCGTGCCGCTATGCTGCAAGGCAAAACATCCATTGCACCCAGCCAGAGTGCCGCTGACGATCTCCAGAGCAACGTATCCAGCCGATCCATTTACCGCCGTAGACGTCGAGAGCATCAGACCTCGGCTGGCACCCTCCAGATCGCCATGAAACTGTTTGTCGAGAGTCATGCAGGCAAGGGCTGGATGGATCATCTCCTCCTGCGGAGTCAGCTTCACGTCGAACAAGCCCGTTGCTTGAGACATAAACACCTCATCTTCCGGTCAAACATCGGTGTGTATATAAATTACAAGGAGACATCGCGAGATGGAACATCAACGCGATTCGAATCGAATTCAGCCTACAGAGTAGGACGCAGAAATTTATCTACCGGTGCACTAACGGATCGACTCCGTATCGGTTCATCACTTCTTCAATCGCGGCCACATTAGGCGGTTCGTCGAGGTAATATTGGGAAATCTCGCGATAGTATTCAGGACCCATCACTCCCGGCGTCTGCAGACAGAGGACACGTCCCATCTCTTCATGGAGATTCGCGAAGAAGTGCACGGTTCCCCGTGGGATGAAAACGCTTTGTCCACGATGCAGCAGAACAATCTCCCCCTGGAGAACCCACGTCGTGATGCCATCCATTCCCATAATCCATTCATCGTAGTTGCGATGGATATGAGGGATGACGACACTTGCACCGGGAGGAATGGTCAGTTCAAAAAGATCGAGCGCGTCTGCTGTTTCATGGCGAGTTGCATGAAAGGTAACGCTCATTCCACCGATGCGAATGGTTTCGTGCATTCGTGGCTCCTCCCCTGACTTTGAGGGCGATGATACTCTTCAGATTGTTTGGATACAGCAGAAATGTCCCGCTGATGGTCACAAACTGGAAAGAGATTTCCACAAAGCAAATTGAGCTTCAGTGAAATCAATGACTTCACATTACTGCTGCATGAGTTGTGTCGAGAGCTTCAAGAAGGGATCGAGTCTCGACGATTACATCCTCGGCCTTCGCGCTGGTTAACGGCCATCGTAGAATGCCCTGGGGCGTGAACTGTGCTCCACGCTTGGTGTTACGGCTGACCAGCTTCATCAAAACACCAGGATCAATCGATGAAGCATTCTTCGCTTCTTCGCCCTCCCGTTCCGCAAATCTGATGTGCAACATTTCAACGAAGGTCTTCACCTTGTTCAACTCAAGCTGAGTACGCTTTCGGTCGATCTGCGCGATACCGAGCAATTGAGCGTGCAGACGAATCTCGCCAGCCGTCAGTAGATTTTCAACCGACTCCGGAAGTGCACCGTACCGATCCTGCAGCTCTGCACGAACATCCGACAGTGCAGCGTAATCCTCAGCGCCGGCAATGCGCTTGTACATGCGCAGTCTCTGATTTTCCTCTGGTATGTAATCGGAATCGATGCGCACGGAAACTCCCAGATTGACTGCGGTTGCCGCATGAGCCGGGGCGTCATCTTCTCCCTTGATCTTACGCACGGCCTCTTCCAGCATCGAGGTATACATCTCAAATCCTATGGCTTCGATGTGGCCGCTCTGCTCTCCACCGAGCATGTTACCTGCTCCGCGCAGTTCTAGATCGAGCGCGGCGATCTTGAAGCCTGCTCCAAGATCGGAGAACTCTTTCAGGGCTGCAAGCCGACGGCGCGCAATCTCGGTCAACTCCGTGTCCGGAGGGATTAGGAGATATGCATAGGCACGGCGGTTGGAACGCCCTACACGACCACGAAGCTGGTAGAGTTCACTAAGACCGTGACGGTCAGCTCGATTGATAACAATGGTGTTTGCTAGAGGAATATCGAGACCATTCTCAATGATCGAGGTGGCCACCAGCACGTCGTATTCATGATTCATGAAGGAGAGCATCACACGCTCTAGCTCCGCCTCAGGCAGCTGACCATGCCCAATGACGATGCGCGCCTGTGGGACCAACTCACGAATCTTTGAGGCGATGTCGTAGATCGATTCGACACGGTTGTGGACGAAGTAAATCTGACCGCCGCGCTCAAGCTCCATCTCGACAGCGGTACGAATCAGCTTTTCATCGAACTTGGCGACGATCGTCTGGATGGCCATACGGTCCTTCGGGGGTGTCTCGATGACGCTCATATCGCGCAGACCAATAAGCGACATATGCAGAGTGCGGGGAATTGGTGTCGCGGACATAGACAGCACATCGATCGCGGCCCGCATCTGTTTCAGCCGCTCCTTGTGCCGCACTCCGAAGCGTTGTTCCTCGTCAACCACAAGCAAGCCGAGATCTTGAAACTTCAAATCCTTGGAGAGAATGCGATGAGTTCCAATCAGAATGTCGACTTTTCCGTCGGCAACCCGTTCCAAAATCTCCTTCTGCTCCTTGGGCGTACGGAAGCGAGAAATCATCTCGATATTGATCGGGAAATTCGCGAAGCGCCGTTTGAAGGACTCAAAGTGCTGGAAGCTGAGAACTGTCGTAGGCGTAAGAACAGCGACCTGCTTACCATCCTGGACAGCCTTGAATGCTGCGCGCATCGCGACTTCCGTCTTGCCATATCCCACGTCTCCGCAGAGCAGGCGGTCCATCGGCCGCGTGGATTCCATGTCGGCTTTGATGTCTGCAATCGCATTCAACTGATCGTCGGTCTCGTTGAAGTCGAAGGCATCTTCAAACTCGCGCTGCATATTGGTATCTGGCGAGAAGGGTGTTCCCTGCGCGGCCTCACGTTGCGCATAGAGCTTTAGCAACTCGGCCGTCATGTCGGCCATGGCCTTCTTTACGCGCGCTTTTGTCTTCTGCCAGCTCTGCGAGCCAAGCCGGTTGAGTTGCGGCGCGGGGCCGGTCTCGGTGGAACGATACTTCTGAATGAGATCGAGCCGGGTAAGCGGGACGTAGAGTTTGGCCTCTTCGGCGAACTCGAGAATCATCAGTTCAAGCGGAGGCTGATCGTTCTCCTCGATCACGCGCAGCCCCATATAACGCGCGATGCCATGTTCGACGTGGACGACATAATCGCCTATCCGAAGGTCGCGGAAGTCGGAGATGAAGGCAGCCGCCTTCGACCGGCCGCGACGAACCGGGCGGACTGTGGTGTCGGCTTCGTCAGAGAGGTCCTGCGCCCCGAAGAGCACAACCTGCCGGGCCGTAGTTCTGTCCAGATCGAGAATCTGCACGCCGGCGGCAATCGGGGTCTTCACGATGACCGGCACCCGCAAATCTCCTGCAAGATAGCTCGACTCCGAATAGACCGTGGACGATCCCTGCTGATCGGACCGCCAGCCAAGGCGATAGGGGACCTGATACTCCTGTAAAAGGCTGGCAAGCCGTTCGAGATCGCCCTGATTGGCCGCAGCGAGCAGGATTCGCGCCTCCTGACGCATCAGCGAGTTGATGGCCTCAATTAGCGCTGGAATGGAGCCATGAAAACGCTGAGTTGGCCGCGTGGCAAACTCGATCTCCGAGAGCTCGTTGCGCTCAGCATCGAGCACATCGACGGCGCCGAGCTGGTCGAGATCGCAGCCGGGAGTGCGACGCAGACGATCCTCAAGCTCCCACGGTGAGAGATAGATGTCCTCAGGTCGCACAAGCGATCCGATACCGGAGCGGTCGTGTCGCTGCTCAATCTTGTTCCACCACCGTTCGCCCTGGTTCTTGACCATCGCAGGCTCTTCGATAAAGACACGGGTCGATGTTCCCAGAAGATCAAGAAGAGTAAGATTTGCGCCGGCAACAGGAGCGAAAAATTCCCAGCCAGGAAAGACGGTGGCCTCTCCGGTACGGGTCGCCACACGCGTTTGAAGCTCCACCGGCTCCTCACCGCCTTCGAGCGCCGCACCTGCACTTCCGGCGCGGGTAAGTCGGGCATTAATTGCTGAGAGCAACTTTTCGCTGACCGGAGTTTCAGTCAGTGGCAGAAGAAGAACCTCATCCAGCGAAGAGCTGGAGCGTTGGGTATCGGGATCGAAACGCCGGATGGACTCAATCTCGTCGCCAAAGAAGTCGATGCGCACAGGACGATCCTGCTCCGGCGGATAGACATCCACGATGCCACCACGAATAGTCACCTGACCCGACATCTCGACGACATCGACACGGGTATAACCGACCGCAAGCAGGTGTTCGATCAGCATCTCCGGAATGTGTTCCTCGCCAACGCGAAGATGCAGTGCAAGTGCGGCGTAGTAGTCTCGCCCAAAGAGTCGCATGCAGGCCGACTCAATCGGAGCGATCACCAGGCGTGGTCTCTGCCCGCCGGTGCAGATCTTCCAGAGAGCGGCCGCGCGCGTCTCCTGAATCTCAGAGTGCGGCGAAAGATTCTCAAAGGGAAGAACATCATGGGCGGCCAAACGCAGCACCTGATCTGGATCGAGCGCTCCGGTCAGCTCACAGGCCGCCAGAACCCCGTCATGCAGCGCTTCCGCTGCCTTATTGTCGGAGACGATGACGAGTGCCGGCGTCTGTGAAGCACGAACTAAATAAGGCAGATAGAGTGCCCGAGCTGTAGCCGTCAGTCCAGAGACACGACGACGCCCCGATCCGCCGCTTAAATGGCGACGTACACGCTCAAAGGCATCGGAGTGTTCCAGGTCCGCGAGAATTTCGCGGACAAACGGCAAGATCATGCTTCCCTTATTTTAGTGGAACAACCGATGCTTCCGGAGACCCGAAGCACCAGAGCGGCACTCCGGGCCTTCTGCGGCTCAGGCCGTTCCCTCGCGGGCACCCTTCCAAAGATCGAGCGAGCCTTCCTTCGCGTACGTATCGATGTCGGTCAGCTCGGCTTCGTTGAACTGGAGATTCTTCACTGCATCGAGCGAATCATCGAGCTGCTCGACGTTCCGCGCTCCAATCAGCGCTGAGGTCACGCGCGAATCCCGCAACGTCCAGGCAATCGCCATCTGGGCTAATGTCTGGCCACGTCCCTTGGCAATCTCGTTGAGTGCACGGACCTTCTTGAGATTCTCTTCACTGAGAAAGTCCTTCTTCAAGGAGCCTTCGAGAGTAGCACGCGAGTTCTCCGGAACACCCTTCAGATACTTGCTGGTCAACAGACCCTGCGCCAGAGGCGAGAAGGCGATACAACCCACTCCCAGAGTGTCCAATGTGTCGAGAAGCTCCTGCTCGATCCAGCGGTTGAGCATCGAATACGAGGGCTGATGAATCAACAACGGCACACCTTCGCCGCGCAGAATCTCCGCTGCCTGGCGGGTGCGCTCCGGGCTATAGGAGGAGATGCCGACGTAGAGAGCCTTACCTTGTCGAACGGCCTGTACCAGCGCCCCCATTGTCTCTTCGAGCGGCGTATTCATGTCCGGGCGATGCGAGTAAAAGATGTCTACATAGTCCAGTCCCATGCGCCGCAGGCTGTCATCAAGCGAGGCAAGAAGATATTTGCGTGAACCGCCAAAACCATACGGCCCTGGCCACATGTCCCATCCGGCTTTGGTGGAGATGATCAGCTCGTTGCGGTGGGGGTTCAGATCCTTATGCAAAATCTGTCCGAAGTTCTCCTCAGCCGATCCATAAGGAGGCCCGTAATTGTTGGCCAGATCGAAGTGGGTCACTCCGCGGTCGAAGGCTCGGAGAACCGTGGCGCGGCCGGTCTCAAAGACGTCGGCGCCTCCGAAGTTCTGCCACAGGCCAAGGGAGATGGGAGGAAGGACTATGCCGGATTGGCCGCAGCGACGAAATCCAGCCTGTTCGTATCTCTTTGCGTCAGCGATGTAACTCATTGAGTTATTAACCTTTATCCCTTAAGAACTTTGAATGTTTTGCCTGGCGAACCCTGCATGAAGATGTAACTACGATGCCAGTCAAACTTTTCAATAGCTTACTGCCACGAAATTACGGTATCTGTAACAGATATGCGTTTTGCTGTGGTTCTGTTTGTTTTTGCCTTGGGAATGTCTTCGGTTTCGAGCCTGGGTCAGGATACCGAGAAGTTTGGCTTCCTTACTTATCTTTACCGGAAGGTATGACGAAGCGGTCTCAGTACTACAACCGTTGTCCGACAAATCACCGGATGATGAAGGACTTCGAATTGATTTGGGCGGAGCGCAACTACACGCGGGAAAGACGGTAGAGGGTGAAAAAAATCTGGTCCTTGCTCTGAACCAAACCTCTGATCCGAATCAACTGAATGGCGCAGCCTACGAATTAGCGGTCGCAGGAGTGGACTTGGAAGTTGCGGAGAAGAGCGTCCGAAAGATTATCGATACGCTCACGACAGAATCTAAAGAATGGAGTCTAGATGCACCAGAATTAGAAGCCAAAAAAAAATCGGGCCATGCAGAATCTCCTTGTTGCTGCATGGGGCACACTCGGATGGATTCTTTATCAGCAGGGAAAATTCGAGGAGGCTGAAAATTATCTTCAGGCTTCTTGGAAAAATAATCAGAACGCGGAAGTAGCACTTCATCTGGGGCAGCTGGCCGAAAAACGTGGCCAGAAACAGGAAGCATTGCATCGCTACAGTCTGGGATTTGCCACCACGCGCAAAGCCTTGCCTGCAGCGGCGCCAATGAAACAACCGGACCTGATCAGCACCGTGCTACGAAAACGGATCGAAGCCCTGAAAAAACAGGGCTTCACAACGAATAATGCAGATCTCCCTGGAGAACTCACCAAATTAAGAGCATTTCACGTTGGATCTACAGAAAGACCAAATGCCATGCTTGAATGCTCTTTTGTCATCGACAAAGGAAAGATTACCCTCCTTCGGAGCACAAATTCTGGTCCCGTTCCGGAAAAGGATGATGCGATGATCAAACGGGCGAGCTTTCAGGATTGGATACCACGCGATTCGGATGCCCATCTTCTTCTCAAAGGGTTTCTAAATTGTCACAGCGGAACCTGCGAATTGATCACGTATCCAGAATAGGTGCCTATCCAAGAATGTTTCTTATTTCGCTACACTAAAAGGTAATGGCAATCATCAAGGCAGTACGCGGGACACGGGACCTTCTTCCCCGGGATACCACACTCTGGAATCATGTTGAGGCAACCGCCCGGTCAGTCTTTGCACGCTATGGATTCGGCGAAATCCGTACCCCTCTCTTCGAAGCGACAGAGCTGTTTGCGCGCAGCGTTGGCGAAGAGACCGATATCGTTTCCAAAGAGATGTACACCTGGGAGGATCGCGGACGCGCCGAAAGCGATCGCGGCCAGAGCCTGACGCTTCGCCCTGAAAATACAGCAGGCGTCGTCCGTGCTTACATCGAGCATGGAATGGCCGAAAGCGGCATGCTCGAGAAGCTTTTCTATATCGGGCCTCAATTCCGACGCGAACGGCCGCAACGTGGCCGATACAGGCAGTTCTGGCAGATTGGCGCGGAGGTTCTGGGACCGCCGTGGTCGGGCTCGGACTCCGCCCTGAGGGACGCCGAGGTGCTGGAGATGCTTGCCACCCTGCTGGATGAGCTGGGAGTGAAGGGATGGCGGCTGGCGCTGAACTCGGTCGGATCGGCCGAGGATCGTCAGCGCTACAGCGCAGCGCTGCGAGAGGCGCTGGCTCCCGTGAAGCACCTGATGTGCGAGGACAACCAGCGGCGAGCAGAGACAAATCCCCTTCGCGTGCTGGACTCCAAGGATCCGAACGACCAGAAGGTCATCGATGACCTACCCAAAATCGCCGACTTCCTAGACGAAGATTCGCGTACGCACTTTGAGCAGGTCAAGGCCGCTCTGGAAGCCTGCGGAGTTCCCTATACCGTCGATCCCCGGCTGGTACGCGGCCTCGACTATTACACCCGAACCACCTTCGAGTTCACCGTGCCCGATGGCAGCGGGTTGGGGACCCAGAATGCACTGCTCGGCGGCGGCCGCTATGACGGCTTGAGCGAGATGCTCGGCGGCCCCAGGGCTCCGGGAATCGGCTTCGCCATCGGCGAGGATCGTCTCATCCTCACGCTGCAGGCACAGGCCGAAGAACGGGAGCAGAAGAAGCTGGATGCCTTCATCGCTCCCATGGGGGTAGCACAGAATCCCGGCGCGCTGAAGCTCGCACAGGATCTGCGGCGTGGTGGCCTGACGGTCGAAGTCGGCGATGGCAACTTCCGTCTCAAGAAATCCTTCGAAGCCGCCGATAAGTTGGCGCGTCGCATGGTGATCTTCGGTGAAGATGAGGCGTCAAGCGGAGTTCTGACCGTAAAAGATTTTGCAAAAGGCGAGCAGACAAAGGTTCCGCAAGCGGAGCTGGTGGCAGCACTCAAACTTCAGTCTCAGGAAGGTTCAGATCAACCTCCAAAAAGATCTAATCTAGATTTGCTAATCGAAGCAGGGGTGATCAGTTCAGACTATTCAACTGAACAAGATTCTAAAGTGTTAGAAAAACTAAGTTCTACAGAAGTTGAATCGCTAATACGAATTCACAATACATTGAAAACCGAGAAAAACTTTAGTGACCGGAGACTTGGTCTAGAGATCAATCTCTAGGTAAAACCCACATCGAGAGATGCTCATGGAACGCAGAGGATTTTTCAAGATGGCTGCCGCCGCTGGATTTATGGGAACAGCGGGAGCCCAGAGCACATCCCAAACCACTACCCAGGCCACAACGCCGCCTGTCATCGAGCGCGCCAACCCCGACCATCCAGGCAGAGGGAAAGTCTTTGCACTGATTACGCCCCACCTCGATGACGGCCCCATCTTTGCTGGGGGCACGATTGCCAAGCTGCTGAACGAGGGCTACACAGGCTACTTCATTCGGGTAAGCAACGACGAGAAGGACTCCTACAATCTGACGCTGGGCGAGACGGTGCTGGCCAATGAGCAGGACGCCGCCCGGTTTGTCGAAGTAGCCGGGCTGAAGAAACGTTACGACCTGCAGTATCGCAATCACGGGCTTGACGATGTCTCGCGCATGGAGATTCGGGTACGCCTGATGTTTCTGTTCCGCATGCTCAAGGTCGATACCGTGCTCAGCTACGACCCCTGGGGACACTATGAGGAAAATCCCGATCACTATGTGACGGCTCAGGCAGTTGAGGCAGCCTGCTGGATGTCTGCCGACCATCTCGATTTTCCCGAGCAGTTCGATGCCGGCCTGAAGGTGCACGCCGTCGCAGAGAAGTACTACTTCGCGCGAGGCCCTCAGCTGGTAAACCGTGTCGTCGATATCGGGCCCACGATCCAGCAAAAGATTGCATATATCCAATCGTGCCGGACGATGATCACCAACATGGTGCGAGGCGCCAACGATTCACTGGCTGCACAAAAACTGCGAATTCCTGCCTTCGAGGGCAATCAGGAATCGGCGAACGACGCCTTCATCCATGCCGCATTTATCGACCGGGACCACGCCATCGGAACAAAATACGGCCTGGAGTACGCTGAGGAATTCCACTACATCGGGCCAGACCACTCGTTGGATGAGTACATTCGAGCCCATGCTGTGCGAATTTAGCGCTTAGCGAGGAGGCGGCTCCCACCCTGTTTAGGGCTAACCTCTCAAGGAAGCGTGCCTGCCCCGTCGCCTTTTCAAGTGATTTTCGTACAATAGGTAACATCGTGACACTCGACTTTTTAGGCAACTTACAGCGCACTCACAGGTGCGGCGAGCTCCGTGTGGAGCAGGACGGTCAGGACGTAGTTTTGATGGGCTGGGTCAACCGGCGTCGTGACCATGGCAATCTTATCTTCCTCGATCTTCGCGACCGAACCGGCATCACCCAGGTCGTCTTTGATAAAGAGATCTCGGGCCAGGCCCACGCCAAAGCAGAAGCCGCCCGGTCGGAGTATGTCGTTGCCATCAAGGGCCGTGTGCGCAAGCGCGGCGACGGCCTTGAGAACCCCAACATGGCCACGGGCGCCATTGAGGTCGTCGCGAAAGAAACGCTTCTCCTCAATGAAGCGAAGACACCTCCCTTCTCCCCTGCCGAAGAGGCCATCTCCAACGAAGAGGTCCGGTTGAAGTACCGCTATCTGGACCTCCGCCGCGAGCAGATGCAGTACAACTTCGCGCTTCGTCACAAGGTCGCCCGCGCCATTCGTGAATATCTCTCCGAGAACGACTTCCTTGAGATCGAAACGCCCTTCATGACACGTTCTACTCCCGAAGGGGCTCGAGATTACCTTGTTCCGAGCCGTGTTCATCCCGGCCACTTCTACGCGCTACCGCAGTCGCCGCAGATCTTCAAGCAGATCCTGATGATCTCCGGCTTCGATCGCTATTTCCAGGTCGCACGCTGCTTCCGCGATGAAGACCTTCGCGCCGATCGTCAGCCGGAGTTCACCCAGATCGACCTCGAGATGACCTTCCCCCGGCAAGAGACGGTCTTTCGCGTCGTCGAAGGCTTCCTGACTGCGGCTTTCAAAACTGCGGGGATCGAGCTCAAAGCCCCCTTTGTGCAGATGACCTACGACGATGCCATCCGGAGATACGGCATCGACAAGCCGGATATGCGCCTGCCCGCAATGGAGGAGCTGACCGAAGAGCTCACGCCATCGCTGCGCGAGACCCTGAAGATCGAGCAGAAGCTCCCCGTCCTTGGCTTCATCATTCCTAAAGCTGGTGGCCTGAGCGGAACTGAGCGAAAAAAACTCCTCAGCGAAGTCCGTGCCAGCTTTGGAGAGACCGGGTTGGACTTGCTCGACACCGAGCGCCTGAAGACCAATGAGGCGTTCTCGCCGCTGGCGAACACCATCTCCGCAAAGCTGGAAGCCACCCCTGAAGATCTGGTTGTGGTGGTTACGCCGAAGCTCGGCACCCCGGAAAAGTGGAACTTCGATCCGCAGTGGATCTACAAGCGCGTGGGAGCGTTGCGACTGCAGTTGGCTCAGAAGTTCGCCGACAAGCATGGCCGCTTCACGCAGACTGGTACGGCCGAAGACTTCAAGTTCCTCTGGGTTACCGACTTCCCTATGTACGAATGGAACGAAGAATCAAAGGCCTGGGATGCGGCACATCATCCGTTTACCTCGCCGCATGAAGACGACATCAAATCCGGAGCGCTGTTCAACGACAAGGGCTCAGTCCGCGCCCTCGCCTATGACGTGGTTCTCAATGGAACCGAACTTGGCTCCGGCTCCATTCGTATTCACCGCCAGGACGTGCAGAAGGAGATCTTCCGCTCCCTCGGTATGAGCGACGAAGAAGCCAAGGAGCGCTTCGGATTCTTCCTTGAAGCCCTGGAGTATGGCACGCCTCCGCACGGTGGCATCGCTCTTGGACTCGATCGCATCGTGATGATTCTGGCAGGGGCCACCAGCCTGCGCGAGGTGATCGCCTTCCCGAAGACGGCCAAAGCGATTGACCTGATGGTCGATGCTCCCAGCTTACCGACGGAACAACAAATGAGGGAACTGCATTTGAAGACTGTGGTGCGAAACTAGATCGGCAATTCACTTCGCGGAGCAGGTAAAGTTTGCAGCGTCATCAATGCTCCCGCTGCCGTTGTACCGTGCAATCTGAGGATAAGGACAGAGCGGGCGGGTTCTGTCCACCTTGCCTTCGCTGTGGTGCGAGGCGACGATTCTCGTCGGCGTCTTACCCTGCTCCACCCACTGTTCCATCACATGGATCTTATCGAAGCTATCGGGCCCTTCTCCCCCGGAACAGTGCCCCATGCCTGGAATCATGAACAGACGCATCCACTCTGACGCAGAGGCCGGATCGCCGCTCATCTTGGCTGCTTCCTGGTAAAAGTCGACGGTAGAACCCGGCGCAACCTGCTGATCGGCCCAGCCGTGATAAAGCAACAGCTTTCCACCGCGCTTGGCGAAGGCCGCCAGATTGGGGTTGAAATCATCCACGTCCTTGTCGATCGCATTCGCCTTTGTGGCGTCACGCTTTAGATCGAAGGTCTTCCAGTCCCAGTTCGGATCCTGATAGACCACATAGCGGAACTGATCGAGAAACAGATCGGCAGGCGCAGGTCCACCTGCCAGACGAGCCCAGCGGAGCTCCGTTCCCGGCTCCAATCGCGGAAACTGAACCTTGCCCGAAGAATCAGTTGCGGGACTGATCATCATTTGCGCACTATGAACTTGTCGAGGAGTCAGGCAATCGGAAGCATCTCCCTGCTTGCAGGTAAGAACTTTGAAATCGACCATGCAGCTCTCAGGATCTGAGATAAGTCCATCCTTCAAACCGTCCTTCGCATCGCAGGCATTTAAGACTGCACGATGAATCATGGGGTACTTCGAGGGTGGAATATAGTCCTCCGGATCTTTGAAGGTCTCATTCGCAAGCCAGAGCGCCCATGCGTTACGGCGCACATTCGCTGGATCGCCAGCGATAATGCCATCAAACTCCTCGGGATAGCGGTAAGCCTGCAACAACCCTTCCCTCCCGCCGCCGGAGCAGCCGTCCCAGTAGGCATAACGTGGCTCTCGACCATAAAAAGCCTTGATCAAAGCCTTGGCCTCCACGGCCGTCTCGTGCTCTGCACGATAAGCAAAGTCGACTAGCTTTTCTGGATGCCCCATTACAAAGCTTGCGCTCGGACCCTTGTGTCCATCATCGGTCGCAGAGGTTGCATAACCACGTCGCAAGGCATCTGCCATGGCGCTGTATGGGATAGAGCCGCCCCAGCCGCCGCTGCCTACGGCGAGATACTTGCCATTCCAATTCGAAGAGGGGAGCCACACCTCGGTATGAATCTCTGAGTCAGGCGTCGGCTTTAACACCGCGGCGATCTGGCAAAACGAAGGCAATCCGGAGATTTGCTTTCCATCAGCAGGCGTAAAACTACCCGACGAAACAGTCTTCGCTATCGTGATGGACATCTTTGGCGAAGAATGCGAAGAGAGCTTCTCGCATGATTGCCCTTGCAGCATAGGAGAAGCAGCAACTACGAGTACGATTCCAGCGAACCATGATCGTTCCATCATGGACGAACTATAGCCGTTTCCCTGGACTCAAACCATCCCCCTTTCTTATGCCGATTCTTAAAAGTGCGCGGCCGCACACTTTGCCTACAACGTGCGGCCGCTGGTTTGTCAGTGACGAAGCAGCCTTACTGCACCGTGATGGTGATGGTCTTAGTGCTGCGGTCAAACTGATTGGTGGCGTTGAGGGTATACGTCGTCGTAGCCGTCGGATGAACCGTCACGCTGTTTCCGCGCACCGGGCCAATCTCCGGGTTGACGACATAGTAGCTCGCGTTGTCCGCAGCCCAGCTCAAGGTGACCGCCTGTCCGGCCGAAACCGTCAGATTGTCCGCAGTAAAGCTGGTGATGTTCGGAGCGCTTCCCGTAGGAACGTTCGACGGCGTGTAGACCGTTCCCATCTGGACCACCTCGAACGCTGAAGCGGGAACCTGCCTCAAAGTACCGAGGTCGTCGTTATTCCAGCGGTCGTCCGGAGCACCAATGAGGAACATATTGCTTCCATTGTCGGCCATGATGGCTCCGTAGTTCTTCAACGCAGTCAGGATGACCTGGGCCTGCGGTGGGAACGACGAGATGTCATAGCTGGCTTTGAGCCTCATGCGCATGCCCATGGGCGCGGCATTCGGATCGGAAGAGTTTGGTGCCCAGTGCGAAGCCGGAGCCACAAAGGCCTGACGGCTATGCTGCAGTGTGATACGGATAGCATGGTCTACGTGACCTGCCGCAACCTCGTCGTACCGCACAAGGCCGGGGAAGACTGGAAGACCAGCTGCATCGGTTGAGGTCCACGTGTATGGACGCGCGTTCTGGTTGGTAAGATCCCATACCGTGCCGACAGCAGCCTGCCAGCTTCCGTCGCCCTGCGGGATAGCGCCGCCAAGCTCATAGAGCCAGCAGTTGTCCCGATCGAGCACCACGGAGTGCCGATCTCCGTCGAGGCTAGGATCGCCCTCCACCGGAGTGGCATTGGTGAAAGGCATCGGTCCAGGATCGCTTTCGCTGCCGTAGGCCGTGTAGTCGATATTCACCGGTTTCGTGCCGCTTACTACTGTGTAAGGAATACCCCATAGAAAGCCACCGTACGGCGCTCCAAAGTTGGCTTTGAGGCTCGCGCCTCCGATGGCATTAATCAGGTTCCCGGAGTTTCCATCGACCGGCGCATTGGCGATGTTCTGCCGCCATGCATTGTTGGTCTCAAACGGAAGATATCCGTTCAGGTTGGCTTCAGGGCCCAGACTCATAGCACTGCACGCTGAAGACGTTGGCGTGGTTGCTGGCGGACTCGATGGATCCGTTGGCGTCGTCGAAGGCGGTGTGGAAGGATCCGTCGGCGTCGTCGTCGGAGGGCTCGAGGGATCCGTCGGCGTTGTGGAAGGTGGAGTCGAGGGAGGCGATGTCGGATCCGTCGGTGTAGTTACTGGCGGACTGGTCGGCTCCGTTGGAGTCGTCGAGGGGGGAGTCGACGGGCCCGTTGGCGTGGTAGAAGGTGGCGTCGAGGGAGGAGCAGTGGGCGCCTTAAGCTTCAGAATGGTGTAACGGGTTGGAGTTGACGTGCCTTGTCCGAAAGCGAGAGTGCTTGCAGACAGGGCCATGAGAGCCAGCATGGGGAGGTTGCGTGGCATAGTGACACTTTTCTCCTTGAAGCTCTTAAATAAAAGAGCCTTGGTTGAACAAGTTAAACTCCAAGGACAGGGATTTCCTGGGGGAAGGTTACTGCCTGTGACACGGGAACGGCTCTGCGGGGGGACTGTCTGTAGGCCAGAAACTAATTTCGCAATTATAGAGGAAGATCTACGATCAACCCAATTTTTGCGAGACTCGGGACACTTTAGTTCATCCAGCGTTTATCGTTTGGATTCCGGCGGAGCTCGTCTGGATCGATGTACCGCCCATCTTTATCGAAGTGTACCTCGCGATTTTGTTTTCGCATGTAAATTTCAAACTTACGAGCAGCCCGCCTGCGCTTACCCCGATAGTATGCATTGCGTATTCCGTAAAACCGTTCGGCGACTCCAAACAATAGTCCTCGCCGCGGAGCAAATCGCACAAAGAGGAAACCCGAAAGAGCGCCCGAAAGCTGCGCCAACGCACCAAAGTTATCGGATTCCTTCAGCAGCACTGCAACTGCAATCAGCAGGTAGATGGCGACCATGTACTTCGCCTTGATGCGAATGACGAACCAAAGCAAAAACTCTTGATCCCCAAACAACATCGCAATCGCGACCAGAAGACCGAAGATACCAGCCCATGCCCCCACAGTAACCGCATCCGGACGAAGGCCGAACACGTGCGTAAACGAGACCGCCGAAGCGATAACGGCACCACCGATCACCGAGCACCAGTAGAGCTCCTGGAGCCAGCGGCTGCCATAACTTCCTTCCAGCAAGGCCCCCGTAAACCATAACGTCAACATCCCAAAGACGATCGAAAGAATGCCTGGATTGATCAGCGAGTAAGTCGCCAGTTGCCAGATCTCACCGCGCAGGACCGCTAGAGGCTCAAGTACAAGATGAGCGGTCAAAAGGCGATTCATCGCAGGAAAAACCCACGAGAGAATTGCCAGCCCAAAGAAGACGCCAACATTTAACAGGACGAGCTGCCGTACAGCTCCTCCAAAGGAAGGCATCCCGAGCGAGATGGGTCCTGTCCGCCGCATCGTACCAATTCTTATTTCATCACAGCGAGCGACTTCGTGCTTGGCTGGCGAAGCCTGTCCGCTGTGACAAATCGTTTGAATGTGCTTAGGATGCTTCTATATTTCAGGAACTTCACAATCGATTCATGGACCGCCGCGACTTTCTCAAAACTACAGGAACCCTTCTTGCCGCCACTGCCCTGCCCCAAACCAGCTCGTTTGCTCAAGAAACCGGTGACCGCGTAATCCTGCCTCTCAATCGCGGTTGGAGATACCATCCCAGCCAGATTCCCGAAGCTTCGCAGCCCTCCTTCAAGGACGATACCTTCGAACGGATCGTTATCCCGCATACCAACGTTCGCCTGCCCTGGCACAGCTTCGACGACAAGGAATACGAGTTTATTTCCACCTACCGTCGTCGCTTTCGCACTCCGGCAAGCGCCAAGGGAAAGAGGGTCTTTGTCGATTTTGAAGGCGCAATGACTGCATCGACAGTCTGGATCAATGGCATATTGCTGGGAGAGCACAAGGGAGGCTACACCCCGTTTTCCTTTGAGCTTACCCCGCATCTGAACCCTCAAGGCGAAAACGTCCTCACCGTCTATGTCGACTCCACAGAACGCGCCGACATTCCTCCCTTCGGCTATCAGATCGACTACCTGACCTTCGGCGGAATCTATCGCGAGGTCTCCCTTCGCGTCGTTCCCCAGACTTATCTCGACAACATCTTCGCCCGCCCCAAAGACGTTCTCATTTCTCCTGCCCTTGAAGTGGACTGTTTTCTCGCCGGGGCACCCGCTTCCGATCTCACCTTAGAAGTTGAGCTTCGCGATGGTGACCATACTGTCGCCAAAGCCTCCAGCTCCGTCACTTACGCTAATGGATCAGACCCGAACGCCACCGCAGCTCCCGCCACATCGGCCCCTGTCCATGCCAGCCCCCAGACGATCGCTGACCCTGCGCGTCACACGGTCACGCTCGATCGACTTCAGGGAATCCAGCTCTGGGATCTCAACAGTCCAAAGCTCTACACCGTGCATGTGCGTCTTCTGGCATCCGGCCGACTTATCGATTCGGATATTCGCCGCATCGGCTTTCGAGAAGCGCGCTTTACTCCCAACGGATTCTCACTCAACGGCAAGATCGTCAAACTGCGCGGATTGGACCGACACCAGACCTTCCCCTTCGTGGGCCAGGCAATGCCCGGCCGAGTGCAGCGTCGCGACGCTGACATTCTGCGTCGCCAGCTGCACTGCAACATCGTCCGCACCTCGCACTATCCTCAGTCACGCCACTTCCTCGACCGCTGCGACGAAATCGGCTTGCTCGTCCTCGAAGAGATTCCCGGCTGGCAACACATCGGCGATGAATCGTGGAAGGAGATCTCCATCGACAACGTCGGCCGCATGATCCGACGCGACTGGAACCACCCTTCCGTCATCCTTTGGGGTGTTCGCATTAACGAGTCCAAAGACGATCACGACTTTTACCTTCGCACCAACAAACTCGCGCATCTGCTGGACCCCACGCGTCAAACCGGCGGCATCCGCAATAACTACAACTCCGAACTGTTAGAAGATGTCTTCACGATCAACGACTTCGGATTTCCTCTGCGGAAGCCCAATCATCCGCTTTATCTCAACACAGAATTCGTCGGCCACACCTTCCCCACCAAAACCACCGACGACGACGAACGTCAGCGTGAACATACTTTGCGGCATGCGCGTATTCATAACCAGCTTGCGTCCGACCCACAATACGCTGGTGGCATCGGCTGGTGCGCCTTCGACTACAACACTCATTCTGATTTCGGTGCCGGCGACCGCATCTGCTACCACGGCGTCACCGACATCTTCCGCGAGCCGAAAGCTGCTGCCGGCTTCTATAAATCGCAGTGCACGCCTGAAGAGGAGATCGTCCTCGAACCCGCCTTCCATTGGGCCAACAGTGACGAGTCCACGCACTTCACCAAGGCGGTCCTCTGCTCCAACTGCGACCACCTGAAGTTTTACATACGGGACGCGGGCAAGCAGAACGACTCGTGGGACCTGATCGCTGAGCTCGATCCGGACCGCACTGAGTTCGCTCATCTTCCCTATCCGCCCTTCATTCTCGACCTTCTCCACGGAACCAAGCGCCACATCTGGGGCGATCTCCGCATCGATGGATATATCAAGGGAAAGCAGGTTATCTCGAAGACGCTCTCCGGCGATGGTGCAGACCGCAAGTTCACGGCTCTTCCCGACGACACGACTCTGGTCGCCGATGGAGCTGATACCACCCGTGTCGTACTGCGCGTGACCGACGAATTTGGGGCTATTCGGCCTTACGCCAACGATTCCATCATCTTCAAGCTCGAAGGCCCCGCTGAATTGATCGGGGACAATCCCTTTGCTTTGATTGGCGGAACCGGAGCGGTTTGGATTCGCGCCAGCGAACGTGCAGGAACGGTGCGTCTCACCGCGACCCATCCGCGCCTCGGATCGCAGACGGTTTCGATCAGACTTACGCCGTCCACTCCGGAGCAGGTTTAACGAACTTCGCTCCATCCGCAGACATGAAACAATCGCAATATCCGCATGTCTCGATGGGCTCCACTTCCGCAGTCACTCCGTACACTCGCCGCCGCTTCGCCGCACGCTGTACTGCTCGAGACCTCGCGCTTCGATGAACAAAATCACCACAGCTATCTTTTTCTTAATCCCGCTGAAGTCTTCTTGGCGAATACACCTGAACAGCTTTCTTCTCTCTTCGAATGGATGGAGACCATGCGCAAGCGCGGCCTCTACCTTGCCGGATATTTCGGCTATGAGTGCGGCTACTCTCTGGATTATCGCGTCGCCTCAATTCCTCTTTTTTCGCTCGACACGGACTCTCCTCCCCTGGCATGGTTCGGTGCATATCCATCCCCTTTTATCTTCGATCACGCAACCGGTACCTTTCTGGGAGCCGTGCCTCCCAATGCCTCCTCGGTGAAAGCACCTGAGGTCTTCACCACCGAAGTTTTTCTTGGCATTTCTGAAGAGGACTACAAGAAAAAGATTTTGCGCATCAAGCAGTACATCGAGGCAGGCGACACCTACCAGGTTAACTTCACCGACTCCGTCACCGTCTCTTCTCCACACGATGCCGCCGCTGCCTTCACGGTTCTTTCGACAGCGCAGCCCGTCGCCTACAGCGCGCTGTTGCACATCGGTGATCATCACATCCTCTCCCTCTCGCCCGAACTCTTCTTCAGCATCCACAATGGCCACATTGTCACGCGTCCGATGAAGGGCACCATGCCGCGCGGGTTCGACATCTTCGAAGACGAGCATCAGGCCGCTCTCTTGGCTGCGGACGAAAAAAACCGAAGCGAACACGTGATGATCGTCGATCTCCTGCGCAATGATCTTGGCCGAATCTGCCGCATGGGTTCAGTGCATACCAATCAGCTCTTTACCGTTGAGCGCTATAAAACCCTCTTCCAGATGACGTCAGCAATCTCCGGCGAGCTGCGCGACAATCTCACGCTCTACGAGATCTTTCGTGCGCTCTTCCCTTCCGGCTCCATCACCGGAGCTCCAAAGATCCGCACCATGCAGATCATTCGCGAGCTGGAGCGCCATCCCCGCGGCGTCTATACCGGCTCCATCGGCTACATCGCTCCATCCGGCGATGCCGTCTTCAATGTCGCTATTCGAACTCTTGTGCTCCATAACGGAATCGCTCACATGGGAGTAGGCGGCGGTATCGTTGCCGACTCAGATCCTCTCTCCGAATACCGTGAGTGTCAGCTGAAGTCTTCCTTTCTTACCCAGCACGTCCCAAGGTTTCAGTTGATCGAAACCATGCTCTGCGAGAGCGGAAAGATCGACCTCTTGCCTCTGCACCTGGAGCGCCTCGCCTCCTCGGCCGCATACTTTGACTTTGCGCTGGACCGTACAGCACTCACATCGCAACTCAATCAGTTCATCGCAGCGCTTCCCTCCGGCCAGCGCCATCGCATTCGCCTCCTTCTCGATGCAAACGGCCATGCCAGCCTGACATCCAGTCTGCTCGAATCTCCAGGCACCGCGCCTCTGACCGTGCGGCTCTCAAAACATCGGGTCTCGTCCAACGATCCTCTGCTCCGGCATAAGACGACGCAACGGGAACTCTACAATCGCGAATTCCAAAACGTCCTGCAGGAGGGCTACGACGAGGTCCTCTTTCTCAACCAGCGCGACGAGTTGACCGAAGGAGCCATCAGCACTCTCTTTCTCCAGCTGGACGGTCGGCTCGTCACTCCCCCGCTCTCCTCCGGAGTTCTCCCGGGAGTTCTTCGTCAGCACATCCTCTCCATCCGAACCGACTCTGAAGAACGTCCTCTTTTCCTTGATGATCTGCTTCGTGCAGAAGCCGTTTTTTTGGGTAACTCCGTCCGGGGTCTCCGTCTTGTCGCCCGTATTGAGAGGGAAGATGGCCTATCTCCGCCAATCCTTCTCAAAACTTCTTCCTGAAGCAGGATGGATGGAGAGATTTTCTGGCCCGTCGCCTTTAAAATGATCTCCAAATCGAAACAGAAAAGAGCGCTATCCCATTGTCGACTGCACCCGCTACCAACGCCTCTCCGTTCGTTCTGCTCCCCAGCTCGCATGCACGCGCACACGATAGCTTTGCCGCCGCAGCCGAGCTAGAGCGTGAGCTACGACAGCACGTGCTGGGAGAGATTCGTTTCGATCAGGCCTCACGCGCTCTTTATGCGACCGATGCCTCGAACTATCGTCACATTCCAATCGGACTGGTCATTCCCAAAGATGAAGATGACGTCATTGCGACCGTAGCCGCCTGCCGCAAGTTCAAGGCTCCAGTCCTCTCGCGAGGTGGCGGTACATCGCTCGCCGGTCAGGGAACCAACGTCGCCGTCATCCTCGATTTCTCGAAGTACATGAACAAGATGGGGCCGGTCGACCCCATCCAACGCACCGTGCATGTGCAGCCCGGCATCGTGCTCGACCGTGTTCGCGAAGCCGCCGAAAAGTTCGCCCTCACCTATGCTCCCGATCCCGCCACTCACAGCCGCTGCACCATCGGCGGTATGATCGGCAACAACTCCTGCGGCGTGCATGCGCTGATGGGAGGCAAAACCGTCGACAACATTCAGTCGCTCGACATCCTTCTCTACGACGGAACCCGCCTTACCGTCGGTCCCACAACCGAGGAAGAGCTCCATCAGCACATCGCCGCCGGTGGCCGCGTTGGAGAGTTCTACGCTGGCCTCAAGCGCATTCGTGATACCTACAGCGCTCTTGTGCGCGAACGCTTCCCGAACATTCCTCGTCGGGTCTCCGGCTACAACCTCGACGAACTTCTCCCGGAGAATCACTTTAACGTCGCTCGCGCCATCGTCGGCAGTGAAGGCACCTGCGCCGTCATTCTCGGCGCTACACTCAACCTGGTCGAAAGCCCGCAATTCCGCACTCTGGTCGGCATCGGCTTTCAGGATGTCTTCATCGCGGCTGACCACGTTCCACTCGTTCTCACGCACAAACCCATCGGCCTGGAAGGCATGGACGATCTCCTGCTCGAGTCGTTGCGCAGCAAGCAGAAGGCGCTCGACGACATCCCTTTGCTTCCCGAAGGACGTGGTTTTCTTCTCGCCGAATTCGGAGGAAACACGCAGCAGGAGGCGGATGAGCGTGCCTATGCTCTCGCGCATTCGCTTGAAAACATCACCCACGCGCGCATCTACACTCCGGAGCAAGCTCATCGAGTCTGGGCCATTCGCGAATCCGGTCTCGGCGCCACCGCTTTTGTTCCCGGCCAGCGCACCGGCTGGGAGGGATGGGAGGATGCTGCCGTTGACCCCACGCAGCTTGGCTCCTATCTCCGCGCCATCTACGCGCTCATGAAGCAGTACGGCTATTGGAGCCCAATGTACGGCCACTTCGGTCAGGGCTGCGTCCATATGCGTCTCAGCTTCGATCTCGAAACCGAGAAAGGCATCCTCGATTTTCGAGAGTTCATGGACAAAGCCGCCGATATTGCCCTTGCGCACGGAGGCTCGCTCTCTGGAGAGCACGGCGACGGTCAGGCCCGAGGTATCCTGCTTCCCAAAATGTTCGGACCGGAGTTGATGGAGGCCTTTCGCGAATTCAAGCGCCTCTTCGATCCGGATCTCTGTATGAATCCGAACAAGCTCATCGATCCGCATGAGATCCACGAAGACCTTCGACTCGGCGCAGACTACAAGCCCTGGGAGCCGAAGACTCACTTCGCCTTCGCCTCCGATAACGGTTCTCTCGCCAAGGCCACGCTACGCTGCGTCGGCGTAGGAGCCTGCCGCAAGACCGACACCGGCACCATGTGCCCCAGCTACATGGCTACCGGCGAGGAACAGCATTCGACTCGCGGTCGCGCTCATCTTCTCTGGGAGCTGTTGCAGCGCGAGGTGCTTCCCAACGACTGGGCCAACGAGCAGGTGCGTGAATCGCTCGATCTCTGTCTCTCCTGCAAAGCCTGCAAGAGCGAGTGCCCTGTCTCTGTCGACATGGCGACGTATAAGGCCGAATTTCTCTCGCACCACTATGAGCATCACTCGCGCCCACTGGCCCACTATGCTTTTGGACGCATCGACCGCTGGGCCCGGCTTGCCTCTATCGCACCCGGCCTGGTCAATGCGATCAACAATGCTCCCGGCATCTCTTCCTTGATCAAGTCAGTGCTCCATATCCATCCCAGCCGCCAGTTCCCACGCTTCTCGCGCCCCTTCACACCCGATCGCCGCTTCGCGCGAGACGCTCGTCGCCGCAACGACAGGCGTGCGTCCGTTCCTCAGGACGCTCCCGCAGTCTTTCTCTGGGCCGACACCTTCAACAACTACTTCCATCCCTCGACCATGCGAGCCGCCCATCAGGTACTTATCTCAGCAGGCTTCCGAGTCACGGTTCCGAATCGTCATCTCTGCTGCGGTCGTCCGCTCTACGACTTCGGCTTGCTGGATACCGCAAAGCAGTACCTGCAGAAGATTCTCGATGCGCTTACTCCGCAGATCGAGGCTGGAACTCCAATCGTTGTGCTCGAGCCAAGTTGCGCCTCCGTCTTCCGCGACGAGCTCGTCAACCTCTTTCCCAACGATCCTCGTGCCCCTAAGTTACGTTCGCTTGTCTACCTGCTCAGCGAGTTTCTCGTAAAGTTCGCGCCGAATTATCAGCCGCCGAAGATTAACGGCAAGATCATCGTGCACGGACACTGCCATCACAAAGCCATGGTCGGCCTGACCGATGAGCTCAAGCTTCTCCGCGCTACAGGAGCCGAGGTCGAAGCACTCGACTCAGGCTGCTGTGGCATGGCCGGCCCCTTCGGCTTCGAGAAGGACAAGTATGAGGTCTCACAAAAACTCGGGGAACGCGCGCTGCTTCCCGCTGCCCGCAACAACCCTCAGGCCATCATCGTCTCCGATGGCTTCAGCTGCTGCGAACAGATCACACAAAACACCAGCGCCCGCCCACGACATCTTGCTGAAGTTCTCGCAGGCGACTCCTCTTCATAGAGTGCCGGCTACCAGCGGATCTCCACGGTCCGCTCTGCGTAGTCTTTTCCCGCATCGCCGTTGATCACAAGCCCGTCCTGTTCCCTCTGTGCTCCTTCGATGCTCAGACGGCGAACGGGCCCGTTTGTTCGAAGGGAAAGCCGCGTCGTTCCCGCAGGAACATCGAGGCGAAGACGCAGCATGTGCGCTCCATACTCCTGCCGTATGACCTTGGCTTGGAGTGTGCTATCTCCTGGCCGTGGTGTCTGAGGAGACAACTCCACCTCAACCTCCGGCAGAAGAATCTTCAGCTGATGACGAAGAGCCTCGGTGGGATGACACGATACCTCTCTAAAGAAATCCTTCGAGTTCTGAAGGCACAACTTCACCGGAGCCTGTGCTGTGGCCTCAACCTCCAGGTTCGGTCCCACGCGGTGCATCTCAAGGTTCAGCCGTGTATTCCCGAACGGTACATTTCTTACAGAAGCTTCCGACCACTCCGCAGGCAGCTTCGGATCGACTCGCAACCTGCCCGTCAGGGCATCTGCCTCCAGGCCAAACAATCCCCTCACCGCAGGCGAAAGCACCATCGCCGACGACCACAACTGGTGCGAGCTGCTTCTTCCCAAGGGCTGATAGAACTGCCCTGAAAGAACCTCCGTGACCGCACCGGGATCCTGCAGCCAAGTCAGCTGAACATTATGCTCCAGGCTCGCAAAACCCTGCTGCGGACGATCCGCACGATACTGCGCCAACGAAGCCCAGCCCGTATACAGCGGCCACACAGAGCCGTGATGGTAGCTCAAAGGATCGTAGGTCTCCTCGCCGACAGCCATCGACCTTGCTCCCCAGTCCGTCGCAAACTTCGGCGAGGCCCATTCATCGAGCATCGCATCGGCTTGAGGAAGCTCAAGTGAACCGCTCCACCACGCCACCGCCGGAAAAATCGTGCGTTGCTTGTCGAAAGATCCATCCTTGCTGTGGCTGAAGCTGTAAAAACCGTCCGGATTGCGGTAAGTCGCAAGATAATCCCGCGCCGTCTTCGCCTGCTGTGTGGCCTCGGACACCAGCGCCTGATCCCCCATCAGCTTCGCCAACTGTCCCATCGCATCAGACGACTGCTCATCGAGCGCCGCCAGATAGATCTCCTGCTGCGGCATCTTCGGCAGCCACTCCTCCACCCATCCCGTCCCCTGCGAGTTGTCATAGACGCCATTCGTCGTATGGGCTCGCGTGAACGCATAGGCCCGCTTCACGTTATCCCAGTGCTCTCGCAGATATCCGACATCTCCGCTGGCTCGAACATAGTCCGCCATCTGCATCACGAACAGCGGCGTGGAGTCTGCAGCCGCATACAGATACGGAAGATGAACCCAGTCCACCAGTTCGGCGGTCTGTGAATACTCATGCATCATCTTGCCATCGGCTCGCTGATGCACCAGCAGAAAGTCCATCGCCTCGCGGCTCAGTTGAAAATCGCCATAGCTGTTCACCGCATAGAGAGTCCACAACGTATCGCGGCCAAAGAACCACCCAAAGCCCGGGCGCGCCGAATCTCCCGAGGTGTACCATCCCCCGGCCAATCCCGACCCCGAAGGCGAAGCTACTCTTGCCTGCTCGATCGAAACCTCTGCCCAACGTAAGGCTTCGTTGAGTTTCTTGTCCGGCGTCTCCACCGTCAGCCGCGTGTCGAAAAAGTGATCGAAGTAATCGGCGGTCGAACGATAGAGCTGCTGCACATGGTTCTCCGCCTCCAGCAAACGATCCCGAAGCTGCCCAGAAGTCAGCTCCGGCCCGCCACTCACCCCTGTCACCGCAGCCACAAGCGGATAAAACCTCCCATCGTCTTTGGCCGGGTCATACTGCATATTGAACTCCAGTGGCAGAGTCTTCGGACGCTCCTGGTAAGGACGCAACAGACCGCGCGTACTGTCAGGCATCGCCACCATCCCAAAAAAGTTCGGATTATCGGTCGAAAGCGTATAGATGCCGCCGTCTCCTACTTGCTGCCACGATGCATTGGGTCTGCCGAAGTTCGGCGCCGGCCACTGCCTCTCCATCGAAGGCTCAAACTGCAGCGTAACCACTGCGGGACGAATCGCGTGAATCTCAAACAACACCATCGCCGTTGCAACGCCCGCCTGCGCCGAACGCGGAATAAACATATGCTGCTTCACCGTAATCGCAGCATGAGAATAAGTTATCGTGGTGTGATCGGGCCGCACCTCAATCTGCGAAGCATGATCGTTCAGATCAATCACAGCTTCGTATCCCTGCAGCCTTGCCGTCAGACGTGCATTGTGCAGAATCTTCACCGGCAGCAGCCACAGCTCAAAGCTGCCGTCCTGCTGGCCGAGAACCGCTCCTCTCTGTCCAGTCACACTAAACGGCCGATTGGCCTGCGCCGGTTGACGGATCACCAAAGAGTTGCTGTCCAGGGAAAAGCTTGAAACCGGCGCAAACGAAGTCTGCGCGGCAGCCATAGAGAAAGGAAAGAGCATCGAGACGCAAAACAGCTTTCGCACCATGGGCCTTAGATCCTGCACGAGTCCTCTTCTTTTGGGGATTCTATGAGATGTTTCGGGGCTATCTGTAGTCAGAAGCAGGAGCCACCCTGCGGCAGCTCCTGCTTTTGGTGTTCAGGTTACGTTAGAAGGTAATCCGCCCAACGAACTGCAGCTGACGCATGCTGGAGTTGCCTTCCAGACTCGTAATCACGCCTCCTCCCGTCGTGCAATCGATGCAGCGTGCATTCGATGCCGTCGGGATATCCAGTGCAGCATGGTTGAAGATGTTGAAGGCCTGGAACTGGAACTGCGCCTTCACTCGCTCGGTGATGGGAATGTCCTTGATGAGAGCAGCATCCGCGTAGTAATCACGCGGCCCCACCAGGGAGTTGCGACCGATATTGCCGATCGTGCCAAACGCCGGACGAGAAAACACCCCGGATGTACCTCCTGGCGTCAACGCGGCGACTGGAGTGAAGTACTGCCGTGAGTGTGTTACAGGATTGAGCGAACCCACTGCCGTGGGAAAAGATCCTCCGTTCCCATTTGGGCGGCAGTCGCTGGTCACACCAGGACCACCGAAGTTGTTGTCTAGATCCTGATCAGCACCGCACTCCCCATAGGTAGGCGTGAACGGACGTCCACTCTCCCATATCGTTGAGCCGGTCAGCGTCCATCCGCCGATCGCATAATCCACTACCCGATTTACATCGCTGGCAAACATGCGATTTCGCCCAAACGGCAATGTATACAATCCGCTCATCACAAAAACATTCGTGCGGTTCGTATCGTTGCGTCCGTAGCTAAGGTTGGGATAGTTGGCAAACACCGCATCGTTGGCATAGTTCATCGCCTTCGACCAGGTGTAGTTCGCATTGAACTGCAGGCCATTGCTGAAACGCTTCTCCAGCTTCGTCTGCAGCGCATGATAATTGGCATTCGCTGCCGGTGCCGCAGAGGTCAGCCCGTTCGAGCAGCAGATGGTAGGCACGCCCTGATACACACCGGTGAACTTGTTGAAGTAAGGCCGGCGAGCCGCCACGTTGCCTAACTGACTCGGCGAGGTTGGCAGCGTCGGCGCGTTGAAGTCAAACCCGTACGTCTCACCCGGGTAGATACGTTCTGCGTGATTGCCAACATAAGCAACCTCCGCCGTCAGTGAATTGCTGAACTGCTGCTGAATCGTCAGGTTCCACTGATCGACCTTGGGAAGCTGAATGCGGCTTCCGCGGAACTGCGGGCTGACATTGTTCGAGAACGGAATAATTCCATTCGCCGGAACAGTCGGAGCCGCGGGTTTCGCGGGAAGCGTCGTCAACGTTGCATAGTACCCGCCCGTCGTGCTGGTCGAGCCCTGATCTTCGTTGTTCAACACCGGAAGGTTGTGGGTCAGCACAGATCCGAACAGTGTCCCAAAGAAGCCTACGCTGTCATATACCTGTCCGAAGCCGCCGCGAATCACCGTATTCGGATGAAGCTGATAGGCGAATCCAAACCGGCCTGCCAGGTTTTGGAAGTCCATCTCCTGACCGCCATTTGTTCCGGTACCGCTCACGCCCGCCACACGAATGCCACCAGCGTTGATATCTGCGAATCCGCCATTAGCAGGGCTGTTCACCGTCTCCGGGAAGATGATGTCCCAGCGCAAGCCATAGTTGATCTGCAGCTTATTCGTCACACGCCAGGAGTCCTGCGCATAGAACGCGCCGCGCTTCTGACGATTGGAAGCATCCTGCGAGTACACATCGAACCGCTGGAAGCGTGCCACCTGACCGAAGAGCAGCGAGGCCAGAGCATTACCACTCGAAGCAACCGGGTCCAGCGGACCGGCAGCCGTCGAGGCCGAAGCAAAGTTAAGCACACCCGCGCGATCGTTATCGCTGGCGTTCCGCAGGTTCAGAGCGTAACGAATATCTCCACCGAACTTGATGGTGTGGTTGCCAAGAATCTTGGTCCAGTTATTCGCAAGCTGAAAGACCTGCTCGCTCTCCAGCAAAGGACAATTACAACCCTGGTTGCCGAAGTTGCTGATCGTATCGGTCATCGTAAAGTTCGGAAGACCGCTGCTGTCCGGTGCGGTATTCAGGTTGGGGATTCCGGCATTCTGAGCAGGCGTCTGACCCGCGGTCAGCTTGTTCTCCGAGACGTGATAGCTCAGGAACCCGAAGCGAACGTCCGTCAGCAGCGTTGGGCTCACAGCCCAGTCCATACCGAGCGCCGCACTCTGGTTCTGCACCGTAGAGCGTCCCGTGGTTCCTCCGATTCCGAAGCCAGGACCACCTCCTGGTCCGAAGGCCGAATTGCCAAAGAGACGGAAGATAGCATAGTCATAACGCCCGAAAGCATGAATCTTGCCGGTAACCTGATGATCCAGACGAATGTCCGCCTGGTCAGCATCGCTGCTTCCATTTCCCGAGGCAGCGTAGTTGTTCGCGATTGCCGTTCCGTTAGTGTTTGGGGCAGGCAACAACTTCAGCAGATTGATCGCCTGCGGCGTGATCGCCGAACGCGGAATTGCATTGCTGGCATACTGCTGTCCCGGCCCGCCCGCGCCGGTCGGATGATTGTAGACAGGCTGAGCTCCAAGATACTGGCTCAGATCGCAGGCTGTGCCTGAGTTCTGGTCGATACAGGTACTCCGTGCCTGAAGCGTCGGAACCGAGAGCAGCTGGCTTGCGCCGAGGCGCTGACGCGTTCCCTGGTAATCCATAAAGAAGAAGGTGCGGTCCTTAATAATGGGACCCGAAAGCGACCCGCCGAACTGGCCGAAGACCTGCCCCGGGATATATCTTCCCGTCACAGGGTCGGGTGTGGACTGGGTAAATGGATTGCGAGCGAGCTGCTCGCCGCTGCGACGGTAGAAGAAAGCATCGCCGTGGAACTGATTGCCGCCGGACTTGGTCTGCGCGCTGACGATGCCGCCGACCGCGCCGCCAAACTCCGCGTCATAGTTCGACGAGGTGACTTTCATCTCACCCACCGAGTCGAGTGTGGGGTTGATCACGATGATTCCCAGGACCGGCTCGCGATTATCCGTTCCATCCAGCAGCCAGCCCTGCACGCCATAGCTTGAGCCGTTGGTCGTGACCGAAGTTGTGCCCTGCGGATTCTCCGGCCCGTTGATGTTGAACGTCGAGTGCTGCACGCCCGGAGTCAGAAGCGTAAACTGAGTGAAGTTACGATTCAGGTTCGGAAGATTTTGAACCGCTCGCTCGTCCAGAATCTGAGAGACATCGGCTCGGTCTGTCTTCAGCGCCGGAATCTCATTCGCCGACACATTGACTGTTGTGGTCGCGCCAACTCCCAGCTGTATGTCGACCAGCTGCGATGCATCCGCGTGAACGATGATGCCCTTGGACTCAGTCGCCGTAAACGTCGGCGCCTCGACCTTCACATCGTAGGTGTCTGGAATCAGGTGCGTGACAGTCCAGGCTCCACTTTCATTGGTCTGCGCCGTCTGGGTGATTCCCTTCCCTGCATTGGTCACGGTCACAGTTGCATCTTTGACCACAGCCCCCGAAGTATCGGTCACGGTTCCGTACAGCGAACCGTAGACCGCTTGTGCTCGCACACCTCGCGGACCGGTCAGCAGAAAACACACCACTGCTGCCACCAGCCATAAGCGGGCTGCTCGTACATAGTTCAACATCTTGTCCTCCTGATGATTGAGGCAAACACTTGCCTGTGGACAGAGATGCCTTTTAGACAGCATGGGTGACACTCAACGTGTTGAAAAGGACGGTATTCACGGTGCGCACCTCGTTTGACGGGTGAAATTTATACGTGAAATACTCGTTAATATTGTGAGTGAAGTACCCGCAAGCCATTCATCTGGTGGAGGAACGATGGATGATCCGCATTGGGCCCTCGCTCAACGAATTGTGGCCAGTCCACACCTCAACACCTCACCCAAACTGTGTGAGTTCTTCCTCTATGTCGTTGATTGTTGTCTGCGGGATGCTCCCAATGAAGCCACCGAGCAACAGATCGGCGTTCACGTCTTTCACCGTACTCCCGGTTACAACTCCAGCGATGACAGCATCGTTCGTTCGCAGGCTCGACTTCTTCGCCTGAAGCTTGCCGCCTACTTCGCAAGCGAAGGAAGCAGCGAAGAGACCGTCGTCGAGATTCCCAAGGGACACTACCTTCCCGTCTTTCGTCAAGCCCATGCCGCGGTCAATCATTCTTCGCAAAGCTTGAGTATTCTGCCTCACGCGCATGTCTCTTCCGAAGCAGTCAATCATCCTGCTGCCGACGATCCTGATCCGCAACCCGTTCGAAAGATTGCCTGGAAGAGTTTGGCTGCGGCGCTTCTCTGCCTGTTTGTCGGAGTTCTTAGTGGAGTGCTGCTCGACCGCAGGCTGCAGTCAACGCCGCAGACCGGAATCGAACCCTTCTGGAAGCCGTTCTTCTCCGGCGATCCGCCGCTGATCATCTACAGCAATCCTCTCTTTAAAGGAACACCGTACACCGGCCTCAAGCTGGTTCCAAAGGCAAGCATGGCGGATTCGCCTGATTACCCGGGCATCCCCGACGAGACCTACACCGGCACCGGTGAGGCCACAGCCATCTACGAGCTGACACGGATCTTTGACAACCACCATGCCGACTTCACGTTGAAGCGCAGCCGGCTGGTCACCTGGGACGAGGCCAAGCTGCGCAACCTCGTCTTCGTCGGGGCTCCCAGTCAAAACGGGGCCTTACAGGATCTGCCCGCAACTACGGACTTCGGTATCGTGCTCGATGACCACGACAAGGGATACATCCTTAATCAGCATCCGCATCCTGGCGAACCTTCAACCTTTATTCCCACCTCCGAGAACGACGAGTACGCGATCATCGCCTCCATCCCGGGCATTCAGCCGGATCGCCGCACCGCCGTCTTTACCGGATTAACGACTAACGGAACCCAGGCAGCGGTGGAATATGCCTGTGGCCCCGACAATATCGGGCAACTTGTCAAACGCATCGGCCAGACCGACGGAGCCATCAAGCCCTTCGAGGCAGTGCTGCATATCAAGCTGAGCGGAGGTGTTCCGCTCCGGTCCGATCTGGTCGCCATCCATCTGCGTTAGCCGTGGCCACGAATCTCCACAAATCTCAGCCACCTTATTTCGGCGGTGTGCCTTTACACTAGGCAGAGGCATCCCTGTATCTTTGTATCTTTGAAGATCAGTACAGAAAGGGGGGAGCCAGTATGGACGATACCGCCCAACGCTGCATTGCTATCATCGCGAAAGCCAAAAACATCCCTGCCCAGGACATCTCGCTGGACACGACCTTCGAGGAGATCAATATCGATTCTCTCGATAAGATCAACATCTCCTTCGAGGTCGAAGAGGCCTTCGACATTGCGATTCCTGATGAAGCCCTTGGCTCCTTGAAGACCGTAGGAGACGTCGTCCGCGGCGTCGACCAGTTGGTCGCAGCTAAATCTGTCTCCGGCTCCACTCCACCGGCACCGGCCACTACCTCTTAATTCGAACTGGGAGCCCTCTTTCGACGTGAACCGTGTCGTGATTACAGGTCTAGGCTGCGTTACTCCCATCGGTTCCACCGTTGCCGACTTTCGCGAGTCGCTCTTTGCGGGAACCACAGGCATCTCTCCGATCACCGGTGTTCCGGACGCTCCCGACGGCAATCCCGGCGTCCGCTATACGCAAGCCGCCCAGATCTTCGACTTCGACCCTGCACAGCACCTCGAGTCGGGCATCGCTACCGCGACCAATCGCAATGCGCAGTTTGCCATCGTCGCTGCACGTCAGGCGGCGCAGCAGGCCAAGCTGCTGGAATACCACCGCCCGGGCGACATTGCCATCATGATGGGCTGCGCCTGCGGCGGACGTTCTACGGAAGAGAGCGAGGTTAAAAATCTTTACCTCCGCAACGCCCGCGCTCACCCGCTGACTATCGTCCGCACTATGTCCTCGTCGGGCGCCAGCAATATCTCCATCGACCTCGGCATCACCGGGCCTACACTCGATATCTCAACCGCGTGCGCCTCGGCAACCCATGCGATGGGCCTTGCCTTCCATATGGTCCGCTCCGGCATGGCGACGGCTGCAATCGCAGGCGGGCACGAGGCTCCGCTGAGCTGGGGCTTCTATCGTGCGTGGGACTCCATGCGCGTCGTCTCGACCACGCGATGCAAGCCCTTCGCTGCGGATCGCGACGGCATGACGCTGGGTGAAGGCGCGGCGATGCTGATCTTCGAGACGCTGGAGTCGGCGCAGGCGCGCAACGCTCCCATCTTTGCCGAGATCGTCGGCTTCGGCATGTCGGCCGATGCCAACCACATTACCCAGCCACAGGCCGAAGGCGCCGCGATGGCGATGCGCAAGGCGCTCGACGATGCGGGTGCCTCACCCGACGAGGTGGGCTATATCAGCGCTCATGGAACCGGGACGCAGGCCAATGACGCGACCGAATCGGCTGCTATTCATCAGGTCTTCGGCGAGCGCGCTTCGAAGATTCCGATCAGCTCGACCAAGGCGCTGCATGGTCACTCTATCGGTGCAAGCGGTGCACTGGAGGCACTGGCCACCACGCTCGGACTGCAAGAGGGAAGGATGCCGCAGAACGGAGACATCGTGAATCCCGATCCATCGCTCGATCTCGACGTGATCATCGGGGAGCCACGGACGACCGGGCCCACCCTCGCGCTATCGAACTCCCTCGCCTTCGGTGGATTGAACGCCGTGATTGCCCTGCGTTCGTGGAGGTAACCCCTCCCCCGGATTTTGCGCAAAGTATTCCAAAAGCATGATTTAGGTCCGTACCATGGGGAGCGGTTCTCAACTGATGCTTCTTAAAGAGAAGGGCCTCGAAATCTCCGGGGCCCTTCCCTTCCTTTATTTTATCGGTTTCACCGAAGCGAATCGGCAGATGGAAGTCTCTCACTCGGCATGACTTAGAGAGAGCTCGCTCTTGACAGCTCCGTTCAGGCGAAGGAGGTCTCAAGCAGCTTTTCCAGCCGGTCGTAGCTGGCCGACACGCCGCTTTCCATTGGAGACTGCAGAACAGTATCGCGAACCTCCTTCGAGATATAGAGCACACGGGTTTCAACGAGAGTGACTCCGTCTTTTTCGGTCAGCGTGGTGGTGGTTATGCCTCCGCCCGAATACCACTCATCGTCGAACTGCTCGGTCACAACGAGCTTCTCCGGAGGAACGATCTCGTTATAAGTACCCTTCATCCCCATCTTCTTACCGTTCTCGTGCGTCCACTGATAGCGGTACGATCCACCGACTTTCAGGTCGATCTCGCAAGTCGTCATCGTCCATCCTGAGGGTCCGGCAAGCCAGCGCTTTACCAGCTCGGGCTTCGTCCAGGCGTCGAACACCAGCCTGCGAGGAGCCTGAAAGTCGCGGGTCATGACGATCTCACGGTCGCCGTGTGCAGCAATCTTTAATTTTTTCTCTGTCACCATCTGTCTTCTCCTTCGTTTCGAAATCAGGTTTGCGGTGTGCATGTCACCGTTTGTGGCTTCTTCTCTTCTGTTGTGTTCGTGCGGATTTCTTCTGTCCGTCTTCTGCCTGCATCTCGGCCAGAAGAAGATCGAGCCGTTGGAAGTTCTGCTCCCAGCACTCCCGATAGCGCTCCAGCCACTCGTTGGCCTCGGCCAGAGGTTTTGCCTCCAGGCGGCAGGGTCTTCGCTGCGCGTCGCGCCCTCGCGAGATCAGCCCGGCACGCTCCAACACCTTGAGGTGTTTGGAGATCGCTGGCTGGCTCATAGCGAAGGGTTCCACCAGCTCGATGACCGTGGCCTCCCCCTGAATGAGGCGCGCAAGAATGGCTCTGCGCGTGGGATCGGCCAGGGCCGCAAAGGTGGCGTCGAGGTCTGGCGGCGCTTCATTTCGTTTAAGCGTTCTATAACTCATTAGTTTTATAACCTTATGGTTATATACATCGGATGACCTTGCTGCGTCAAGGTTTCAAGGATTTTCATCAGAACCGCTTTGTAGAGGTTGGGGCACACGTTATAGGGTGGAGAGATGAAGGCCCTGAAAAGACTTTCAATCGTTGTTCCGGCCCTGCTCCTCGTCGCTGCTTTTATAGGCATGTTTCTTACCCGCGGTTCGATGACGAATCTTCCGCGCAACCGGCGCGGACCGCGGACGTCAATTGACAGCCTGGTGGATCAAAGTCCGTGGCAGACGATTGAGGCTTTGGCTCCGTTGGCAGTCTCTTCGGAAGAGAAGCGGCTGGCCCGGCAGGCAGAGCGGCTGGCCGACCATGAGGTGGATCAGGCCTTTGCGCAGGCGCTGCGTCAGGCCTCGCTCGATACGCATAGCCTGACGGGAGATGCACTCAAGATTCAGGAGAGGGTAGCCTCGCTTCAAGCCGTCGTAAAAGATGACCAGGCGAAGCTAAGCAGCGCAACCGCCGCTGCAAAGAGCGCATCTGCAGCGACTGCTGCCGCGTTGAATGACGACCTCGACGCCGCCAAGGCGCAGCTTCAACTGGACACCGATCAGTTGACGGACGCTTCAGAGGAGCTGGCTCACCTGAGCGGCGATCATCGCGACGAGATTCAGCGCGAGCTGACGGCACGGGAAGCCGCGATGAAGAAGTACGACGAGCAGGTAGAGTCGGGCGGACTCTCGTCGATGCAGACCGCGAAGCGCTACGGTACGCTCGCAGGCAGGATTTCGGCGTGGTTCGATCAGCGGACGCGCATGGACTCTATCGAACAGGCACAATCGCGCGCGGATGCGGATGCAAAGACGCTGACCGCCGCTCAGGCCGACGTTCAGGCGAAGCTGAACAGTGCGAACGCCGCGAACAGCCAAGACACGCAGGCGCGATCGCGCGCCACGCGACTGGCGCAGATGCATACGCTGGCGCAGATTCACTCGATTCTGGACGACCGTATTCAGACGCAGACACAGCTCTCCGCGGTGTATGGGCGATGGCAGGATCAGGTGAAGCGGCAGCGGCAGATCGTGATTCACCTTATTCTTCAGTCGGTGGCGGCGATTGCCTTTCTTCTGCTGTTTTCGGCGCTGACGACTCTCGGTGTGGTCAAGCTGATCAATCGGCTGAAGGTAGATCGGCGCACCCTGCACACGCTGACTACGATTACGAGCCTCACCATCCAGATCCTTACGCTTTTGCTGGTGGTGCTGATCATCTTCGGGGTTCCAAGCCAGATGCCGACGATTCTGGGTCTGGTCACCGCCGGATTGACGGTCGTCTTTCAGGACTTCATCCTCGCCTTCTTTGGCTGGTTCGTGCTGATGGGCAAGGGCGGCATTCGCGTGGGCGACTGGGTGGAGATCAATGGCGTTGGCGGTGAGGTGGTTGAGGTTGGCCTCTTCCGCACCACGCTGCTCGAGACGGGAAACTGGACCGATAATGGGCATCCTACGGGAAGGCGCACGAACTTCATGAACGGCTTTGCCATCCGCGGACAGTACTTCAACTTTTCCACCTCAGGCCAGTGGCTGTGGGATGAGATTCAGGTCAATATTCCTTCGGGTCCGCACAGTTATCAGATGATCGATGCCATTCACGACGCGGTACAGCAGGAGACCGAGAAGGGCACGAAGCAGGCAGTCGCGGAGTGGCAGCGCACGACTGGCTCGCACGACCTGAGCCAGTTCAGCGCCGAGCCTTCGGTCGATATGCGCCCCGCATCGTCTGGAGTCGACCTGATTGTGCGGTATGTCACGCGGGCGTCGGATCGCTTCAACGTCCGTAACCGTCTTTATCAGGTTGTCATCGAATTGATGCAAAAGAGTGAAGAGGCAGAGGCTGTCTCCTCTGAGGAGAAGGCCCACTAAAACCACGGAGGTTTCCCTTGAACCTGCTCGTCCTCAACAGCGGATCGTCTTCGATCAAGTTTTCGATCTTTGCTGCAGACTCCGGCTCTCCGCGTTCGCTGTACGAGGGCGAGGTGTTGGGGATCGGTTCAGGTAAGGCGACCTTCAGCTTTCATCCAAGCGGAGAGAAGTCCACTCCGTCGAGCGTTCAGGCTCAGGACTCCGACGAAGCGATTGACCGCGTGGCAGATGCTGTAACGCAGCCGGGTGTTCCTAAGGTGGGTGCTGTGGGATATCGCGTCGTTCATCCTGGACCGAAGCTGAAGGATCATGTTCGAATTACCGATGCGGTTTTGAAGGATCTCGAGCACGCTGTGCTGCTTGCTCCGCTTCACGAGCCTCCGGCGCTGGGGATCATCGAGAAGACGATGAAGCGTCTGCCTGATCTGCCGCACTTCGCCTGCTTCGACACGATCTTTCACGAGACGATGCCGAAGACGGCGACGACCTATGCGATTCCCTCGCAGTACCGCGAGCAGGGCGTGCATCGCTACGGCTTTCATGGGCTGAGCTGCGAATCGATTGTCGAACAGATGCGCCAGCACAATATTCCGATTCCGCATCGCATGGCCATCGCTCACCTCGGCAGCGGGTGCAGCGTCACAGCCCTTATGGATGGCCGCTCGGTAGACACAACCATGGGTCTGACTCCGGCGGGCGGAGTTGTGATGGGAACGCGTCCGGGAGACCTCGACCCAGGCGTGGTTCTTTATCTGCTGCGCCAGAAGAAGGGCGATGCAAAACATGGTGTCGATGACGTTGAACAGCTTCTCAATCACGACTGCGGCATCGCGGCGCTCGCGGAGCTTCCTAACGATATGCGGCAGACTCGCGAAGCAGCTGCCAAGGGAAACGAGAAGGCACAGCTGGCCATCGACATCTTTATGAGCAGCGTGCGCAAGGCGCTGGGGAGTTTTGCATGGCAGATGGGAGGCATCGATACGATTGTGTTTACGGGCGGAATCGGCGAACATGATGCGCAGTCGCGTGCCGGGATTCTCGAGGGACTCGAAGGGCTGGGGGTTCAGGTGGACCCCTCGTTAAATGATTCTGAAAAGAAAGGGACCAAGGGTTCTTTCTGGCAGATCTCAGCATCTGAATCGAAGACCGAGATCCTGTGTATTCCGGCCAAAGAAGATTGGATGATCGCCGTGCACGTTCAGCGCATGCTGGGCGCGTCCTGAAAAAGTTTTGCTGCTTTTATTTTTGGGTCCTTGAAATTGAATATCTCACTGCTACGTAAAGGAGATTGTCATGCCGGCTGCAACCCACAGCGAGAAACTGAAGAAAGCCACCCAGAGCGGTGTGCTCAGCCACGACGAGCTACGCAAGATCGATGCGTACTGGCGTGCGTGCAACTACCTCTGCGTTGGCATGCTTTACCTTCAGGAGAATCCTCTTCTGCGTCAGCCGCTCAAGCCGGAACACATCAAGAACCGGCTGCTCGGCCACTGGGGCTCCGATCCGGGGCAGACGTTTACCTGGGTGCATCTGAACCGGCTGATCAAGAAGTACGACCTCGATCTCATTTATCTCTCAGGCCCCGGACATGGAGCGCCTGCTACGCTCTCGAACTCGTACCTTGAGGGCGTCTACTCGGAGGTCTATCCCGACAAGAGCGAAGACGAAGTGGGAATGCAGAAGTTCTTCAAGCAGTTCTCCTTCCCTGGCGGTATTGGAAGCCACTGCACGCCGGAGACGCCGGGCTCGATCCACGAGGGCGGTGAGCTGGGATACTCGCTCTCGCACGGCTTCGGCGCAGCCTTCGATAATCCTGATCTGATCGTCACCGTCGTCGTTGGCGATGGCGAAGCAGAGACCGGCCCGCTGGCGACAAGCTGGCACTCGAATAAGTTTCTCGATCCCGTGCGCGATGGAGCGGTGCTTCCGGTGCTGCATCTGAACGGCTACAAGATCGCGAACCCCACGATTTTTGCGCGTATCACTCCCGAAGAGCTAGAGGCCTTCTTCCGCGGTTGTGGTTGGACCCCGTATGTTGTCGAAGGCGACGATCCGGAGAAGATGCATCCGCTGATGGCCGAGACGATGGAGCGTTGCATCAGGGAGATTCGCGAGATTCAGTCGAAGGCCCGCGCATCAAAGTCGAAGGCGCCGGAGCGCCCGCGCTGGCCGATGATTATTCTGCGTACACCGAAGGGATGGACCGGTCCGAAGGAGGTCGACGGACACAAGGTAGAAGGCTTCTGGAGAGCGCATCAGATCCCGATCCTCGATCCCAAGACGAACCCCAAGCACCTGAAGCAGGTGGAGCAGTGGATGAAGAGCTACAAGCCTGAAGAGCTCTTCGACAAGAAAGGCCGCCTCATCGAGGAGCTGCGCGAGCTTGCTCCCAAGGGCAAGCGCCGCATCACCGGAAATCCGCATGCCAACGGCGGTCTTCTGCTCAAGCCGCTTGAGCTTCCAGACTTCCGCAAATACGCCATCGATGTGAAGAAGCCCGGTCAGGTTGAGGTCTCTTCCACCTTTAACCTCGGCAGCTACCTTCGCGATGTGATGCGGCAGAACATGACCAGCTTCCGCGTCTTCGGTCCCGACGAGACCGCCTCCAATCGTTTACAGGTGATCTACGAGGCGACACCCAAAACGTGGATGGCGAAGATTCTGCCAGAGGACGCCGATGGAACCGATATCGCTCCTGATGGCCGCGTAATGGAGATGCTTTCGGAGCACACGCTCGAGGGCTGGTTCGAGGGCTACGTTCTCACCGGTCGCCACGGCTTTCTTTCAAGCTACGAGGCCTTCGTCCATATCATCGACTCGATGTTCAATCAGCATGCGAAGTGGTTAGAAAAGTCGAAGCTTGAGCTTCGCTGGCGCGCACCCATCTCTTCGATCAACTTCCTGATCACGTCGCTGGTGTGGCGTCAGGACCACAACGGCTTTACCCATCAGGACCCCGGCTTCGTCGACGTTGTGGCCAACAAGAGCCCGCACGTCACGCGCATCTATCTTCCGCCGGACGCCAACTGCCTGCTCAGCGTAACCGACCATTGCCTGCGCAGCACCAACTACGTCAACGTCATCATCGCGGATAAGGCTCCGCATCTGCAGTTCCTCAACATGGATGAAGCCATCAAGCACTGCACCAAAGGCATCGGCATCTGGGACTGGGCCTCGACCGACGCCGGCTCCGAACCCGACGTTGTGATGGCGTGCGCCGGCGACATTCCCACTGCCGAGACGCTCGCCGCGACTGCGATTTTGCGCGAGCACTGCCCCGGACTGAAGATCCGCTTCGTCAATGTCGTCGATCTCTTTCGGCTGATGCCTGAGTCGGAACATCCACACGGACTCTCCGAACGCGAGTTCGATTCCCTGTTCACTCTCGACAAGCCGGTGATCTTCAACTTCCACGCTTACGCCTCGCTCATCCACAAGTTCACCTATCGCCGCAAAAACCACGACAACATCCATGTGCGCGGCTATAAGGAACAGGGCAACATCAACACTCCGCTCGAATTGGCGATCCTGAACCAGATTGATCGTTTCAACCTCGCAATCGACGTGATCGATCGCGTTCCAAAACTTCAGGCCAGCGCAGCTCATCTGAAGGAGTGGCTGAAGGACCAGATCATCGAGAGCGTCAACTACGCTCACGAAAACGGGATTGATCGTAAGGAGATCACCGATTGGAAGTGGCCCTTCTAGGGCTTTCAACGTGGCTGGTCGTTAGCAAACTGTCCGCTAGCGACCAATCACGTCCGAGAATGGACATCCTTTCTTCTCTGATCGATCTCATCCGCCAACCTCGTAGAGCGCGGATCTTCAGGAAAATCAACACCCATTGCGGGGATTGTCTTACAGCGCTATATGGCCGCTCGATTGCTGCAAATGAAGTGTCTTTCTTTGCATATCAGGAGTGCCGATGAAGCTCACGACCGCATGTTTCGCAGCCGTTGCTCTCACTGTGCTGGTTCTGCCCTATACGTTGCACGGTCAGTCGATCGAGATCACACCGAAGACAATTCTGGAAGTCGATCATGTCATCACCAAGCCCGTTACCTATCACGGCAAAAAGGCACTTGAGGTTCGCGATGCCGCACCCAATGCTGGCGACGACACTTCTCGTATGGTGCTTCTCAAGGACACTACGTTTCGCAACGGCACCATTGAAGTCTCTCTCTCAGGCGATACCGCGCCCGATGCACCCGCAAATCTTCGCGGTTTTGTAGGCATTGCCTTCCATATTGGAACCGACCGTACACGGTACGAATGTTTTTACCTTCGCCCAAAGAACGGGCGTTCTTCTGATCCGGTGCAGCGAACACACTCCACGCAATATGTCTCTCAGCCTGAGTTCACGTGGAACAGGTTGCGCACCGAGACGCCTGGAAAGTACGAGAGCTACGTCGACCTTGTTCCGGGGGAGTGGACACATGTTCGCATACAGATCACGGACAAGCATGCGTCGCTCTTCGTCAACGACGCAAAGGAACCCACACTGGTCGTCAACGATTTGAAAGGGACCGTGGACAAAGGCCCCATTGCGCTGTGGATCGGACCCGGCACCATAGCGAACTTCGCTGAGTTAAAAATCAAGACCGCAAACTGATCCTTGCGGTCTTGATTCATTTTTAAGTCACTTCAGGATCTGCTGCTTGATGTCCGAAGACTTACTTCCACCCGCCGCCCAGTGCGGAATAAAGCTGCACCAGAGAATCGGCCTCCTGCAGCTGAGCCTGCGCAAGCTTCAACTGCGCGTCGTAGAGATCGGTATCGGTCGCAAGTACCTCGATATAGCTGGTGTTGCCCCCTGCATAGCGAAGACGAGCCAGACGCACTGCATCGGATGCGGAAGTTACAACCTGAGTCTGCTCCTGTCGACGGCTCGTCGTCTCCTTATAAGCCGTCAGTGCATTCGAGACATCCTTGAGCGCATTCAAAATGGCCTTCTGATACTGCACTACCATCTCCTGCTGCTGCGCCTCGGAGTATTTATAGGTGCTGTGAATGCGTCCGCCTGCAAAGAGAGGCTGCGATAACGATCCGGCAGCATACCAGTAGGCATTCTTTCCATCGAAGATGCTTTGCAGCTGATTGCTGGCGGAGCCTCCAAGGCTTGTCAGCGAGATCTGCGGAAAGAACTGCGCCTTGGCTACACCCACGCGAGCGTTCGCCGCAATCAAGGCCGCTTCTGCCTGACGAATATCAGGTCGTCGCTCCAGTAGCTCTGACGGCAGTCCAGTGGGAACCTCGGCGGGGTGCGGTTGCTCTTCAAGCTTCAACCCGCGGTCCACATCCTGAGGAGAGTGTCCCAACAGAATGCTGATTGCATTCTCCTGCACGGCGATCTGGCGTCGAAGCTCAGGCAGGTTGGCCTGTGCGGTGTAAAGCAGCTCCTCTGCCTGACGAGTATCTGCACGCGAACCTGCGCCATAGTTCTCAAGCGACTGCGTCAGCTTGAGAGAGTCCTGCCGCGCTGTAATAGTCTGCCTGGTAATCTCTAGTTGCAGATCCAGACTGCGCAGCTGAAAGTATGCTCCGGCGAGATTTTGAATCAGCGTGGCTCGCGTGGCGCGCTGCCCCCACTCCGATTGCAGCAGCTCTGCACGCGCAGCCTCGGTCTGACGACGGTAGAGACCCCAGAAGTCCAGGTTCCATGCGGCTGAAGCGCTGAAGCCACCTCCACGGATAAAGGAATTTGAAGTACCGTCGGCGTTCTTTGTAGCCAACCCCTGCGGTAGCTGCAACGCGGAGTAGCTTCCACCCGCGCCAATCGAAGGCAGTTGTTGAGAACGGACGATGCCCACCTGAGCCTGTGCTTCGAGAACTCGCTGCGCTGCAATCTTCAGATCGAGGTTATTCTTCAACGCCTCTGCAATCAGACGTTGCAGAACAGGATCGGTAAAGATGCTCTGCCAGTCCTGTTCACCAATGGAAGCTGGCGTTGCCGCTGACGATGTACTGTCCGGCGCAAGCGCTCCGCGATAGTTCTGCGGCGTTGAAGCAGCGGGTCTCTTGTAGTTGGGCCCTACCGTGCAACCCACCGTCAACAGCGCCAGGGCAACAGCGAGCAGTGTAATCCCAACGTTCCGAATCACAGCCTGCGACTTATCTGAGTTCAACATGTTCGCCCTCACTGAGCAGGTCGCTCGGACTTGCAACGAGCGACTCCGTGCCTTGCAGGCCGGCAAGAATTTCAACCTCCTTGCCGAGGTCCTTACCGATCGTTACTGGAAGAAAGTGCACCTTCTGGCTCGCATCCACCGTAACCACGTGCATTCCCGCGTGATCCACAACGAGCGAACTGGTAGGAATAATCAGCGAGGTGCGTTGCTGCGGTAGCGTAAAGTGCACCTGCGCATACATTCCGGGAAGCAGAGAAGCATCGCGGTTATCCACCTGAATCTCGGTCCGCATGGTACGCGCGGCATCGTTGAGCGCGGAGGCGTTGCGCGTCACCACACCGGTATAAGAGCGGCCCAGGCGCTCCGTCACGGCAACCGCAGCCTGTTGCCCGTCAACAATGTTGATCGCTTCCGACTGCGGAACATCGACGTAAATCCGCAACTTGTCGCACTGCGCAATACTGAACAGCGGCTGCGTCCCTGCGGGCGCCGATGCGCTCACCAGATCGCCGCGCTCGACGTTGCGCTGCGTAATCACGCCGTCGAAGGGAGCGACGATGCGTTCGAAGTTCTGCATCTGCTGCAACCGGGCCACGTTGGCCTGATTGGCAGCGACGCTGGCCTCCCCGGCAGTAATGTTGGCATTCGCCGCGTCCACATCGGCAATGCGTGCGTTATGGTTCTGCACCGCGCCGTCTACAATCTGCTGCGAGATTGCATGCTGTTCTCCGAGCGGCACATCGCGATCCTTCGTCAACCGGGCAAGCTCTGCGTTCGCCTTCGCCTGCTCCAAAGCAGCGCGTGCCTGCAGCAAAGCAGCCTGCGACTGCGCAAGCGTTGCCTTCGCCTGGCTCAGCTCCTGATCGATCTCAGGCGAAGAGATGACGGCAAGCACTTCACCAGCGCGCACCTTTGTACCGATATCGACATTCCTGCGATCCAGATAACCGTTCACCCTCGCGTAGAGGTTGGCGGTGTAAAGCGCCTCGACGTTGCCGGGAAGAACCAGCTCCGAGGTAGGCTCTCCCTTCGTGGCGTGAATCACCGATACCACAGGGTGCGTCACAGGAGCCTCTTTGACGGCCGCCAACGCTTCGCGATGGCTTGCGATACGAGGAATCGCGCCTGCCGCTACAAGAGCGAGAAGAATAAACGCACCTGTTGCAATAAACTTCACCCGGCCTCTGGCCTCGGTACGGTCGCGGGTAGGAACTTCCTGCGTGCTGATCATGCAGCCTCCTGAGCTGAACTTCTTCCGTGAATCAAGGTGAACATCAAAGGAACAAAGAAGAGCGTGGCAAACGTCGCCATGGTTAGCCCGCCGATTACGGCGCGTGCCAGAGGCGCATTCTGCTCCCCTCCCTCGCCCAATCCCAGAGCCATCGGCAGCATGCCGATGATCATGGCGCAGGCCGTCATAAGAATGGGGCGCAGGCGAGTGAAGCCCGCTGTGACCGCCGCACGAAACGGTGTCTCGCCATTGGCGCGCAGCTCATTGGCAAATGTAACCAACAGAATCGAGTTCGCCGTAGCGACACCAATGGACATAATCGCTCCCATTAACGACGGAACATTAAACGTGGTCTGCGTAAGGAACAGCGCCCAGACGATGCCGCAGAACGCTCCCGGCAGCGCGCAGATGATGATGAAAGGGTCCAGCCAGCTCTGATAATTCACGACCATCAGCAGATAGACCAGGAGTGCCGCAAAGGCCAGGCCGATGCCAAGCCGTGTGAAGGCTTCGTTCATGCTCTCCACCTGTCCGCGAACGACGATCTTCGTTGCAGGAGGAAGATGAGCGCTCTCCTCCTGCACGATGCGATTGACCTTCGCCGCGACCGAGCCAAGATCGCTGTCCTGCGTGTTGGCGTAGATGTCATAGACCGGCGCGCCATTGTGGTGATTGATGACCACCGGCAAAATCGAAGGCTTCAACGTCGCCATGTTGCCCAATATCTCCGTGCGGTTCGCAATTGTATGCATCGGGATCGGGGTGTTCTCGAGCGCATTGATCGAATCGATGCTGTACTGCGGCGTCTGCGCGGCGACCGTATATGTAATACCCATCTTCGGGTCGAGCCAGAAGTTCGGCTGCACTGCCGCGCTCGAGCTCAACGAGATGTAAAGGCTGTTGGCAACGTCCTGCTGCGTAAGGCCGAACTGCGCCGCGCGCACACGATCGATGTCCAGATGCAGGTCAGGAGCATCGACCACCTGATGCATATGAACATCTACCGCACCGGGAACCGTTGCCAGACGAGCACGCAGCTGTCGCGCGATCTCGTAATTGGCGGGATCGTAGCCCTGCACCTGAATATCAATCGGTGCGGGTAAACCGAAGTTGAGAATCTGCGTCACCATGTCCGCAGGTTGAAAGAAGAAAGTCAGATCCGGAAACTCCTTCGGAAGCTCTGAACGAAGCCGCTTGATGTAGCTCTCCGTGGAATGGTGCTTTTCATTGAGCGCAATCAGAATCTCTCCATCGGCACTGCTGATCGTCGAACCGTCCCCAAAGGCGTAGTTGAAGGTCTCGGGCGTCAGGCCGATGTTGTCCATCACCAAAGAAGTCTCGTTCGGCGGAATCGTCTTGCGAATCTCGTCTTCAACCTGGCTGAAGATCACCTTCGTGCGTTCAATTCGCGTGCCGGGACGTGCCCGCACGTGTAACTTGATCTGTCCCGCATCGACCGAGGGGAAAAAGTCGCGGCCAATAAAGGGCAGCAGAAGAAACGCCGAAAGCATTACGGCGATCGAGGCCGTCAGCGCCGAGCGACGGTGAGAGAGAAAACTCTCAAGCGCGGAGGTGTACCGGTGCTGAAGCCGGCTATAGCCGCGATTGAAGCGCTCGTTGATCCGGCGGAAGAACGAGCGGGACCCGGCACTAACCACCTCGCTCGTCGTCTGGCCTTCAAAGCGGTGTTCCGCTCCAAGCAAAAAGTTCACGAGAACAGGAACCAGCGTTCGCGAGAGTACATACGACGCAAGCATCGCGAAGACCACCGCAAGAGCCATCGGCGTGAAGAGGAACTTTGCCGGACCGGTTAGGAAGACGACCGAGACGAAGACGATGCAGATGGTCAGCGTCGATACGAGCGTTGGCGTCGCAATCTCCGAAGCGCCCACCAGCACGGCATCCCGCAGAGACTGGCCATGCATGTGGCGGTGAATATTCTCGATCGTCACCGTGGCGTCATCTACCAGAATTCCGATGGCAAGCGCCAGACCGCCGAGCGTCATCGTGTTCATCGTCTCGCCCAGCGCACTTAGAACGATGATGGAGCTGAGAATCGATAACGGGATCGAGATCGCGATAATCAGCGTGCTGCGCCAGCTTCCCAGAAAGAGAAGAATCATCAGCGCGGTCAAAGAGGCTGCAATGACTCCCTCACGAAGCACGCCTACGATGGCAGCCTTCACAAAGATCGACTGATCGAAGAGCTCCGTGATCTTCAGCCCCGGAGGCGCAGCGGCTCGTGAAGCAGGAAGGACATCGTCCTTAATCTCCTTCACGATATCGAGCGTTGAAACCGAGCCGGTCTTCATAATCGTCAGCAGGGCCGCGGGTTTTCCATTCGCACGCGCCACATTCTGCTGAACCGACCAGCCATCGCGCACATGGGCAATATCGCGCATGTACACCATCGATCCGTTGACCTGCTTGATCGGAACATCGTTCAACGACAACGCATCCACCGGGCTTGAATTCGTGCTCACCGTGTACTCGGTGTTGTCGATCTTCGCCGTACCCGATGGCAACGTTACATTTTGCGCGTTGATGGCATTCGTAACGTCGACCGGCGTCAACCCTTTGGCCAGAAGGGCATTCTGGTTGAGGTCGACCATGATCTGTCGCGCCACGCCACCATAAGGAGTCGGGAGCAATGTGCCTGGAACCTTACTCAGCTGCTGACGAACGCGGAACAGGCCATAGTCATAGATCTCCGACTCCGAGAGCGTATCGCTTGAAAGAGAGAGCTGAATGATCGGCACCGTGGATGCGCTGAAACGCAGAATCCACGGCGGATTCACCCCCTGCGGCATACGGAAGCGGATGGAGTTCACCGCCGAATCGATCTGCGACATCGCCGCATCGATGTGTACCTGGGGCTGGAAGGAGATCTTGATTACCGCTGCGCCGCTCGTCGTCTGCGAGTCGATGGCTTTCACGTCGTTCACCACCGCCATCACAAACTCGCTGAACGTTGTGATGCGCTGCTCCATCTCTTTTGCTGGCAGGCCCGAATACGACCAGATCACGGTAACCTGCGGAATATCGATGTTCGGGAAGATGTCGGTCGGCGTCGTTGCGATGGAGGAGAAACCGAGAACGAGGATCAGAATCGACGTTACAATAAACGTATAGGGTCGATTCAGAGCAAGACGGACTATCCACATACAGCATCTCCAGAACGCAAAGGTGTTTTCGTGTCGCAACTATTTTGATGCGCATCGAAATAGTTGGATTCAAGGATTGGGATTTTGCTCCGCCCGCGGCTTAAACGCGTCTAATGATCGATGAGTAAGTTGAGCGACAGTCAGGCTGCTCGAATCGCCAAAGCCCTCGGTGATCCCAACCGGTTAGCGATCTATATGCAAATTGCGAAGAGCGATGAGCTTTTCTGCGGAGAGATGCACGCGAAACACACCATCTCCCCCGCCACGCTCTCTCATCATCTGAAGGTGCTGACCGAACTCGATCTGATTACTTCGCGGAAGGAAGGGCTGAACGTCTACTACCGTTCCATCCCGGAGACGCTGGCGGCCTATCAAAAATATCTCGCCGGCATCGGAGAGAAGAAATAGATCCGCACTGTCGCAGAGTCACCGGTTTGCCTGCAATCTGTTATGCGCTGCCGCGCTCGAGTTCCTTCGTCTTCAGCACAATCAGGTACTCGTAAAACGACTGCAGCGTCGCGTAGGTCATCCCGGCAGCACCGTCCAAAATGGCCCGGCGCAGAAACATCATGTACGCCCACTTGATCAGTGGCCGCGCAGGCATCCGGTAGAACAAAGCCTTCTGGTGCAGTCTTCGCGTGTGAAAGTCAGGATGCGTCAGCGCACTCTTCCATGAAGGATCCCGCAGGCCCTGCTGCCGATGGATCAGCTCCGCCTCCATGGTTGAGTACGTATTGTGCTTGGCCACCCAGTGCGCGATGCCCTTGGAAAACGGAAAGTGATCGAGCGGATATCCCAGATCTACAACTCGGCCTTCAACCTCGAGCACTTCGTTGATCGCCCGCGTATATCGTGCCTTCTCCGGCCGCACCAACCGTATATAAAACGGAGAAATCTGCGCATGCTTCAGCCATGTGCCGAAGAGAAAGTCGCGCCGGCGCAGACGGAACCCTGTAACATCGTCTCCCACTCCCAGCACGGCCTGCTGCATCTCGCGCGAAAGCTCCGGCGTCGGACGCTCGTCGGCATCCAGCAGAAAGAGCCACGGATATTTGAACTTCACCTCGGTCATCGAAGCGTTGCGATGCGTCGCATAGTTGTCGAAGACCCGCTGCGTTACCTTCGCGCCCGCGGCCTCCGCAATCTTCACGGTGTCGTCGGTCGAATACGAATCGAACACGTGCACATCGTCCGACCATGCAACCGACCGCAAACACTCCGGCAGGTCGCTCTGCTCGTTCTTCGTCAGGATGAGGACTGAGATCATCAGTCTGTATTAGACCATCCTTCCTTCGGCAGACCTATCCCTCGTTCGACGCAAACTTACAGCACTGCCTGCCAGCGAACTTTCTGCGAGACTTTGATGCCGCGCTCCAGGACACTTGGGCCTCGACTGCGGTGAGGAAGGCTTTCGGCAACGGATACCACGACGGTCGCGCCAATCCGCATAAAACCGATTGTCTTTCCGATATTTGGATCACCGGACACTTCTCGGTTGAAGAATCCCCGCTTGCCATCTAACCTCATCCCATGTGCGGAATCGTTGGATACATCGGCCCTCAGCCCGTCGTGCCTGTCATCATCGAAGGCCTGCGCCGTCTCGAATATCGCGGTTATGACTCCGCTGGCATCGCCGTCGCCGGTGGCTCCAGCTCCAACGGCCATGGTTCGTTACAGCTGCGGCGCGCTCCCGGCAAACTGCGCAACCTTGAAACCGTCATCGCCGACAACCCCATCACCGGAACCTTCGGCATCGGCCACACCCGCTGGGCTACGCATGGCCGCCCCACCGAGGAGAACGCGCACCCGCACCGCGACTGCTCCGGCTCGCTCGTCGTCGTCCACAACGGCATCGTCGAAAACTACCTCGCCCTCAAAAAAGAGCTGACCGCCGCCGGGCACAAGTTCGTCACCGAGACCGACACCGAGATCATCGCCCACCTCATCGAGCAGGAGCTCAAAGAAGAACCCGAGCTTCCCCTTGAGGAGGCCGTGCGCGAGGCCGTCAAGCGTCTCACAGGAGCCTTCGCCATCGGCGTCATGTCCGCCGACGACCCCGACAAGCTCGTCGCCGCGCGCATGGGGCCGCCCGCCGTCATCGGCATAGGCGAAGGCGAGTTCTTCCTCGCCTCCGACGTTCCCGGCATCCTGCACCACACCCGCAACATCCACTTCCTCGCCGACGGCGAGCTCGCCGTGATCACCCGCGAAGGCGTCTCCCTCTCCGACTTCAACGGCCGCCCGCTCCCCCTCAAAGTCCAGCGCATCGCCTGGGACCCCATCCAGGCCGAGAAAGCCGGCTACAAGCACTTCATGCTCAAGGAGATCAACGAGCAGCCCCGCGCCATCCGCGACACCACCCTCGGGCGCATCTCCTTCGACACCGGCCAGGTCTTCCTCGATAACCTCGACCTCTCCGCCGACGACATTCGCCGCGCCTCGCAGATCACCATCGCTGCCTGCGGAACCAGCTGGCATGCCGGGCTCGCCGGAAAGTTCATGATCGAGCGCCTCGCCCGCCTCCCCGTCGACGTCGACTACGCCTCCGAGTACCGCTACCGCAACCCCATCCCCAACCCCAACGCCATCGGCCTACTCATCACCCAGTCCGGCGAAACCGCCGACACCATCGCCGCCCAGACCGAGCTCATCGACAAGGGCTCCAAGACCCTCGCCATCTGCAACGTCGTCGGCTCCGCCATCACCCGCCGAGCCAACGGAACCATCACCACCAACGCCGGCCCCGAGATCGGCGTCGCCTCCACCAAGGCCTTCACCTCGCAGCTCACCGCGCTCTTCATCCTCGCGCTCCATCTCGCGCAGACCCGCAACACCATCCTGCCCGAGCACTCCCTGCATCTCGCCACCGAGCTCGCCAAAC
>DATJJJ010000082.1:0-7091 GCA_035492215.1 Edaphobacter sp. | reverse complement strand
GGGCGCGCTGGTTGAGAGGCCTGGGGCTGACCGAAGCAGCCCCGGTCCGACGGGGAAAAGCGTATCAAAAAATTTAGAGGGGCAGCGTGTACGGTCGATTAACGACCGCGGTCGGGGCGACCGTGGCGGTAACGCTTGAGGAGTGGCTTCTGACCTGCCATCGCGTCCATTTTACGACCAGAATTCTTGTGGTCTCAACTGTTTCGCAAAACTGGAGGCGGCGCGATGCACTTTGACCAGAAAGTGATGTCCGGAAAGGAGAACCAGGGTTGAAAATTAAGTCGATGCGGGAATCCGCATCTCACTGGCTGGAACGGTGTTTATACCGTAGGAGCACGTTTCGCACGGGAACATGATGAACATACAAAATAAAAATCGTAAGTGGGCCTTTTCTCCCCAATTCTTTTCGCGAGTCTTTTTAGGCGTTGTGCTGGCGGGTGGGGCAATCTTTGTGGGCTGTCATAGCTCGACGGTGACAGCGGCGCAATCGGTCGATCAGGGTCCTGATCCGGCAGATGCCAACATGGCTCCGACCAATGGAGACCCGAACGGGCAGGCAGCCGTGGCACCGCAAGACCAGCAGTATCAGCAGCCGGCACAGCAGCAACCACCGGCACAGCAGCAGCCTGCTTCCTCGGGGGCTCAGAACGAGAGCATTCAACGGGCGCAGGAGTACCAGCGGACGGGCCAGCAGGCCGGAGCGCCTTCTCAGGAGCAACAGCAAGAGCAGGCACAGCAGGACCAGCAGCAGCAGCCGGACCAGACCTATAGCCAGCAACAGGGCGCTTACGATGACAGCCAGGTAAGTCCCGACGAAGAGTCGTCTTACGACGAGCTGGAGGCCCAGCAGCCTCCGCCGGAGCTTCCGGCGTATGACCAACCCCCTGCTCCCGACCCGAACTATATGTGGACGCCGGGATACTGGGGTTATGCTCCTGCGGGCTACTACTGGGTACCGGGCGTGTGGGTTGCGGCTCCGTGGCCGGGCGCGCTATGGACGCCGGGATACTGGGGATTCTATGGCGGGCGGTATCGCTTCTATCACGGATACTGGGGCCATTACATCGGCTTCTATGGCGGCATCAACTACGGATGGGGATATCCGGGATATGGCTTCTACGGCGGCTACTGGAGAGGCAACAGCTTCTACTACAACCGCGCCGTGACGCACATCAACGTAACTCGCGTGACCAATGTGTACAGCCGCACGGTGGTGGTCAACCGCACGTACATCAACAACACTCGTGTCTCGTACAACGGAGGCCGGGGTGGGTTGCAGGTTCGTCCGCGACCCGCGGAGATTGCGGCACGGCGTGAGCCGAGGCTGGCTCCGATGCAGAGCCAGATGCAGGTACGTCAGCAGGCTGCGCAGAACCGGCAGCAGTTCTACAACTCCAACCGCGGACGTCCCGTGGTAGCGGCAACGGCTCGGCCGGTGCAGGCGGATCGCGGCGTGATGCGGCCGATTGCAAGGCCGGTGCAGCAGCCTCAGGTAAGGCCGGGGCAACCGCAGATCCAGCCAAACCGGCCTGATATCAGGCCAGGACAGCCGGGGCAGCCCAATATGCAGCCTGCGCGTCCGCAGCCGAATATCCGACCGACCCAGCCACAGCTGCGGCCTGCGCCACAGCAGCAGATGAGGCCAGGGGAGCCTAACGTCCACTGGGCGCAACCGTCGCGACCAGCAGAGCCGGGGTTCAGGCCTGCGCCACAACCAGGGATAAGGCCGACGCCGCAGCCGATGCCACGGCCTGCGCCCCAGGCGCAGCCACGGCCGGTACCGCAATCGATGCCGCGTCCTGAGGCAAGGCCGATGCCGCGTCCAGTGCCGCAGCAGGCTCCGCGACCGATGCCGATGCCACAACGCGCACCCATGGCACAGCCTCATGGTGGTGGCGGAGGCGGAGAGCATGGCGGCGGTGGACACGGAAGGTAAATGCAAGCGCACGAAAGGGGGCTGCGAAAGCGGCCCCTTTTTTTATATGGAAATGTCGGCCTGGTTTGACTTCGTCTAGCACCATGCCTAGCCTCGAAGTTGGATAGAGAGAACAGTTCAGGAGTGAAGCGAGGCTGATGAAGGTCCTGGTAATCGGTGGAGGAGGGCGCGAACACGCCCTGGTATGGTCGTTGCGCAAGTCTCCCTCGGTGACCGAGATTGTCGCCGCCCCGGGGAATGGGGGGATTCAGCCTCTGGCACAGTGTGTGCCGGTGGATGTCAACAACGTGCAGGCGATGGTGAACCTGGTTGCGATCGAGCAGCCGGACCTGACGGTGATCGGGCCGGAGGTTCCGCTGGCGTTGGGGCTGGTGGATGAGCTGGAGAAGCGCAAGCTGCGCGTCTTTGGACCGACGAAGGCAGCGGCGCAGCTGGAGTCGAGCAAGGCGTTCGCGAAGGCCTTTATGCAGCGGCATGCGATTCCGACGGCGGAGTATGCGCTGTGCACGACGCTCGACGAGGTGCGGGAGTCGCTGGGTCGCTTTCAGCTTCCGGTGGTGGTGAAGGCCTCCGGTCTTGCCGCGGGCAAGGGTGTGGTGATCTGCGAGACGCGCCTGGAGGCAGAGAAGACCGCGGCGGAGATGTTTTCGGGCGTGCTACTGGGCTCTGCGGAGACCGAGGTTGTGCTGGAGGAGTTTCTGACCGGCGAAGAGGTCTCGTTCTTTGCTCTATGCGACGGCAAGGTGGCGGTTCCGATTGCCGCGGCGCAGGACCACAAGCGAGTGGGCGAGGGCGACACCGGGCCGAATACGGGCGGGATGGGAGCCTACTCGACCGATGGGCTGCTGACCCCGGCGATGCGGCAGTGGGTGATGCACAACATCGCGCAGAAGGTGGTGAGCGGCATGGCCTCGGAGGGCACGCCGTTCAAGGGGATTCTGTTTATCGGGCTGATGATGAGCCCGCGCGGACCGATGGTGCTGGAGTTCAATACACGCTGGGGCGATCCGGAGACCGAGGCGATTCTGCTGCGACTGGAGACGGACGTTCTGGACCTGTTCAACGCGGCGATTGACGGCAAGGCTCAGGAACTTACGATTCGGCTGAAGCCGGGAGCGAGCGCGACGGTGATTGCGGCGAGCGGAGGGTATCCGGGCAAGTATGCTTCGGGCAAGCCGATCTCGGGTGTCGAAGAGACGGGCGATGGCGTGGTGATCTTTCATGCGGGAACGGCGATCAAAGACGGCCAGCTGGTGACGGCGGGAGGACGCGTACTCGCGGTGACGGCGGAGGCGCTGGATCTGCGCGATGCGCTGGAGAGGATCTACACGCGGATGAAGACGATCTCGTTCGAAGGGATGCAGTACCGGCGCGATATCGGGCATCGGGCGCTGCGCTAGTTTCCAAAGGGAGACAAAATGGAGAACGAAAACGATCGCGGACTGAGCGCGATTCTTCCGTGCAACGATCTGAACGCTTCGGAGGCCTTCTACAACCGGCTGGGATTTACGCGGCCGGAGGAGGGGCGTCCGGCCGATCCTGCAGAGGATGAGTACCGGATTCTCAGCGACGGTAAGGGCGCGTATCTTCACCTGACTCGTGCTGTGCAGGGATGGCTGATCCCGGGACGGAATCCGTTTGGGCTGTATCTTTCGGCGGAGAACGTGGATGAGCTGGCGGCGAGATTTCCGGGCAAGGTTCTCGAGAAGAACGGCCCGGAAGACAAGCCGTGGGGCATGTATGAGTTCGCCTTGAGCGATCCGGACGGCACGCTGGTGCGCGTAGGATGGCCGACGCGGCTGCGAAATCCTGTGGCGATGCAGAGCGAGTAAAAGTAAGGGGAGTTGGCGATGAGCGTGACCTGTTTGACGTTGCGCGACGCTCATCGCACAGGCGGTCAGCCCTGATTCTCGGCGATCATCGCCTTTCGGCCAAAATAGCTGATCAGGTAAAACGCAGCTCCTAAAGAGATGATGTCTTTGAAGAGGAACAATCCAAGATTGTTCATGTAGTGGATGCCATTCACCACGACGGTGTCGTCTGGAGTTGTGATCAGCATGGTGCTTGTTGTGAAGAACATGCCCACGAGAATGATTGCACCCACAATTCCCGCCTTCGGTTTGAAGTAGCCAACGATCAAGAGGACTGCCGCTGTCCATTCCGTTAAGCCGATGATGTCGCCGCCCACATGCGGTCCAAAGATCTTGTAGTTCCAGCTCATGAAGGGACTGTTCATGACGAGCGGAATAATTCCTTCCGATCCGGCGTCTGTCATTTTAAATTTGCCAGCCCACAGCAACATCACGATCATTCCGATACTGCAAATCAGGAACGGTATATTTCGGCTGGTCACGAAAGATGCGATCTTGGTGAGAACACTCTTCGCATGCATGGGGGTATCGCCTCCCGGTTCCCGTGTAGCTGTCATCTGAGCCATAAGGAGCTCCTTTAAGGGATGATCTTAGCGTCTGTACCTGCTGAGAAAGTATTGACTCTGTCGACAGGATTGCGCCATAAATCGTCTGATGTTTGTAACCGGATCAAGGTAACAAGGTCCCGGCAATCGCCTGAAAGATAAGTAGTCCTTCTGCGGGTTGAGAAAGTCGTTGGATTGACTTCGCGGCCGGGCGTGGATAAAGTGGCGCTCGATGAAAAGAGCGTTGGCGGTAGCGTTTCTAATGGCAGCGGCAGTCGTTTCGCAGGCGCAGCAGCGGCCCGCGATTACGGGCATCGCGTTTGTTCGGGTGTATGCGAGCAATGCGGATGACTCGGCGAAGTTCTACGGCACGACGCTTGGGTTCAGCCCGAATAAGGCCGAGAACATTACGCGGTATCCGGTGAACGATCTGCAGTGGATCGAGGTTGCGCCGTTGCCTTCTCCGGCTCCAGGGCCTCGGCTGGCTGCTGTGGGCTTTATGACGCGGGATGCGCGCCAGTTACAGCATTATCTCGAAGCGCATGGAGTCGCCGTCGTCGATCCGCTCTCGAAGGGGCGCTTCAGCGTGCGCGATCCTGAGGGCAACCTGATCTTCTTCGTACAGGAGCCTGCGAAGGGGTCTGCGGTTCCCGGCAAGATTCCGGCAACGGCGACGGCGCATCGCATTATCCATGCAGGGTTCGTTGTGAAGAATCGCGTGGTAGAGGATGGGTTTTATCGCGACCTGCTGGGCTTTCGACCGTACTGGCATGGCGGCCGTAATGACACCACGACCGATTGGGTAAGCGCGCAGGTGCCGGATGGATCGGACTGGCTGGAGTACATGCTGAACATCGGGCCGACTCCGACGCAGAAGCAGTATGGGGTCTCGGATCATATGTCGCTGGGCGCGGAGCATATGAGCGATGTGGTGGCTGCGCTCGAGCGCAACGGATGCAAGGGGCCGGAGTGCTCGGCTTCGAAGATGGGACGCGACGGCAAGGTGCAGCTGAACATGTACGACCCCGACCTGACGCGGGTGGAGTTCATGGAGTTCAAGGCCTCGGGTCCGACATGCTGCTCGGAGTTCACCGCGAAACACCCGACTGAGGTGGAGGCGCGGTAACGGCGCGTTGCGAGGTGTCGTAGGGGCGCAGTCGAAGGATGCGAACCGCAGATCCTTCGACTCTGCCCTTCGGGCTTCGCTGAAGATGACACTTCCTGTGGGCGATTACGCCGTTCAGGAAAGGGCTTCAGGATCTGCTTTAGCCGACGGTGGTTTCGGCGGGCAGGATCTCGCTGACATCGACCCATTGCGTGGGATAGTCGCCGGTGTAGCAAGCGGTGCAGAAGCCGCCGGGATCGACTCCGCCCTGGGTGCAGCTATGGACAAGCCCATCGAGGGAGAGATAAGCGAGCGAGTCGGCCTCGATGAACTGACAGATCTCTGCAATGGAGTAGTTGGCGGCGATGAGGTCTTTCTTGCTGGGCGTATCGACGCCGTAGAAGCAGGGCGAGATCGTCGGCGGACACGAGATGCGCATGTGCACCTCTTTGGCTCCGGCAGCGCGCACCATGCGGACGATCTTGCGTGAGGTGGTTCCGCGAATGATGGAGTCGTCGATAAGGATGACGCGTTTGCCTTCGAGCAGGGCGCGCACGGGGTTGAGCTTCATGCGGACGCCGAAGTCGCGAACGCGCTGCTCGGGCTGAATGAAGGTTCGGCCGACGTAGTGGTTGCGGATGAGGCCGAGGTTGAAGGGGATTCCCGATTCGGCAGCGTAGCCGAGCGCGGCGGTAACGCCGGAGTCTGGCACGGGGACGACGAGGTCAGCGGGGACACCGGATTCGCGGGCGAGCTGACGGCCCATGAGCTCACGCGACTGCTGGACCCAGCGGCCATAGATGCGCGAGTCGGGACGGGCGAAGTAGACGTGCTCGAAGATGCAGCTGGCCTGCTTGGTGGCGGTGTCGAAGTAGCGCGAGGTCACGCCGTCTTCGGAGACCATGACGAGCTCGCCGGGTTTGACGTCGCGCTCGTACTTGGCATGCAGCAGGTCGAAGGCGCAGGTCTCGGAGGCGAAGACGAAGGTGTCGGGAGCGCCGTCAACGCCGGGGATGCGGCCCATCGAAAGCGGGCGGAAGCCATGGGGATCGCGCGCGGCGAAGATGCGATTGCGCGTCATCATGACGATGGAGAAGGCTCCATCGACCTGGGTGAGGGCGTCGGCGATGCAATCGACCAGGGTGGTGGCCTTGGAGTGCGCGATGAGCTGGACGATGATCTCGGTGTCGGAGGTGGTCTGAAAGACCGCGCCGTCGCGCTCGAGGCGCTCGCGGGAGTTACCGAGGTTGACGAGGTTGCCGTTGTGCGCGATGGCGATGAGACCCTTGGTGCTCTCGACCGAGATGGGTTGCGCATTGAGCAGCGCAGAGTCGCCGGTAGTGGAGTAGCGGGTGTGACCGATGGCGAGGTCACCGGGAAGCTTGGCGAGGACCTCGTCGGTGAAGATCTCGGAGACCAGACCCATGCCCTTGATGTCGTGTACCTGCTGGCCGTCGGCGGTAGCGATGCCCGCGGACTCCTGCCCGCGGTGTTGCAGCGAGTAGAGGCCCCAGTAGGTCATGCGCGCGGCATCGGGATGGTTGTAGATGGCCATGACGCCGCACTCTTCGCGCAGCTTGTCGAAGGGGGTGGCGTCGTCCTGCATGTCTTCTATTTCCATTCCGTCTTCTACG
>DATJJJ010000081.1:0-8172 GCA_035492215.1 Edaphobacter sp. | reverse complement strand
CCCCAAGGCCATCAACGTCCTCAAGAACATCTACGCCACCTCCAGCAACGGAACCAAGATCTCGCTCTCTCCGCTGCTAGAGTTTGGCTTCTGGGGCGTCATCGGAAAGTTCCTCTTCCTCGCCCTCCAGTGGATCCATCTCCACATCGTCTCCAACTGGGGATGGGCGATCATCCTGCTCACCCTGGGCATCAACGTCCTTCTTCTCCCTCTGCGGATCAAGACCATGCAGTCCGGTCTCAAGATGCAGCGCATCCAGCCTCAGATGGATGCCATCAAGGAGAAGTACAAGAAGTACAAGATCAACGACCCCCGCCGCAACGAGATGAACATGGAGATCATGAAGCTCCAGAAGGACAACGGGGTCAACATGTTCGGCGGCTGCATCCCGACCCTGATTCAGCTTCCGCTGCTCTTCGCCTTCTACTCCATGCTTCCGCGTGTCGTCGAGCTGCGTCATGCCCATTGGGCCTGGCTCCCCGATCTCACCGCGCCCGATCCGCTCTACATCCTGCCGGTCATCATGGTCCTTAGCCAGTTCCTGATGCAGTACTACACGCCCTCGCCCGGTGTGGACCCACAACAGCAGAAGATGATGGCCTTCACCATGCCGCTGGTCACCGGATACTTCGTCCTCACCTACGCCTCCGGCCTCGGACTCTACTGGGCAATCAGCAACTTCTTCGGCATCGCGCAGCAGTGGGTTATGAACCAGACCTCCCTCGGCAAAGAGATGCGCGAGATCGCCGCCAAGCGGGCCCGCCGCAAAGCAGGTCTCCCAGCGACTATCCAAGGCAAACGCTGACAACCACTCGGCAACGAACCCAAAGGGCTCCCAATCGGGAGCCCTTTTTCCATGCCTGGCTGTCCAAACCCGGACAGTCAATTCTGCAACCGAACAGCCGCCGGCTTTCCGTCTGTTCCTAACTCACTGATTCTCTGTTCTCGTCACCCTTCGTGCAATGGCCTCGTCCTTGCTTCCATATCCAAGGGAACTACGGCATCCCTCGTGCCGTATCCGAGCTGCAAACCAGGAGTGGACGATGGAAACGATTCTGCAGGACCTCCGCCATGGACTTCGACGCCTGCGCCGCGCCCCCGGCTTCACCCTCACCGCGCTTGCCACGCTCGCTCTCGGCATCGGAGCCACTACCGCCATCTTCACTCTCACCTACCAGGTCATCCTCCGCTCCATGCCCGTCGAGCATCCCGAGCAGCTATACAAAGTCGGGCAGGAGATCGAGTGCTGCGTCGACGGAGGCTTGCAAGGTCACTGGCGCATCTTCTCCTACGATCTCTACCGCACCCTTCGCGATGAAACTCCCGGTATCGATGGCCTTGCTGCCGTGCAGGCGGGCTCCGTCACCGTCAGCGCCCGTCGCAAAGGCGATCCTGCCGCACAGACACTCGACGTCCGCTTCGTCTCCGGCAATTACTTCTCTGTCATCGGCGTGAAGCCCCTCGCCGGTCGCCTCCTCACGCCCGACGATGATCGCGAAGGCGCAGCTCCCGTCGCCGTCATCAGCCACGCGATCTGGCAGTCGAAGTTCAATAGCGACCCCAGCCTCGTCGGCTCCAGCGTCATGCTCACCGGCCACCCTGTCACCATCGTCGGCATCACCGCTGAAAACTTCCTCGGCGACCGCAACGGTCCCGACCCCGCCAGCGTCTGGCTCCCACTCACCCAGGAACCCGTTCTCAACGCGCGCAATCTCTACCACACTCCCAACGCGCACTGGCTCGATATCCTCGCCCGCATCAGCGATCCCCAAAAGGTAGCGCCCGCTGAGAACGCTATGCGCGTCGAACTTCTTCGCTGGATTCGCGCACACCGCGACCCCGGCTCACACGATTCCGAGGCCGAGATCGCCAAACAGACCACCGAGCTCGCGCCCGCCAGCGACGGCATCAACAACCTTCGTGACGACTACGGGAAGAGTCTTACCATGCTGCAACTCATCGCTGCCTTCGTTCTCGTCATCGCCTGCGCCAACCTCGCTAACCTCATGCTCGTTCGCGGCGTCGCACGCCGTCAGGAGCTCAGCGTTCGTAGCGCCCTCGGCGCCTCTCGCTCGCGCCTCGTTCGCGAGATGCTCGTCGAATCTGTCACCGTCGCCATCTTCGGCGGCGTGCTCGGACTCTTCGTCGCCTACGTCGGTGTCAAGGCCATTCTTGCCATCGTCATGCGCGGTGTCTCAATCAATCCGCTTAGCGCGTCGCCCTCTCTGCCCGTTCTCCTCTTTGCTCTCGCGGTCTCCGCCCTTACCGGAATCCTCTTCGGCATCGCCCCTGCACTCATGGCCTCTCGCCTCGATCCCGCCGAAGCTCTTCGCGGAGCCAACCGAACCACCGGCAACATCAGCAAACTTCAGCGCACCCTCGTTATTCTTCAGGCTGCGCTCTCCGTGGCTCTCCTCAGCACCTCCGGCCTTCTTATCCTTAGCCTGCAGCGCCTTCAGCATCAGGACTTCCGCTTCGAAACCCACGGTCGCCTAATCGCCTTCATCGACCTCCAGGCTGCAGGCTACCGCTACGACCAGCTCGACAACCTCTATCGTCAGCTCGATCAGGCCTTCGCCTCCGCCCACAATCTGCATGACGCCGCCTGGGCCACTTACAGCCCTATGTCCTACAACAACTGGGGCTCGGGGGTCGCGATCAATGGCGGAGACCCCAACGCCAAAATGAATGCAAGCTATACCTTCGTCTCGCCGCGTTTCTTCGATGCCGTCGGAACTCGTGTCCTACAGGGCCGCACCTTCACCGATGAGGACAGCTCCACCAGTCGCCATGTTGCCGTTGTCAACCAGACCTTCGTGAAGAAGTACCTCGACGGCAAGCAGCCCCTCGGCGTACTCTTCGGCCCCGACTCCCGCATCTCCACCGAGTTCCAGATCATCGGCGTCGTCGACGACTCCAAGTACGGCGACCCGTCGCGCGAGACTCGCCCCATGTTCTTCAAGCCTCTCTCGCAGACCTCCGACTACGATCACGTCAACGCTCCCCAGACTCTTCGTGACCAGGCCACCAAGAACGAGCAGTACGCGCACTTCGCCTCGAACATCGTCGTTCGTTACGACGGAAATGCCGCTGCCGCGACCGCTGCAGTTCGCCGCGTCCTTCAGCAGATCAATCCCGACATCCCCATCCGCCAGCTCATCACCTACGACGAGCAGGTCGGTTACTACTTCACCCGGCAGCAGCTCGTCGTCCGTCTCACCGTCATCTTTGGCATGCTGGCCCTCATCCTCGCCTCCATCGGTCTCTACGGAGTCACCGCCTACGGCGTCGCGCGCCGCATCCCCGAGATTGGACTGCGCATGGCCCTCGGCGCCGACCGCGCTAGCGTCGTCCGCCTCATCCTCAGCGGTGCCGCCCTGCAGATAGGCATCGGCCTCCTGCTCGGCATCCCGACAGCGCTCGTCGCCGGACACTTCCTCCAGTCCCAGCTCTATCAGGTCAAGGGATACGACATTCGCACCCTCCTCGCGGCCTGTGCCGCCCTCTCCGTCAGCGCCCTCATCGCCAGCATCGTCCCTGCCCGCCGCGCCTCCAGCGTCGAACCCATGGAAGCTCTGCGCACCGAATAAGTCTCAATCACTCAAAAGAGCACTTAGGATTCGAAGGAAGAATTTGGCCACGTCTGACCTATTTCGTCGACAGGAATCTGCTGGCGATGCGGCTTGATCTCATGTCTTTGTGCTGTCCTGAAGTCAAACCACGGATAAGAAGGTTTTTGGCCTAGAACGAGCGAAGGAGACAGTGTAACGAGGAACCCAAGAAACCCGAGGGACGTGCGCATCGGGATCATCCTAAACCTGAGCTAATCATCGAACCCACTCTTTATTTTCTTCAGATCGATCTCTTTCCCGAAACCGCCCTCCTTCCCCTGTCATCGAAAACCCATGACAGCCATCCCTCGCTGGTTCGAGCGCACATTCGACTTCTCTTTCCCCGTCGAGATGCTTCCAAACCTCCTTGCCCGTCTGCGCGGAACCCCCGCGCGCCTCGAAGAGGTCCTTCGCAACCAGCCCGCAGCGGTGCTCACCGCAAAGCCTGAATCCAAATGGTCCGCACAGGAGAACGTCGGCCATCTCCTCAACCTCGAATCCCTCTGGCTCGCCCGCGTCGAAGACTACGTCCGTTCCAGCTCGCAGCTTACCCCCACCGACCTGCAGAACCGCCAGACCGATCAAGCCAACTACAACGCCCTCTCCCTCGAGCAAATCCTCCACGACTTCCGTGCCGCTCGCACCCAGCTACTCACGCGCATCGATCATCTCGAAGCCGCTCTCTTCTCACAATCCATCCCACACCCGCGCCTCAAAACGCCCATGCGGCTTGTCGATCATCTCTTTTTCGTCGCCGAGCACGACGACCATCATCTAGCCCGCATCTGGCGACTACTTCATCCTGCGCCCTGATTACGCCTCAGCTACACGCACTGGCAATTCTTCCGCAACCGTCTCCTCCATCGGGGGCAGCTTCGGACGATGAACCAGCGAGACCAGAATGAAGCTGATCAGCATTAGCAGAAACCATGAACCGAACTTGCTCGCATGCACTACATGCCAACCGTTCTTTTGGTCGGGATACACCCAGATCGCGGCAAACGTTCCGATATTCTCCGCACCCCAAATAAATAGCGCCACCAATGCGAAGCCTAGCAACAGTGGCATTCTGTGAAATGTTCGATAGGGCCTGTAGTAGACCCACGTCCTTCCGAACGCAAGCGCCGTTAGTACAAACAGTGCACCTCGCATATCCGGCAGAAAATGATGCGTAAAGAAGTTGGCGTAGATCAGCACCGCCAGAATCACCGTAATAGTCGTGCTTGGATACCGCGTATATCGCATATCCAGAATCCGTGTAATCCGCGCCAGGTAGCTTCCCACCGAGGCATACATGAAACCCGAAAACAGAGGAACGTGCCCCATCCGAAAGAAATTATTCTCTGGGTAGGTCCACGATCCGACCGATGTCTTAAACAGTTCCATGACCGTGCCCACCACATGGAACAGCAGGATCACCTTGGCCTCACGCACCGTCTCCATCCGCAGCCCCAACAGCAAAACCTGGATCGTCAACGCAGCCAGGAACAGAAAGTCATACCGCGCCAGCCATCCACCTCCAGGCCAGTACCACTTCGTTAGTAACACCAGGGTTAGCAGCACTCCTCCAAAAAGGCACGCCCAACCTTGTTTGAACCCGAACAGGAAGAACTCCCACAGGAATCCCCTGAGCCTGCTCCGCGGCACATGGTGCTCAAGCCGCAGCCGGACCGCATGAAACCGCGTTCTACTCGAATTCAGCAGCACACCGCCTTCTTTCTTATGAATACTTTTGTAACCACCAGTTCATATCGTCGATTTTCGGTAAATCGTTACTCCTCCACGCTTACACGATTAATTCCGTATACTGAACGTGCACACTCCCATGCAAGAATCGGAAGCGAAAAAGAAGAAGGTAGCTGACTTCCTCCAGACCCTCACCTCCCCGGGACGTCTGAGTTTGAAGTTCAACATCCTTGATACTCCCCCGCCTGGGGTTGTCAGTGACTCCCTTGCTGAGATCTCCGTCGAATTCTCTGGCCCTGATGTCCCCCTTCTTCTCGCGCGCAACGGCGAGCTGCTCCTCTCTCTCGAACATCTTGCAGCCAAGGTGCTTCGTTACGAACACGAAGAGCACGATCGCATCTCCTTCGACGCTGACAACTTCAAAGTCCTGCGCCAGCAGGAACTGCGGATGGCTGCTGAGGCCGCGATCGACCGCGTTCGTCGTACCGGACAGCCCTACAGTTTCTCTCCCATGAGCTCGCGCGAGCGCAGGCTTCTTCATCTTGCCCTGGCCGACTCCGGCCTCGCTACGGCCTCTTCCGGAGAAGGACCGCGCCGTTTCGTCGTCCTCTATCCTGAAGGGGAAAAGCCGACAGAGCCCACCTCAAAAGACGAGCGCGCTCAGGCTATCCGACAGCGATTCCGCCGTCGCTAAGCCCAGGCGCCTCCCGTACCTCTTCTTCGAATTCTGGCGTTACGCTGTCCGGTGAGCTCTTCGTCGCAACGCCGCCGCCATCCCAACAAGTCCCGTCGCCATCAACACAAGACTCTCCGGCTCAGGAGCCACCGCCGTCGGTGGCCCGCTTGGCGGTGGGTTATCCAACGGCGGTCCACTTGGCGGAGGATTCCCGCCATTGCCTGGGGGATTTCCTGAAGGTGGGTTGCCGCCACCGCCATTCGGCGGAGGATTCTGGTTTCCGGGGCCTTTGCCACCGCCGCCTCCACCACCCCAACCTCCCATTCCAGGAGGCCATCCCATTCCTGAGCCTTCCCCGGGGCCATCGTTCGAGGCCAGCAACGACTGCGGCCCGCTCTGCGCTAGCACAGGCATCGTGTCGTCTCCCTCAGGAGAGGCCGCAGAGGCAAAAACCGGCGTCGGGACGAAAGCAATCGTATTGCTCAACGCAACCGGGTCGGTTGCAAGCTCACCGCAGGCAAACTCCAGCTCGCGAAGAATCTCTTCACGAGTCATCTTCGGACGCTCCAGACGTGCAGGCAGCACCCGTGTCCGTGGCCGTTGCGGCTTCGGCTTGGTCATACCCGCCAGTTTGCGATGCACATAATGATGCAACCGGTGGCGGGCAGCATTTGCTCGTTTCGCCAGGTCGGAGTGAGCAAGCTGATCCCGATACTCGGCGATCCACCGCTCGCAATCCGTGGCGGCATGCACCTGCACACTCGTTGCAGCAGAAGCAAAGACCAGGAGAAGAACCAAAGCAATAGGAACTCTACGCATTGCAAGTAGCCCGTTCCGGACCGCCCGTGAGCAGTCCGATAATTTTCAAACTCGGTTACTTGCTATGCAATCGATCAGCCAAAGACAAAACGGGAGTTAAATGCGCAAAGAAGTGTGCAATTTGCATCAGAAAGGCGACTCTTTTTCCTCTTCCTTTCCAACAAAAAGAAGCGAAGTAGTGCACAACTAGGCAAATCTTTGCATGTTTGTAGCTCGGGAGGGTGGGTCCGCTATTTTGATCCTCTCGCCTGCAACTCCCTCTGATCCAGTCTCCTCGACGACATACTGGCTCCAGTCGTGGCCCTCGGCGATCCGCTTCAACTTCAGATTTTGCTGCGCCAGCATCTTCTTCAGCCGCATTCTAAGCACAGTGGCTCCCCACAACCGTCCCAGCCAGCCATACTTCGGACTGAATCGGATCTCATCCCGCACCCTGGTCCCATCGTCCATCGTTGCGAAGTGATGATCGTGCTCGTAGTACCGAAAAATTCCGCCGGACATCAATTCACGTATGTGGCTGTGCGGACGTACCGTATCCACCTGGCTGCTGTACGACCTCCGTCCCAGCGGCCAACAGATTTGATCCCCGCATTGGAGCTGCATCGCTTTGCTGCGTGAAGATCTTCCCCCGGCGAGCTCTGCATTCGCAGCCAGCAGAAAACACCTTTCTACGGGAGCATTCACCCACGTCGTCAATCGAATCGTAATCATAGGGGAGGAACCACTCCGTTAACTCGAGTTCGCCGGCAAATTGTCACTGTTTACCTGTTAGTTGGATGCATAGCTTCCAGTTTGGGAAGCGTCACCTCTTGAAATGCAGGCAAACAAAGGCAATTTCGGCTTTTCGGTAAGGCAGGCCCAAAACCCGGAGGCAAAGAAAGAGAAGGACACACAAAGGTGCAGCCGATCGAGGCTATCTCTGCCTCAGACCAGCGCACCTAGTGTTATTCCAAAAACTCTGTGGGTCAATTGAATTTCTTACAACAGTTCCACACCGCGAGACTCTACGAGACGTCGAGCCCGAGCGATAAAGTCCGTAAGTCCGACAGAGCCCTCATCTCCCTTGCCTCGCGTCCTCACGCTCACCGCCTCTGCCGCGGACTCTTTGTCGCCCATCACCAGCACGAAAGGAACCTTCTGCAGCGTGAACTCTCGGATCTTCGCATTCATCTTCTCGTTCCGCTCATCCAGCTCCACACGCAGGCCCGCAGCCTCAAGCTTCGCCTTCACGCTCCTGGCATATTCCAGGTGCTTCTCGCTGATAGGAACCAGCCCCACCTGCACCGGAGCCAGCCACATCGGAAACGCGCCCGCGTAATGCTCAATCAGCACACCGAAGAACCGCTCGACCGAGCCGAACAGAGCGCGATGTACCATCAC
>DATJJJ010000080.1:0-11543 GCA_035492215.1 Edaphobacter sp. | reverse complement strand
TGGCCGGATGCAGAGCGGGGGTCTTCGCAACGGACGACACCACCGGACGGCGAAACCTTATGGCTGCCGCCGATCGTCGATCCTCGATTGCGTTCAAAGCTGTACGGGAGCTGATGCGACGTGGAGCCCACACGGTGCTGGTTTCGTTTCAGCACGAAGCGGAGACTGTCGATCCGGCGCTGGTATCGCTGCTAGGGGGAGTTCCGACGGGGACGCATTGGGCAAGCCGGGAACGCGAGACCCAGGGCTATCTTCCTTTGCGAAAAGACTTCGAAGAGAGCATTGCCCCGATGGGCAAGAAGACGCGGATTAACCTTCGTTACTACCGAAAGATGGTTGAGAATGAATTGGGAGCACGCTTTGCTCCTGAGGCGTCGATCAGCAGGGAAGATTTTCTGGAGCTGAATCGTGCCTCGGCGTTTGCGGTGAGCGATGAAACGGCAGTCTGGCGACACGAGTCGCTGAAGTTGTTGGCTGAGCCGGTTCTGGCGGGGATCAAAGACCGCGATGGACGCTGGATCAGCATGGCCGGAGGGCGGCGATTCAATCGCTGGCTGGAGGTTCACTGGCTGATGAATCGAAATGATCTTCCTGCTTATTCGCTGAGTACAGTAATTCGGGCTTACCTGATCGACAACGAGGCCGCGCTGGGGAGTGAGCGGATCTATTTTCAGGGCGGAACGATCCACTCGATCCGAAGTGCATTTCAGGCGGAAAAGGTGACAGACCTGGTTGTGATGCGACGTGCCCTCAGGGCGCCGATGCGTCTCTTCGTGGAGCGAATGCTACCGGAGGACAATATGCTGCGCCAGGTTCTGCTGGATAAAGAGCTGGAGTGGCGGCCGGTACATCCGTAGCGGTGCCGATTGACCTCGATTTAGGAACAGCTCGGGTTGGCGTTCTCTTTCGACCGTTGAGGAGAAAGCAAATCCTCCACTTCACTACGGCTACGAGAGGATTCTTTGCAGGACGTTTGTTTTGGCGAGGTCGACGACTTCATCGCCGCGTCCGCTGAGAACAGACTTGGCGGCCCAGAGGGAGAAGCCTTTGGCCTGGCCGAAGGTGATGGATGGCGGCATAGAGAGCTCCTGACGGTTGACGATGACCTCGACGAACGCGGGGCCGGGAGTTTCGAAGGCGGTGCGGAGTGCTGCCTCGAGATCGTTGGGGTACTCGACACGGGTGGCGGTGAGGCCGGCGGCTCGGGCGAGATCGGCTAAGTTGGGATTGTCGAGGGTAGTACCGTAGTTCACGATTCCGGCGGCTTTCATCTCGAGCTCGACGAAGGCGAGTGAGCTGTTATTGAGGACGACGATCTTGACGGGCAGATTGAGCTGACGCAGGGTGAGCAGGTCGCCGAGCAGCATGGCGAGTCCTCCATCGCCTGCGAGTGCGACAACCTGACGCCCGCGATGCGAAGCCTGGGCTCCGATGGCTTGCGGGACTGCGGAGGCCATCGATCCGTGCGTAAAGGAACCGAGAAGGCGACGGCGTCCGTTCATGGTGAGATAGCGGGCAGACCAGACGGTTGGAGTGCCCACATCGCAGGTGAAGATGGCGTCGTCTGCGGCGAGTTTGTCGATGAGGCGCGCGACGTACTGCGGATGGATGGGGGTTTGGTTGTTGTCGGGCTGGGCGAGTTCTTCGAGGCCCTCGCGGACTTTTTTGTAGTCGTTAAGGTGCGTGTCGAGGCGTACCTGTTCGGTCTTCTCTGTTCTGGGAGTGAGAAGGGGCAGCAGCGCGGGAAGTGTGTACTTGATGGAGCCGACAAGGCCGAGGTGGATAGGAGTGCGGCGGCCGATTTGTTCGCCGCGGGTGTCGATCTGGATGACCTTGGCCTTCGACGGAAAGAACTGCTGATAGGGGAAGTCGGTGCCGAGCATCAGAAGCGTGTCGCAGTTTTCCATGGCGTGGTAGCCGGAGCTGAAGCCGATGAGGCCGGTCAGGCCGACGTCGTAGGGATTGTCGTACTCGATGTATTCCTTGCCGCGCAGCGCGTGAACGATGGGAGCTTTGAGCGCGGCGGCGGTGGCGACGAGCGAGTCGTGCGCGTCCTTGCATCCCGCACCGGCGAGGATGGTGACTTTCTTTCCGGCGTTGAGGAGATCGGCTGCGTGGCGCAGCTCGTTGTCGTTGGGACGCAGGATGGGGTCGGGGATGTGGATGGGGAGAACGGGCGAGTCGTTCGCGGCGTCGTGGAGGAAGATTTCGCTGGGGATGACGAGGACGGAGACGCTGGAGCGGGTGATGGCGGAGCGCATGGCGATTTCGAGCAGGCGCGGCATCTGTTCGGGGATGCTGACGAGCTCGCAGTAGTCGCTGCACTCTTTGAAGAGATTCTGCGGGTGAGTCTCCTGAAAGTATCCGGTGCCGATCTCGCCTTCGGGGATGTGTGCTGCGATGGCGAGGACGGGGACGCGACTGCGGTGGCAGTCGAAGAGGCCGTTGATGAGGTGCAGGTTACCGGGGCCGCAGCTGGCGGCGCAGACGGCGAGCGAGCCGGTGAGGTGAGCCTCGGCTCCTGCGGCGAAGGCGGCGACCTCTTCGTGGCGGACGTGCGCCCACTCGAGGGTGCCGTCTTTGCGGATGGCGTCGGTGAAGCCATTGATGGAGTCGCCGGGAAGGCCGTAGATGCGCTTTACTCCGTTGTTTTTGAGGCTTTCGATAACGACTTCTGCAATTGTTCTTGCCATGCTGGCTCCCTGTCCGTTGGGTGAATGATACGAGATGTGCCGACGCGCTGATAAGGATGCTGGCGCGACTTGAAGACCTGATTAAGATAAGTGCCCTTGGAGGGCGATGCGCGGAACTCTTCGTACTCTTCGGGAGAGACGTCGAAGTAGCGATAGGTTCCACGCTTGCCGCGATAGACGATGGAGAGCGAGCGAGTGGCGTCGTCGTAGTGCATGGCGGCAATGACGCTGGAGGGCATGGCGGCTGGCTCCCGTACACTCTAAGATGCGATGGCGATACAACCGGTTCTACTGATTCATGGCGGCGCGTGGGCGATGCCGGACGATGCAGTTGCGGCTCATGAGGCAGGGATTGCCAATGCACTGGCCGCAGGGTACGCGCTGCTGGAGCGCGGAGCAAGCGCTGTCGATGCCGTGGAGGCAGCGGTCGCAGTGATGGAGGACGACGAGGCGTTTGACGCCGGACGAGGATCGTTTTTGACGCGCGACGGCCGCGTGCAGATGGATGCGCTGCTGATGAATGGAGAGAATCTTCGCGCCGGCGGTGTGGCGTGCGTGGAGCGGCTGAAGAATCCGATTCGCGCGGCGCGGCTGGTGCTGGATCACAGTCCGCATGTGTACTTCGTGGGCACAGGCGCGGAGCGGTTTGCGATGCAGCATGGCATGCAGCTGATCGATAACACGGAGCTGATTGTTCCGCGTGAGCGCGAGCGGTTGATGGCGTTTCAGCGAGCAGAGCTTGACGGCGCGGTGGATACGACCTTCTCCGGCCCGTTGATGGACGATCCGACGATCGATTCGCACGATACGGTAGGAGCCGTGGCATTGGACAGGCAGGGTCATATTGCTGCGGGGACGAGCACGGGCGGGACGCTGTCGAAGGCGCCGGGAAGAGTAGGAGACTCTTCGCTGATCGGATGCGGATGTTATGCGGATGATGAGTCTGCTGCTGTTTCGCTGACGGGATGGGGCGAGCCGATTATGAAGCTTGTGCTGGGAAAGTGGGCGGTGGACCGCGTAGCCGCGGGCGCGGCTCCGGCGGAGGCAGCGCAGGCGGCGATCGATTATTTGTCTACGCGGCTCGGCGGATATGGCGGGATCATACTGCTGACGCGGGATGGACGGTTCGGCGTGGCGCACAATACTCCGCGTATGGCGTGGGGTTTGAGGACAGCGGATGGGGCGAGAGTGGGTATCAATTGGGCGTAAGCCTTGCGAAGTGAGCGATCCGGGCGTTTTTGCTGCGGGACACGTAAACTTAAATAGCAGGAATGATCGATTCACTCTTCAAACATCATGCGGAACCGGATGACAGGCTGCCGCATATTCACCGGCTGCTGCTGGGGTACTTCGGAGAACAGAAGCCGCGCGAGCCGTGGGATCCGTTGTCGCAGTTTATTTATTCGCTGCTGTCGTCGCGAACAAAGACGGAGACGACATATGAGGTAGTGCGTCATCTGCGCGACCGGTTTGGAACGTGGGAGACTCTGCGCGACGCTTCGCTGAGCGAGATTGAAGAAGCGATTCGCGATGTGACCTTTCCGGAGCAGAAGGCGGTGCAGTTGAAGGCATCGCTCGAAGCGATTACGCAACGGTATGGGAGCCTGACGCTGGACTGGCTGGCGCGATACCGCACGGACAAGATTCGCGCGTGGCTGGAGCAGTTTCCGGGTGTGGGGCCGAAGACGAGCGCGGCGGTGGTGAACTTTTCGACGCTGCGACGCAGAGCGCTTTGCGTGGACTCGCATCATCTTCGGGTGACGCAGCGGCTGGGGCTGACTCCGCGAGCCGATGCAGAGACGACAGAGGAGCGGCTGATGAGGCTGGTTCCGGAGACATGGGATGCGGAGATGCTGGACGAGCATCATCAGCTGATCAAGAAGCTGGGACAGACGCTGTGTACGTTCTCGGAGCCGAAGTGTGAACGATGTCCGCTGCTGGATGTCTGTGCATATGGCCGGAAGCGGAGCGCGGCAGGTGAGCTGGTGGATGATTCTGTGAGCAAGGATCGAGCGAGAAACGATGCGATGCGTACCGGAAGGGTTGCACCGTAACGACTCGGAAAACAGGCCGTCTGAAAAGAAATGGAACCACGCAACTTCGATAGGCGTAATGGTTCTCAAATAGGAGTGATGGTTCTGCGAGAGTATTTTTTAATCTGGAGAGGAAGAAGTTTAAGAGCGGGGACTGTGCTCGGCCTCTTTGTCCTGATGCTCGCGGGTGCGATGTGTGCGCGTGCGGACGTTGCTTTTCTGATGGAGGAGCCGTATGGCGGATTCGGCAGCGTGAATCCGACCGGGCACGGCGCGCTGTACTTCAACCATATCTGCGCTGATACGCCGACGCGTCTGCGAATGTGTCGCACAGGAGAGCGCGGCGTGGTGATCAGCCGTTATCACAAGGTCGCGGGCTATGACTGGCTGGCGGTTCCGCTGATTCCTTATCTGTATGCGGTCGATCGGGTGCAGGATGTTCCGCTGACAGCCGATGCAGAGCTGAGGGAGAAGCTGCGCGACGAGTACCGCAGAAAGCATCTGCGAGAGATTGCTCCCGATACGGTTACAAAATCAGGAGCAACAGAGGCGCCAAAGGGCGAGTGGACTCAGCTGGTGGGATCGTCGTACGACCGGACGATTTACGGATTTCAAGTGGAGACAACACGCGAAGAGGACCGGCGGTTTATCGCACACTACAACGACCGCAAAAATGTGAGCCACTTCAATCTGTTCTTCCATAACTGCGCGGACTTTTCGCGGGCGGCGCTGAACTTCTACTTTCCGCATGCGATCCACCGCAACTGGCTTGTGGACCTGGGACTGACGACGCCGAAGCAGGTGGCGCGGTCGCTGACGAAGTACGCGAAGAAGAATCCGGAGCTGCCGTATACGGTTTTTGTGATTCCGCAGGTGTCGGGGGAGATTCCGCGAAGCCATGCGGTGGATGGCGTGGTGGAGTCGCTGGTGAAGTCGAAGAAGTATGTGGTTCCGCTGGCGGTCGTGTATCCGGAGTTTACGGCGGTACTGGGTGTGGCGTATCTGACCGATGGACGGTTCAAGCCGCCGAAGGATGCACAGGAGACGGTTCTTCCTGGCGAGAGTGCGCGCGCGATTGTGGCACGGCGTCGCGTGAAAGAAGACAAGACCGTGGCTCTAGTGGACGCTCATGCCAGCGTCGACGTCGAGAACAAGCAGACCGTTCTGAACCAGCATGGAGTGAATCTTGAGCGCGTTGAGGGTGAAGCTGTAGCCGGTGATCTCCGTCGACCGGCTGAGTAGCTCGCGCATGAGATCGGCGGCGTTGACCTTCATCTGTTGCGGAAGCTCGCGACTGAGGAACGGGACGAGAAGGAAGTTGAGTTCGCGCGAGTTGCTGAGGTGATCGATGCGCGCGTCGCGAAAGCCGATAGTCTCGCCCTGGGCGTCAGGCAGCACGGAGACGTCGACGTCGCGGGTGAGTGTGATGCCGACACAAGAGCCGTAGACGCCGGTGCCAAGCTTGGCGCGAGTGTGGATGTGGACGACGACACGGTCCTGATCGAAGGTGACGTGAGGCGATTCGGCGTAGACGTAGCAGGAGGACCTGGCGTCACCGCGTAGATAGTAACGGCCATCTGGAGCGTTGAAGAGTTGCGTGCGGAGGGTGCGCTCGAGTGCCTGTGAGGAGATGGAGACCTCGATGGCGTGAGCGGAGCCGGCGGCGAAGAGAAGGACCCAGAGGAACGTCAGACGGCGCATGATGGCATAGAGATTGGAGTGCGGGTGGAGGCTCTCTCCCGGGTTAGCTGCGGCGAGTAATGCGACGGACCCAGAGGGTTCCGAGATAGGCCCAGGAGGCAACGAGGACGAGGATGCCTGCGGTCAGACCACCACGCTGGTAACTGTAAGCGTAGTCGACATTATGACCGGTAGAGTTATAGATCATGATGCTGACGATACCGAGGAAAGTTGCGGCAAAGAAGGCAGAAAACCCTGCAGCGGCACCGATCAGCAGACTTGCGAACCAGCCGAGATCTCCGATGGGTACGCCGAAGAAGCGGACCTGAGCGTTCTGTGCTTCCCTGGAGATCTGGGCTCCCTGCGATGTTTGCGTCATATCAGTAGAATACTGCTTTATGGCAGAAGGCGTTCAGAACGGACTGTTGCGGGCGGTACAGGTAGCCCACGAGACCCCGGTGCACCGGGCTTCTAATGGAATTGCATACGCGGCATTTGGCGATAACAGCCTGGAGGGGCCGGAGCTGGAGCGCATGGTGCAGGCGGTTCCCTCGGCGATGGCGGCGGCGCTGGTGCGCAAAGCCTATTATTTTGTTCCGCTGGCGCTGAGCGAGGGCCGGGCGGGAGATACGACGATGGTCGCTCCGTTGTATACGACTGAGCTGGGCGATCAGGCGATCTGCCACCGCAATGTGGCTCTGGACGATGCTGAGGGAGTGTTCATCTCGACGCGGCTGCTGGGAGATAAGTTTGCGCTGGCGTTTGAGTTCTTTATCAACGTTGGGCATGCCTTTGTGGATGTGGCGGGGGTTCCGGAGAGCTTTCAGCAGCTGGCGTGGTCGCAGGCTCTGGCCGATGTGCGGGGCGAGACCTCGCAGGACGCGTGGGAGAGCCGCAACCTTTCGATCAATGGGCGTGCAGAGGGACGCGCAGTGGATGAAAGGGCAAAGACGAGCTTTCTGGAGAGCTCATTTTCAGACGCGGTAGCGATCTATCTGCTGTCGCTTTCGCTGGACTTCGATTATGCGGAGCTGCGGGAACGCGAATATCCATTATTGGCTCCTCAGGCTTTGGCGGAACGTCTGCGGCTGGTGGCGAAGCTGTTTCCGCCGAATGCAGGGTACGAGTTCGCAGTTCGCTACCGGAGGCGGTAGTTGCTCGTTGCAGGTTGTCCGTTGGGGCAGCTGACAACCTGCAACTGAAACCTCCAACTGTTCCTAACAACTTTTTCGTTTCTGCCGATGAAGGCAGTGTGTCAGAACGACACACCAGGGGACGAGAGAGATGATCCGGCAAGCGATCAATTGCGATATATGCGGGGCAGAGAAACTGGAGTCCACGAGCCATTGGTTTGTGGCCGATGAGCAGGGCGGCGAGATAAGGCTGCGCGGGTGGGAGTCGCCCGCAAAGGGCTCGCGCAAGAACCTGAAGCATCTGTGCGGACAGAAGTGCGTGCAGAGAATGATGGACAACTTTACGGCGGCGCTTATGGCCGGGTTGCAGGTGAGTCGCAGTGCGAAGGAAGCTCCTGCGGTCGCTGCGGCAGTTTCTCCGGAGGTTCGGGAGAACACGGCGGCGGTGGAGGATCTTGAAGATCTGCCGGTGCTGGAGCGGCTGGGCTACGACCGCGAGACGGCAGCGATGATCGAGGCCGAGTCGTGGGCGGGACCGGTGCGGCCGAAGGAGACTCCAAAGCCCGCACCCGCACCGACATGGGGCGCGGAGAGTGGCAGCAAGAGCGAGCGGGAGAGCTTCGTCAATGCGATCCGGTCACGGTCGCAGACACAGCGGGCGTTTCAGCGTTCGGCGTAGACCGCTAGGAGTTGGTCATCCAGCCGAGGGCCTGGGCGATGTACTGCTTCATCTCTTTGCGATTAACGATGGCATCGAGGAAGCCGTGTTCGAGAAGGAACTCGGAGCGCTGGAAGCCCTCGGGGAGCTTCTGGCGGATGGTCTGCTCAATGACGCGGGGTCCGGCGAAGCCGATGAGGGCTCCGGGCTCGGCGATGTTGAGATCGCCCAGCATGGCGAAGCTCGCGGTAACACCGCCGGTGGTCGGGTCGGTCATCACGGAGATGTAAGGGATCTTCGCGTCGTCGAGGCGGGCGAGCGCGGAGGAGATCTTGGCGAGCTGCATGAGGGAGGCGATGCCTTCCATCATGCGGGCTCCGCCGGAGGCCGAGATGATGATGAGCGGATGCCGGGTCTCCAGCGAGCGGTCGATGGCGCGGGTGATGGTTTCGCCGACGACGGAGCCCATGGAGCCGCCGATGAAGCTGTACTCCATGGCGGAGATGACGACGGGCTGCGAACCGATGTTGCCGACGGCGTTGACGATAGCGTCATTGAGGCCAGTCTTGCGGCGGGCGGCTTCGAGGCGTGCCTTATAGGGCTTGAGGTCGGTGAATTCGAGGGGGTCAGTCGAGCGGAGGTCGAGATCGACCAGCTGGTAGCCGGGCTCGAGCAGGTTTTCGATGCGCTCCCGGGCTCCCAGGCGGAAGTGATAGCCGCACTTGGGGCAGACCTGAAGATTGGCTTCGAGATCGGCCTTGAAGATGACCTGGCGGCACTTGGGGCAGCGGACCCAGAGGCCCTCGGTGCGGACCGTCCGCTCGGAGTCGTTAACGATCTCGTTTTCTTCGCGTTTAAACCAGCTCATTCCTTTAGTATGCCTTCCGGGTGCCTCGACTATTGTAGCGGGGATGGCGGGTTGTAGCTCGGTTGCGGCCAGACAGGACCTTCAATAGCCTTAAAACTCAGGCCGTTTGCCGGGATGATTCTGGCAAACGACACCCTCCACAAGCAGTCCGGACGAGATGCGCCGTACCCGGTTAGGACAAGACGACGCCCGGAGCTGTCGTATGTCTTTTTTCACCTCGTCCCCCTGGATTGTCCTCGTCGTCGCCGGACTTCTCGAGGTCTGCTGGTCGATCGGACTCAAGTACACGAACGGTTTTACGCGGCTGCGGCCTACCCTTTTTACGATCACGACGCTCACGGCCAGCATGTACCTGCTGGCGAAGGCGAGCGAGAGCCTGCCGATCGGCACTGCCTATGGGGTCTGGGTGGGAATCGGCGCCATGGGAGCGGCGATCCTGGGGATCGTTCTCTTCGATGAGCCGGCCTCTGCGGCGCGGATAGGATTTCTGGCGTTGTTGCTGATCTCGATCGTCGGGCTTAAGGTGACCAGCCACTGAGAAAGGCTGCGGAAGAACTTCAGCCGGTGACGATGCCCATACAGAAGATGGCGAAGACAATCGCGAAGATGTCTTCGGCGAGGGTGATATGCCAGACCTTGCAGCCGAGACGGCGGGTGAGCTGATGGCGAAGCTGATAGGCGCAGAAGGCTCCGAGGAGAGCGCCGAGAACGCCGAGGATGACGCCTTCGCTGGTAGGGGCGTCGAGCGAAGTCGCGATGATGGCTCCAATCAATCCACCGAAGAAGACGCGAACGAGCAGGATGGTCGGGCGCGTGGGGCGCGGGGATCGACCGTATTTGTCGGCGATGTATTCGAAAGCGGCCAGCAGGGTGAAGGCGATGGCGACGGGAAGCTTCCCGGCCCAGGTGGCCCAGGGGTCGAGGGGAAGCAGATGGAGCCACCCAAACCAGCAGAGGACCGTTATGGGTGTCAGGGTCCGCATGCCGGTGATGAAACCGAGCAGCGGAATCGCGATCAACCAGGTGAGGACCTCAAGGGTCATGAAAGCGAAACTCCTCCTTACGGGAACAATGTACACATTGGCGAGCCGCCTTGACCGGATGGACGAGTAGAAAGCGTGGGAAGTCTCGGACCAGGAGGCGAGCCTTCTTATGGATCGAGCAGAGGATAACGAATTTAAAGGGAAAGGGCCTCTGATCGAGGCCCTTTATTTTGAAGACGACACTGGTTAGGCGACAGGCTGGGGCTCGCGCAGCCAGTTGTAGAGCGGGAACTGGTCGGCTAGCTCGGCGACCTGTCCGCGGATGGCGCGGAGCTTGTCGGGGTTGTTGCGGTTTTCGAGGGCCGAGGCGATCCAGACGGCGATCTGGCGCATCTCGGTTTCCTTCATGCCGCGGGTGGTGAGCGCGGGGGTTCCGACGCGGATGCCTGAGGGTTTCATGGGCGGGTTGGTGTCGTAGGGGATAGCGTTCTTGTTGACCGTGATTCCGGCCTCGCCGAGGGCGTTCTCAGCCTCGGAGCCGAGAATTCCCTTCTGGAAGACGTCGACGAGCATGAGGTGATTGTCGGTTCCTCCGGAGACGATGCGGAAGCCTTCGCCTGCGAGAGCATCAGCTAACACCTTGGCGTTGGCGACGACCTGGTGGGCATAGGTAGAGAAAGATGGATCGAGGGCTTCTTTGAAGGCGACGGCCTTGGCGGCGACGATGTGCATGAGGGGTCCGCCCTGATGGCCGGGAAAGACGGCGCGATCGACGTTGGCGGCGAGGTCCTGCTGGCAGAGGATGAGGCCAGCGCGGGGTCCGCGTAGGGTCTTGTGAGTGGTGGTGGTGGTGATGTGGGCGTGCGGCACGGGCGACGGATGGGCGCCTCCGGCGACGAGGCCGGCGAAGTGGGCCATGTCGACCATGAGGTAGGCACCGACCTTGTCGGCGATGGCGCGCATACGGGGGAAGTCGAAGATGCGGGGGTAGGCGGAGCCTCCGCCGACGATGACCTTGGGCTTCTCGGCGATGGCCTTGGCTTCGAGCTCGTCGTAGTCGATGGTTTCGGTGTCCTTGCGGACCTGATAGCCGACGATGCGGTAGAGCTTGCCGGAGAAGTTGAGCTTGTGGCCGTGGGTGAGGTGTCCGCCGTGGGCGAGGTCGAGGCCGAGAAGGGTGTCGCCGGGATTGATGATGGCCATGTAGGCGGCGGCGTTGGCCTGGGAGCCGGAGGACGGCTGCACATTGGCATGATCGGCTCCGAAGAGCTTTTTGGCGCGGTCGCGGGCAAGGTTTTCGACGATGTCTGCAAATTCGCAGCCGCCGTAGTAACGCTTGCCGGGGTAGCCTTCGGCGTACTTGTTGGTGAAGACGGTTCCCGCAGCCTCAAGCACTGCACGGCTGACGAAGTTCTCCGAGGCGATCATCTCGAGGCCTTCGTGCTGGCGGACGACTTCGTTTTCAACCTGTGCGGCGATCTCAGGATCGGCGATA
>DATJJJ010000079.1:0-44991 GCA_035492215.1 Edaphobacter sp. | reverse complement strand
TCAGTCCGGGTTAATCGCCACCAGAAGAACTGTGATGTTGTCGCCGCCGCCCTTCTCGTTGGCTGCATCCACCAGGGCACGGCATGCGGTATAGAGATCTGCTTGGGTAACACCCTCAGGAATGCTCCCAAGAATGCCCCCGATCTCCTCTTCCGAAAGCTCACGCGTCAGTCCATCGGAAGCAAGCAGATAAAGATCTCCTCGTCGCGGACAGGAGCCATGAATCTCCGGCTCGACCGTGGGCTGTGAGCCTATAGCACGGGTGATGAAGTTACGCATCGGCGACGCGACCGCCTGCTCCGGCGTAATCTGCCCGGCGCGTACCTGCTCTTCTACCAGAGAGTGATCGCGCGTTAGCCGCTCCAGCCGCTGGCTTCTCCACAGATAGCACCGGCTGTCACCCACATGGACCAGCCACAATGACGGCGGCCTGGGAGAACCTGCGGAAGCCTCCGCCTCGGGCACCGGTCGATAGAGCAGACCCACCAGAGTTGTGCCCATGCCGGCGAGTTGCTGTGTGCGCTGGGCCTGCTGAAAGACAGCCCGGTTCGCCGCCTCCACCGCGGCCTCAACCTGTGCCGGAATTCGCATCTGCTTCGGCTCAGCCTGCGAAAGGTAAGTCACGAACGTCTCGGCCACCAGATGACTGGCCACCTCTCCTCCCGCCGCGCCTCCCATGCCGTCGCAAACCGCAAAAACCCCGAATTGGGGCAAGGCTATACAGATATCCTCATTGCCACGGCGAACGCGGCCGCGGTCTGACAACATGGCGAAGATGGGGTCCCTGACTGCCACTCGAAAAAAATCCGTTCCGCAGAAAACAATACACGTTGGTCGAACGGAGGCAAAGGCTGAGTTAATGTAAGAGAGACAAAGGGCACAGGGATGACCAAGAACGGCAACCGCATCCTGCTGCGGGACAATCTGCAGGCATTGCGGAAGATGAAGAACGAATCGATCGAGCTGATCTACGTCGATCCCCCCTTCAACACTGGCCGCAGGCAGACCCGCCCGCAACTCCGCACCATCCGCGACGAGGCAGGCGACCGAACCGGCTTCGGAGGCCGCCGTTACCGAACCGAACGCGTCACTCCGAAAGACGAGAACAACGGTTACCACGATCAGTTCGACGACTTTCTCGGCTTCCTCCGTCCTCGTATGGAAGAGGCCTATCGCATCCTCACTCCGACCGGCTCGCTCTTCTTCCACATCGACTATCGTGAAGTCCACTACTGCAAGGTCATGCTCGACGAGATCTTCAATGCCAACGGACTTCGAGGCCGCGACTGCTTCCAGAACGAGATCATCTGGGCCTACGACTACGGTGCCCGCTCCAAGAAGAAGTGGCCCGCCAAGCACGACAACATCCTCTGGTACACCAAGGATCCCAGTCAGTACACCTTCCACCTCGACGAGTGCGACCGCATCCCCTACATGGCTCCTGGGCTGGTCGGCGCAGCGAAAGCCGCGCGCGGCAAGACTCCGACCGACGTCTGGTGGCACACCATCGTCTCGCCGACGGGAAAAGAAAAGACCGGCTACGCCACCCAGAAGCCTCTCGGGATCCTCGAGCGCATCGTGAAGGTTCACACCAGCCCCGGCGAAACTGTGCTCGACTTCTTCGCCGGCAGCGGAACCGCAGGCGAGGCCGCAGCAAAGCACGGTCGCCGCTTCCTCCTTGTGGATCAGAACCCTGATGCAGTCCGGATCATGAAGAAGCGGCTCGCCACTTATCTGCGTTGAGTGTTAAGTGTTGTGCGGATCGATTGACTTGAACCCATAGGTCTCATATCTCGTGGTCAGCTTGCCGTCAGCCACTGTCACCACGGTAAAGCCCTCGGGAGTTCCCATGCGCGTTCCCTGCCACCAGTTGCCCGAGACAGCGCCGCTGGTGATGTAGGGAACACCGTGCCACTCCACACGTTCGTTGATGTGGGTATGCCCCTGCAGAACGCCGAGAACATTGTGGCCTTCAAAGAGCTTGATCACCTCATCGGCATTCGCAACCGAAAGACCGTGATGCGCCTCCGGCTGCGCTGGCACCGGAACGTAAGAGTAAAACGCCGTCACCAACGGAATATGCACGGACACGATCACCGGCGTTCCCTTAGGCAGCGCCGCCAGATCCTGCTTGATCCATTCCATCTGCGCAGCGTCGATCCTGCCCTCGTAAGCACGATCCGAAGTCACCCCAATCGAATCCAGCACCAGAAAATGATGCCCCTTGTGATCGAACGAGTAATACAGCTTGCCGAAGTGATCGCCAAAGAGCTTCTTGCCATAAAGTGGATCCGTAGGCGACACGCCGCTCTTGGGATAGATCCCCACCACATCGTGATTCCCGATGGTGTGGTGAACCTTCATGCCAAGATCCTGCTCGGTCTTCCCATAAAGCTCGAAGAGCGAAATCGCCCGATCCTTAGGAACCGCCAGCGAATCGAAGACGTGGTCCCCGCCCTGAATCGCAAAGTCGGCCTTAAGACCACGAGCCTTCTTGAAGGCCATATCCGTTCCCTTCGCCGCGTCCAGCTCGGGTTGAAGATGCGTGTCGGTCAGAAAGAGAAACGTAAACGACTCCGTTGCGGGAGCGGCAAAAACAGAAGACGGAGCAGCAGCGGCAGCACCGGCTGCGCCAAGAAGGGTCAGAAACTCACGGCGGGTAGTCACGCGCCACATTCTAGGACCAATTTGTAACAGGATGAAGAAATCTCTTCGTTAAGAAGCCAGCGCCACAGCAAAGACAAGCCCTAAAAGCCCCGCAATCACCACGGCCCCGATGATCATGGAGCGCCGTCGGTCCGTGTGCCGATGGCGAATATGGTTGTACCCACCGTAACCATCGCGAAGATCCTTAACCTCTTCGTACTTCGTCGTCACATCGATCTTCGTATCGACATCATGGAAGGTAAATCCCTCTGCGGTCTTCGACACAAACGTTCCGAACTCCTCCTCGCCGCGATACGGAATCACGCTGACCTTAGCATCGGGCGCAAGCTGCGCGACGTGTCGCTCGATCTTCGCAGCATTCTGTGAGAGAGGGTGCTGCCCCACGGCCATGCCGGAAACGACGACAAAACCAGGCACCGAAACAGCCCTGCATAGCGTTCGCCAGGAAAACATGGCACTTACCTTAGCACGCTGACGCCGAAAGAAAGTTAGAATCGAGCGATGAAGTATCTGGTGGCTCTGCTCGCCGTTGCAGGCATCGTCGTCTCGGCGATGGCCTTGCATGTGCACTACATGGACCCCTCCCAGGCTCCGCCGTGCGCTGTAACTGAAAAGTTCGACTGCGGCGCAGTCAATCACAGCCGCTTCGCCGTCTTCCCGCCCACCACCTTCGATGAGCCCGCCACCGGCGGTCACCACTTTCCCATCGCAACCGTCGGAATCCTCGGTTACATCCTGATCGGCGCCTTCGCTCTGGCCGGATGGCGATGGCTGGCCTTCCAGGTTTCGCTCATCGGCTTCATGTCCGCATGCTTTTTGAGCTACCTCGAGGCCTACGTTCTTGAGAAATGGTGCATCTACTGCTTATGGTCGCAATGCATCCTGACCGTGATTCTGATCGTGACAGGCATCATGCTGGCCTTCCAGACCATGCGGACGCGGCGCCTGAAAGCAGTGGAAAGGTAGGTCTCCTCAAACTCATGTGGCCCCGAGTGCTGATGCAGCTAGTCGAGTTGTTGCCCCACGCAGCAAGGTTGATCCCGGTCGCCGACCGTTACTTCGCCTCGAAGTCCGCAACGGAGCAGGCGAACGTGGCCGCCTTGACCGCGATGTCCGAAGGCGTGCAGGCCGATCTCGGCCAGGTCACCAAAGCCCATGCCGGGCTCTATCGTCAGTTGCAGGAGCAGAGCGCGCAGCTCACCGTGGTCGGTGACGACGTTCGCAGCCTCCGCACCGCACTCGATCAGTCCGAGCGTCGCGTCGGCACGCTCGAGCAGAAGGTCGCCTCGCTCAACCTCTGGGTCAGGATGGGCGTCAGCATCAGCACCGTCCTGCTGCTCGTCATCCTCGGACTCCTGCTCCGCAAGTAGCTCTTCGGGACCTCAGGAAGCGTAAAATAGCTCCATGGGAATCAGCCGCGAACAAGCCCTTGACTGCTTTCGAAGCGACGACCTGATCGGCATCGGCATGGAAGCCGATGCGGTCCGCCGTCGCCTGCACCCCGAGGGCGTGGTCACCTACATCATCGACCGCAACATCAACTACACCAACTTCTGCACCGAGTACTGCACCTTCTGCGCCTTCTACCGTCCGCTCAAGGGCAAGATGGCCTCCGAAGGCTACATCCTCGACTTCGACACGATCTACCAAAAGATCGCCGAAACCGAAGAGATGGGCGGCACCGGCGTGCTCATGCAGGGCGGTCTGCATCCCGACCTCAAGATCGACTGGTTCGAGCGCCTCTTCCGCGGCATCAAAGAGCGCTTCCCCGGCATCTGGCTGCACTGCCTCTCCGCCAGTGAGATCCTCGCCATCGCCGAATACTCGGAACTCAGCCTGCGCGACACCATCATGCGTCTGCGCGATGCCGGCCTGCAGTCCATCCCCGGCGGCGGAGCCGAGATCCTCGACGACGAAGTCCGTCACCGCATCGCCCGCCTCAAGTGCAAAACCGAAGACTGGGTCAGCGTGCACCGTACCGCGCACCAACTCGGCATGCGCACCACTGCCACCATGATGTTCGGCGTCGGCGAGACCTTCGAGCAGCGCATCAATCACTTCGAGGTCGTCCGCCGCCTGCAGGAAGAGACCGGCGGCTTCACCGCCTTCATTCCCTGGAGCTTCCAACCCCACAACACCGCACTCGGCGGCCGTGGATGGGACGAGGCCACCTCGGTCGAATACCTCAAAACCCTTGCCATCTCGCGCATGGTCCTCGACAACATCGAGAACGTGCAGTCCAGCTGGGTCACGCAGGGCCTGAAGGTGCTCCAGATGGGCCTGCGCTTCGGCGGCAACGATGTCGGCTCCGTCATGCTGGAAGAGAACGTCGTCAAAGCAGCCGGAACCGCCAACTGCACCACCGAAGAGGAGCTGCGCCGCGTCATCCGCGATGCAGGCTTCAAGCCCGTGCAGCGCGACACGCTCTACCGCACCATGTTCCTCAACTAGCTCGCATGACCGTAGACCCTCTCGATCGGGCGGAAACATCAGCCCCGCGTGGCTCTTCGCGTAGAATTGGTATTCGATAAGCATTAACCCATTGCTGGAGCACCGAATCTGTTTTCTTCCTTTCCATCGATAACGTCGGCCCTAGGGCTGTTGATGGTCCCGCATGGGTTCACCCACTACTGGAAGTCGCATTACCTCGACCAGACCTTCAAAGGCCTTTACCGCTGGAACGCCTTCGACACCGCGATGCTGGTTCCTTACTTCATCGTGATGCTGATCCTGGCCTTCTACGGCATCCATCGCTATCAACTGGTCTGGCTCTACTACAAAAACCGCAAGAATGCCTCGAAGTGGGATGAGCCACCGGCTCGCTGGCCGGATGGTCAGCTTCCCTTCGTCACCATTCAGCTCCCCATCTTCAACGAGCAGTTCGTCATCGATCGCCTCATCGACGCCTGCTGCCGCCTCAACTATCCTCGCGACCGCTTCGAAATCCAGGTGCTCGACGACTCCACCGACGAAACCACCCTCGTCGCTCAGCAGATCGTCGCGCGTTATGCCAACGGCTTCCCTGGCATGGAACCGCAGCCCATCGTCTATCTTCATCGCACCAACCGCCACGGCTTCAAGGCGGGTGCGCTCGATGCCGGCCTGAAGGTTGCACGCGGCGAGTTCGTCGCCATCTTCGACGCCGACTTCGTGCCTCCGCACGAGTGGGTCATGCAAGTGATCCATCACTTCGCCGAGCCTGAGATCGGCATGGTTCAAACGCGCTGGACGCACCTGAACCGCGACTACAGCTTCCTTACGCAGGTCGAAGCCATCATGCTCGACGGCCACTTCGTCCTCGAGCACGGCGGCCGCTCCCGCGCTCAGGTCTTCTTCAACTTCAACGGCACCGCAGGCATGTGGCGTCGCGAGACCATCGGCAGCGCCGGAGGTTGGCAGCACGACACCCTCACCGAAGACACCGACCTCAGCTATCGCGCCCAAATGGTCGGCTGGAAGTTCAAATACCTTCAGGATGTCGAGTGCCCCGCCGAGCTTCCCATCGAGATGACCGCCTTCAAGACCCAGCAGGCGCGCTGGGCCAAAGGCCTCATCCAGACCGGCAAAAAGATTCTGCCTCGCGTGATGAAGAGCGACGTGCCGTGGCACACCAAGCTCGAGGCGTGGTATCACCTCACCGCCAACCTCAGCTATCCGCTCATGATCATCCTGAGCGTGCTGCTGATGCCGGCCATGATCATCCGCAGCTGGCAAGGCCTCTTGCAGATGCTGCTGATCGACCTGCCGCTCTTCATGGCCAGTACCATGTCGGTCTCGAGCTTCTACCTCGTCAGCCAGAAAGAACTCTTCCCCAGGACCTGGTACCGGACCTTCCTCTATCTTCCCTGCCTCATGGCACTCGGCGTCGGCCTCACCATCACCAACACTAAGGCCGTCATGGAGGCACTCTTCGGCGTCCAGTCGGCCTTCGCCCGCACGCCGAAGTATCGCGTCAACAAGAAGGGCGAAAAGAGCCAGGCCAAAAAGTATCGCAAGCGTCTCGGCATCATCCCGTGGATCGAGCTGGCCATCGGCTGCTACTTCGCCTTCACAGTCTGGTATGCCTTCTCCACGGAGAACTACTTCACCATTCCGTTCCTGGTGCTCTTCGTCTTCGGCTACTGGTACACCGGCCTGCTCAGCTTGCTACAAGGACGCTTCGAGCGCTTCGGAACCGCCGGGCAGGAGTTCCACGAGAAGCCCTACCCGATGGGAATCTAACAGGAATCCTGCGCAGAGGGTCATCCTGAGCGAAGCGTAGCGAAGTCGAAGGGGCTGCGGTTTGAACAATTCCGTTCCCGGCTTTAGACTCACCCAGCAGTAAGGAGCATCGCTCAGATGAAGGTTTCTTTATGGACGGCAATAATCCTGCTCACTCTATCCTGCAGTTCTTCACAAGCACTCGACTCCGTCCCCAAACCTGAGTATCACCAGCGCCGCGCCGCTCTCTCCGAGAAGATGAAGACCGGCGTTGCGATCCTCTTCGCCAACGAAGAGCCGGAGCTCGAATACCAGGACTTCCGTCAGGACGAAGACTTCTACTACCTCACCGGCTGGAATGAGCCCGGCGCCGCCATCGTCATCATCCCGCCCGCCGATGCCCAGCCCGAAACCCCCGGAACCGGTCTTGGAGGGCGCGCCGCACAGCCCTATCGTGAGATTCTCTTCCTCCCCTCTCGCATCCCACGCATGGAAAAGTACACCGGGGCGAAGATGGATGCTGCCACTCCAAACGTCACCTCGCTCACCGGCTTCGATGAAGTCCTGCCCATGACCGAGATGCCCGACGTGCTCAACAAGCTCGCGCTCTCGGACCGTATGCGTATGCGCAATGTGTGGGCTGAGAAGAACTCGTCTCCGACCAACGCCATCCTCGGAGTCGTCGCAGCAACCCTCCGCCTCTCGTCGATTGATATCGCGCAGGATGTCTCCCAGCCCCTGATGGCCTTGCGCGCTATCAAATCCCCGGCCGAGATCGAGCTTCTTCGCAAGGCTTCAGACGCCTCCATCGCCGCTCAGCTCGCAGGCATGCGAGCGATCAAACCCGGCGTCCGCGAACGCACCGTCGCAGGGATCGAGATCGAAAAGATGATGCAGGAAGGCTGCGAGCGTCCCAGCTATCCCCCTATCGTCGGCTCCGGCCCCAACTCCACCACGCTGCACTACAGTGAAAACTCACGCACCATGAAGTCCGGTGATCTCGTCGTGATCGACGAAGCTGGAGAGTACAGCATGTACGCGTCCGACATCACCCGCACCATGCCAGTCAGCGGACACTTCACCACGCGTCAGCGCGAGATCTACAACCTCGTTCTCGGAGCCCAGCGCGCCGCAGCCGCGGCCTTCGTCGCCGGTCAATCCTTCGTCAACGATCCCGAGCACAAGCGTGCCGATTCGCTCGACACCATCGCCTTCAACTACATCAACGAACACGGCAAAGACCTCCATGGCCAGCCTCTCGGTCAGTACATGGTTCACGGCATCTCGCATCTCGTCGGCATCGACGTCCACGACCCCTGGGATTACTCCAAGCCCCTCGAAAAAGGTATGGTCTTCACCATCGAGCCCGGTATCTACCTTCCCGAAGAAGGCTTCGGCGTCCGCATCGAAGATGTCTATTACGTTGACCAGAACGGAAAGCTCGTCGACCTGATCGAGAAGCTTCCCCACGAGGCCTCGGAGGTCGAAGCCGCTATGAAGAAGTAGCATGCATGCAAAGAAGAAGGCCCGGCACAAAGCCGGGCCTTCTTCTTGAATCCGCAGAGAAAACTCTACCAGCGGATACCGAAGGTAATGGGGAAGTATCCTGTGCGCTTGTTGTTCTCCGGATAGAAGGAGACCTCCGAGTTCGTGCTGGGCTGGTTATCGACCCACACATAACGAACCTCGGAAAAGAACTTCGTCGAAGAGAATCGCGAGAGCCGATAAGTAAAGCCCACACCGCCGTTCAATCCGCCCGCGTTGTTCGAATAATGATCGAAGGTCTGGTCCTGCGTGAACTGATAGCAGAAACCGAAGAAATCGCAATATACACCGGTCTGCGGCAGGGTAAAGTTCGTAATCTTGCGATAGAAACCGCCACCGCCGATCACATACGCTCCCAACGCGTCACCCTGATAGAAGGTGTACATCGGATTCAGCGTAATCGACCACATGTGCGCATTGCCGCCTAGACCAGACAGATCGATCACATTGCCGTTGCTGTCAATCAATGGAGGATAGCGTCCATACTGACGATTGATATTGCCGTCGGTCAGGCCGAACTTGTCATAGTCGTACTGCAACAACACGGCAAACTTCTTCGTGAAGTTGTAGCCGCCGCCCACCTGAAACTTCCAGCTCGTTCCAAGCTCCTTGCCTGATGAGCCCGTGGGCATCGTAAAGCCCGCACCGCCCTCAAAAGTGTACTTGTTCGAGCCATCCGCGTTATGCCAGCGATCGCTGTAGTTCGTGCGGCGGCCATAGGTCCGGTGCGGTGGCGGCTGCTCGCTGGGAGTCTCAGGCAGGAAGCTCTCCACCTTGGCCATCTCGTCCTCTCCCACACTCGAGCTGTACTGCAGCTCCGCCGGTCTGGTCAGATCAATCGGGGCCATCAGGCTCTGCTTCAGATCAATCGCCTTTCCCGCAGGCGGAGCGGTCTGGGTCTGCGCCGACACGCACAGGCTTGCCGCAACGCTGAAAAAAGCGACAGCCGCCGTGCGCGCTATCACTCCGGAGAAACCTTTCGTTCTGATCAAACGGCTCGTCAAATACATCCTTCTAGCTCCCTGAATGTGAAAAATCCACTGATCTCGTGTAACCCGAATTTTATGTTCTTGTTGTGTATAGGACGCGCGAAATGGCAATTTGGATGACAGATAACTGTCGAGTTTTGTCGTATTTCGCGAAAAAAGGGGCATCCCCGAAGGGATGCCCCTGCATCACATCACGATTCTCTTAGTGAATATCGAACTGCTCCGGATGAAGGCTCGGGTCGGACTTCACCAGAATCGTCTTTCCGACCATCTCCTCCAGCTCCTGCAACCACTTCGTCGACGACTTCAGCTGCTTGACCACATCCGGATGCACCCGCAGCATCACATCGCCGCGGTCCAGATGCTTCGACATCTTCCGCATCTCGATATAGATGTCGTTGCACACCGTAATCGGCGACTTCACCATACCCGTTCCCGTGCAGATCGAGCACTGCGTCGAAAGCGTCCGCTCCAGCGACTGCTTCACGCGCTTGCGCGTAATCGCCACCAGACCAAAATCGTTGAACTGCAGAATCTTCGACGGTGCGCGATCCCGCTTCAGCTCCTCTTCAAGAGCAGCCATCACGCGGTTGCGATTCTTCCGCTCATCCATATCGATGAAGTCGATAATGATGATGCCTCCCAGATCGCGCAGACGAATCTGCCGCACAATCTCAGGAATCGCATCGAGGTTCGTCTTCACGATCGTGTCTTCCAGACGCGCCGTCTTGCCCACATACTTGCCGGTGTTGATATCGATCGCAACCAGCGCCTCGGTCTGGTTGATCACAATCGATCCGCCCGACTTCAGCCACACCTTCGACCGCAGCGCCTTGTTGATCTCCTCCGAGATACCGAACTGCTCGAACAGCGGTGTCTCCTTGGTGTACAGCTTGACGCGGCGAATCAAACTCGGCTGGAACCGCTGCAGGAAACGCAGTACGCGCTCATACTCGGTCTCCGTATCCACCCAGATCGCCGAGAAGGTATCCGTCACCTGATCGCGCAGAATGCGCTCCACCAGATTCAGATCGTGATAAATCAGCGCCGGCGACTTCGACGACTCCGAGCGCTGCTTGATGTCGGCCCACAGGTGCAGCAGGAACCGCAGGTCCGAACGCAGCTCCTCTTCACTCGCGCCCGAAGCGGCGGTGCGAACGATAAAGCCTCCCGCAGCATCGCCCTTCTCGCTCAGCAGAATCTCTTTCAGCCTGCGCCGCTCCGAATCCGACTCGATCTTGCGCGACACACCCGTGTGATTCACCGTCGGCATGAACACCAGAAACCGTCCCGGCAGAGCAATGTGCGAGGTAATCCGCGCGCCCTTCTTGGCAATCGGCTCCTTCGCAATCTGCACCAGAATCTCCTGGCCCGGCTTCAGCAGCTCGGTAATCGCAGGCAGGTCGGTCGCCTGCATGGAACTGCGGCCACGGCCGCCACGACGCTCACGGTCTCCACCACCGGAGTGACGTCCGCGATCCCTTCCTCCCGAGCGACGATCGCGTCGGCCGCGGCGACGGTCAAAGTCGCGACGCCCCGGCTCCGGAGCCGCTCCGTCGGCAGCCACCGGCTCGCCTTCTTCGCTGCCGTACTCGTCATGCGTCAGATCCTCTTCCAGATCCTCCGCGTCATCGGAGACAGCAAACTCTGCGCCTGTCGCCACAAAGCTGCTGTCGTCGATTGCGTCCTCTTCCTCGAAGTCCTCTTCGTCCTCAAGGTTCGCGCTGGTAATCTCGTCGATCGACATCTCGCGGATCATCGTGCCCAGATCGGCAGCGCCCTCTAGCGTCTCTTCTTCGTCAAAGTCGTCCAGCTCCTCAATCGAGCTGGCAAACAACGTCGCCGGATCGAGCGCGGTCTCGTCAAACGAATCATCCGCTTCTTCTTCTTCGACCTCAACCGTCGTCTCTTGCGTACCCGGCTCGAACGCCTGATGCTCCGCCTCAACCTCAACGGGATCGGCTACAGGCTCCGGAGAGACCATCTCTCCACTCGCGTGGATCGAAGTAACCTCATGCTGGTCGGCTTCCTCCACAGCAACAGGCTCTGCTACCGCCACCATCTCAGCCTGTTCAATCTCTACGTGCGGCAGCTCGGAGTGCTGCGCCACAATCTCCTCAACCGGAGACGCCGCTTCTTCTTCCTCAAACGGTGCGCTCTGGCGAAACTCGCTCGGAGGAACCGGATCGAACCGGTACGAAGCCGAGGCCTCGGTTGGCTCATACTCCTTCGCCTCTTCCGTCTTCTCCGCAACAGGAGCGCTGACCTGCTCCTCTTCTTCCACCGTCTCCTCGACCGCCTCCGGAACCGAAGCAATCACCGAAGCCACGGGAGCTACCGGAGTCGAACGGCGATGCCGCGACAGCGACTCGCCCGGAAGAGTCAGGCCTCCATCCCAGCCTTCAGGAATCTCATAACCGGGTGCCGTCGGCGCGGCAACTACGGGAGCCGCAGCCTTCGGCGCGCTTACCGGCTGCTCTTCTCCCGTACGATACTTCGACAACGACTCTCCTGGAAGAATGATCGGCGTGGCTCCATTCTCCAGGGCGACGCTCTCCTCCGGCTCATTGCCCTCCAGGCCATAGAACGAAGTGCGCGGTGCAAAACCACGCGGCACCCGCCGTCCGCCACGATCACGTCTGCCGCGGCCACGGTCCTCACGGCCTCCACGTTCGCGACGCGATGAACTCTCCTGCGGATACTCTCCGGAGACTACCTCGGGAGCAGCGATCTCCTCCTCTGTCTCCGTCGAAGCCTCCAGCTCCAGCGGAGCTTCATACTCTTCGCCTTCGACCTCGCCACTCGGAGTCTCGACGCTCTGCTCTCCTGCCTGCTGCTGTTGCTGCCGCCCGCGCCCGCGACGGCGGCCACGGCGACCACGCCACCGGCGGCTTCCATCGGCTCCGGGAGCACCCTCCCCAACGCTCTCTCCGAGACTCTCCGAAACGCCTTCTTCCTCCGAAGCTTCAAAGGTCTCGGCGGAGTAGCTCTCTTCCGGAATGTTCTCTTCTGTGTCCTGCGGCGTTCCGTACTCACCGCCCTGTTGCTGCTGTTGTCTGTCCCGGTTGCCGCCACGGTCCCGACGGTCGCGACGTCCGCGTCCACCGCGGTCGCTGCCCGAGGAGCCCTCTAGCGTCGCCGGCTCGCGGCGTCCGCTCTTCTGGCCTCCCTCAGATTCAAAGTCGGCCGAATCCCCGGCCTCCTCCATAAAATCGGTGATGTACAGGAAGGCGTCGCGCTCCAGGCCAATGTCCACAAAGCTGGACTGCATACCCGGAAGCACACGCGTCACCCGGCCGTTATAGATCGATCCGGCAAGGGTGTACTCATTCTCGCGTTCGTAATAAATCTCCGCGAGGGCGTCGTTTTCGACGATAGCCAGCCGCGTCTCATGCGGCGTGCTCGAGATATAAATTTCTTTCGACATCTGCTTCTGCTCTTTCTGCCCCGTAAGGGCGGCAGGCGCAGCAGAGAGAGGATCGAGAGCGGACCTGGCAGACTGCTAGGTCCGGCTCACCGAACGGCGGACAGCGTGGAAGACGAGTGCAGACTCGAATGGAGAATAGGCGGACGGACCCCCAGCTCCGCCCTTGTACCGTTCACACGGCGAAGGCAGGAGGATAGAGATGGGGTACGCCAGGGAAATCTTCGAGCAACAACGTGCGGACATGCGGACTTTGTGACCGTAACAGCCTCAATCTGTGCTACTTGAGGCGGGGCCGTTTGCCATCCGGATGCACTCATCTTCTTTGGAAAACCTGTCCGGCCAACGGATGATCCCTCTCGCCTGGCCGGCCTTTTCTTTCAAATCAAATCTTGTTAGCCGCTCCGGCGGAATGCGCCTCTCGATGGAGCGCTGACACGGCATCTACAGCCAGTCAGGTTGCTGAGTTCAGTATCGCACTAAAGTTACGCAAACCGCCAGTACTCTCATGGTCCCAAAAGAGTTCCGCCGTGCAATCGGAAAACTATCGTGCACTGAGGTCGTCAGAAGGTATTTGGATGAGAACCCTGTAGATAAGGTTCCGCTCCATCTGTCAAGCAGGATAACGGCTCAAACTACAGATTCCGTTGCACTTGAACCATGCCGATCAGTTCCATCTCCGTCGTTACAATTAACAAAGAGGACAAATCCCGCACCGGACCTCGGCGCCTACGCAAACAACTCATTCCAAAATGACTTATAGGCAAAACCTCGAGGAATGAAGAACTTGCGGAGGAGGTCCCACGCTAAGTATTTTGTTATCAAGATTTTGCCATCATTTGCCGGGTTAGTTGACGAACCTTCGCATCCTTACATTCATCACGATCCCCAGCGCGAGGAACGTGAACAGAATGGAAGATCCTCCATAACTCATCAAGGGCAGCGGAATTCCGGTCACCGGCATCAGGCCCACAACCATTCCGATGTTCACGGCGATCTGAAAGACGATCACCGCCACGACTCCCATAATGATGTACGTCCCGGGCAGATCGGCTGCCGTCTGAGCATTCTGGATCAGCCGCATCAGGATCAGGAAGTACAGCAGCAGCACCCCCATGGCCCCGACGAATCCATGCTCCTCGCAGAAAGCAGCGAAGATGAAGTCCGTATAAGGAATCGGAAGAAAATCCCCCTGAGTCTGGGTGCCTTTGTTCGCGCCCTTGCCCCAGATGCCGCCCGAGCCCACCGCGATCAGAGACTGCCGGATCTGATAGCCCGACCCCCTCGGATCCGAATCAGGATTCAGGAAGGCGTTGATGCGCGCCTGCTGATACGGCTTCAGCCGCTTGCCGCTCTTCCAGGCCGCTCCAACCGCCAGCAGCAGGCACACCGTGATAATTCCCACCTGCTTCAACCGGATGCCGCCGAGAAAAAGTCCCGCCATCAGAATCGGCGAGTAGGTCAACGCCGTCCCGAGATCAGGCTGTGTCAGAACCAGCACCATCGGGACGCAGACCAGGGCCACTGCCTTGCCGATATCCCTCCAGGTCAACTCCCGCCCGGCAAGATTCCAGAAGTAGCGCGCAACCGCCACAATCAGCACCAGCTTCACCCACTCGGAAGGCTGAAAGTGAACGCCGCCGCCCAGGTTGATCCAGCGCCGGGCGCCCATCACCTTCTGCCCCACCACCTTCACCGCCACCAGCGAAAAGATGCTGATCCCGTAGGCCCAGGGGACGATATCCAGCAGCCGATGGTAATCGATCATCGAAATCAAAAACATTAACACCAGGCCAGCGGCGAGAAAGCCGATCTGCTTATGATCGAAGCCGTGAAACTTCGTATGCAGCGTCGCCGACTTGATCTCGAGCACGCTGATGACCGACAGCACGAGCACGAACCCAAGCAGGACCCAGTCAAAATCGCGATAAGAGGAGAACCGAACCATCTTCAGTGAAAGTGTAATTGTTCGTGCCGCGAAGGCCTTTTAACTTCGCTGTCAGAATTCCATCAGTATTTAGTCCACTTTATCGGCCACCGCAGTATTGGTCTTCACCGCTGGAGTGGTCGAGGATACCGGCGTCACAGACGGAGCAACTTCGGCGATCTTGATGTTGTTGTCTTTGCGGCGCTGCTTGGTGACATAAGCATTGATGATCTGCGCTCCGAGTTTGGCCGAGTTCGCTCCCCAATCGCCGTTCTCCCAAAGCACGGCGACAACGATATCAGGATTGCGACGAGGAGCCATGCCGACGAACCAGGCGTTCGGAACGGTCCTGTGTCCGCCGCCGCTTCGGGCCAGCGCCGTGTGGCTCATCACCTGAGCGGTTCCAGTCTTGCCGGCGAAGTCGATTCCTTCTAGATGCGAGGCAGCCGCGGTTCCCGTGACGGTAGTCTCAGCCATCGCGTCGGTAATAATCTGCCAGTTCTCCGCTGATAGAGGAACGGTCTTTTCGCCCGAGCCCGGGAAGGTCTCGTGGATCGCCTCCAGTTCGTCTTGCGGAACCTCGTCCGGAAAGACCAGGTGGGGCCGGTGCAGCACTCCTCCGGAGGCAATACCTCCGATCGCGCGCGCAAGCTGAAGCGGAGTCGCAGTCACCGCTCCCTGCCCGATACCGACCGAGATCACCTCTCCGGCGAACCACTTCTCATGAAAGTTCTTCATCTTCCACTCGGTCGACGGCATCGTGCCCGCAGCTTCGTCCGGAAGGTCCACTCCAGTGCGCTGCGAAAAGCCAAGCGCCGTCGCATACTTTGCAATCGTGTCGATGCCGAGCTTGTTGGCAAGCGTGTAATAGAACGTGTCACAGGACCAAGGAATGGCGTGCTCAATATCCACCATGCCATGATGCTTGTCGCAGGCATAGAAGTGACCGTAGAAGGTCCCGCCTCCACTGCACATCACGTGCATGGGTTGAGCTGCTCCCTCCTGCAGGCCTGCGTACGACATAATGATCTTGAACGTGGACCCCGGGGCCAGCTGCGCCTGAATTGCCTTGTCCAGCAACGGATGATCCGGATTGTTCAGAATCTCATTCCAGTAGCTCTTCGAGAGTCGGACCGCAAACTGGTTAGGGTCAAACGTCGGCCGAGAGGCCAGAGCCAGAATCTCTCCGGTATGCGGATCGAGAGCGACAATAGCTCCGGTCTTTCCTTCCAGCGCCTTTTCGGCGGCCATCTGAACGTCGAGATCGATGGTCAATCGAAGATCCTTGCCAGGCTTGGCCATCGTCTCTCCCAGATGGCCGATCTCCTTGCCGTGGGAGTTCACAATGACATCGCGGCTGCCGTCCACGCCGCGCAGCAGAGCGTCATAGGTCGCTTCAACCCCGGATTTTCCAACCACATCGCCGGGCAGATAGAAGGCGTACTTCTCTTTATTGAGATCTTCTTCGGAGATCTCGCCGACATATCCGATGAGATGAGCGGCAAAGCCGCCGCGAGGATAGACCCTGCGCTGCTCTTCGAGAGTTTCGAGCTCAGGAAGTTCGTTGCGGTGCGCCTCGATGAAGGCCTGCTCGTCAGGGGTAATATCCTGCTTCAAAGGTATGGGTTGATATTTGGGCGCAGATTGAAACCTGCGAACCGCGGCCTGAATCTGGTCGACCGTAAGATGGAGGCCCGAAGCGATCTTAGGAATATCCGCGTTGAGGTCCTTTACCTGTTCCCGCAGCAGATAGCAGGAGACCGAGGGGTAGTTATCGACCAGCAACCTGCCTTCACGATCGAACAGGCGCCCCCGCGGCGCCATTACAGGAACTTTGCGGATGCGGTTGGCCTCCGCCAGAGCCCGGAAATTATCCGCGCCGACCACCTCCAGACGCCACAGGCCGATGGAAAGGATCACGAGAACCAGCGCGACCAGGTACTGCGCTACATGCAACTTCCCCGCAGGCAGCTTTTCGGCCTTACCTAATGCCAATTCGGTTTGCGGAGTCAGTTCCATTGATTGTCCCTTGTTCGGATAGAGATTAGACGTTTACGGAGACTATTCTGGCCTCTTGGTGGTGTCGAGCAAAAGAAAGATCGGAATTGCAATTATGGTATTGGCGAGAGCCCGCAGCAGCTCCTGCAACCAGTGAAGATGCAGGCTTACCTGACCGAGAAGTCTGCGATCGATCAGAAACAGAATGCCGCTGTTAACCAGCGAGAAGGCAAAGTTCATCACCACTCGGGTCAGCAAGCTATCGACATCGACCTGCACGCCGATACTGGCAGCGATATAGCCGATCACTGACTTGGACATGCCGTTAACCCCGATCGGGCGGCCGGTCAGAGCATCCTGAATCAACCCGATGGCTGCTCCGGTCAGCGTTCCCACTGCCGGGCTTCTGCGCGAGACGGCGAAGAAGATCAACACAATCAAGGGAAGATCAAGCATCGCGAGTCGCCAGTACAGCCGTGCCAGCAAGACCTGCACCACGATTGCCGCAATCGGGACAAGAATGGTGACAAAGGGGGAGAAGCTGTGCTCTTCGAGCTCACGTCGGGATGTGTAGCTAAGGCTGGGCATGAAGTTTAGGGGTTCGGAGCTTCCGTCTCAGGTTGAGGCTGTGCCTTCTTTTCGGGATTATCTTTGTCCACGGGAGGCACTACCGGAGCCGAGTAGGTTTGCCCCGTCACTTTTTCGCCCGGCTTGAGCGCAGATGCGGGAAGGGTGGCTCCCGGCGTATATCGATCGGGATGAATAGGCAGTGCTTTAGGAGGCGGACTCAACGAGTTCTGCGTGGCAGGTTTTGTCGCGTCGGTCGACGAAGGTGTTGTGCTCTGTCCTTCCTGAATGCTGGGGAGCTTCTCGGCGATAATCTGCGCGGCAGACTTCGCTTGTGCCTCTTCAGCGGCCTCTTCGGCGGCCTTATCTGCAGCAATCTTCTTTGCTGCTGTGAGCCCCTGAGCAAGATCTTTCTGGGCCGTCGGCGGCAGGTCCCCATCGGTCCCGGTGATCACCAGAACCTCATCCAGCTGAAAAAGATTGGTCGTGGGCTTAACGGTAATCAGGGTATACGGCTGGTGGTCCGGGTCAGGAACGATCGATTCGATCGTTCCGACACTAAGTCCGCGAGGATAAACCTGATCTCCCCCCGAGGTCAGAGCCTTTTCTCCAGGCTTGATGCGCTGGTCCGGAGTGAGATTGGTGATCACAACCCGGCCGTCGGGGCTTCCCTTAACGATAGCCCGGATTCGGGTAGACGAAAGAATGACACCTGCACCGGAACTAGGATCATTGATTAGAAGAACCTGTGCGGTATGAGGAAAGGTCTGGCGGATCTTTCCCACGATTCCATCGGGAGTCATGACCGCCTGATCGATCTTAAGTCCATCGTCAGCGCCCTTATCGATATAAAGTACACGGGACTGGTCGGTTCCGCTTCCGCCAATAACCTGGGCAGCTACGGTCGAAGTCACATAATTGCGCTGAAAATTGAGTAGCGTCTGAAGCCGATGGCCCTGAGCAGCATCTTCAGATAGTTCGGCCTGTTCGAGACGCAGGCGAGCGATCTCGTCCCTCAGCTGCTGGTTCTGCTGCCGGGTATCGCGCAGATTCACGTAGTTGGCCCAGCCGGCGTGCACGTTATATCCAATGCCGTGAACAAATCGCTCGAACGGCGTAATCGCTGCAACGACCCAGGTCCGCAGCAACGTAACTTTGGCTCCGTCCGGCGCGCCCTGAACGACGGGCCGACGTACCTGGATGGCAAGGCCAATCGTCTGCACCAGCAGCACGATGACCAGGACCAGTACGTTTTTGAACCGAGTGAAGAAGGATTCCATGGATCGTTTCTATTATCCCGCGAGTAGAAGCTCGCTGAAGGGTGGCGGATATGGTGCCAACCATAAATATTCAAAAATGGGACAGCCTTAAAAGATCTGGGAGAGAAAACGTACCAATCCTTCGCGCCAGACGATATAGCTGTGCGTCCCCTCCGGCTCCTCCAGACTGATCGTCTGGCCCCTGCTGCGGAGCCATTCCGCCATATGCCGATTACTTTCCAGCAATTCATCGCTGCGGCCACAGACCATCCAGACCAGCTGAGATGCCTGGCGGTTTGACGTAAATGCAGGCAGCTCCGCATCGAAGTTGAGATTTTTCAATGCCGAGCTTTCGCCACCGACCCAGCCGAACCGGTCGGGATGACCAAGGCCGATCATCATGCTCTCCAGACCGCCCATCGAGGCCCCCAGAATCGCCGTTCCTGCGGCGTCTCTGCGGACGTTATACAACGATTCGACCTGCGGCATCACCTCGGTTATAAGAGCTTTTTCAAAGAGCCGCAGGTTCCGCTCGACGGCATCGTGATTTTCCCAAAGCCCATAATCCTGATCGAGCTTCATATCTCCGTAGGAAAGAGGCATGACCACCACCATAGGCCTGATCTTTCCCTGGGCCAGCAGATTGTCGAGGATAAGGTTGGCCTGACCGAAGCGCGTCCAGCTATCCGGACGGTCTCCCCAGACGTGTAGTAGATAGAGCACGGGGTATGGTTTCGTTTTAGGGTCGTAGCCCGGTGGAGTGTAAACGACGAATTCGCTGCGGTTATCGGGAAGTCCGGAGACGATCTTCGTGACGTAGGAATGAGATTTGACTTCGCCGCCGGGCGCGCCTGCCTGCTCCCAAGGCTCCGGCGGGTGGCCGGGAACGAGAAGGAGGTCGTTTCCGTACCGACGTACGGAGTTTTGCGGGTCGTGCACGGTTGCGGCTTTACCGTCGATGGCGAAGCGGTAACCGTAGATCTCGGGCCGCAATGGAGTGGTGGTTAGAGTCCAGAGCCCATTGGCCTGTTTCTGCATGGGAAGGCGGTCAGGTCGGTTCTCGAGAACGAGATCGACGCTAGTGGCTTGAGGATCGAAGTAGCGGAAGGTGACGCTGCGGTCGGCGTGGATTTCGGTCGAGCGGAAATCAGGGGGCTTCGGCGCTGCCACCGCCAGAATGCAGCATAACGGAGCAATCAGAACGCATGCGGTCCACATCTTTGGCTTACTGCATTGACGCGCCAAACCCTTCAGACATGGGCGGCGGGCCCAGGCAAAGACACACAAAACACGAGTGAAAGACTGAGCCAATGCGTTCTCCACGCGAGAAGTGTAGCCCAAATGCTCAATTGGTCCTCGCTCACGACAAAGGTTCGTAGAACAGGGTTGATGAAATGCTCGTACAATCCATCCACCTCAAAATCTTCTTCGAGGGATCCGATGGCTCGTTCGATTCTGCTTCTGTTCCTGCTCGCGGCGCTCCACCCCCGCAAAGAACCGGTGATGAAGACGGGAGAGGCAGGAGACGGTCCCGCCTATACGGCCAGCGGTGAACTGAAGTTGCCTGAGAGATATCGTGAATGGATCTTCCTTACAGCGGGAATCGATATGAACTATTCGGCTACTAACGATGCGGCACATTCGGTCTTCGATAACGTCTTCGTCAATCCGAGCGCGTACAAGACATTTCTTGAGACAGGCACATGGCCGGACAAGACCGTGATACTGCTCGAAATACGAACAGCCGAGGGTGCTACCTCTATTAACAAACGAGGCCATACCCAATCGCCTAAGATCAACGATCTTGAGGCTCATGTCAAAGACAACTCCCGTAACGGCTGGACCTTCTATGGGTTCGACAATTCTGTGAGCGGTAAACCTTTCCAGCGTTCTGCCAACTGCTACTCGTGCCACGAGCAGCATGGCATTGTGGATACGACCTTCGTGCAGTTCTACCCCACATTGCTGGGTATCGCGAAGGACAAGCAGACCATCCATCCGGATCTGCTGAAGGAGCTTGCTCCCCCAGCCTCGACCGAACCGAAATGAATCCGTCGGCGCGAGGCACTGTTGCTCTCGGCAGAGCATAATAGGGGGAATGGCATTACGTTCTGGCTTCGTCTCGATCATCGGTCGCCCCAACGCAGGCAAATCGACCCTGCTTAACGCCCTGCTGGGCCAGAAACTGGCCATCGTTACTCATAAACCTCAAACAACTCGTACCCGCATTCATGGAGTTCTTGAAGTTCCTCTCCGCAAGAAGACGCGCACCGACGCGGGACGTTCGGCCGCGCAGGTGGTGCTGGTGGACACACCTGGCATCCATAAACCTGCGACTCAACTCGACCGGAGAATGATGCAGGAGGTTCATGACGCGCTGGAGTCACGCGACCTTGTTCTGTTTCTCGTCGATGTCACGCATCGGCTTCCGCGCGAGAACGACACGGAGAGCAAGTCTCCTTCCTCCACGCGTCGTCGCCTCTCTGCGGCAGAAGACGACTTCGCGCTTTCGTTTGTGAAGAAGCTGACCTGTCCGGTGATTCTAGTGCTCAACAAAATCGATGCAGTCCGCAAGGACGAGTTGCTTCCATTAATTGCGCACTGGAGTTCTCTGCACAACTTCGCAGCAGTAATTCCCATCTCGGCAAAAAAGAAGCAGGGGCTAGAACTTCTTCTTGATCAGGTTGTGGCGAAACTGCCTGAGGGGCAGCGCTACTTCCCGAAATATCAGCTTACGGATCAGCCAGAACGCTTTCTTGCTGCCGAGATTATCCGGGAAAAGATTCTTCTACTGACTGGCGAAGAGGTTCCCTATGCAACGGCAGTCGTCATCGATCGCTTCGAAGAGCCAGCGTCCCTGCGCAAGACGAAAGATGGCAAGCTACCGTTGACGAAAATTTCAGCAACGATCTTCTGTGAACGCGCTGGACAGAAAGCAATCCTGATCGGCAAAAACGGCGAGATGCTCAAACGGATCGGCACGACCGCCCGTAAAGAGATTGAGTCGTTGCTGGGAACGCGAGTCTTCCTCGAACTCTTCATCAAAGTCCATGAGGATTGGCGCAGTTCATCCGCCTTTGTGGAGGATCTGGACTGGCGCCGTCAGCTCGAAGAGATCGCATCGAGGCAGACGGAAGAATAAGCGGGGTGTGCCTTGACGCCCTCCAAAGTGACCTCATATTCTCCTCGCACCCGAAAAATATTCGGCATTCGTAACCGCTAACCTGACAAAGCAGGTCGGCAGCCGGGAAGGTGAAGATTGTTGTCCACCGATCGACGAAAATTTCTTAAGCTCACCGCGCAAACGAGCGCTGCCTTTGCCCTGCAACACAACGTCCTTGCTCAAGCATCGGCGCATCCACAGTACAAGCCCTTTGCGCTTGGTCTGCTGATCAAGCCGTTTCCTAACCCGGAGGAGAAGATTGCGCTCGTACGGCAGCTTGGCATCCCCACATGTTTTCTCTCGCTGGACAGCTATATCGGGAAGTTCACGCCGCAGCTGGTGACGACCATGCGCGATGCACTCGATAAACATCAAGTGGTCGCGACCACAGTGGAGGTCGTTAATCCTCCGCCTCTGAAGTGGAACTTTATGGAGGGTCCTTCGACCATTGGAATCGTTCCCCCCGCCTACCGGGCCGCGCGTATGGATGCACTGAAACAGGTCTCCGACTTTGCAAAGCAGCTGGGGATCGCACAAGTCCAGACCCACTGCGGTTTTATTCCTGAGAATCAGGGGGATGCCCTCTACGAAGAGACTGTCAAGACAATCCATGAGCTTACGCTTCACTGCGCCGGCAACGGCCAGAGCTTTTTGATGGAGACGGGACAGGAGACCCCGACGACGATGTCCCGTGTCATTCGCGACGTGAATCATCCTGCGCTCGGTGTGGGCCTCGATACGGCGAACCTTATTCTCTACGGCAAGGCAAATCCCGTGGATGCGGTCAAAATTCTCGGGCCGCATATACGCGCGATGCATGCCAAAGACGGCAAGTGGCCCACGAATCCCTCAGAGCTTGGCGAAGAGGTTGTGATCGGAAAAGGTGAAGTTGACTTCGCCGCAGTCTTCCGTGGTCTGAAGTCCGCCGGATATAAGGGCGCTGTCAGTATCGAGCGCGAGACCTCTGGTCCACAGCAGATCGAAGATGTGCGCCAGGAGAAGATTTATCTGCAACGCGCACTTGCCCAGCTCAATCTTGCATAACTATCGAAAAAGGATCGGTTGAAAATGAATCGACGTGAATTTGTGCAGAACGCCGCTGCTGTCGGCAGCCTGATGATCGTAAAGCCCGAAACGGCATTCAGCTACGCTGCAAACTCCCGCGTGCGTTGGGGTTTGCTGGGATGTGGGCGGCGCGGAACCTCAGTCGCAACCTCCTTCGCGAAAAACGCAGGCGTCGAGATCGTCGCGCTTGCCGATATCTTTCCTGATCAGCTTGCAACAGCAAAGCAGCACTTCGATGCACTGAATGCTTCGCTTCATTTGCCTGCGATTGAAGGCCGCCGCACCTTCCACGGTCATGATGCTGTCAAAGCAATCGCGGACTGCAAGGACGTTGACGCTGTCCAGATCTCGACTCCTCCGTTTTTTCACGTGGAACATCTCGACATCGTGACTGCAGCCGGAAAGCATGCTTATTGCGAGAAGCCAGTCGGCGTGGATATTCCTCAAACCCGACACGCCCTCAAAATCGCACAACGGGAGAATGGCAAGGTTAGTATGGCTGTCGGATTCCAGATCCGCTCTGCACCTCCCTTTGTTGAGCTGGTAAGACGCATTCACGAAGGTCAGATCGGCAAGATGGCTCAGATCGCCGCTTATTACAACGCCCCGCCCGCCGTCATGGTGGATCGCGGCACGCCGTCATCGGACGAGTATCGTCTGCGGAACTGGCTGCTCTATCGTAATCTCTCCGGCGACATGCTGCTTGAACAGAACATTCACGTCATCGATATCTGCAACTGGGTGATGGGTACGCATCCGGTTGCCGCATTTGCCAAGAGCAGTCGCAAGGTCGTCCAAAACCCGGGCAACACCTCGGACAACTACGAGGTGATCTTCACGTATCCCGGCGACGTTCAGCTCAGCTTCACTTCCACGCAGTTCAACAAGAATCACTTCTTCGATGTCTCGGAGAGATTCTTCGGTTCCGAAGGACTGGCGGATGCTCCTTACAGCGGGCCGCTCCAGATTCGTGGAACCCAACCCTGGGCCTGGAACGCAAGCACGACAGCCGTTACCGGCCAGTTCGCCGCCAATGGCGACTTCACGGACAATCTTGCCGAAGCGGATGCCATGAAGGATCGCGACTTCGTTCAGAGCATCGTCAGCGGTGAGCTGCAGAATCAGATTTCCGCCGGAGTCGAGACTGCTCGTTCATGCATCATGGCGCGCAAATCGGCTGAAACAGGGCGCACCGTTACCTGGCAGGAGATTGAAGCCGATACCGAAGCCTATTCTCTGAGTATGGACCTTAAGCAGTTCGGCTAAACAACTATTCCTTCAGCGTTACGCCGAGGGCCTTCATCTTGCGATAAAGATGACTGCGCTCAAGACCGAGGCCTTCGGCGGCGCGGCTGACGTTGCCGTGAACCTCATCCAGCTTCTTGAGAATGAATTCGCGCTCGTAGGCCTCACGCGCCTCTACCAGGCTCGAGAACTCTTCCGTCTTCGTGTTGATCCGGCCCGATTCGGTGAGCTTGGGGCCGCGATAGACGAGCATAGGAAGGTGCTTCTTCTCAATCCGCTGGATCTTCGGATTAAGGATGAGAACACGCTCGACAAGATTGCGCAGCTCGCGAACATTTCCGGGCCAGTGATACTGCCGCAGTGCAGCGATTGCCTCTTCCGTCATCTCCACGTGCGGCCTGCCATACTGCTGCCCGAACTCCTCGAGAAACTCTTTGACCAGCAGCGGAATGTCCTCTTTTCTGTCGCGCAATGGGGGAACGTAGAAGGGAATGACGTTCAGCCGATAGAAGAGATCTTCACGGAAGTTGCCGCGGGCGATCTCGTCTTCGAGGTCTTTATTGGTCGCAGCAATGACTCTTACATCGACGATGACAGGATGCGATGCCCCTACCGGAAGAAATCTTTGTTCATCGAGAGCGCGTAGCACCTTAGCCTGCGTCTTCAGGCTCATATCGCCGACTTCATCTAAAAACAGAGTTCCACCGTCAGCTCGCTCGAAGGTGCCGCGTTTCTCCGGTGGCCCGCCGGGAACGGCGCCGTGACGATAGCCGAAGAGCTCGCTTTCGATGTAGTCCTCGGGTATGGCCGCGCAGTTCAACTCAACGAAAGGACGTTCCTTGCGAAGGCTTGCCGCATGCATGGCACGGCCGATCAGCTCTTTGCCGGTACCACTCTCCCCAAAGATCAGCACGCGACCGTTGGTTGGAGCCATCAATTGAATTTGCTGGCGCAGCGCTTTCATCGCAACGCTCTGTCCGGTGACGTTTCCCTTTACTGCGAGTTGACGCGCAAACTCTGCGTTGTCGGCGCGCATCTGCCGCGCTCGCACCGCATTGTTAACGACGATCAAAGTTCGCTCCAGCGAAAGCGGCTTTTCAAGGAAGTCGTAGGCGCCCAGCTTTGTCGCTCGCACTGCGGCTTCGATGGTGCCGTGGCCGCTGATAATGACAACCTCGGGCAGCGTTGCATTTTCCAGGCTGCGAATCTCGCCCAGCGTCTCCAGACCATCGCGATCCGGCAGCCAGATATCTAGGAGCACAACGTCATAGTCGGCATCCTGCACCAGTTCCAAAGCCTCCGCTGCGGTCGCACTCGTCGTTACGAGGTATCCTTCCTCGCGCAGAATCCCTTCGAGAGACTCGCGAATCTCCGCTTCATCATCGACGATCAGCACATGGTTCAAGCTGTTACTCCTCCATTTCCATGCGCGGTTGCGGCTGGCGTTTCCTGCTCGCCTTCTCCACTGACAGCCGGACGCAGCTCAACAATAAACTTCGCTCCTACGGGAACGTTCTTCTCTGCACGGATGGTGCCCTGATGCTCCTGAACAATCTTTGCCGCAATTGCTAGGCCCAGTCCCGTGCCACGCTGCTTGGTTGAAAAATAAGGCAGAAAGAGTCGCTCACGCATCTCATCGGTCAGCCCCGAGCCGGTATCCGCGATGGTCAACTCGACCATCCCATTCTCCAGCAGGCTGGTTGTAATGCGCAGCTCGCGCAGAAGGCTGGACTGCATGGCCTCGGCCGCATTGTCGATCAAATTGCCAAGAGCCCGCTTCAGAGCCTCCGGGTCGGCCATCACCAGCGGAAGTCCTTTCCCCATTCTCCGCACTACGGTAATGGCCTGCATCCGGCCTGCGAACATTGCAAGCGAGTTTTCCACGATCGTATTCAAGTCCGCTGGCCTTGGCTGAGCGGTGGGAAACTCTGCCAGAGCCGAAAACTGATCGACCAGCGATCGCATGCTCTCAACTGAACTTGAGATGACCTCGCTGCATCGACGGATCACTCCCGGCGAGGTCGAATCCACACTGTGAAATCGCAGTGTCTCGCCCAGCCGATCGATATGACGGCGAATCTGCTCGGCGCTCAGCCCAATCGGTGTCAACGGATTCTTAATCTCGTGAGCCACGCGGCGCGCTACCTCTTTCCAGGCCGATTGCTTCTGAGCCCGCAGCAGCTCAGTCGCATCTTCAAGCACGATGACGTAACCCCGGTGCTGACGGCGCATCCCTTCGTTGCCCACCGTACTCTCGAGCAATGCAACTGTGGCGAGAAGATTCCTCGGCCCGCCGAAGCTTCCTTCTGCAGCACCTGCCATCTCAACTTCGCTCGATGCTGACCCCATCCGATGGCTGCGTTTGATCAGGCGGTCAAGAACTTCCGCGAGGTCAGCAGGAAAGACCTCCTCCATGGCAAGACCAAGAAATGGTCTCTGGCCACCAGGGTCGATCATCTCGCTCAGCGCGCGATTCGTAAGGATGATTCTGCGCTGCGGATCAAGCGTTGCCACGCCATTCGGAATCGTCTCGAGCATCGTCTCCAGCTCGCCTCTACGTGCTTCAAGCGCTGCATTGGCTACGCTCAGCTGAATGGTCGATTCTTCGACGGCCCTGCGACTTCCTTCAAGATCGGCGGCCATGTGGTTAAAGCTGCGTACAAGCTCGCCAAGCTCCTGGGTGGCGCTCTCCTGAACGCGATGCCCATAGTCACCTGCGGCAATCGCAGCCATCGCATCAGCCAATGCTTCAACTGGCTTCGTAACCTGCTTGGAAAGATGCAGGGCAAGCCAGCTTGAAGAGAACAATGCGAGACAGGTCATCATCAAAAGCAGAAGCATATACAGATTTCGAAGCTGACGACGGCTGCGGAACAGCGCCCAGTAGGTATCGGCTGCGGAACGAAGAGTGCCCATGGTGTCGGCCATTCCATGAGGCATCGGGAGTCCTACAACAACCACCACTCCTTGTTTAGCGGTCGCGGTTCCCAAGGCGTAATCAGTATCCTCGACGGTGAAGACAGGAGCGTCGCTGCGCCGGGCAGCTGTGAGAATGGCCTCTGTCTTCGACTCTCTTGCGGCACTGGGTGCAACCTTCTGAATTCCCTTCGTCTCACCTGCATTGTTCGAACCCGAAATCCAGGGCCTTACGCGAGCTGCACCATCCCCCTTCGGCATCTGAAACGAGGTCACGGATTGCTGGTCCTGGTAGACGACGGCAAAGCCGCTCTGTAAGGTGATCTCGTGCCGCCGCAGAACCGCTTCGATTTCATCGGAGTATCTCGACGGCTCCGATACCTTCATTGAAATATCGGGAAGCGCCGTTGCAATCGACTCCGCCTCCGCTCGCGCGTTTGCCGTCGTGTACTGCGACAGCTCAAAGGCCATGTCGCTGCTCGCATCCCGCATCTCCGTGACCGGTTGCGAGAACCAACGCTCGACGGCCCGGTTGAGAAGCAGATAGCTGAAGGCCGACATGAAGGAGATCGGGAGCAAACTCACCAGCAAGGCTCCCCACAACATCCGTGTGCGTAGCCGCGTTCCCATCACTCGGCTGCGCTGGTCTGCATAGAGCTTGAGAACATTGCGGACCAGCATGACGAGCACAGCGACAAACAAAAGAAACGCCACGATCGACAGCCCGGTATAGATAAAGATCTGTTCGGTTGTCTCTGGATCGAGGAATCGCTTGTTGAAAGCGTTCAGAGCCGCAAGCGCAGCAAAGAGCACAAGCAGGCAGGTCCCCAGCGCAATGCTCAGTACCTTCCGCTTGTTATCTTTCATGGCTACTCTCCGTCCCGGGCGCTTAAACTAGCTCCGCCACGCTCTTCCACTCCCTCTTCTGAGCTGCTGCAACCGCCTCGTAGGTCAGAATACCGTCATAGGTATTGACGCCTTCAGCGATACCTTTGTCCTCTAGAATGGCCGCTTTCGCTCCCTTGTTCGCGAGCTTCATCACGTAAGGAAAAGTCGCATTGGTGAGGGCAAGAGTAGAGGTGTTCGGAACTGCCGCAGGCATATTGGTTACGCAGTAATGCACTACACCGTAGAGTTCATAGGATGGATCGCTGTGCGTTGTCGGATGGGCCGTCTCAATGCATCCCCCCTGGTCGATAGCAACATCCACGATCACCGCGCCCTTCTTCATCTTTTCCACCATGGATTTGGTGACAATCTTCGGCGCCGCCGCTCCCGGAATCAGAACGCCGCCAATCAGCAGATCGGCCTGCTGCACCGCCCGTTCGATGTTGTAGCTGTTCGACGCCATCGTAAACACACGGCCATTGAAGATATCGTCCAGCTCACGGAGACGGTTCAGGTTCAGATCAACGAGTGTGACTTTTGCGCCCATGCCAAGGGCGATCTTCGCGGCATTGGTTCCAACAATTCCTCCGCCGATGATGCAAACCGAAGCGGGAGGAACCCCGGGAACGCCTCCCAACAGCAGGCCACGGCCACCATGTTCTTTGGTCAGATACTCGGCCCCCACCTGCACACTCAAACGGCCTGCCACCTCGCTCATCGGCGTCAGTAGCGGCAGAGTCCCCGCCCGGTCCCGTACGGTCTCATACGCAATTCCTGTAACTTTCTTTTCAAGAAGAGCGTTTGTCAGCTCCTCGAGCGGAGCCAGGTGAAGGTAGGTAAACAACACCAGGCCTTCGCGAAAATTCCGATATTCCTTGTCGATCGGCTCCTTGACCTTTACCACCATGTCCGCCAGCCGCCAGACATCGTAAGCCGATCCGACGATCTCCGCTCCGGCGTTTTGATACTCCTCATCGGGCATGGCGGAGAGTACACCCGCTTTTTGCTCAATCAGAACGGTATGTCCCGCTTCGATCAGTGCTTTAGCGCCCGCAGGCGTAATTCCCACACGGCTTTCGTGGTCCTTCACTTCTCTGGGGACACCAATAATCATGGATTTACCTTTCTTGCCCTTCCTTCACAATTGTAGCGATTGCAATCAGCCCTGCCCATCGGTCACGTACACTAACCTTGGAACTAACTCCCCAGGTGCCCCAGAGGACACGCAACATTATGGCGGTAGATCTCCCGGCCCCAGTTTTTCGCCCGATTGATTTCAAAACCAGGCTTCCCGCACTCGACGGCATCCGTGCCCTTGCCATTACTCTGGTTTTCTTTGAGCACTACGGCGGCGGCTCTCACGGCGGGTTTATTCTGCGTGTTCTTGGAGAGGCCCGTAAGCGGGGATGGGTCGGTGTCGACCTTTTCTTCGTGCTGTCTGGATTTCTGATTACCGGAATTCTTTACGACACCCGAAACGACTCACACTTCTTTAAGCGCTTCTATGCCCGCCGAAGTGTGCGGATTTTCCCCATCTTTTACCTGCTTGCCATCATTTTGCTCGTAATTACCCCGATCTTTCAGTACCAGTGGCACTGGCTTCATCTCACCTTCCTGGTCTATCTGGGTAACTTCTTCGCCAACTACGACTTTTCTCTCTACGACATCGTCAGCCGCAACCACCCTACGGCACGGCTTTTCATTGGGCACCTTTGGTCCCTCTGCGTGGAAGAGCAGTTTTATCTCATCTGGCCGCTTGCGGTCTGGGCAATCCGCGATCGTATCCGGCTGATCTGGACTGCAGCCGGTCTCTCCCTGGTGGCCTTGGCATTGCGATGCGTAATGTGTATGCACTTCTCGCCGGAGCTCTCCGAGCAATGGATCATGCGTACCCTGCCCTTTCGCATGGATTCCCTCCTCTTCGGCGGAATTCTGGCTCTTCTGCTCCGTGGCCCCGCCGCCGACCGTTATCAGCGTATGTCCCGCTCGGTCTTTCTTGCTGCTTCAGCCGGCGTTTTGGCGATTTTTGCCCTTTCCCCCGCTTACGATTCCCCATGGCTTCTCACGATTGGCCTTACATTGATCGCTGCCGCCAGTGCGGGGCTGATCGGAGCAACGGTCAAAACCGGATCATTTGAGTTCCGCTTTTTTTCTCCGAAACCCCTGCTGACCCTGGGGAAATACAGTTACGGCTTTTATGTTTACCATCTCCTCTATCGATGGGCCTGGATTCAGTTCCTCGTCTTTCTGGGAAAAAAGACCCACTCCATCGCTCTCGCCGGAATCATCGAGCTTACCAGCGTCTTCGTCGTAACCTTTATCGTCTCCAAGCTGAGTTACGATCTCTTCGAGGTTCGGTTCCTTCGCTACAAGAAGAAATTCGAGTACGATTCCGAAATCCGTACCCATCAAACCAATTTTGAAGCCGAGTTGAAGGTTTAGGCTCGATTTCCCGGTCTTGCCTACTGGAGATCGCCTGTTTCTCCCAGAATGGGCCGGACCATCCCAGTCACGGTATAAAATCCATCGTCTCTGGCCGTACAATACCCGTAATTACCGACCATCAGGAAACCCAGCAGCGCAAATGTCCTCGAACGCCTTCCAGACCCGTTACTCCCGCATCCACAACATGCGGTCCCTCTTCAGCCTCTTTTCCAGCGATCTGGCCATCGATCTTGGAACTGCGAACACCTTGGTCTTCGCCCATAACAAGGGCATCATCGTCAACGAGCCTTCCATCATTGCCGTGAATAAGGTCACCAATGAGGTTGAGGCCGTAGGCAAAGAAGCTAAGGAGATGCTCGGCCGTACGCCAGGCAATATCGTCGCCATCAAACCGATGAAGGACGGTGTTATCGCCGACTTCCGCCATACGGAGAAGATGCTCAACTACTTCATTCAGAAGGCGCACAATCGCAAGATGATGGTGCACCCCCGCATCGTCATCGGCGTTCCGTCTGAGATTACCCAGGTGGAAAAACGCGCCGTGATGGATTCTGCCTATCGTGCCAAGGCCTCAGAGGTTCACCTCGTGGAGCAGGCCATGGTAGCCGCCATCGGTGCCGGACTACCGATTACCGAAGCAGGCGGCAATATGGTCGTGGATATCGGTGGAGGAACCACCGACATCGCCGTCATCTCGCTGGCGGGCATCGTCTATTCGCGTTCAGTGCGTATGGCTGGAAACCAGATGGATGAGGCGGTCATCACCTACCTCAAGAGGAAGTACAACCTCCTAATTGGCGAGCGTACGGGAGAGCAGATCAAGATGCAGCTCGGCTCAGCCTATCCGCTCGACAAGCCGTTGTCGATGGAGGTCAAGGGCCGCAACCTGATCGAAGGCGTCCCCAAGACCATCACCATCGACGATTCTGAGATCCGCGAGGCGCTTTCGGAGTGCATCTCGACGATCATCAACGCCATTCGCGTCGCTCTGGAGCGCACTCCGCCGGAGCTTTCAGCCGATATCTCTGACCGCGGCATCGTGCTGACCGGTGGCGGCGCGCTGATCAAGAACCTCGACAAGCGCATCCGTGAAGAGACGGGGCTTCCTGTTTCGATTGCGGACGATCCGCTGGCCTCGGTCGTTCTTGGAACCGGCAAGATGCTCTCCGATTTCAACCTGTTGCGCAAGATTTCCATCGATTAATCTCACGCAAAATGCGAAAACGCCCGGCATCCTGCCGGGCGTTTTCGTGTCCATTTGAACTAATGAGCCAAGCTAACTCGCACTTTTCCGATTCTGCGATCGGTCGAGGAGAGCACCTCGGCACGCAATCCATCCTGCTCTACAACCTCGCCTGCCGTAGGAATGTGGCCCGCCATCTCCGACACCAGTCCCCCCAGCGTCGTCGATTCATACTCATTCAGAAGAAGCGGAAGCTCTTTCTCCTCCTGCTCCTCTACCTCTTCCTCCGAACTCTCACTGTCCTCGGCTGGGCGGCCGGAGACCTGTTCGATCTGATCGGCAAAGAGCTCTCGTAATCGTGATACCTCGAAGTTTCCCGGCACAATATACGATCCGTCCGTTTCACGCATCGGAGCCTCATCCGGCTCCGGCTCATCATGTTCATCAGCAATATCGCCGACGATAGTCTCCAGCAGATCTTCGATCGTGACCAGACCGGCCACTCCACCGTATTCGTCAATCACGATGCGCATATGCTGTTTTTCGCGCTGCATCTCACGCAGAAGCTCAGCCACCATTTTGGTCTCTGGAACAAACGCCGCGGCACGCTGAATCTCAGCCACAGTCTTCGTCCCTGCCTCGATGTCCAGAACCTTTAGCAGATCATGCGCGAAGGCGATGCCGGTCACATGGTCAAGCGAACCTGCGTAAACGGGAACCCGCGAAAAAGCGTGCTCGTTGATTTCGGCAGTAAACTCCCGCAGTGTCAGCGTCCCCGGTACGGCGAAGATCTCGGGCCGAGGCGTCATAACCTCTCGCACCACTTTGTCTCCAAACTCCACCACCGACCGCACCAGCTCACGGTCGGCTTCTTCGAAGATTCCTTCCTCCTCGCCTGCCTCCAGAAGAGCCTCCATCGCCTCCGCAGGCCGCTCTTCTTCCGTCGTATCTTCCGGCTCGGCAAGCGCAGCAATGGAAAGGAGAAGCTGCAGGACAATCGTGATCGGCAGAATCAGATAGAGGAAAGCCTGCAGCAGGAATCGGATCCGCCGAAGCCAAACTCCCCGCGTTCGCGCGAAGAGAACCTGCGGAATCAGTCGGTCGAAGACCAGAATCAGGAGGATCAGTTCCGCGATTGCGCGCGCGATCTCTCCGTGACTGGGAATCTGGATGCTATGAGTAGTTACCCGGTAAAGATTCAGCCCCCAAAATAAGGCCATCGCTGCGAGTGATAGCTGCCGCAGCACTGATGCAGAAAGTGCAATGGATTCGCGACTGAGCCTGAGGCCTGGCTCGATCATCTCCTCCCACGAATCAATGTTGTCCTGATATTCGCGAGCGAGAAATTTGCCCATCTCCGAATACACCCGGTCGGTATAAGCCGCCAGCGATAGCATCAGCAGCAACAGGGCAAATACGATCGAGTAAGCAACGTCGACCCAATTCATATGGCCGACCTCACTCTCTTGGTCGCCGACCTTGTCGCTCTTTCAATCAGCGTTACCGGCAATCTGAGTTTTTTTCGCAGTTCCTGCTCTCGCTCTGCCATCTCGCCAGAGTCGGTCTCATGATCCATGCCTGCAAGATGAAGCAGACCGTGCAGCATCAGAATCCGAACCTCCTCATCCAGAGAATGTCCGAAGCGATCAGCCTGACGCCCTGCCGTATCCAAGGAGATGGCCAGGTCTCCAGCATGCTCGCCTGCAATCTCCTCAGGAGTGGGAAAGCTGAGCACGTCGGTAGATTTGTCTTTCTTGCGAAATTGACGGTTAAGGCGCCTGAGCTCTGCGTCTGAGGTCAGCAGAACATCGACATCGCCGTCCAGCCCAACTGCCTCGCGAGCGCGTCGCAAAAAGCGCGTGAGGCCCGTTCGAGAGAGAACAACCGGATTGGAGCTTCTACTGGGAGGCTCGATGGTGATCATCGTTTAAAATTACTCAGCATAAGCGACCGTGAGGCGACGAATCCCATACGATCGTCGCCCCCGTGTCGATAGTATCGCAGCTAAGCTGCTGTTTACTGTGGCTTTGCCACATGCTTGTTTTTGTCACCTGACATTCCGGTCTCAGGAAGTACCGGTTCGCCTATCGACAGAGGAAGCTCCTGTTGCGCACGGCCGTAGCTGTCATATGCCCGAACGATCCTCTGTACCAGGTGATGACGCACTACATCCACATCCTCGAAGTGGCAGAACCGGATACCTTCCACTCCATCGAGCACATGTAAAGCTTCCAGCAAACCAGATCGCTTGGGATTGGGCAGATCCGTTTGGGTCAGGTCGCCTGTGATCACAGCCTTGGAGTTGTTGCCCAGACGGGTGAGGAACATCTTCATCTGTTCCGTCGTGGTGTTCTGCGCCTCATCCATGATGATGAAGGCGTCATTCAACGTGCGGCCACGCATGAAAGCCAGCGGGGCCACTTCAATCACATTTGTCTCGAGCATCTTGTCGACCTTCACCGGGTCGATAAGATCGTAGAGCGCATCATAAAGCGGACGGAGATAAGGGTCGACCTTTTCCTGCAGCGATCCCGGCAAAAAGCCCAGACGTTCACCCGCTTCCACCGCCGGGCGCACCAGAATAATACGGCTAACCTTCTTGGCCAGCAGGGCTGACGCTGCCATAGCGACAGCAAGGTAGGTCTTTCCTGTACCGGCAGGCCCCAAACCGAAGACCATATCGCTCTGTTCAATGGCTTCGACATAGCGACGCTGATTGATGGAGCGCGGCTGTACCATTCGCTTGACGCCCGCCGAGCGCTGCTTGCCCGCATCCACTAACGACTTCAGGGTTGTCGACGGATCGGAGACCACCATCTTGAGCATGCCATGCAGCTCCCCATTGTGAAGATTCACTCCAGCCTTGCGGAGTGATTCAAAGTCCGCAAAGACGCGCTCCACCCTGGCAACGCTGTCGGCATTGCCTGTAACGTGGATCGCATCCGATCTCAGGTCGATGGTCACGTGCAGCCCGTCTTCAAGCAGGCGTAGATTTTCGTCGCGGGTTCCGTAGAGTGGTTCGATACCGGGAGTGATCTCAATGGCTTGTTTGATCAAGTGTGAGTCTGACCTCCGTCAGAGAAAGCGGTGGTTGTCCTACAGATTGGATAGCGGATGGGGGCTTTCGGTTGCGAGCCGCACGGGCACAAAGACTGGGTGTTCCACTCTTGCGCTGCGACCGGGTTGGCGAAGTTTGCCAATCGTGTGCCGAAGATGGGGTCAGAGTAGCTCCGGTATGGAGTCTCGTCAAGACCAAGGTCAAAACAAGTGAATCTAAGGGAGAAACAGGGACCCGATTCGGCAAGTTCCCGTAAAAGCAGGGTAAAAATCTTGATTTTCAATCTGCCGCGTCGGGCCCCGCGGCACTGGTTCCAACATCCTTTTTCTTGACCCGAACCACGGATTTCTCTAGACTTAGAGATTGCAGGGATCGGTCAGGCTGTGTATCCGGCCAGCCTGAAGCCTGCATCCCAAAATTTTCCCCGACAAGATTCCGGGCATAGAGAAAAGAGTTTAGAAATGGCAAATCATGTTTCGTCCCTGAAGCGCACACGTCAGACCGAGGCCAAGACAGCGGTCAATCGTGCCAACAAGAGCAAGCTCCGTGGGAGCCTGCGCACCCTGCGCGAGGCAATCACCAAGGGCGATGCCAAGACCCTTGGCGCTGTGTATAGCAGCACGGTATCGGCGCTCGACAAGAGCGTCCAGAAGGGCATCATCCACAAGAACACCGCGAACCGCTACAAGGCCCGCCTGAACGCCCGCGTCAAAGCGGTGGTTGCTCCTGCCAAGGTCGCCTAAAGCTCCTGTAAGGCTCTGAAAAGGCCGGCTCTTGAAGCCGGCCTTTTTACTTTTCCTTTGGATTCTCCCGATTAGGCGAATTCCCTTCACGGCTCTCACCGGGAGCATAGAGTGTGGGCGGCTTCCGGGGCTGCTCCCCCTCAGGCTGCATGGGCTGTTCAGCAGCGGTTGCCTTGGCAGGTTCCTCTTTTGTGGCCGAACTGGCTGGAGTCTCAGGGCCGCTGCCTGCTGAAGAGCTGGATGAGGAGTTGCTTTGGTCTGGAGTGGGAGCTACCGGAGCAGGATTGGCCGCAGCCGCAGGTTGTGGCACTGGCGGCGGTGCCGGCCGGACCGTTTGCTGCATTGGCGTAACGGACCCCTGTCCCGCGGCCAGCGCCAGAGAAGGATCCCCATCCATCTGCGGAGCCGAAGCCTGAGCAAGCTGGATCGCCTTACGATCGTCCGGAGTCAGACCCGGAAGAGTGTAGACCTCCACCGTGTCATTGCGAATTACAGACAGGCTCATGCCGTCTGGCGATAAAGCGAAATTTTGCCCGGCACGCGCGATCGGCTCGGCATCCACACGCAAAAGCTGACGCCCGCTATCAATCTGGTAGACCACGATGCTCTGCCCATCGAACATCTCCGGCGTGACCGAATCCGTATCCACAATCGAGGAACGCGTCACCACCCGGCTAAACGCAAAGCGCCCACTGCCGGGGGCATAGGCAAAACTTGGAGCAACGTAATTCTCCGTCATATTCTGCTGCCACATCTCCTCGCCTCGCATATTGAAGGCACCTACAACCTGAGGCGTATGGCTCTGATGGCACCCGAAGGCGATGAACTCGCTGGAACTCACCAACATGGGCGACGGGCGGCAGGTCGAATCAAAACCAGCCAGTTCCTTCACCTTCCCTCCATAAGTGGTGAAGTTAAAACCCCAACGCTGCCGTCCTTCGTCAAGAATAGAGATATAGCCGACGGAGTTGGCTGGAATTTTCCCCGGCACCCGGGATAACAGGGCTCCGCCAGGATGAGCGTCGATTTGATCTCCTCCCATATCGATCAGCCGGAAGAAGTTGATCTGGACCGGCATCTCCTGCAGCTTTGGCGCTCCTTCGACCTCCGGCTGCGGCTTGTCGAGAGTCTCCAGAATCATCAGATCTTCGTTCGGGGAAAGCAGAATTCCGCCGATCCTGCGATCCGATCGGATAAACCCCTGCTCCTTGAAGGCATTGCCCTTTCCCAGATTCACAAGCGGTGCAAAGGTCGACAGATCGTCGCGGATGCGAAGCATGAATCTGCCGCGGCCAAGATTCCACAGATATTGACCGTGATCGTGAGTTCGCCAGGAGGTCTTCGCCAGCACCTTTCCTGAAGGTAGCTCCAGCAGCAGAGCGTCGACCACGCGGTCCTGATCGGAGGGAGGACAATCCGACATCCGCTTCAGCAGGCGTTTGGCGCTGAAGGTCACCAGCAGATGCCTGGCGTCGAGGTAGTCGATCGTCTCCATCGAGCTTCCTGCCAGCATGAACTGAGTGGAAAGTGGCTGAAATCCCAAGGGAATGAGCTGGATCACCTGCGCCGGGTCCGGGCCCTTGGCCAAACCGCATTTCGTCACAAAAATCAGCACTAGAGCAAACACGAGGCTGCGCGGCACCTTGCGAAGCCGAAGACTCGCGGGGATGATGCAGAGAACCGGCATGAGAGGCCACACAAAGCCCGGAATGGGCGAGCAGCTACTACTCTTTCACAGACGGGTAGCACACGACAATGGAAAGCGACGGTCTGTCGTTCTTTGCCGGAACGCTATAACCCAGTGATACAAAAGGACTGGAAGGAAGACGAACATGACGGGACAGAGAACGACGCAAGCGTGGTCAAACAAGGTGGCACTCGGCATCGGGACAGCCTTGCTGACCTTAGTTGCCACAGCCCAGACCCCCGCAAAGAACGAGACGCCAAAACCTGCTGAGGTTTACAAGCCGATTTCGGGCTTCGATCTCTCCTCGATCGACTCCTTAGTCGACCCATGCAACGACTTCTATAAGTTCGCTTGCGGGAAGTTCGCTGCAAATCATCCCATCCCATCCGACCAGCCTGAGGTCGACGAGTTTTATGCCCTCTATAACGTCAATACACAGTCTTTGAACGGCATCCTCACCAAGGCCGCCGCCGGAGGAGCCAGCCGTACCCCGAACGAGCAGAAGATTGGCGACTACTATAAGAGCTGCATGGACGTGGACAGTATCGAGTCCAAAGGACTCACCCCTCTTGAGCCCCTGCTCAATGAGATCAATGCCATCCAGTCCGTCGATGATCTTCCCGCTCTTATCGGCAAACTGCAGCGCTACGGGACCGACGTCTTCTTCAGCTACGGCGAGCAACAGGACTTCAAGGACGCCAGCAAGCAGATCGCCTATATCGATCAGGGCGGCCTTGGGCTCCCCGAGCGCGACTATTACTTCCGCGCCGGAGCCAAGGACGAGACCATCCGCAAGCAATACGTCGCGCACGTCGCCAAGATGCTGACGCTCGCCGGAACCCCTGCAGCACAAGCAGCAAAAGATGCTGACGCCATCATGGCCTTCGAGACCAAGCTGGCAAAGGTTTCCATGCCAGTGACCGATCGTCGCGACCCTGAGAAGGTCTATCACCTGCAGACGATGGCCACCTTTACCCAAAGCGTGGACGGTACCGCCTTCAACGCGTTCCAAAAGGCAATTCAGTCGCCCGACATCACCGAGATCAATAACGCGAACCCGGAATTTATCACGGCGCTAACGCCCTCCATCCGAGAGGCCGATCTGGACACCCTGAAGGCCTATATGCGCTATCACCTGCTGACCGGAGCGGCCAATCGTCTTCCCAGACGCTTCGACGATGAGAACTTCGACTTCTATGGCCGCATCCTGACCGGACAGCCGGAGCAGAGCGCTCGCTGGAAACGCTGCTCGAACGCCGTGAACGGTGCTCTGGGTGAAGCACTCGGCCAGGTCTACGTCTCGCAATACTTCGCCGGCGACAGCAAGGCCAAGATGCTCGAGATGGTCCATGACATCGAAAAAGCGATGGACCGCGACATCGATCAGCTCGATTGGATGTCGGATGCCACCAAGGTCCGCGCCAAGCAGAAGTTGCAGGGTATCGCCAATAAGATCGGCTATCCGGACAAGTGGCGGGACTATACCAAGCTCGAGATCAAGGCCGACGATGCCCTGGGCAATAAATTTCAGGCGACGGCATTTGAGAATGATCGTCAGCTCAATAAGATTGGACAGCCGGTCGATCACAGCGAGTGGAGCATGACGCCGCCTACGGTCAATGCCTACTACGATCCCAGCATGAACGACATCAACTTCCCTGCTGGAATTCTGCAGCCCGCCTTCTACGATCAGAAGCAGGACGATGCCGTGAACTACGGCCACATCGGCGCGGTCATCGGCCACGAGCTTACCCATGGCTTCGATGACCAGGGACGTAAATTCGACGCTAAGGGCAACATGGTCGATTGGTGGACCCCGGAGGATGCCAAGAAGTTCGAGAGCCGCACAGACTGCCTCGTCAGTGAGTACGGCTCCTTCACCGCAGTCGATGATGTCAAGGTCAACGGCAAGCTCACTCTTGGCGAAAACACCGCCGACAACGGCGGCCTTCTGCTCTCCTATCTCGCCTACCTCGAACGAGCTAAGGCGAACAAAATCGATCTGAATGCAAAGGTCGATGGCTATACCGCGCCGCAGCGCTTCTACATCGCCTATGCGCAGAACTGGTGCGAAAACTCGCGGCCCGAGGTCATTCGTCAACAGGTCCTCACCGATCCGCACTCACCCGATCACTTCCGCGCCAACGGAGCCATCGTCAACCAACCCGGCTTCTCTTCCGCTTTCTCCTGCAAGAAGGGGGCGCCTATGGTCCCAGCCAACAGCTGTCGCGTCTGGTAGCTGACACGAAATGGCACCAGAGGAGCGCGGCACTTGCCGCGCTCCTCTGCTTTTGTGCGAGAGTGAAGATATGCCTGCCACCTCCAGACACCGCACCCTAGGCTTCCTGTCGTGTGCACTGGCAAGCTCTTTCTGGGGCTGCGGCTTTTTCTTCGGCAAGATTGCAATGGCCGAGATGTCGTTCGCCCACATGGTGTTCTACCGTTTCCTCTTTGCCCTCGTGGTCCTGCTTCCTTTATTCGTGACTCACCGCCCGGGGTTGAATCGGAAGGAATGGGCAACACTCGCGTTTGCAGCGTTCCTCGGCATTCCGGTTCAGTTTCTTATCCAGTTCTACGGGCTCTCGTTGACGACGGTCTCTCATGCCGCCCTGATGGTCGGCACCATGCCAGTCATTCTCGCCGTAGGAGCAACCTTCTTTGCTCACGAGCGATTAGATCTCACGGGATGGATTGCCATCGCCGCCTCCACAACCGGAGCTGCCCTGATCGCCTTCGGACGTCACAGCACCGGTGCAGGACAACCTTCTCTTGCGGGCGATCTTCTGGTAGTTCTGTCACTCGCCATCGCACTCTTCTGGATTCTGCTGAACAAACACTTGATGGACCGGCACTCTCCCGTGGTCATCACAGCGTATGGACTGCTGCTGGGCACCAGCATGCTGTTAATTTGGGTCCCTCTGCGCTATGGGGCTCCTCCCATTCATGTGTCCCTGAAGGCATGGCTCGCTTTGGCAGCAAGCGGTGTTCTTTGCACGGCCACGACGACTCTTCTATGGAACTGGGGCCTCACTCAGGTTCCCGCATCGCAGGCAGGCATTCTGCTGAATATGGAGCCGCTGATGGGAAGCTTGCTCGGCGTCTTTGTACTCGGCGAGCATCTTGGGCCTACGGCGTGGACCGGTGGAGCCCTGATCCTTGCTGCGGCGATTACCTTGACCACACATTCCAAGGCACACATAGTCGAGCATCAGCCCGTAGGGTAATCCCGCAGTCGCGGCTACACTTCCTTCATGCTCTTCCCCGCAAGCTGGGTGGCCGCATTACGTCGTCTCCACTGGATCCGCGGTCTGCGCGCCGGCATCGCCGTGGCAGCCGCCATGATCGTCTGCCGATATCTCGGCCAGCCGATGGGATGGGCCGCGCTCGGAGGATTTGAAGCCATTCTGGTCGATAATGGCGGGCCTTATCGCAGCCGACTTACGACTATCCTTACTCTTCTCGTCGTTGGATCTATCGCCGGAATCGCAGGAGCGATGGCTGCGACTCCTCTCTGGTTCGCAATAATCGTCACTGCCGTCTTCTGCTTCGCGATCACCTTCGCCCGCGTGATGTCGAATCAGCTTGCATCCACCTCCGTCATCATCCTCGTCATCTACTTTGTCGGCTTCGGTGGATTCGCCCGCACCTTCCATGAGGCGCTGCTCAACTCGCTGGCCTTTGTACTCGGCGGTCTGTGGGCTGCTCTCCTCAGCGTCTTCCTGTGGCCGCTTGACCCCTTTCGCCCGGCCCGGACAGCTGTCGCAGATTGCTACGCTCTGCTCGCGGATTTCACAGCGGGCATCCACGCCTCCGTGTCCGAAAGTGAGGATCGAAATTTACAGCGACAGCGGATGCATGACCTCCAGCGGCACATGCGCCGAAAGATGGAAGCTGCCCGTACAGCCATCGGCACCACCAGCGCGCGCGTAACCGCTCGTACGATTCGTGCTCGTTCTCTCACAGTGCTGCTTGAGACGGCGGACCTTCTCTTCGCCGGGACCATCCGATGGACTGAGCTCTTCGAAGAGACCTCCGACGAGGCCTCCGTAAAGGTGCTGACAGATTTGTTTCACTGGCTGGCCCGCGCGGAGCAGACGATCGAAAACGCGCTGCGGCAGAAGCCTGCGGATGGAGCCGTCTCGTTTGCATCCGATGGTTCCCACTCCCTTGAGCATCTGCGCAAGCGGCAGGCTGCGCTTCGACTACTCGATACGCAGCAGGGTTCCCTTGCCGCGCACCTTATGCAGGACCAACGTGATGCCCTCTTGAACGTCGGCGTCGCGTTTGAGGCAATACGAGCCCTCTGGAGTGGCATCGAATACCGTGCCGCTGATGCCACAGAAGTTGTTACGCGCCGCTCTCTGCTTTCCGATTCCCGGCCAGCCTCAGCACCTTCAGGCTGGCGAGCCATGATTGATGCGGCAATTGCGAACTGGACGCCGCATTCGGTGATGATGCGTCACGCTCTGCGGATGATGGTCGTAGGCGCAGTGGATGTGCTGCTGATGCGGATGGTGCACATCAGCCACGGCACATGGTTGGGAATGACGTCGATCATCGTGTTGCAACCATACGGTTCAGGGACGCTGCGCCGCGGAGCGCAGCGCGTAGGAGGCACGATCGCAGGCGGTGTACTGGCTGCGATTCTTGCCGCAGCACTGCCCAGCCAGACAGCGCTGATAGTTGTCATTACATTGACGAGCATTTTGACGCTGGCCACCTATGCCGTCGATTACGGCTGGTACTGCTTCTTCCTCACGCCAACCTTTGTGCTTATGAGCCTGCCTCATCTGCGTGACTGGCATTATGCGGGCATCCGGATTGGGATGACGACGCTGGGCGCCTCTGTTGCAGTTTTGGCAATGCGGCTGCTCTGGCCGGAGCGTGCACAGCTAGAACTAGGCCGGCTGCTAGCGCGGGGCGCGCTTGCAGACGCTGCCTACGTCCGGGCCATGTTGCAGTTCTGGGACAGGCTTGGTGCCAAGGCGAAGAGTACAGACCGCGCCGCCGCGGACCGCAAGGTACTGGCTCCCGCTCGGCGCGCCTGTGGTCTCGCGATCAACGATGCCGAGGAGACGCTGGACCGCATCCTGCTCGAGCCGCGGATACCTCTCTCGCGTGGGGAGAGGTGGGAGGAGGCGCTGACCTTTGTGACCTACCTGCGACGTATCACCCGTGCGGTGACTACGCTGGCTTACGTGGATGATTCCAGCGAATCGACACGACAGCGCGCAGAGAGCGTGGCGGAACGCCTGGAGCAGCTGAGCCGAACTCTTCAAATTGCTCTCGATGGAAAAGCAGCAGAACTTGCACCGAGGGAGGTAAGAGCAAGCTCGCAGCTCCCGAACTCCGCGGAGCAGACTCCGGCGGAGCAGCAGCTTCGGCGCATGGAACGTCAGACGAACATTCTGGAACGGTCGGCTGCGGCCCTGATGATTCGTCCCTGAGGTCAGGCGACGAGATTTTTTTCGGACATGGTCCGGGTGGTCCGGCTCCAGACGGTGGTGAGAGCTATTCCCGCGACGATGAGACCGGCGCAGAGGCCCAGCCAGAGGCCAAGGGCTCCGTGGTTGTGATGGAAGCCGAGCCAGCAGCCGATGGGAAGTCCTATCACCCAGTAGCCGAGGATCTGGACGATGAGACCAGCGTGGGTATTTCCGGCTCCGCGCAGAGCTCCGGTCGCTGTGATCTGGAGGCCATCAAAAAACTGAAAGGCCGCCGCGACGAAGAGGAGAGGAACGGTCGCTGCGATCACAGCCCGGTCGGGGGTAAATGCGTGCGCGATAGGGTGAGCGAAGAGTCCCAGCACGAGGGAGCAGGTCGCCATGCAGCCGGCTCCGAGCAGGATGGCGGCCCAGCCTGCGGCGGCGGCCTCCTGCAGCGATCCCCGGCCGAGGGCCTGACCGACGCGGACGGCTGCGGCGGCGGAGATGGCAAAGGGGATCATGAAGGTGAAGCTGGCACAGTTCAGTGCGATCTCGTGACCGGCGAGCGGAAGAGGCCCCATCACTCCGATGAGGAAGGTGACGGTCCCGAAGATGGCGATTTCGACAAAGATCTGGCCTCCTGCGGGTGCGCCGAGCAGGGTGAGGCGTTTGAGGCGGGAGCTTTCGATGTGGCGGAGCATGGAGCGCAGGCCATAGTTGTGCTGATGCTCGACTTTCCAGATGGCGAGGAGAAGGAAGAGGGCGAGGTAGGCGCGGGAGACGGAGGTGGCCAGACCTGCGCCTGTAATTCCGTAGGCAGGGATGTGGATGGCGCCCCAGCGATGGCCGTAGATGAGGAGCCAGTTGCCGAGGACGTTGCAGAGGTTGGCGGTGACCAGAGCCCAGGCGATGGGACGGACGTGGTTGAAGGCCTGCAGGTAGCGGCGGAGGGTGAAGTAGAGAAAGAGAGTCGGGGTTCCGAGGTTGAGGGCGTGCAGGAACCGGACGGCTCCGGCAAGGACCTGCGGGTCGATGGGCATGCGGTTCATCGCCAGCGGAGCCAGCTCGATGATGCCGAAGAGCAGGGTGGCCAGCAGGGCGGCGAGGATGAGGCCATGGTAGAGCCAGCGATTGGCTTCATCGTAGCGGCCTGCTCCGTGAGACTGGGAGAGGTAGGTGTCGAGCGAGAGCAGGACGCCGGCGATTCCGAAGGCCAGGGTGTTGTAGAGGACCTGTCCGAGCGCGGCCGAAGCGATGTTCGGGGCAGGATTCTGCATGTGACCGATCATCACCGTGTCGACGATGCCCATGGACATCCAGCCGATCTCGGCGGCGATGAGCGGAAGGGCAAGAGTGAGGACGGGGCGGATCTGCTGACGGACTGACATGATCCTGACCCTCCCCCCTCCCTACTGAATGTGTGCAAAATATTCCTGAATAAAGGCTTAGATTCGGACCAGGGCATGTCGATCCAGAAAATAAGGCATAGAAAAGCCCCGGTAGAGGGGCCGGGGCTTTCTGTTGTCGTGTAGTTCTATTATAGCGTGGGACGAGAAGCGATTCGGCGAAATTAAGCCTTCTTGTTTCAATAGGATAGGCAATCAATACTCTTGACAGATAGAAATTTGGCCGATCCCAGGGCCGGAGTTGCTACGCTAACTCTCTTCGCGGGTAGCACATTCATTGAGATTTAATATTTTGGGATGAATGACTCCCTAGACTCTCAGGCATGCTCAATGAACCTTTGAAATACAGCTTCATCCCAGGTCAACACGACGGAACGACAGTTTTGAAGATTGAGGGCCCATTGATGCTGTCGAATATGTTTGCCTTGCAGGATGAGCTGAGAATGACGAAACCTCAGGTTCTGATTATCGACCTGAGCCATTCTCCCTACATGGACTCGGCCGGATTGGGGCTGATCATGAACACCTATGTCTCGGCAGAGCACAATGGAAGAAAAGTTGTGCTCGCGGCGACGAGCGAGCGGATTCGTGCGCTGCTGGAGATGACCAAAGTGGACAGTGTGCTGAAAAACTTCAGCTCTGTGGAAGAGGCAGAGGCCAGCCTGTAACGTTTCTTACCCGTCTCTTGCCTGGCCTCCTATTTGCTGCAATTCAGGATCGCACTTTCGCGCGATAGACCACTCATGCGATGAGACCGCATGGAATGGGGCATCCGGCGTTTTTGTCGCGGAGGAGATTACTTCGCCATGCGGAGCCAGTGCTCGAGGCCGTGGAACTGATCGATATGATCGGGTGCGGTGTTGCCGGCGAACCCAAGGATATGCAGGCCTTTGACATGAAGATCGCTGAGCTGCTGCATGCCTCCGGGGCCCCATTTGAGGATGGGATGTTGTTTCAGTGCCAGCGTCGTGATGAGGTAGTCGGCGGTCTCAGTTGTACTGGCGAAGGTGCCGGGGAAGATCTCTGAGTGGGTGAAGATGAGGACCTTATTGCCCGCGGCAGCTTCCCGGGCGAAGTCGAGGAAGGGCTGGAGCGGCGCGGGATCGAGCGGGCCGGGCGCGCCGTCGGGGAGATAGCCGGTGTGCAGGCTGTCGACGAGGACGATTCGATCGAAGAGCTTCCAGTTGTCG
>DATJJJ010000078.1:0-90680 GCA_035492215.1 Edaphobacter sp. | reverse complement strand
CATCGACGTGAAAGGCAAAATCGTTCTCTGCATCGTCGGCGATCCACCCTCGGACGATCCAAAATTCTTCGGCGGCAAGGCGTTGACCTACTACGGCCGCTGGACCTACAAGTTCGAAGAGGCCGCGCGTCAGGGAGCGATCGGCGCGCTGGTTATTCATCGCACCGACCTGGCGAGCTACGGCTGGGATGTAGTGAGAAACTCGAACACCAGCGAGAAGACTTACCTGCGAGACAACAAAGATCCTCAGCTTGAGGCCGCCAGCTGGATCACCCTTGATTCGGCGAGGCAGCTCTTCCATGCAGCCAATCTGGATGTCGATGCTGAGATTACGGCTGCAGGCAAAAAGGGCTTCAGGGCGATTCCTTTGCCGGTCAATCTGGAGGCTCACATTGAAAGCAAGGTGCGCAGCTTCCAGTCTCCGAACGTCATCGGCGTCCTGCCTGGAGTAAACGTCGCTCAACACAAGCCCGATCAAGCCGTGCTGTATACCGCGCACTACGATCATCTTGGCTTCGTGCCGGATAAACAGGGCGACAACATCTACAACGGTGCTGCCGACAATGCCACCGGCTGCGGCATGCTGCTGGAGATGGCTCGTGCATGGGCACAGTCAGACATCAAGCCACCGCACTCAATCGTCTTTGCTGCTGTAGCAGCAGAGGAGCAGGGTCTGCTCGGCTCAGAGTACCTTGGCCAGCATCCGCCCGTGCCCGCAGGCCAGATCGCACTCGACATGAACTATGACATGATTCTGCCCGTCGGCATCCCTCGTCAGGTTGAGGTCAACGGAGCACAACGCAGCACCTTCAACTCCGTCGTAGAAGCGACAGCGAAGCGCTTCGATCTCGCCATCGTTCCCGATCCACATCCCGAGGCAGGAAGCTACTACCGTTCCGATCACTTCTCGCTCTCGCGCGTGGGAATTCCGGCTTTCTCGATCGATCAGGGCGAACTCTTTGAAGGCCACGATCTGGCATGGGGAGAGGCGAAGGACAAAGACTTCGTCGACCACGATTATCACAACTTTTCCGACAACTACCATTCCGACTGGGACTTCGCCGGCAACGCCAAGCTAGTACGCTTTGGCATGGAACTGGGTTGGGAGGCTATCTCCGCACCGAAGACGATTCAGTGGCTTCCGGGCGATGAGTTCGAAGCTGCACGGAAGGCTTCGGAAAAGTAATAGTCAGACACAGTTACAAATTTATTTCGACGCAATCGCTCTGGGGCGCCAGGTGCTTGCCCACTTTGACGGCTTCGGACCCATCACAAATTTTAGCGTCGAACCCTGCATGATCTCGCGATAGGTTACAACCGGCTTCTCGAGCGGTTTGCCGTTCAACGTTGCCGACTGAATGTATCGATTGGTTACGCTGTTGTTCTTCGCAAGAACGGTAAACATCTTTCCGTTCGCCAACCGCAGGGCGAACTTGGAGAACATGGGGCTGCCGATCATGTACTCTCCGCTGGCCGGATTCACCGGATAAAATCCCATCGCGGTAAACAAGTACCACGCCGACATCTGCCCGCAATCGTCATCGCCGTCGATTCCTGAGGGTTGATTGGCATACTCCGCATTCGCAATCTCGCGCACTTTTGCCTGTGTCTTCCATGGCTGACCACTGTAATCGTAGAGATAGCCATAGTGATGGCTGGGTTCGTTACTGTGCACATTGTGCTTGCCTGCGAAGTGCTGATCGAGCTTGGCGTTGTATTGGTCCGCACCGCCCATCAACTGCATCAACCCGCCCAGATCGTGCAACGAAGCCCATGTGTAAACCCATGCATCCCCTTCGGTCCAGCCTGAGATGGAGCGGTTGCCGGAGTTGTCGCGTCCCCCACCCAAGGGAGCCCACTTGCCGTCAGAGGTCCTGCCGTTCATCAGGCCCACGGCAGGGTTGAAGAGATGTTTGTAGTTGAGTGAGCGTTGGAGAAAGAACTCATAGTCCTTCTCTCTGCCCAGCGCCTTCGCCACCTGCGCGACGCACCAGTCGTCGTAGCTGTCTTCAATCGTGCGTGAGGCAGCCTCGTCGGTCTTGTCGGTGGGGATGTAGCCCAGCTGCTTGTAATAGGTCAGTCCTGCACGCGCCTCGTAGGGCGTATGCGGCTCGCGGTCGAGCCATCGGCGCGTTGTGTCGCCATCGGGTGGTGTCATCGCATCTTTGTAGACGGCGGCCCATGCAGTCTGTTTGTCAAAACCGTCGAAACCCTTGACCAACGCCTCGGCCACCAGGGAGTCGGCATGTGTGCCGATCATGATGTTGGTGTAAGAGGGGTTCGGCCACTTCGGCATCCACCCGCCCTCTTTGTAGTTCTGCAGCAGAGCCGTGACCATGCCCGGCACGCGCTCCGGAGCCATCAGCGTGATCAAGCTGTTTTCCGCTCGGAATGTGTCCCAAATGGAGTAAGCCGTATACGACTCGCCCTGATGCACCTTGTCGTCGAAGGCGCTGTAGTACCTTCCATACTCCGAGAAGACACGCGGGTAGAGCATGGCGTGATAGAGCCCGGTGTAGACGATCTTCTTCTGATCGTCGCTCGCACCTTCAAGACTTACGCGGCTCAACTTTTCGTTCCACGTGGAACGCAGCTTCTTCTGAACCGCTTCGAAGTTCCATGCAGGAATCTCGTGACGCAGGTTCTCGCCAGCCTGATCGACACTCAGGAAGGAGGTTCCGACGCGTACCTCGACGACCTCGCCCGGAGCGAACTCGACGTACGCGCCGTGTGCTCCCTTGCTGTCCGTGCCGTAGGTCTTCGCGTTCTTCCAGGTGCGGTGGAACTGGACGACGAAGTAGCCTTTGAAGTTGGGCAGTGCAAAGGGTCCCAGATTGCGGTCGGTGCGGTCTGGGTTGTATCCGGTGATCTCCTGTTTCGCCGCATCGAAGCTTGCCTTACCGTCGACCCCGGGGCGCGAGGCCTCCACCAGAACGCGGCCAGCGGCGTTTTTAGGAAAGGTGAAACGCATGTAAGCGCAGCGCTCGGTTGCGGTCATCTCCGCGCGGATTCGGCTGCCATCCTTGGCTGTCATCCAGACGGAGTAATAATCGGGCCGCGTGATCTCATCGCTGTGAACGAAACGCATCTGCCGCGCCTCAGGCGTAGTTGCGAGCGCACCAACCTGGGGAACCAGTGTGATGTAACCGTAGTCGCCCATCCAGATGGCAGGCTGGTGCGTTCCCATAAATCCCTGAATGACGTTGTCTTCGTACTTGTACGAGACCACGCTGAGACGGTTCTGCCGTGTCTGCGCGGTCCAGTCGGTCATGCCGAAGGGAGGAGTGACGAAGGGCATGGTTCCGCCGTATCCAATGGCTCCTGAGCCGGTGCCGATGTACGGATTCACCCACTCGATTGCATCGTGGACCTGACCGTGAGCGCAGGTGGCCAGTGTTAGCACCAATGCTGCCGCGATATGGCGGTAACGATTAGCAGTACCAGCGATTTTTTTCGTTCGTGCAGAACCAAGGATCTTCATCGTTGATGACGATATCTCAGAGCGAGAGCTAATTTCCAGACAGGGTCTGTTCTGTCGCTGACTCCGCGACCGGAAGGATCCCCATCTCTTCATAGATCGGCCGCATCACCTTGCGCATGGGCTTGAGCTGCGTGGTGAACCAGGCTCCGCCGAGGAGGCATGCGGTTCCGGTGATGATGACCGTGTGTGGAGCGCCGAAGTGATTCGCGAGCGTTCCGGCGAGCAGGCTGCCGAAGGGAGTCATGCCGACGAAGGCCATCGTGTAGTAGCTCATCACGCGACCACGTTTATCTTCGGGCACCAGCGTTTGGATGACCGTGTTGCTGGCGGCGAGACCCTGCATCATGCCGAAGCCGACGATCAGCATCAGCAGGAGCGAGAGAACGAGGTGATGCGAGAGACCGAAGAGAATCAGACCTGCTCCAAAGAGAAATGCGGAGAGCTGGATCATGGTGGTGAGTCCGCGGACAGACTTGCGCATGGCCAGCGAGATGGCTGAGACAAGTGCACCCACCCCCGAGGCTCCGGTGAGGAAGCCCAGGGTGTGCGGGCCGCCGTGCAACACGTCGCGGGCGAAGATGGGCATCAGCACCATGAACGGCATTCCCATCAGGCTGACCAGCGCGAAGAGCGTAAGGATCGTGCGGATGGGGCGGAAGGTCGTGACGTAAGACCATCCCTCCTTGAGCTGCTCGAACATGGTGGTTTCGGAGCGTCGGCTTGTGCTGCGAACAACCTGCATCATGATCAGCGAGGCGACGACCGCGATGTAGCTCACTCCGTCGATCAGGAAGCACCATCCTTCGCCGAGGGCGGCGATGATCAGTCCCGCGATGGCGGGGCCGATGAGCCGGGCGAGATTGACGATTGAGGAGTTGAGAGCGATCGCGTTGCCGAGGTCGGTCTTGTCCGGCCTGCCCTCGGGCGGGGTGACCATCTGAACCAGGAACGACTGGCGGCCGGGCATGTCGAAGGCGTTGATGAGTCCCTGAAAGACGCTGAGGGCGAGGATCTCATGTATGGTGATGATCTTCGCGAGGGTGAGCACGGCGAGCATCAGCGATTGAATCCCGGCGAGCACCTGAGTCCAGACCAGCAACCGCCGACGGTCCATGCGCTCGACGATGACTCCGGCGAAGGGGGCCAGGAGGAAGGTTGGGATCTGGCCGGCGAAGCCGACGGCTCCGAGGAGCAAGGCTGAGCCGGTGAGGCGGTAGACGAGCCAGCTGGTGGCGACGCGGGTGATCCAGGTTCCGATGAGCGAGATGCTCTGACCGGTGAAGTAGAGCCGAAAGTTACGGTGCCGCAGGGCTCGCCAGGCGTGGGAGAAGCGGCCAGCTCGTTTTTCCGGCAGCGGCTGCTCGGGTTCCGTTGTCGTGCTCTGCTGTTCCATCCCGTCTCTCAATGCTCTTTCTAAGATGATCGCAGAGCGGGAGATGATCGAGCAGCCGGGGTTTAAGTCTGTGAGAACTCAGTAAAAATCTGCGCAGCTGAGGAAGTATCCACAGGTGCGGCAGATGAGTTTGCAGCGGCTGTCCTCGAGGCGCGAGGAGCAAGTGGGGCAATAGACCTGATGATGTTCCGCGGGCAGCGAGCAGTGTTCGGCAACGGGTGTCTCGGCCGCTTCCTCGAGAGTGGAATCGATGAGGGACATTCCGTCACTCTAGCGCACTTTGCAGAATTTTCAACTGCCGGGTTTCGGCAGGGGAGCATCGAATCATGTACCGTCGAGAGAGCGGTTTGGAAACGAATACAAGGAGAATTGTTATGGATCGCAGCGCAAGCGCCATCTGGCACGGCACCCTCAAAGAGGGCAAAGGCACCATTTCGACCCAGAGCGGCACGCTCAAGGATACGCAGTACAGCTTTGCGGCCCGCTTCGCCGAAGGCGTAGGCACCAACCCGGAGGAGCTGATTGCTGCAGCGCACGCCGGATGCTTCACCATGGCGCTGAGCGCACAGCTGACCGAGGCCGGGTTCAATCCGGAGACGATTGAGACCAAGGCCGTGGTGACGCTCGACCTGCACGGCGAGGGTCCGACGATCACGAAGATTCACCTGACCAACACCTCGAAGATCCCGAACATCGACAAGGCAAAGTTCGACGAGCTGGCTCACAAGGCCGAGATCGGCTGCCCGGTTTCGAAGGTTCTGAAGGCGGCAGAGATTACGCTGGACGCAAAGCTGGTCTAGCCCCACCCCCCATCAATTTTGTGCAAAGTATTCAATAGATTGCACTTAGGTTCGGACCTCCGATTTACCAAGGTTCATGGAAAGCCCCGGCGAGTTGCCGGGGCTTTCTTGTTCCTATTTCTATTTTAGTGAAGATGAAGAAACTGATCGGCAGATGGAAGCGGCCTGTTTTCAGTCAATTGCGGATATATTCGGTTGACAGATGTGGATGGCCCTCGTTCCGGTCCAGAGAGTGAAGCCTTTCCAAATTTGCCGGACCAACTTTTGATGCCAATGCTTTCGAAATGCTCCTCAAAAAGAGCGACGACAGACGAGAAGCAGACTTCTGAGAATCTATCGGGCGACCATGCCCAGAGTAAGCGTGACTTATCACACCTTGTTGCATGAGCTGCTCCGCAAAAGCTCACTCGTTGCAACGTTCAGAACGTTGCTGGCCTTCTGGAGGTATCCAAAGATCAAGCGCAGCTCCTGCTCGCTATAGTCGGCGTTCAGCCTATTTGCTGCGGCCTGTAAGGATCGATAGAGCTTCGTGACCTGCTTGTGACTTTCCTCACGGGCATGAACAGTAAAGCTTCTTCTGTCCGATCCTTCCCTTTTTCTTTTCGCGAAACCGGATTGTTCAAGGCGGTCGACGATGGTTGTCATTGCCGCAGGGCTGACGCCCATTTCTTCGATAAGTTCCTTGGGCGTGAGCGCGCCTCTGCGATGGAGTATTCCCAGACACTTGAAATCGGTCAGGTTGATTCCCAGTCGATCCGCAATTGCCTGCTGATGACGGACCACTTGAAGGGTGAATTCGCGGAATTCGAAGGTTCCTCCCTCGGAATGTGGCATTGCGCTCCCTTTAAAATTAGTACGATATTCGTATTATTCGATTAGTGTATTACATTGAACATGAAACAGGATGGGCTCGATGACGATAATTGGGGAACAACTCTCCCTCAGCCTTTTTATTTTTTCCGTCAGCATCGGGATAGGCGCAGGGCTTTATGAAACACGCGTGGTGTATCCCAATTGGACGCTCGATCCAAACCCGCAAACGCTGGGCGCCAAACTGATGTCGTCAGGACAAACGGGAGCAGGACGGCGATTCTGGCCCTTCGTTTCACCCGTTTCCATGCTGCTGGCATTGTTCAACCTTTACCTTGCATGGCAGCAAACCGGCTCGTTGCGAAATATCTGGTTTGCATCCGCGATGGTGATTGTGGTGAAGAGCATTGCTACTTATAGTTACTTCGTTCCGACAATGTTGAGGAGAATCGAGCGAGCGAAGGAAGTCGACGGGAATATCCTGCGCCAAACGGTACGACGATGGGCTGCGTTGAGTCCCCTCAGAGTTATAGCCGAATTGTTTGCCTGGACATCGGGGATCTGGGCACTCATTCTTCTTTCGAAGAAATGATTCGAGGCTTCGGAGTGAACCCGATCTCCCTTTGTAAACCACCGGCCGTAGTCGAAGGCAATCCCTTCGGCCTCGCGCGTGCTCTCTCTCCGCAGGACAAGAGCGACCTCATCTCATTCCTCAAAACGCTTTAGGAAGACTTAGGATAGAAGGCCTTTGCCGACTCCACGAAGCCAGATTGCGACTGCCTTTGCTCCCGGGTCGGGATGGCCTATCGCCCGGTCTCCAAGATAGCTTGATCGTCCGACTCGGGGTGTCATTTGGGCAGTGGCATCGGCACCCCGTTCGGCCGCTTCGAGCGCGGACAGCAGTACTGCCGGGAACTCGCCTTCCCGTGCATTGTCCAACGACTCCACGAAGGGGATGAGAGCGTCCAGCATGGTTCGGTCGCCTCGTTTTGCGCCGCCCATCTCGCTGATGGCAAGACAGCCCTGATGAAGCGCTTCGATCCAGCCTGCCAGCTCTGTGCTGCCGGAGCTTTCAAGGACAATGCCGCAACGCAGAAGAAGCGCACCGTAGAGCGGCCCGGATGATCCACCCATCACCCGTTGCAGAGTGCGACCAAGTTGTTTGAGAGTCGCGGGAACATCATCGAGAGGATACGAGTTCTCTGATGCCAGCACAGCCTCGGCGGCACGCTTCATACTTGTGCCGAGGTCACCGTCGCCAGTAACGCGGTCCATCTCTGTGAGTTCTTCTTCTGCATCAATGAGCGCCTTGCAGGCAAAGTCGATGGATCGCCATGCTCTTCTGCCTGTTTCCGTTTGCGCACCACGATTCGATGATGGGGCTGGCTCGAAGGAAATCCCCGTTGCGATTTGGTCTTCCGGTTTACGAGGAGGCTGTTTGGGCCCCTTCGGCCATGCAGGAGCTGAGGTCTCTGCATCGAGCCATCGCAGCCACTCGTCATTGAGACCGAGAAGAGAGATCGAGATGCCCGCCATATCCAAAGAAGAGAGAAACGTTCCGGCGTAAACCCGTTCTACGATGAACCCTTTGCTTTGGAGAAAAGGGATTGCGTGACGCGCCACAATCGCAAGCTCCATCTCCGTTGTCGCGCCCAGATTGTTGATCATGATGGCGACAGGCTTTGCGGGATCGAATCTCCCGTGTTTCACAATTTCGGATAACAACATCTCTGTCAGTTCATCGCCGGCCCGTATTGGCATACGCTTTACACCGGCTTCTCCGTGAATCCCAAGGCCTAACTCCATCTCGTTTTCCGCGAGTTCAAAGCTTGGCTTGCCTACAGAGGGCGACGTCCCCGCGGAAAATGAAAGTCCCATCGTTGCCAAGGATTGAATGGCCGCTCTTCCTATCGCTGCGATTTCAGTAAGAGTTTTTCCTTCCTCAGCGGCAGCTCCCACGAGCTTGTGAAGGAAGACGGTGCCAGCGAGGCCGCGCGGACCTGTGGCGGTATCTGTATCTTTCAGAGCAACGTCATCACTCACAATAATCATTTCAACCGGAATTCCTTCGGCGCGTGCCATCTCTGCCGCCACACCGAAGTTCAGGCGATCGCCGGTGTAGTTTTTCACGACAAGCAGCGCACCCTGTTTGCCAGAAACAGCACGGATGGCGGCCAGGACTGAGTCGCTGCCGGGAGAAGTGAAGACTTCTCCAGCGACAGCAGCACTCAACATTCCGGTGCCGATATAACCTGCGTGCGCGGGTTCATGACCGCTGCCTCCACCCGAGATCACCGCAACTTGACGATCACGAACCTGTTCTACGTCCGAGCGGAGCATCACCTTATTCCCCGCCAAACGGATCAAACCGGGCTGTAAGACGCACAGGCCTTGCAACATCTCCTCAACAACATTGGCGGGCTGATTAATGAGCTTTTTCATGAGCCGTGTCAGTATCGCATGCGCAAGATGCGTAGTTGGAGAGACGATTTTCCAAGGGAAAATGCACTTGCCGAAGACCTGACTGCGAGACGATTATGAAGCCAACAGGAGCAGCCCATGCGAGAAGAACAGATACGTGAAGCCTTGAACGCACATTGGCGAGCATCGGCAGCCGGCGATGCAGACGCGGAACATGCTATTTACGCCGACGATGCCATCTGTGATTATCCCCAGTCCGGCGAGCGAATTTTTGGACGAAGCAATTTGCAGGCCTTACGAAGTCATCATCCCGGCAAGCCGTCGGGGTTCAACGTCAGGCGAATTCTCGGGACTGGTGAGCTTTGGGTCACGGAATACACCATCACCTATCAGGGGCGACCGGCGTACACCGTGAGCATTATGGAGTTCCGCGACGACAAGGTGGTGCACGAGACACAGTATTTCGCGGATCCCTTCGAGGCACCGGCGTGGCGGAGCCAATGGGTCCAGAAGATCGCATGACGCCGCATTGAGGCGATGTTGATGAAGGTCGACCTAGAGCCGGGGGCGTGTTCTACGTGAACTTCAGAGATCTGCTTTCCTGAAGGCCAAAGCCCTTGACCTCAAGTCGATCCGGTAAACATCAACAATTGCGTAGGCTGATCAACGGGCGTTTCCACCATTCCCCGGAAGGTGAGGAAATGCTCAAATACGCGCTTTCGTTACCGACAGCTACTCTAGCCGAGATTCGAGGACTTACCTGCTGGTGAATTGAGGAGCGAGAACACGACCACCGGACACGCGATCTGGAAGTTACCGTTTGCGAAGTCCGCCTCGATGTTGCCGCCGCTGTTGTTGTACTCGACGGCAAGCGCAACTTCAAACACGGCGACGTTGCCGGGGGGAACCGCGAACATGGGATACGAGAGTCCTGTGCCTGCGGAAACGGTTGAACTGCTTACGTCGGGTCCCGTAACCAAGCTACCGTAAGCCCCGGCAACACCGAGGTAGTTCGTAACGTAGTTCGCAGGATTGAGATCTTTCGAGACGCCGAACCACAGGCCGAACCACGCCCATGCCCTTACGGTGCTGGTATTGACGAGCACGCTCCATGGAGCGTGCGCTCGAAGATATCCGGCGGCCGAAAGGTAGGTGTAGGCGCTGATCACCGCATAGTCGCTGTAGGGATTGTTCCAATAAAAATAAAACGACACCTTCTGGATGCCCAGAGAATCGGAGGTCAGGAACCTGAACTTGGCCCAGCTGCTGAACGGCGCTGCGGACGAATCGACTGACAGTAGCGGTGTTGACCAGATGAGGAATGGCGTATCGAGGTTGAAGGAGGGATTGGGGAAGAAATCCTGACGGGCCGCGAGTTCGGCCAGCGCTTTGCCTTGCACCGCGATCTCGAGCTTGTTTTTCGTTCGCGGTACGAGGCGCTGCGTTTCCCGCTTGTGCTTCGCCGCGATACGCTGAAGCTCGGCATCGCGCTTCTTGTGCAGCGTTTGCAGCTTATCCAGATTCAGTCCGGACCCGCTCATCCATTTGGAGATCAGCGTCTCCGATGCATGCTGGCTGCGCTGTAACTTCGGGTCCTCGGGTTTAAACGGCTGCTGAATTTTCAGACGTTCGGCTTCTGCTGCCTTGATGGTTTTTCGGAGCTCAGTGACCGATAGCTTTTTCATCGCACTCCCTTATGACGGCTTAGTTCCATCACGGCCCGATGCCAACCCCGATGTCGTACAGGATTGTTGCGATGCGTGGCCCGGTTGTACATGAATTACTCTTGCGGATTCCAATGGTTTCAGAGCAAGCGTTCCGTGTAAATACCCTTCGGGAGTTTTTCCGTCATTTCGGCGTTAACACTGCGGACAAGACACCAAGACGATCCTCACGGATGTTTCGGGCCAGGTTCCCAATGATGGCCGGAAAGTCGGGACCCATCACAGTGCCGAGGTTGGGCCCAGCGGGAGGCGGGCTGGCCAGAATCGAATTGAACCAGCCTAGCGCGGCGCGGGTGTCGTCTTGCCAGTGGGCAGCGCTGAACCCTGCCTGCTCCAGTGCTGTGCGCGTATCGCTTTCGCTGAGCAGGAAACTGGTTGAGGCGTCGCGCGCCCAGGGGGCCGGGTACACGACGTCTCCTTTGCGAAGTACGAGGTCGTGGATCACCAATCGGCCTTCTGGAGCAAGGAGGCGATGCGCCTCTGCGTAAAGAGCGGCGCGGTCCTCGATGTTCATCGAGACGTGTTGCAGGAAGATCGCATCAAATGATGCACTTTCCAATTGAAGATGGAGCGCGTTCCCGACGCGGAAGGTTGCGCGATCCGACAGTCCGCAGCGCGCCGTAAGATACGTGGCGGCATCAATGAACGGCACGCTCAGATCCACGCCTGTTACGGTGCAGCCAAAGGTTGCAGCAAGATAACGTGCCGGACCGCCGATGCCACAACCAACATCGAGGACACGCGTGGAGGAAGAGATCCCGGCAGCCTCGGCCAATTCGGTGGTAGCCAGAATGCCTCGGGTATGGAACTGATCAAGCGATGCGAGCTGCGTGACGGTGAGTGGCTGATCCTCAGGCGCGATCGTCGCGAGCGTCGCCTTGATCCGGTCGGTAAGACCTGTAGCGTTATAGTGCTCGCGCACCCTGGTCGTGGTATCGGACATCACGGTTCTCCAGAAGGGATTTTAAGGAAGCTACTTGATCTACGACAACGCGGGGCTGACGGCAGGACTCGGCTTCGGCTGAGGGCGAAGCAGCCAATAGAGAGCGACGACATGCGTGATCATCAGCAAAGGCACATAGAGCACGGGGATTATGTATGCAGCGCCCAACTGTCCGGCGATCGCGGGCAGACCTACCTGCATGGCGTGATAATAGTCGAGCAAAAAGTCGGTTATGCCTACGAGATTAAAACCGACGACGAAGAACCAATAGAGCGGACGAATGCTTATGGTGAGAAGTGCCAGAATGGCGAGCAATCCTGTTGCAAAGTCGGCGTAAGCGGCAAATCTCGCAAAGCTCGCAGGCAGATTGGCACCGACCACTCCGGGAAGGATGAAGACAAGGCCAAAGAAACGGAAGCTATGCAAGGTAGCGATGGCGCGGTGAGCGTTGACGCGGCTCATAGACCTGAGCCGCGGAAGGATGTACGCACTGAAACAAAGAATCCATGCGATGTAACCCAGAATCAGGTGCATTTGAAAGATCAGTTCAGGCGGCATTTGCCCTCCTTGTGGCATAGGATTATGTGTATCATCCTATCGATGCAAAAGTTTTGGATTTTTTCTGATGCAGGCGAAGATGCATCGTGGGATGATCGCTGGCATCCTACAATCTGTTATGCGCTACTCTCGCGAACATAAAGCCGAAACTCACCAGAAGATCGTGAACGATGCCTCACGGCGTGTCCGCACAGAAGGCATGGCGGGTGCCAGTGTTGCGGCAGTGATGCAGGATAACGGCCTAACGCATGGCGGATTCTATAAGCACTTCGAGAGCAAGGATGATCTGCTTTTAGAGTCTCTGCACGTGGCGTTCGCGGAGATCGGCGACCGGCTGGTTCAGGCTGCGGAGAAGGCGCCGCGCGGTTCAGCGTGGAAGGCGATTGTGAAGAGTTATTTAAACGCAGAGCATTGCGATCACGTTGAGTGCGGATGCCCCTTGGCGGCTCTGGGCTCTGAACTGCGACGGACGGATAAAGGGATGAGAGCCCAGATTCTCAGAGAGGTGATGCAGTACAAGAGCCGCATGGTTCCTTTCATGCCGGGTCGACGGGCTGAAGATAAAGAAAAAGCTTTCTTGTCGATTTTTTCAACCATGATTGGAGCGATTGAGATTGCTCGCATCCTGCCTGAGCCAGCTATGCGGGAGGGTGTCCTTGCGAATGCGAGAGAGTTTCTCCTGCGCAGCTTTTGATTTCTTTATTGGAGGGATGGTGCCGCGCTTAGAAGCGCACTTGCGGCTAGCGATGACATCGGCTCGTAGTTCATCTTGATTGCAGCTCCAATGATGACAATTGCCGATTTATTGCGGTGAGGTGGACGTGGGCGCTGAGGCTGTGTTCGGGTGGGAAGATGGAACGGCACGGAGACTGAAGGTCGCGATGGCGGGGGGGTTAGAATCGGGACGCATCTGGAGAGTGCCGAGGACTTCGTTGGCTTCGGGGGTCTGGTCGCGGAGGCGGAAGACGAGGATGCCGGGCTGGACTTCTTTGGCAGAGAGCAGGTTGAAGCCGCCGGTCTGTTGCCGGAGTTCGATCTGTGCAGCAGTCGCGGAGGCGAGCGCCTCGTTGGGCAGAACGTTGGCTAGCGCGGGGTAGCTTGCCTGGTTGAAGGCGGCAAGCCAGTTGTAGAGGAGGCGGCCAGCAGGGCTGTCGGGGATGAGGCCTACCTGATCGCCAAAGCGGGGCAGATGAACGATGACGAAGGGATGAACAGGGCTGACGTGGTCGCCCTTGCGTCCGGGTACGGGAGCGTCGGCGGGATCGCCGAGGACGATGGTGTCGATCTGGTTGGGATCGTCTTTGTCGTCGGTGGATGCAGATCCAGATGGCATGCTGGAGGAACGGTCGGCTCCAGCGGCGAGATGGAGGTGTCCAGCGTGATTCAAAGCATAGAGGACTGAGAAGAGTGCACCGAAGGCGATCACGATGGCGAGCAGGATGGCTCCTGGGCGGAGCGGTTGACGGCCTGTGAGATAGAAACGGGGAGCGGTAGCGGGGACTCCGGTGGGCAGAGGCTGCTGCATGGGGGCGTCCTTGGGTGTTCCGTTTCCGGGCCGGTTCTGAGGAATCCGGTGTGGGTTGGCCACCATTAATAGTGTAGACGGAGTGTCAAAGGGTGGAGTAAGCGGATCTGAAATGTGACCTTGAAGCTAAAGGGGGCGTCTACTCCTATAATTTCAACAAACAGGACAGGTGGGTGACATGAACGGAAGATCGGCACTGAAACAAGTGTTGTTGCTGCTTTGCTTTACCTTTGTGGCGTTCGCGGGAACGACGAAGCAGGTCTATAACTACCAACTGAAGACAATCGATGGAGAACCGACCTCGCTTGCGAAGTACAAGGGAAAGGTTCTGCTCGTGGTGAATGTCGCCAGCGCCTGCGGATATACGCCGCAGTACTCGGCGTTAGAAGCCCTCTATGAGAAGTACAAGGATCAGGGACTGGTTGTGGTGGGGGTTCCAGCCAACAACTTTGCGAACCAGGAATCGGGCACGGAGGCTGAGATCAAGACCTTCTGCACGCGGAAGTATCATGTGACGTTTCCGATGATGTCGAAGGTGTCGGTTGTAGGTGCGGATCAGACTCCGCTGTATCACTACCTGACGGACAAGACGAAGAATCCCGGGGTGGGCGGCGATATCAAATGGAACTTCACCAAGTTCCTGATCTCACGCGATGGAACGCCGGTGAATCGCTTCGAACCGGCGGTAAAACCGGATTCTCCGGAAGTGATCGCTGCCGTTGAAAGTGCACTGAAAAAGAAATAGGGATTACCTCATCAGCTTGCAAACGCCCTGTGTGAATTTTCTCTCGCACAGGGCGTTACTGTTGGCATCAACTTTCTTCTCATTTATCTTGCTGATCGAGAAACGTCCCACTGCGGAGATCGTGAATTGTCCGGTGCAGGCGAGTACGACATAACGTCCGCCATGCAGCAACACAGCGGAGTTCCACCACTTCCATAGGTTTCGTAATAAGGTTCGCGTCATCCAAGCGCAGATCATGTCCTGCCGCAGGATTCGATCCGTACGGAATAGATTCTGACTTCGTTTGAGCTTGTGTACCGCGCGAAAGCGGCGTGAGAGCAAAGATGGCACACACACCAGAGCCACTCCTGCCGCGGTGAACTGCGGCAGGAGTGGAACTCCGATCTGGACCTTGGTTGAGGTCAGGTTGATGGGGATGACGCGTGAAAAATTATCAACCGCGCGCGACGGGACCGCCAAAAGGAGTTCCGGTCAGGCCGCCGTCGACGAAAAGCTCCACTCCCTGCACATAAGAAGCATCGCTGGAGGCGAGGAAGAGGACGGCCTTGGCAATCTCATCGGCTTCGCCCATGCGTCCGAGAGGAATGATGCTGGAGAGATGGGCCTCGAGGCCGGAGACCTGTTCTTCGTTGCGGGAGCTGTTACGGGACCAGATGGGAGTCTTGGTAGCTCCAGGGGCAACGACGTTAACGCGAATGCCCCGCGGAGAGAGATCGGCGGCGAGAGAGCGAGCCAGAGCGCGAACGCCTGCCTTGGTGGCGGCATAGGCAGCATAACCGGGCTGGCCGAGGGTACCGATGACCGAACCATTAAGAATGATGGAGGCTCCATCGTTTACGTAAGGGAGCGCGTCTTCAACGGTGAAGAAGACAGACGTAAGGTTGATGTCGATGACCTGACGGAAGAGCTCTTCGGAGGTAGAGCCGGCGGGAGTGTTGCCGGGAACTCCGGCGTTGGCGAAGACGATGTCGAGCTTACCGAGCTTCTGGGCGATCTGCTGAAAGACCTGCTTGCGTGCGGTTGTGTCGGTGACTTCGAGGCGGAACGCGTGAGCTTTGGGACCGAGGAGGGCGACGGCCTCGTCGAGGGTCTGCTGATTGCGTCCGGTAATGGCGACCTCTGCGCCTTCGTCGATAAAGAGCTTAGCGGTCGCGAGGCCGATGCCGCTGTTGCCGCCGGTGATAAGTGCTTTCTTGCCTTGGAGTTTCATGGCGAATCCTTTCAAAACCTTCCTTTACAGCCATTCTTTGGATGAGGAATATGGTTTCAAGATGCAACTAGTTTGATAAAATTAATACCGGAGAATGGCCATGAAACGTAAGTCGAATGGAAGCAGTGTCTGCCCGGTAGCTCGGTCGCTGGATGTTGTGGGGGAGTGGTGGTCTCTGCTGATTGTTCGCGACGCGATGCTGGGGGTAAAGCGGTTTTCGGAGTTCGAGCGCAGGTTAGGGATGGCGAAGAACATTCTGACGGTGCGGTTGAAGCGACTGGTGGAGGAGGGGGTTCTGCGTGTGGTTCCGGCGTCGGATGGCAGCGCATATCACGAGTACGAGCTGACGAAGAAGGGTGAGGATCTTCTACCGGCGCTGGTGGCGCTGCGGCAATGGGGAGAGAAGTATATGTTTGCGCGAGGTGACGATCATTCGTTACTGCTGGATGCGAGGAATCGCAAGCCGCTGGCGCAGATGGTGGTGAAGAGCGAGGATGGGCGCGAGCTTGGAGTGGACGATGTAGAAGTCGTACTGCCGCACTCTGCTGAATGATCTGAGATTCGCTTGAGTGTTCGCCTTCAGTTGGCGATGCCTTGTATAAGAACTGATTTCTCTCGATTTTTCTGATTGCCGACAAATCCATCTTGACGTGTGTCTGTGATGTGTGTAGTGTGTCGATAAACTAGTACACTTTGCAAATCGTGATTTTTCGTGTCAATCAAGGTTCAGGCATTCCGCTTTACCTCCAGCTTATGGAGCAGATCAAGCACGCCGTTGAGACAGGAGCGCTTCGCGAAGGCGATCAGTTGCCGACGATCCGCAAGGTTGCTGAAGATCTTGTGATGAATCCCAACACTGTCGTGCGTGCATACCGTGAGCTGGTGCACGAAGGTTTCATCGAGTTGAGACATGGCTCTGGAGCTTTCATTAAGGGAACGGCGGAGAGCCGCGCTCGCTTAATTCGGAAGGCGCAGACGGTGGTCGAATCGACGGTGGAGCGCCTGCTGTCGATGGGTCTGACCGAAGACGAGCTTCGAAGAGTGTTCGAGAACGAGTTAGCGCAGGCGAATGCGAAACGGGAAGTGGTCACAGGGAGACAAGGGAAGCTATGACCGATTTCATCATCGAAACAAGTCAGCTCTGCAAGTCCTTCAAGCAGAAACAAGCACTCCGCGGGCTGGACCTGCGAGTGCCGGCGGGAAGCATCTTCGGTTTCCTCGGTCGCAATGGTGCAGGCAAAACCACCACGATTAAAACTTTGATGGGCTTGCTGCAAGCGGATAGCGGTTATGCCAATGTCTTCGGAAGTCCTGTCACCGATGCCGATCATTCGGTGGAGATTCGCCGTCGCATCGGTTTCGTCACCGAAGATAAGGAGCTCTACCCGTACATGACGGTGGAGCAGATCATCCGCTTCACACGTTCGTTTTTTCCGAAGTGGCGCGACGATCTGGAAAAACGTTACCTGGATATCTTCGAGCTTCCTCTTAAGCGCAAGATACCGGATCTCTCGAAAGGGATGCGGTCGAAGCTGATGTTACTGCTCGCCATCTCACGTGGCGCCGATCTGCTGATTCTCGATGAGCCGACCGATGGGCTCGATCCTGCCGCCATCGAAGATGTCTTGCGCGAGTTGGTTACTCTAGCCGCCACGTCAGGAACAACCATGTTCTTCTCTTCGCATCAACTTGCGGAGGTCGATCTGATCGCCGATTACATCGGAATTATCGATCAAGGCAAGATGATTGTTTCTGGCTCGCTCGACGACATCAAAGCGCGTTATCAACGGCTCCGCGTAGTGCTCGACGACCCGAAAGCGTTAGAGGTGCGATGGGAGGATGGCGTTGAGTCGATTCGGCAGGAAGGGCGAGTGCTCTCTCTGCTTGCGAGCAGGAACGTCGATGGCATTGTGGAACAGGCGCAATCCATACCGGGAGCCGTCGTCGAACGCTATCCGGTCACTCTCAAAGAGATCTTTCTGGAACACGTAAGGAGCAACTGACATGCTTTGGTACAAAGGATGGCTGGAAACCCGTTTCAAGCTGTTGTTCCTCATCGGCTTCACAATATTTCTCCTGTGTTTCCAGTATTCGGTTCGCAATGCAGCCACACCGGCCGGTGGTAGAAACCCGGCCCTCGGATTCATTCTGATCTCCACCCCGAGCCTGGTTCTGATGGTTTGCGCGATTCTGGGAGGAGCGGGAATTGCCACGCAACCTTCCTTCCAGGCATCGAAAGGTCTTCACGGTTCTATTCTTTTCACTCTTTCACTCCCTGCGAGCAGGCTCCAGCTGCTTATGGTGAGGGCAGGGATTGGATGGTTGGAGTTTGTCGGTATCGTGGGAGCTCTATGCTGCGGATCGTGGTTTGTATCACCAGCATTTCGGGCGATGACCACGCCGATGGAGACACTGGAATATGCCGTGACACTTATCGCCTGCGGATCAGCATTTTTTGGCCTCTCCGTGTTGCTCGCCACTTTCCTCGACGATCAGTGGCGTGCGTGGGGAACGATGATGGCTTCGGTGGCGTTGTGGTGGCTTTCCGCTCACACTCCCCTGCCCGCCTCTACCAATATTTTTCACGCCATGCGCGAGGGCTCCCCCGTGCTTGCACACACGATGCCGTGGACTGCTATGGCCTTCTCGCTCGTATTAGCCGCAATGTTATTCTTCGCGGCTCTAAAGATAGTGCGAATTCGCGAATATTGAGTCTCAAAAACGTTGCATATCTTTTTCGCCGAAGGCCTCTTTTTGTGACTGAATAAGGGCTGGTAGCGCTCGAGTGCAGCAACCGATTCGCAACACTGAGAAGTTCGTCAACGATTCCCATTGCTTCGAATATCTGCAGGGAGCGGGATGTACCACGGTCGCTCGATCCCGGTGCAAAGTCTCTGGTCTGGGCAGTCGGAAGAGATTATCGAGCTTCTGGGATTTATGGTCTCGCCGGCTGCAAAGTGGATGACAGGGACCTCGGTGCGGATGGACGGTGGGGAGATCAAGGGAATTTGATTGCTTTCCAAAGTCAATATGGCGACTCAAATCGTCATATTGACTCCACCTCGGGGTTTCGCAAGGCGTAGTTCGTGATCCGTGTTCATCCGGGGCTCGCTTTCACACTCCACTACCAGCGTGGTTACTGGATGATCCGGAGCTTCTACCGGCAAGCCTGTGATGTGGACTCTCCAATCGTCTTGCGTGAACGGGACAGATGCAGAGTTGCCCAGGAGACGCACTGACTTCACTTTTGTCTGAAGTCCTGAGAGCGAAACATCGCTACCCGGCCAGAAATGGACGTGCATGTAAAGGGTGTTCTCGCGTCGCGTAAACATTGCATACGAGGGCCGCCACGGTTGGCAGAGGTCCGTATTGAAGATCGATTCTCCGTTTCGTTTGAGCCAATCTCCAACTTCGGTCAGAATCCGCACGGCAGGCTCGGGAAACGTACCGTCTGCTCTCGGGCCGACGTTGATCAGAAAATTCCCTTGATCGCGAGCACAGGTAATCAGATTTCGCAGGTGAGTTCGCGGCGATTTCCACTCATCATCGGCCGCATCAAACCCCCAACTTTCGTTGAGGGTCATGCAGCTCTCCCAGGCTCGTCCGTTGTGAGCCGCGACAATACTTTGCTCCGGCGTGGAAAAATCACCGAGCGCACGATTGCGGCCGTTCACCACGATATCCGGCTGAAGCTCGAAGACCATCTTGTTCATGCGCTCGGCTTCCCAACCGTTCGCGTCGAGCGTCTGGCCACCGTCGTACCAGAGGATGTCGATCTTGCCGTAGTTGGTGAGCAGTTCGCGAATCAGACCGAAGGTGTATTCGATGAAACGCTTGTGCGCTTCTTCATCCACGGAGCTCCGTTCGCCGTCAGGATGGTGCCAGTCCATGAGGGAGTAATAGATGCCCACTCGCATTCCCGCTTCGCGAGCAGCCTCAACATACTCCCGAACAATATCCCGTTTGGGACCTTGTTTCACTGAGTTGAAGTCGGTGAGCTTCGTATCAAAATTACAGAAGCCTTCGTGGTGCTTGGCGGTCACCACCATGTATCGAGCACCGGCAGCTTGAGCAACCCTCACCCACTCTTTGGCGAACCCAGGTTTGGGAGAGAATTCGCGAGCCAGGCTCTCGTATTCGGGCCAGGGAATCGCTTCCTTTTCTACGGCCCACTCCTGACGAGCATGAAGACTGTAGAGGCCGTAATGGATGAAGAGGCCGTACCGTGCTTCCCGCCACCACTTCAGCCTGCGGGTTTGGTCAGCCGTCGGCGGAGGAGAGGGAGGTCGCAAAGGTGAAGCCGGGCATGCCGGAGGGACATTCGTTGACTTAGCCTGAGCCTCCGTACGGATCGCTGCGCTCGCGAGTGTAGCTCCAGTACCAATCAGCAAACTTCGACGACTGATGTGATCCATCTAGCCCCTATTCTCCTGTCTCATGGCTTCAGCGACCGATTGTTTCTTTGTCGGTGAACAAAGAACCAATATATCCAATGTGCTTTAAATCTATAACTTCATCCATGAAAACGTAGAGAAAGACAGCTCTTGCGGTGTTACTCCGAACGCAACGCCTTCATCGGATCGATCCGGATGGCCCTTCGTCCCGGGATCAAACATCCGATGAGCGCCACGGTGGTGAGCAGAATGGCGATCGTTGCAGGAGTTACACGATCGTGTGGCGCTATTCCAAAGAGCATGCTCGTTAGCACGCTAGTGGTGAGCGCGGCAGCGATCGCTCCCCCGAAGATTCCAGCGACGACTGGAGCCATGCCGTGCCTGAGCACATTGAACAGAATCTCCCTGCGGGTCGCACCCAGCGCCATACGAATGCCGAGCTCCTTGGTGCGGCGGGTGACGCTGAGGCCCATGGTTCCGATAACGCCGACCAGGGTGATGAATAGTGCCACCCCAGCAAAGGTCCCAAGGAGGATCGATGTAACTCGCGGCGTACCCAGCTGCGCGTTACGAAGCTGATCGAGGGTGCGGATGTCAGTGACCGGCTGCTGCGAGTCGATCTGATGGATGATGGTGGTGACCTGATCGGCAAGCTGCGTGGGCTCATTGCGGGTGCGAATGAGAAGCGACGGATCGCCCATAAAAGTAACCTGCGCTTGCGGGAAGTAAAGAACATCCTTGAAGTCCTGGCTGAGCCCGTACTGATGTACGTTGCTGACAACGCCGACGATCGTAGTCCAAGTCTTGCCCTCGTCCGTGGACACGCGTCGGCCGATGGGATCAAGATGGGGCCAGTAGTGCTGAGCCATCTGTGCATTCACGATAGCGACACGAGCTGAGTTACTTGTATCCGCATCCGTAAAGGTTCTGCCGGAGAGCATGGGGATACCGAGGACGCGAAAGTAGTCTGGCGTTGAAAGCTGATGGTCGACCTGCGGCAGGGGCTCGCCGGGAACGACGGCACGGCCTTCGACGGTGATGCCCCCATTCATTCCTCCCTCCGTATTGTTGAGAGGAACCATGCTCGAGAGAGCGACGCTCTGTGTTCCGGGAATCTGCTGCGCACGCTCAACGATCTGCTGGAAGAAGGTATTCTGCGTCTTCAGGTCAGAGTATTTCGTCCAGTTGAGAGGAAGGTTCATGGAGAGAACCTCGGCGGTCTTGAAGCCGGGATCGACGGAGAGCAGATTGTAGAGGCTGCGCATCATCAGCCCTGCCCCCACCAGCAGGACAAAGGAAAATGCTACCTGTGCCGCCACCAGAATGTTGCGCGTACGTGTGCCGCGTTCGCTGCCCGCAGTGCGCTCGCCTGAGCCAGCGATAAGGCTGAGACGACTGCGGCTTGCAATAAAGCCTGGGATAGAGCCGAAGAGAACTCCGGTAATCAAAGCGACGATAAAGCTGAAGAGAAGTACATGACTGTCGAGATGGATATCCGTAGCCAGGGGAGTCATGCGCGCAGCGTAAGCAACAAGCACCCGAACTGTTGCCATTGCGATCCCCAGACCGAGAATACCGCCTGCGAGAGCAACGGTCATGCTCTCCGCCATAAGTTGGCGGAAGATGTCCCAGGTCGAGGCTCCGGAAGCAAGCCGGATCGCCGTTTCTCGCGAGCGGTGCAACTGACGCGAGAGAGCGAGATTCGCAAGATTGGCGCAAGCAAGCAGAAGGACAAGCCCTGAGGCGCCCAGCAGCATCAGCAACGTGGGACGCGCGGCATGCGTGAGCTCCTGCTGGAGTGGAGTGATCTTCATCGCTAGTCCAGCGGCTGGTGGATACGACTTGGGATAGGAGAGAGCGAGCCGGTGCCCGATGGTGTTGATGTCGGCCTGCGCCTGTGTGAGCGTCACTCCCGGCTTCAGGCGAGCCAGCACGGTCAACACACGGGCATCGCGGTTGGCGATCATGCCCTGGCTGGAACGGAACGGACACGATGTGGTCGGCATATAGACGTCGTTGGCGTCAGGAAACTCCGGCAAAGGAGGAAGAACGCCGATAACTGTATGCACGCGGTCATTCATGGTGAAAGGGCGTCCGAGAATCTTCGGGTCGGCTCCAAACGCCTTCACCCAGTAGGCGTAGCTGAGCATGATGACAGGCGGAGCGCTCATCGTCTCATCGGACGGATTAATCAGTCTTCCCAGTGCGGGCCTTACTCCAAGAACATTGAAGTAGTTGGCCGAGACCACGCCGGTAACGACACGCTGCGGCACCTTCGCTCCCAGAAGGGTAAAGGTCATGGAGTGATACTCAGACAGGTCGGAAAAGGAGCGTGACTGCTGGCGATAGTCCTGAACCTCCTGCACGGAAAAGCCGATGCGGTCAGGGCCGACGCGTGTCGCGGTCTGCTCAAGATGCACGATCTGACCGGGATTCAAGTAGGGCAGAGGTCGCAGAAGAACACCGTTAATGACCGTGAAGATCGCTGTATTGGCGCCGATGCCGAGGGCGAGCGTAATCACCGCCAGGACTGTAAAGCCAGGACTGCGCAGAAGGGTACGGACTGCATAAGAAAAGTCGCGCAAAAGCTTTTCAAAAAAGGTCACGCTGTTCATCCTCCAGATGTCTTCCCTCACGCGCTGCCGGGAACCGAACTTGATCAGGGCCTGACGGGTAGCCTCTTTCTCGCCGAGGCCGCGCTCGAGATTGAGATAACGCTCAAGCTCAATATGCTCCTCCATCTCCCGGCGCAGGTCTTCATCGCTTCGTTTACGGGAAAAAAAACGGCGTACGCTCATGCCTCGTCTTCTCCGATTACGAGGCCGATCGCGCGAACGATCTGCCGCCAGCGGCTGGTTTCCTGCACCAGCTGGCGTCTGCCGGCTGCGGTCAGCTTATAGAACTTGGCCTTTCTATTGTTTTCGCTCGCTCCCCAAGACGAGGAAAGCCATCCGCGATCTTCCAATCGGTGCAATGCGGGATAGAGCGACCCCTGTTCTACCTGAAGAAACTCTTCAGACGCCTGCTCGATAATGTGAGCGATCGTGTGACCATGCGCAGGCCCCATCACCAGTGTCTTCAAAATGAGCATATCGAGAGTGCCTTGCAACATCTCGGAGTCTGAGGTCTTTTTGGATCGGGCCATTCGTGCGTTCTCTCACCTAGATGGTCTATGGGAATACCATACACCACTCGAATGTCTATGGGAAAGAGAGGAAAACATGCTCGATGTAAGCGGTGGCGTTCCGCAGACCATGAGCGAAACTATTTGGCTGTATTCCCTGTCGTTCCATGTTCGGAGACGCGTTGACGAGGAGGTGGCACCTCTCCCTGAGCCTTCAGCGCGTTGTCCACCATGTCAAAGATGAACTCTATCGGAATATCTCCCTCGAACTTAGCTCCATTCACGAAGAATGTGGGAGTTTTCACCACGCCTAATCTCTCGCCCATCATCAAGCTCGCTTGTTCGGCGTTACATCCTGTTTTGCGATACAGGCTTTGAGCACCGCTTCCTCCACGTGAGCCCGGCGTCCTTGTTCGATGGTCTCTGCGTCCAACTCTTCTTCCGCTAACGCCAGCTTGTGATCTTTTCCTCCGTACTCTGCGGCGTGTTCGTGGATTCTGTCCACTGCGGCCCAATATGCGATGGAGTTAAGACGGCCTAAACAATCTGTATCGACTGCGGCGTGCATCGCCCATGGATGCCCCTCGCTCGGAAAGCTCTGATACACAAACCGTACCTGATCCTTATAGTGATCAATCAGGGCAGGAAACAGTTCTTGATTGAGGTGAGCACAAAAGGGACATTCGAGATCGTCAAAGCCGACGAGAAGGACGGGAGCATTGGGCGGACCGCCTCGCGCCGGCCTGCCGTCTGAGGGGACTTTGACTCGCGGATCTTCAGCAATGTCGTAGATCGTGAGCTGCGCAAGGCGAGTACCGTCCTTCGAAACCAGTAAAGAGATATCTCCGCTGGCTCCGGTCAAGGCACTCGTGAAATGTGCCGAGAGCTTTTCGAATCCGGGCAGTTCGCTCGGACCAGCCTTGGTAAAAGACAACGTCGTTGCCGGCGGAAGATCTGCTTTCGACCGGAGCAAGGCTTCGACACGTTGTTGAACGGAAGGTGCAAGCTCTCCCAAAGTATTTTGCGCAAACGTGATCTCCCCGATCACGAGTAGCATTACAGCAACTGCAGCCAGCCTGTGCATCCTCTTCATCATCCAAATTGCGCAACCGTTGAAAGTCGGCCCAATAATTCAAGGGCCGACCTTCGCTTAGGTATTCACCGGAACGCCTTCTAAACCTTCAGGCTTTTCAGGTAGGGGACACTTGGCGGCATTAAGGTGGGGTCCTGCTCGAGTTCGACAAAGTAGTTCTTGATGCGAGCCTTCTTTGCAGCCGTGAAGACTTTCTTCCAATCCACTACGCCTTTACCCAGCGGTACCTCTTTCGCCTTGCCATCGGGACCCACGATCCAATCCTGGCAGTGCATGGAGATGTAGCGGTCGGGATAGCGAGCGAAGTAATCCACGGGATCGAAGCCATTCTGCATGGTGGAGACCTGGAACTGCAGCTTGACCGTCTTCGGGTCCAGCCGTTCGATCTCCATGTCATAGACACGCTTGCCATCGATGCTGGTGGTTTCAAAGCCTTCGTTGTGCAGCACCGCGACGATGCCAGCATCGTGCGCCTTGGCGGCAAAGGTATTAAAGAGATCGGTGATACGGCTCACGTCGTCGACGGTGGGAGGAACGCCCTTCTTCATCGTTCCGAAGCCAAGGCTGGCTGTGGCCATCTGCGTCAGGCCGAAGTCCTTGGCCCAGGCGATCCGCTCCTCCGCCTGGTTAAACAACTCGCCCGTGCCGAAGTGAGCGCTGATGCAGGTAAGGCCATAATCGTTGAGCATCTTGCGCAGCTCTTGCGGCTTGTACTGCGCGAGGCTGGAAAAATCCTTATAGCCAAACGGAGAACAGAGTTCGATGGTCTGAAAGCCCGCTGCAGAGAGCCCCTTCATCGTTCCGGCAAAATCTGTATTGATGGAATGGCGGACAGGATAAGTCTGGCAGCCGATCGGCAGACCTAGCGGGTCAGCCAGTAGAGATGGGGCGGCGGTCAGTGCGGCGGCTGCAATACTGTGCTGAAGGAAACTACGTCGAGTCATCGGCATGCGGTCGGCTTCTCCTGAAGCATATTTCCAAGAAGACTACGACAGTTCCGAATCGATTGACGAATGTTTCTTGTTGAGTCACTCCCTGTAGCGGGTGCGTCAAGCGTCCGGTGGGCAGTTTAGATGAGCACACGGACGCTTTGATGGAGATGGCTGTTAGAGGATGTATCGGGAGAGGTCCTGGTCTTTGACGATGGAGGCGACCTGCTGACGGACGTACTCGGGGTCGACGACGATAACTTTTTCCGTGACCCCGTTGGTCTCGCGCTCGATGACGGGGAGCGGCGAGGCCCCGTCGGGGGTGGAGGCGGCGATCTGGGCGACGACTCCTTCTTCCGTGGCCTGCGAACGGGAGGCCTTCATGAGGTCTGGGGCCTGGAAGCTGATCTCGTCGAGGACGCGCTCGAGGATCGTGTGGAGACGGCGGGCGCCGATGTTCTCGGTCGTCTCGTTGACGCGGAAGGCGAACTGGGCCATCTCAGCGATGGCTTCCTTGGTGAACTCAAGCTTGAGGCCTTCGGTTTCGAGCAATGCGGTGGACTGCTTGACGAGAGAGCTCTTGGGCTCGGTGAGGATGCGGACGAAGTCTTCAACGGTAAGCGACTGCAGCTCGACCCGGATGGGGAATCGGCCCTGCAACTCGGGGATGAGGTCGGAGGGCTTGGAGACGTGGAAGGCTCCGGCGGCAATGAAGAGGATGTGGTCGGTGGAGACCATGCCGTACTTGGTGTTGACGGTAGTGCCTTCGACGATGGGCAGGATGTCACGCTGGACACCTTCACGCGAGACGTCGGGACCGTGGCCGCCTTCGCGTCCGGCGATCTTGTCGATCTCGTCGAGGAAGACCATGCCGGAGTCTTCGACGCGCTCGACGGCGAGGCGGGTGACCTGATCCATGTCGATGAGGCGGCCTTCTTCTTCCTGCACGAGATACTCGAAGGCCTCGGAGACCTTCATCTTTCGCTTCTTGGTGCGCTGGCCGAAGAGACCGGGGATCATGTCTTTGAGGTTGATGTCCATCTCTTCGGTGCCCTGGTTGGTGATGATCTCGAAGCTGGGCTGGTTTCGGTCACGAACGTCCATCTCGACGACACGGTCATCGAGCTTGCCTTCGCGAAACTGCTGACGGAGCTTTTCTCGGGTGCGGTGTTCACGGTCGCCGGGCTTTTCGTCCGCGTGCAGCTCGGAGGTTGCGGCGGGGAGCTGAATGACGTTGCTGCCGGGGTCGGAAGCGACGGGCGTGACAGGAGAGGAAGGCGACGGAGGAAGCAGGATATCAAGCAGGCGATCTTCGGCGGCCAGCTCGGCCTTGTCTTCGACCTCTTCGAGCTTTTCTTCGCGGACCATGTCGATAGCGATCTCGACGAGGTCGCGGACGATGGATTCGACGTCGCGGCCGACGTAGCCGACTTCAGTGAACTTCGAGGCTTCGACTTTGAGGAAGGGTGAGTTCGTGAGCTTGGCGAGGCGGCGGGCGATCTCGGTTTTGCCGACGCCGGTGGGCCCGATCATGATGATGTTCTTGGGCATGATCTCATCGGCGAGATCCGGGGCGAGCTTCTGGCGGCGCATGCGGTTGCGCAGGGCGATGGCGACGGCGCGCTTGGCGGCCTTCTGGCCGACGACGTACTTGTCCAGCTCGGCGACGATCTCGCGGGGAGTCATCTCGTCGAGGGCGAGGGATTGATCGTCGGCGGTTCCGGGTAGATAGATGGCCATGGGTGAAGCTCCTAGCGGTTTGGCAAAAGAGATCGAAAGCGGGCGGCGGGCGGGCCGAGAGATCAGGAGGTCGCCGTCAGTTCCTCGATGGTGAAGTTCAGATTGGTATAGATGCAGATGTCGCCGGCGATCTTCATAGACTTTTCTGCAATTTCACGGGCGGAGAGCTGGGTGTTGTCGAGCAGAGCGCGGCCAGCGGCGAGGGCGTAGCTTCCGCCGGAGCCGATGGCGCAGATGCCTTCGTCTGGGTCGATAACGTCGCCGGTTCCGGAGAGCATGAGGGTCTGCTTGTTGTCGGCAACGATGAGCAGGGCCTCGAGCTGGCGGAGCATCTTGTCGGTGCGCCAGTCTTTGGCGAGCTCGACGGCGGCGCGGCTGAGGTTTCCGGCGTATTGCTCGAGCTTGGTCTCGAAGCGGGCGAAGAGGGAGAAGGCATCGGCGGTGGAACCGGCGAATCCTGCGAGGACCTTGTCCTGATAGAGGCGGCGGATCTTCTTGGCGGAGTGCTTCATCACAGTGTTGCCGAGAGAAACCTGACCGTCGGCCGCCATAACGACCGAATCCCCGCGGCGGACGCAGACGACGGTGGTCGAACGGATACGACGTCCTTCGCCGAGGTCGAGCGGATGAGCGAGGCTGGGCGATGGATGAGAGGGGACCGATGAGGCTCGAAGTGACGAAAAATTACGGTTTTTGCTCACATCCCAGTATATCGCCAGCGTGAGATACGGGGAGGATTCGACCCGGAATGGCACAGAGCGGAAGTCTTTTTGATCAGCGAGTTAACTCTTCATCGTCAAGTGGGCAGACCTGGGCTATGCTTTGGCTAGACAGCCGTGTTCACGAATGTTCCAGACTACCTGTCGGTTCCGCTACGTTCCCCGCGAAACGTGCTTGTGGCGGCAGCAGCGGCAGCTGCGGTTGGGGGAATGGCCTGGTATGTTTTGCGGCGCCCTCGCCTGACGGAAGAAGAGATCGAGAGGGCCCGGCGCGACGAGCTGGCCTCCTCCGGGCGGATCACCGACGGGAGCATCCTTGAGGCCCCCTTTGCAGAAGAGAGCGTGAATGGTCCGAGGTTAATTGTCTACAACTACCGCATCGCCGGAGTGAGTTATGAAGCGGCGCAGGATGTGACGGGACTGGCGGAGCTGGTGCGCGATGTGCGCACGGACCTTCCGATTCAGGTGCGGTACGAGCCGCATAACCCGGCCAACAGCATTGTGGTGGCAGAGACTTGGAGCGGGCTGCGACTAGGTCCGCACCATCCCGGCGACGGTCCTTTTAGCCACGCGAGCTAAGAACCGGCTCTGGGGTCGACCCTAACTTCGTACAGTCAACCTGCCGCAATCTCCTCCCGTACCCGTTCCATCGTCGCCAGATAGAAGTGCAGGTTGTGGATGGAGTTCAACGTCAGCCCCAGCGGCTCACCCACGGTAAACAAGTGCCGCAGATAAGCCCGAGAGTACCGTGCGCACACCATGCATCCGCACGTTGCGTCGATCGGCCCGTGATCTTCCGCATACTCCTTGCGCTTGATATTCATGCGCGAGATTCTGCCATCCTCGGATCGAGTAAACACCAGGCCATGACGTCCCGCGCGCGTCGGCAACACGCAGTCCATCATGTCGACGCCCATCTTTGCGTACTCTTCAATTTCGTCGGGATACCCGACACCCATCACGTAGCGTGGCTTGTCTTTCGGAAGCCATTCGAGCGTCCTCGCAATCATCTCGCGGGTAACCTCTCGCGGCTCACCGACTGCAAGCCCGCCGATCGCGTAGCCCGGAAACTCCATCTCTACAAGCCGCTCTGCCGATTCCTTCCGCAGATCGACATACATGCCGCCCTGCACGATTCCGAAGAGATTCTGCGTCGCTCCCAGCGCTTCGTGCCATGGAACTCTATGCTTGTTCGCCTCGAAGTGATCCTTCGAGCGAGCTGCCCAGGCGTGCGTCAGCCCCATCGACTCCTTTGTACGCTCCCAGCTTGCAGGCGTCTCCACGCACTCGTCGAAGACCATCGCAATATCCGCGCCCAGCGCAATCTGCACGTCGATGGAGTGCTCAGGCGAAAAGAAGTGCCGCGAGCCGTCGAGATGCGAACGGAACTCCACGCCGTCCGGTGTCACCTTGCGCAGGCTGCTCAGGCTGAAGACCTGGAATCCGCCCGAGTCGGTCAGCATCGGTCTCTCCCAGCTCATAAACCGATGCACGCCCCCCATCCGGGCAATCAGCTCATGCCCAGGCCGAAGATAGAGGTGATAGGTGTTCGCCAGAATGATCTCAGCGCCACGTTCCCCCGGACCGATCCTTTCCAGCACACTCTGCTCGACCGTCTTTACGCTCGCCGCGGTGCCCACCGGCATAAATACCGGGGTCTGCACCGCACCATGCGGGAGCGTGAGCACTCCCCTACGGCCGCCGCTCTCCACGGTCCTTCTGATCTCAAAACTTAACGCCATCTTCTCGATTGTATCGGCCAGCTAAATATGCCGCTTCCTGCCAAAATCTCCAAGCCACTCCGCGCATACTCGCTTTAAACTAGGCTTACTCTCCATGTCTGACCGACTCGAAAACACGCAGCCGGCCAACACTGAGCCTAATCCGCTCCTGACCGAGCCGGAGTTCGTTGTACCTCCCCCGGGAGAAGACAACCTTCCTCCGCCTGCCCCCGGGCGCCGCGCTGCCGCTACCTTTATCTTCCTCACCGTCTCGCTCGACATGCTCGCGCTCGGCATGATCGCTCCTGTACTGCCGCGCCTTATCGAAAGCTTTCTTCACGGTGATACTTCGAGCGCATCCCGGATGCTCGGGCTCTTCGGAACCGTCTTCGCCGTTGTGCAGTTTTTCTGTTCGCCCATCCTCGGCTCTCTCTCGGACCGCATCGGACGTCGGCCCATCGTTCTGCTCTCCAACTTCGGCCTCGGGCTTGACTACCTTCTGATGGCCTGGGCTCCAGCGCTGCATTGGCTCTTTCTCGGCCGCGTCATCTCCGGTATCACCTCCTCCAGCATTCCCACTGCGATGGCTTATATGGCCGATATCACCCCGCACGAGCGCCGCGCCGCCGCCTTCGGCATGCTCAGCGGAGCCTTCGGTCTGGGCCTTATCCTAGGTCCCTCCGTTGGCGGAATCCTTGGCTCCATCCATCCCCGCCTGCCTTTCTGGGTCGCCGCAGGCCTCAGTCTCCTTAACGGCCTCTATGGCCTCTTCGTCCTGCCCGAGTCCCTCCGCCGCGAGCATCGCATGGACTTCTCCTGGCGACGCGCCAACCCCATCGGCTCGCTCGACATGTTGCGCCGCGGCGGCATGCTCGCTCTCTCCGGCATGCTTCTCTTCGGATACATCGCACAACAGTCGCTGATGAACGTCTTTGTTATCTACGGCGACTATCGCTATCGCTGGAGCGACCGTACCGTAGGGCTAGCACTCGCCACGCTCGGCGCAGGTTCGGCGCTCTACGGTGCTGTCCTCCTCAAGCCGGTCGTCGCCCGGCTTCGCGAACGCAAAGCCATCGCGCTGGGCTTGATCGGCGGTACTGTCGGCTACAGCCTCTTCGGCCTCGCGCGCACCGGATGGCTCTTCTGGCTCGGCATGCCTTTGCTCAATCTCATGTCCTTCGCATGGCCCTCGGCGCAGGGCCTTCTCTCACGTAAGACCACGCCATCCGAACAAGGTCAGTTGCAGGCCGCTATCAACAGCCTTCGCGGAATCGCAGGCGTAATCGGACCTGGCATCTTCACTTGGATCTTCAGTAAATCCATCGGTCCTCACGCGGTCATCCCTTTCATGGGCTCGCCCTTCTTTGTGGCCGCATCCATGCTGCTCATTGGCCTGGTCTTCCTCCGATTCAGCCCCGAATAGCCGTTTCTCTGCAAGCCATTCACCGGAGGGCGTTATAGTGGTTGCGCCATGAAGACAGCCCTCCTGCTCGCTCTCACGCTTACCCTCCCTGCCTCCGCGCAAAACTTCTCCGGTCCCGCGCCGCCTGCTCCCCCGCTCACCGGCGACTCCATCCAGAACCCCAGCGTGCCGACCGGAAAGCTCTCCGACAAGCTCACCTTCACTAGCCACATCTACGACGGCATGACCAGCAACTACTGGATCTACGTGCCTGCGCAGTACGACGCTAAAACTCCCGCTGCCGTCATGGTCTTCAACGATGGCGGAGGCTACCTCGACCGCAAAGGCAGCCATCCCGCGCTCAACGTGATCGACAATCTGATCGCGCAGCACAAGATTCCCGTCATGATCGCCATCTTCACCGATCCTGGCGACATCTCCGGCTCGCCTGGGACGCCGACCTACAAGTTCGTCGATGCCTACTCGAAGAAATGGTCGCGCACGCTCAAGGACTCCATGCGCTCTACCGAGTACGACACCGTCTCCGATCGCTACGCCCGCTTTCTTCGCGATGAGCTTATCCCCGCGGTCGCCGCAAAGTACAACCTACGAAAAGATGCCTATAGCCATGCCATCACCGGCATGTCCTCCGGCGGCATTACTTCCTTCAACGCTGCATGGCAGATGCCCAACGAGTTCAGCCGCGTCATCACCTGGATTGGAAGCTTCACCGCTATCCAATGGCACGAAGACCCCCATGTTCCCGACGGTGGGCAGGACTACCCCGAAAAGATCCTTCGTGAGCCGCAGCGCAACATCCGCGTCTGGGTACAGGATGGAGCCAACGATCAAGAGAATCCACGCTACGGAAGCTGGCCACTCGCCAACATCCGCATCGCCAATGCCCTCAAGCTCAAGTCCTACGACTATCACTTCAGCTTCGGCGTAGGACCACACAGCCCCGGCGAAGGAGCAGCGGAGTTTCCCGAGGAGATGACCTGGCTGTGGCGCGACTACGATCCCAGCCACACCAGCCAGACCTATACGCAGGATCCCGCAGAGGCCGCAAAGCCACCGTACCGTGTAACCCTCAGCAATCAAGAAGCTCACTAACTAAGATTGCTGTACATGCGTCCTGATCGTCGCAGCCGCGCTCGCTGAAGCCGCTACAGCCAGCCCGGCTGCAGCCAAGGTTACGACGCGAAAGCCGTTGACGAATGCCTCATCCACGGCTCTTCGCGCCGCTGCATCTGCGGTCTCGATCGCACCCAGACGCGCCTCTTGCGCCATCACTCGCCGCGTCGTGGCATCGGAGATTTGAGCCGCTGCCAGGTTCTTCTCCAAAGAACCCGAGAATGCATGGAAGAAGGCCGGTGCAAAGACCGCAAGAGCCAACAAAGCTGCTACCTGCGAGACTGCATTGTTCACTCCCGACGCCGCTCCCGTTCTCCACTCTTCCACTGAGCTCAGAACCACGGTCGTCAACGGAGCGACGCTCACCGACATCCCCAATCCAAGCAGGAGAACTGCCGGAAGATATGCCCGTCCATAGGGCTCTCCCACTCCCGAGTGTGCGAGCAATCCATAGCCGCAGGCAGAGATGAGTGGTCCAACGACGAGTGGTCCCCGCGCTCCGCATCGAGCCATCAGACCTCCAGACCAACGCGAAAGCAGAAACATCACTACGATCATCGGCAGCGTCGCAGCCCCCGCTTGCGTCGGCGTGTATCTCTGAATCTGAATCAGATTCAACGGCAGATAAAACAGTGCTCCGCCAAAGGCCGCATACAAACAAAAGGTCAGCAGATTCGCTCCCATAAACTCGCGGCTTCGAAACAGCTCCAGGGGAACCAGCGGTTCCTTGGCACGTCTCTCCACTGCAAAGGCGGCAATGAGCAGCACGGCTCCTGCGACTCCTGCGATCCACACCCCATGCGCTCCCATCGCTCCTTCGATCAGCGCAAAGGTCACTCCGGCAAGCCCTGCCGTCAGCAGCGCGGCCCCCGTCCAATCCATGCTGCGGAGCCCTAGATTTTTGGCCGGGCCGATCTTGGGAACCCGTTGCAACACGATCCACACCGTCACGATCGCCAGCGGAGCATTGATATAGAAGACCCATCGCCACGATCCGTGCTGAACCAGCCAGCCACCTGCAACCGGACCCACCGCCGTCATCATCGCCGCAAAGCCCGACCACGTTCCGATCGCGCGCCCCCGATCCTCTGGAGGAAAATGTTCACTCACCAGGGCCAAGCTATTCGGCACCAGCATCGCGCCACCTATTCCCTGCAACGCTCGAGCCGCAATCAACTGTCCGATGCTCCCTGCCAATCCGCACCACACTGAAGCCGCAGCGAACAAAACCACACCGCTGATAAATATCCTGCGCAACCCCAAACGATCTCCAAGGGCTCCGCCCACCAGTAGCAGTGCGGAAAGAAACAGTGCATAGGCCTCCACCACCCATTGCACCTGAGCGCCCGTCGCTCCAAGCCCATGCTGTAAGGCAGGGAGAGCCACATCGACCACCGTGCCATCGATAAATTCCATGCTCGATCCCAGTACCGTGGCAGCCAGCACCCAGCGGCCTTGCCGACGCGATACGTCTCGGCAATGACCAGCTCGAATTACTGCTTCATCGCAGGGACGCCTGGCACTCGTAACCAGCAAGCTCCCCTCCCGGCCGATGCATCGGCTTGGTCCAAGCTACACCAGTCGACCGGAGGAAAGAAAAATGCCGGCTGCCTTCATCAGGCAACCGGCATCTCCAGCAGGTTCGCTGTAGTTTTAGAACAAGATCTTCGCACCGAACTGGATGATGCGCGGATCGAAGGTTGAGGTAATCGTTCCGCCCGTTAGACTTCCGTTGCTTGCCACGGAGATTCCGCCGCCCGGTGTAACGAAGTTGGTGTGGTTGAACGCGTTGTAAAGCTCGCCGCGGAACTCCACTTTGAGTTGCTCCATAGGAGTGTCAAAGCGTTTATTGAACGCGAGATTCAACGTTGTATAGAGCGGGCTGCGGCCCGGATCGCGCGATATGTTGCCAAATGGGCTCAGCAGGTTATTGTTGGCATCCCGAGCGGCGGGAATACTGATAGCGCTGGGACTTCCCGAAGTGCCCACATTGATGTACTGAAGCGACGATCCCGTGGACTTCGACTTATCCAGCGAATTCAGCTTCACTCCAGGCACGCGGTTCGGACGATAGAGGTTTTGTCCACGATAGCTGGCCCCAATACCGGAGACCTGGTTTTGGGTCGGAGGCGTGTAGTTGATCTGATACGGGAAGCCGCTCATCGCCTGGTTTACCGCTGACACCTGCCACTGTCCCAGCACCTGGTTCAGAATGCCGCCTGTATTCATCCAGTGCCGGCCACGTCCAAACGGAAGCTCATAGACGAGCGACGTCGTATTCACGATCGGCTGGTTGTACTCCGACTGCGCATAGTCCGCTGCCGGATTGCGATAGTCCTGTAACGAGGGGGTGTTGGCCTCGAGCGATGCTCCCGCGTTATCCAGTGCATGCGACCACGTGAAAGAGTTCAACAGCGTGAGACCGGCCACCATGCGCTGCTCATACCGCACCTGCAGCGCGTTGTAGTTCGAATACGCCTGATGCAGTGCGATCGTGATATCGCCATAGGTCGAGATCGGGCGAACAAATGCGTTGTTTGCAATCACTCTGGGATCGGCCTGGTTGTAATTGGCAAACTGCAGCAGCTTCAAACCATGATTGCCGACGTAGGCGACGTCGAACAGAATGTTCTTGGCCACCGTGCGCTGCACGTCCAGGTAATAGTTATGTACGTAACTATCACGGTAACGATTGGAATCGATATATGCGACGTTGTCGGTCTTCGGATCGAAGGTCAGCGTGCTCGAGGGGAAGCCCTTATCCATCGACGTGTACGGCGCCTTGCCGCCGGCATTGGGGGCGGTCTGCGTGACGGTGACGAAGAGAGCCTCGGGCGGATTGATGGCCAGAATGTTCCCCGAACCTGCACGGTCATAGTGCGAGTAGCTGATGCCGTAACCGCCCCGGATCGCTGTCTTATCATCCGGCGCATACGCGAAGCCGAAGCGCGGAGCAAAGTCATTGCGGTCAGGATCGTAACCGTACTTATTTCCCGTCGCCGACACCGGAACCATTGCGTGCAGAGGATCCGTAGCCGCCAGCGAGGGATCGAAGTTCGACTGCTGATTCTTCTGCTCCCAGTACGGCGTGGTGTATTCGTAGCGCAGACCCATGTTGATGGTCAGCTTCGGCGAGACCTTCCAGTCATCCTGCACGTAGGCAAAGTTCGACCGGTTGCGAAGATGTGCCACGAAGTAGGACGACAGCGAGTAAGCGCTCGTAGATCCCCACAGGAAATCTGCGACGTAATTGTCGCTCGTCGCAGACTCCAATTTTCCGCCTGGCACCGATGCAGCCGCGTAGTTGCGACTATATCCACCGGCATACGTAAATCCTCCGTATAGCGGATTGGTATCCTGCACGGCCATCCAGACCTGCTGATACTCGTATCCAACTTTGAGCGAGTGATTCTTGATCACCCACGAGTAGTTCACCTTCGGGTCCAGCAAAGCTGGATTCTGGAACTGGGGGTTGGTCGTCTGACGCCCCAGTGCGGAGAAACCAGTGATGCCGATTCCGGGGATACCGCCCGCTACGAGCGGATCTGTGGGCAAGCCCGGGAAGGTGAATCCGGGGTTGGTACCGATTGAGCGAGAAAATTTGCCGGCCTTGGTGCGCGATAGACCCAAGCGAGCATCGAGCAGCTGGTTTGAGCCGATTACGCGCGTGTAACCAAGCGCAATCTGCTGATCCAGAATTCTCTGATCGCCGTTCGAGCTTCCATCCAGCGGTAGACCAAAGATCGGAAAGTCGGTTGCATTCTGCTTGAGATCCGAGACTCGCAGAAAGAACGAGTTCTTCTGGTTCGGAGTCCAGTCCAGGCGAAGGTCTCCCTTGTCCGAACGGTTGTTCGAGCGCTGCAGGGTCGTGAAGTTATTCGACGTTGCGGAGGTTATCGGCAATTGCCCAATCAGTTTCGCGATCGTAATCGCGGAAGGCGAGATGTCCGGAGCATTCAAAATCGAAGTGCCCGCGGCATACTTCGTTCCGCTGTAGGGGTCGTAGACGTCCTTTGAAAACTTTCCGGCGAGCTGGCTCGGAGTCGGCAACGTTGCCGTCGAGATTTGCTTACGCACCTGGCGGAAGCCCTCATAATCCAGGAAGAAGAAGAGGCGGTTCTTCAGGATCGGACCATTAATATTGCCGCCGAACTGGTTGCGGTTGTAAGAAGGCTTCTGGCCTCCCGGCGGACGGAAAAAGCCCGTCGCATTCAGATCCGTGTTGCGGATGAACTCATACACACGTCCGTGAAACTGATTTCCGCCCTGCCCAAACGCCACGTTCACCACAGCGCCCGAGGCGCGACCATACTCGGCGGTCTCGTTGTTCGTCACCACCTGGAACTGCGCGATCGAGTCCGGAGCCGGCTGAATGATCTGGTTCGAAAAACCCTGGTTCGACTCGCCATAAGCGTTGTTGTCCATACCGTCGAGCAGGAAGTTGTTGAAGATCGAACGCTGTCCGTTCACATTGAACGAACCCTCGCGTACCAGACCTGTGTTCGACGTGCTTGAGTACGACTGCGTCGTCTGGCGCACGCCTGTTGTCAGGCCAATCAGGTCCGAGTAGTTGCGGCTCACCAGCGGAAGCGCCGCCGTCTGGTATTGCGTCACAATCTGTCCACGCTGGCTGGTATCGGTCTCCACCTGCAGCGAAACACCCGAGACCTCGACCGTCGTACTGGCTTCGCCAATCTGCATGGTCAGATCGATTCTCTGCCGGGCTCCAACCGAAACCGCAATCTCCGTAGCGCGGACAGGGGCAAACCCCGACTTCGTTACGTCCACGTTGTACTGCCCTACGCGCAGTGCCGGAACTTCGTAATCGCCGCTGTCGTTGGTCTGTCGCGTGCTTACTACACCGGTCGCAATATTTGTAACCGTGACCGTCGCACTTGGAATCACAGCACCTGAATTGTCATGGACGGTTCCTACAATGCTGCCGTTCTCATACTGCGCCAGAGCAGGGCTCGGGAGCAGCCCGAAGCACACCAATGCTGCCGACAAGAGAAAAAGAATTTTGCGCATACCTGTAACGCTAACTGCGTCCTGTAAACGCACGGTGACTGGAAGATGAACAGAACGTTGCATAGGCACTCCTTGAAAGTGAATGACTGACGCGCGACAGAATATTTGCCGTCTCTATTTTTCTGCCGTCGCTCTTAGTTGTTCGGGAACCCACGGGCTGGTCAGCATCTTCGCCGAACCCGTCAGGTAAAAGGTTGGAATCTTTGGATACTGCTCCTCGATAAGAATCAGCGTCCGGAAATCAAAGCTCTGCACCTCGGCACGCGACTCCATCTTGTGCTTCGCGATGGCTCCAGCTAACGCATTCACAAACTCCTGCGGTCCTACGGTGTGATTGCGACGTCCATCATCGCCCGGTACGCCCTCGGGCATAATCTTGGTCTCGATATTGAATCGCACTCGCGCCGCATTCTCGGCGCGCTCCTTCGCATGCGGATCGTTCTTGCCCGGCCCCTTCCTGTAGTAGTCCACATAGAAGTTCACGAATCGAAACAACTGTTCTACATAGGTCGGAACATACGGGCTGATCAGCCCTTCCTTCTTTGCAAACGCCACGGCTACCGGCGACAGCGAAAGATCGTTCTTCTGGTCCGCTCCAAAGTGGACTTTGTCACAAATCAGTGTCTTCTGTGCATCTGTGCTGGAGATGTCCTTGATAAAGACACGATTCTCCATGGTGTATGGTGAACCATCTGCATGACGGCAGCTCTCCGGATTCAGAAACTGGTCATGCCAGATCAGTGATACGCCATCCGTTGTCACGCCGGTATCAGTCTCCAGCGTCGTCACCAGCTGATCCAATCCGCTCTCAAACGAAGGCAGGGTGTTCTCCGGCCTCAAGCCGCGACCGCCGCGATGCGCCGTCACATCAAAATCCTTCAACCGCTCTCCCGGCTTCGGAGACTGGCGCTCTTCCTTCAGCACCTGCTGCAACAGATCAGGGCGATCTGTAATCAACCCATCGATGCCCATGCGAATCTGTGTCCGCATCTTCTCAGGATCGTTCGTGGTCCACGGCACTACCTTGAAGCCCCGCTCCTGCAACTCCTTCAAGGGAACCTCGCCACTCAGCACCGTCGCATCTACCGGCGACAACACTGGACGCTCCGCTCCATGCATCTTTGCGTGAGCCCACGCCTTCTCCATCACTCGAATGTAAGGATTCGCCACGGGGGCCTGGGCCTTCGCCATCGCAACCGCACTCACACAGAAGATTACGCCGTTCCAGAATTGCTTGGTCATCCGACGCAAGCATCCTATATGCACATTACGTAAACGTTAAGATATTTGGAACCGAAGTAGTTACATACGAAAAAGCAGCAGAAAAAGTGTCCCGCGGCCTTGACACGGTTGCAGGCAACTCAATTTTTTCTCTCGTTCCTGTCCATTCTTCAACAGTGATGGGATAGCCCAACAATCACTGTGTAGACGCCAAAAGAATGCACCGCCGTTCCTCTTATCGTATTGAATCTCCGCCACGCTCCGCGGCCTGTCCCTACGCAGGACTCACGGGCCATTCGCCGACAGGATCGTACGTTATAGAGGCGACCCGTATCTACTCTCCGTCCACCGCCTGGCCTTCCATCCATTGCCGCGCTGCCTGTAGCTGCGGAAGATCGGAGTCCGCATTCGACCACACCCGCAGCAAATGGGCGTAATCCCGCGTGGCTTCCGCCCTTCGATTCGCCCGGACATCGGCCTGGGCTACGCCATAGATCGCAAATCCCGACTCCGGTCTCTGTTTCAATGCCACCTCATAAGCCTGTTTCGCTTCGTCGTAGAGTTTTGCTCGCAGCAACGCATCTCCACGCGTCTCCTCTACCGGACGAATGTAAAACGGCGGCTCACGATAGCCCAGCTCCCGCTCCGACTCCGCCGCCTTCGTGAACATCGCGCTCGACTCTACGCCACGTCCTTCGGCCAACAGAATGCTTGCTCTCAGCTCCTGCGCCGCGACCTCCAGATAGCTGTGGACCGGCTTCGCCATCGCATCCTTTGACATCGACATGGACATTCCAGGCATATCGTCCGGACCCGTCACCGGCTTCATCTTCACCTTTGCGTCCAACGCATCGCCCTGCTCCTCTGCTGCCTTCACATCTCCGTGCTCCAGCGCTGACATCCCCTGCACATACTCCAGCATCGACTCCCGCAAATCGGCCAGATTCTTCAACTCAGGATCAGACTTGCTTTCCTTCAGAACCTGGGCCGCGCTCTCCCACGCTCCCGCACGCAGCATTACCGGAAGCTCTACATTCAGTCGTGACAAACCATCGCGCGGAGTCTGACGATACAGCGTAGGTCCAACGTCGCCGCGAGCCTTCGTCAACTTCTCCGAGATCTTCATCGCCTCAATCACCCGGCCACCTTCCATCAGATCGGCGATCAGGTACATCAGGTTGTGAACATAGTTCCAGTCATCGGCTACGCCCACATGCTGCGCCGCCATGTATGCCTCATCCACCTGCATCGAAGCCAGAAAAGAGCTTCGCGCCTCCTCGTAGTCTCCAGTTCTGTAAAAGATGTGTCCCGGCATGTGCACCATATGGCCAGAGGCCGGCGTCAGCCGCCCCAGCTTCTTTGCACTCTCGAGCGCCCGCTCCGGATGATTCCCCGGTTCCATCGCATGAATCCAGTAGTGATTCGCTGCCGTGTCGTCCGGATGCTGCATTAGGAGCTCGGTAAGAATCCTCTGCCCCTCAGCTGTTCCTGCTCGAGGTTCGCCTTTCTCATCAAAGCCATCGCGCAGCGATTCCGCGAGAAAGATCCGTGCCTGCACATCTTCCGGTTCCAGCTTCACCAACTTGCGCAGAATCTTCGTCTCCGCGGAGTCGACATGGGCCGCGTTATTGTTCGGCTTCTTCTTCGATTTTTTCTTCGGATGCATCGCGGCAAGCGCTGACTTCTGTTCCGCTACGGCTGCGTCGATATAAAGCTTCTCGGCCTTGCCTGCATATTTCTTCAGCGCCACCGCATGATCTAACTCCACTTGGGCTAAAGGTGCATCCGTACTGCGAAAGACTTCGGCTTTATAGAGCCCCCAATAGCACATCGCACACTTTGGATCCGATCGCACCGCCTGCTCGAAGGCTCGCTCCGACTCGTAATCCCAGAAGTCGTGCAGCAAGTTCAGACCCTGCGTAAACCATGCCCTTGCTTCATCATTCGCTGTAATCTCAATCGAGCCATTCCCGATCCCGGTCATCTTCACCGGTGGTGGCAGGCTCTCCGGCGCAGGTGATTCCGCCATCGTCTTATTGCTGTGGCACATCGGTGCCTGCTGCGACCAGACCGGCTCTCCCGTCAGCCCACCTGCCACCACCAAGAGCAGTACCCATTTGCCGATACGCCAGCTCATAAAACCTCGCACCCTGGAGCTTTGCCCCGAACACTTCAGGATAGTCCTCGAATGATTCGTTTCACCAGAGCCGCGCAAAATCACAGGCGCTCCATCAGCCGACACCAAGAAGACGTTTCGCCAACTCTTCAACCGCGCTCTCAGGCCCTTCCTCGCACAAACCGGTGTGCACCGGCGAAACCTGAATCATTGTGCTGCGTGGCGAAACCAGCCAGTGAAACCGCTCCCGTAGCGACAGCCGCGCAATCGGTCCAGCGGAATCATCCCCGACAGCAATCTTTGGAATCGCCTCCAGATGCCGTCGCACCAGCTCCACATCGATCTCCGGCCATAGCGCCTTCAGTCGAGTCTCCTCCACCACGACTCTCGCCTCAAGAAACCTCTTCTCCAGGCAAAAGACGATCACGCCCGCGTTGATAAACTCCCCGCGCTCCACGCGAGGCACCACGCGCACTACGGCGTAATCAAACGAGCTCGGCACGGGCACGCTCGGCCTCCTCTCGAAACCTCGCAGCAGCCTTCAGCCGCCGCATAAAGAAATCCCGATACACAGCGCGCTTCTCCGCTGCGCTTGCGCCCTCCTGCTCTCGCAGCAGCCACTTATCCGGAACCACCTCGAGAATCTCCTCGATCTTCTCCGTCGTCAAAATCAGCCGGGCACGCTCCTCTGCTTCCTCCAGAGCTCTCGCCCACGGCAGCAGGACATGATGCTTCACCTCACGAAACGGCGATTCCGCCCGGCCCAGCATCGTCTCCCAGTCATGGTGCACGTAGATCGCGGCACCATGATCGATGAAGTAAAGCTCCTTATGCCAGCACAATAGATTCGCATTTCGCGGTGTGCGATCCACATTCATCACATACGCATCGAACCATACCGCCATCGAAGCCGTCTTTGCATCCGCCACATCGCCCGCCGCAGGATCGAACATCGTCGATCCCGGCAGATAATCCAGCGCGAGATTCAGCCCTACGCTCGCCTTCAGCAGATCGCGAATCTCTTCGTCCGGCTCATTCCGTCCCAGAGCAGCGTCTACTTCCACAAACACCAGCTCCGGAACATTCAGCCCCAGCTCGCGGCCAATCTCTCCCGCCACCAGCTCCGCCACCAAAGCCAGCGGTCCCTGCCCCGCACCGCGAAACTTCAGCACGTACAACCCAAGATCGTCGGCCGCAACGATCGCCGGAAGACTGCCGCCTTCACGCAGCGCCGTCACATATTGCGTCGCCCTGATCGTCCGGAGTTCCATCCTTCCAGTGTAGCGGCTACTCTCCCTTCGCCGCTCCCGCACTGGCTGGGTGGTGCTTCGACTCCTCGTTGATCCACGCCTTCAGAGCCTCCAGATTCTGTGGACGCCCGAGAAAATCCTTCACCAGCTCCGTCGCCGGCTTGGTCGCGCCCGGCTCCAGCACCGTTCTGCGATATCGCATCGCCGTCGGTCCTTCCAGCAGATTCTTCTTATCGAACTGCGCAAAGAAGTCCACTGCAATGACCTTGTCCAATACATACGTGTAATAGTTCGACGAGTAGCCCGTCAGATGCGTAAAGCTCGCATACATTCGGTCGCCGTCCACGAAGGTGAAGTGCGAGAACTTCTTCGCGTCTTCCCGCAGCAGCGCATCGAAATCTACTTGTTGCGGCGGTTCATCGTGCACCTGCAGCGAATATGTGGCATAGAACAGCTGTCTCTGAACCCAGTATCCGCGGCCATATGCATCCGCAGCATTCATCTTTTCGATCAAAGACGCCGGAATCGTCTCACCCGTCTTATAGTTCTTCGCAAAGCTCGAAAGGATCTTCGGGTCGCGGAACATCTCCTCCAACATCTGCGAAGGCGCTTCGACAAAGTCCCCTTCTACGTTGAAGCCGCCTGCATTCGACCAATCTCCCTGCCCACCCAGAATGTGATGCATCAGATGGCCAAACTCATGGAAGAACGTCACTACCTCGCTGTACTCCATCAGCCCCGGGTCGCCCGGCACACCACCGGAGAAGTTGCAGATCAACGCGCCCTCCGGCAACTGCCGTCCGCGAATCCCCGGAACTACCGGCGCACTCGAAAACCACTTATCCTTGCCGTCCCTCGGATGCATGTCGAGGTAGATTCTGCCCAGCTTTTTCTTCGATGTGTCTGAATTGTCAAAGACGTCATACGTCGAAACCGAAGGGTCCCACGTCTTTGCATCCGATACAGCGCGGAACTCTACATGGAAAAGACTCGCGGCGGTCTTCAGAATCCCCGCCTGCACCTCGTCGTATGGGAAATACGGTCGCACGCTCTGCGCATCGAAATCGTACTTCGCTCTCCGGTACTGCTCCAGCCAGTAGTTCGCATCCGACGCCAGAATATTGTTCAAACCCGGCTGCTGCTTCTTCGCAAAGGTCAGCAGATCGGCGTATTCCTTAGCCGCCGCAGGCCGCGAAGCCTCATCCACCTGGTTTAGAAACACTTTCAGATTCGTTGCCGAACCCATCATCTGGTCAGCCATTGCCAGATCGGCAAACGTCTTGTAACCCAACGTCGTGGCAAGCTCCTGCCGCGCCTCCAGCAGGCTCTTCAGCACAGCCACGTTCTTCGGATATGCCCTCTGCGCATAGGCCAGGTACATCCGTGTCCGCAGCTCCTCGCTCTCGGCGAAGTTGAACACAGGCGTGCTGTCCGGCGAATCCGTCGTCAGCGTGTAGTTTCCATCTGCCGTGGGCTTATGCCGCGCTATGTAATCCTCCGGAAGCCCCTTCAATTCCTCCTTGGTCGCCGTCACCGTCAGCCTGCCGTCGGCCACGTTACGCCCAAAGACCAGTGTCTCTTCCGTAATTTTGTCCTGCAGCTGGCGAATCCTGGCTCGCGTCGCTTCGTCCTTATCCACTCCCGCCAGGCGATACTCCAGCAGTGCGCGCTCCACATAATGCTTCGTTGCGGGATCGTTCGGCGGCGGCGGGACTGCCGCCAGAGCGCGATAGACCGTCTGGTTCAGGTTCAGGTCCGTCATCACCGACGAGACCTTCGACACCATCTCCTGCCCCTTGTCCCGCAGCGGCGCCGCGTCCCCCAACGAATACATCAGGTACGCTTCGTTGCCCGCCAGCGCCAACTCATTCAGGGCGTCATCGTAAGGCCGCACCGTGTTCTCCACCGTGTGCGCGCCCTTTACCGCGGAGATCTTGTCCAGGTCCGCCTTTGCTGCCGCAAGGCGCGCATTCACCCACGTCTCCAGCGACGCGGCATTGGCTCCCCCGGTCCATGCGTGCAGTGGGTCCTGCGCTCGAGCTGCTCCTGCGCCAATCGTCAGCGTCATGCAGACTACACACGCCGACCAGCTTCGTCTAAGAGCCATAAACCCTCCTCACAGGACAATCCAACAGAAACAACGATAAAGTTATACCGGCGGGAGTACAGCCACCGATCGTATTGCTTTCAACAATAAAGGATTCCCCTCTATGGCCTCATCCGCAGATCTCGCTCGCATCGTCCATCAGGAAGCCGAGCTCCGTCTTCCCCAATTCGACAACGACGACGCCTGGCGCCTCGGCACCCTGCTGCGCGAGCTCGCCATCAGCCGTAAGCACGCGCTGGTCATCGACATCCGGCGCTTCGGCCAGCCGATTCAACCCCTCTTCTACGCTGCTCTCCCGGGCACCACGCCCGATAACGCCCGCTGGGTCCAGCGCAAATCTAACGTTGTCGCCCGCTTCCACCGCAGCTCTTACCAGGTGGGCCTTCACCTCGCCCAGAACAATATCTCCTTCAGCGAGAAGTACTCCCTCGATGATGCGGATTACGCTGCCCACGGCGGAAGCTTTCCCTTGCACGTCCGCAACACCGGCGTCATCGGCTCCGTCACCGTCTCCGGTCTTCCGCAACGCGAAGATCACAACTTCGTCGTCGAAGGCCTCGCGCGCTTCTTAGAGCTTGATCCTGAAGCCCTTCGCCTGCCTTGATCGGCAGGAATCTCTCCGGATTCTGTTTCTCTCGCGAAAAGAAGTCGCCTTTTAGCCATTATCGGCGTCTAATCCTAATAAGAGAACTCTCCGGAACAACGAGGTTCCGAGGGGTCTCATGAACCGTGATCTGCCAGGTACTTCATCCTCCTGACCTCGGCAGAGACGTCCAGATTAGCCGCGACTCTGCGCATCGCGAGTCGCGGCTCTTTCGTTTAAGCAAGAGATCTCCCTGCCCTCTCGTACAACCCTCGAAGTACACTAAAACTACGTCCTATGAGCGAGAACGCCCTCTCCGCGACCTTCCCCGCCGCCGAAATCAACTCCTCGCGCACCGGGGAGCATCAGGTACCGCAGACAGGTGGTCCCTCGGGGACCCTCATCCGTGTTCTTGCAGCGATCAGCTTCTGCCATCTCCTCAACGACATGGTGCAGTCGTTGCTGCCGTCGATCTACCCTATCCTCAAAACCTCATTCCATCTGGACTTCACCCAGCTCGGCCTGCTCACCCTTACCTATCAGGTCGTCGCCTCACTGCTCCAGCCCCTCATCGGGCAGTTCACCGACTCGCGCCCTAAGCCTTACGCCTTGCCCATTGGCATGACTTTTACCCTCATCGGGCTCATTCTGGTCGCGTTCGCGCCCACCTTCACCTGGCTGCTCATCGCCTCTTCGCTCATCGGCGTTGGCTCAGCGATCTTCCATCCCGAATCCTCGCGCATCGCCCGCATGGCCTCAGGTGGAAAACACGGCTTCGCTCAGTCCTTCTTCCAGGTCGGCGGAAACTCCGGCTCCGCCATCGGCCCGCTGCTCGCTGCCTTCATCGTCCTTCCTCATGGACAGAAGGGGATGGCCTGGTTCGCCATTCCCGCCATTGTCGGCATCACCGTGCTGCTCCGCGTCGGCCGCTGGTACAAGGCGCGCCAGGCTGAATCCGCGAACAGAAAGAGAGAAGAACGGCACTCCGATCTTCATCTCTCGAACGCAAGAATCGGCGGTTCCATCGCAGTTCTCATCGCGCTCATCTTCTCGAAGTACTTCTATCTCGCCAGCCTTACCAGCTACTACACCTTCTATCTCATCCAGCGCTTTCAGGTTTCTATCCGCCTCTCGCAGATCATGCTCTTCCTCTTTCTTGGAGCCGTCGCCGCCGGAACCCTCATCGGTGGCTCCGCAGGCGATCGCTACGGACGCAAGCTCGTCATCTGGATCTCGATCCTCGGCGTACTTCCGTTCACGCTCCTGCTGCCTTACTCCAATCTCTTCTGGACTGGCGTTCTCAGCGTGATCATCGGATTCATCCTTGCCTCGGCCTTCTCGGCCATACTCGTCTATGCGCAAGAGCTCCTTCCTGGCCGCGTCGGCATGATCTCCGGCCTCTTCTTCGGAGTCGCCTTCGGCATGGGAGGCATCGGAGCCGCTGTCCTCGGCAAGCTCGCCGACGCCAAAGGCATCTTCTTCGTCTATCACCTCTGCGCCTACCTGCCTGCCATCGGCCTGCTCACAGGATTTCTCCCAGACCTCGAACCCTCGAAGTCCGCAAAAAAGACAGCTGCGGCGTGACAAGTACAATCACCAAAGCATGATCGCTCATCTTCACGGACGCCTCCTCTCGAAGTCTCCCAACCAGGCCATCATCGACTGCAGCGGCGTCGGATACGACGTCGCCATCTCCGTCGCCACCTTCTCCGAGCTTCCTGCTGAAGGCGCCGACGCCCGTCTCTTCATCCACACTCACGTCCGCGAAGACCAGATCGCTCTCTTCGGCTTCGCCGACACGCAGGAAAAGAAGCTCTTCGAGAAGCTGCTGACCATCAGCGGCATCGGCCCCAAACTCGCCATCACCGTACTCAGCGGAATCTCCTCCGACCGCCTCGTCGCCGCTATTCGCGGAGCCGATCACGCCACGCTCACCAAAATTCCCGGCATCGGTAAAAAGACCGCCGAGCGCGTCGTGCTCGAGCTCAAGGACAAGCTCGACGATATGGCTCTCCCGGCTGCAGCCTCGTCCGGCCCTCACCACGGCCCTATCGGCGACGACGCTCTCTCCGCCCTGGTCAATCTCGGCTACCCACGGCCTATCGCTCAAAAGGCCATCGAAACTGCCATCGAGAAGAACTCCACCGCCGCCGAAGACTTCGAAACCCTCTTCCGCGCCGCCATGGCCGCCATCCGCTGAACTACCCCTCGCTGTCTGTGAGGAAGTTTGTCTTCCAAAATAATGCCGAGCTGGAGCTATAGATCCTGGCGGCTCGTCACCAGGCCACTCATTGCGATCAGAAGCAATCCAGCGACAAAGAAACCGAGGATTGGGGTAAAGGCATAGCTGCCCGTCCACAGCATGGTGGTGCGATCGAGGTAGTAGGGGAAGACTCCGCTCATGAAATCGGCTACATGAAGGGGGTATCTTCTAAGGCTGGGATGACGCACGGCTGCGAGGTAAAATATGTAGACCAAGTAGGCGACCGCTAGCGAGACGTATTCGCTTGAGAACAAAACAGAGGCAAGGAACGAGACAGCAAAGGTGAAAATTCCGCCCGCCGCCCAAAGCGGAATGAATCGCAGGGCATAGTCGAGTGGCAGGCGTTCACCCGCCAGATGCGATGCTGCGGTGACAATCAACAAAGGCACGGCCGAGAGCGCGAGCACCTGAAGGATTCCCACCGAGGCTCGCGAGGCAACGAGTCTGGCACGACTGACGGGAAGCACTAGCGTGAAGCCGAGTGCGTTCTGCCTGCGGTCGCGCTGCAGCCCTCCGAGCCCAAGCAGCAGGCAGCTGAGTTGCAGCAAGCCTCGCGTCACTCCACCAAAGATAGTCCAGTGGATGTATTGGATATAGCCATGGACGCTGGGATGATCGTGTGCGACGCCAGGATAAAGACGCGCATGAAAGAGCGTGTAGATCAGGCACATGGCAGCGAGAATGGCGGCGCTCAAGAGGAATCGCGTGCGGCTTTCGCGCCAGGCTTTGTACCAGAGCATAGGGCACTTCCTAGAAGTCGAGCGGCTGGATGCGCCGCGCGGCAAAAATGATGAGGGCAACGCAGACGGTGAGCATAAGGGCCAGCGAGAGCCACGGCAGTGGAGCGACGAGCAGATGCTGAGCTTCATTGAAGAAGGGCATGCCCTCGCCGTTGATGATGTCGAAGATATTGAGCATGGGAAGGCGCGAGAGCCACGGCAGATTAAGCAGCACACCGTAAAGCATGAGCGAAGGAATGGCGAGCAGCACGGAGATGTAGTCGCCTTCGAGCCGGTGCGCAAGCAGAAAAGTAACGCCGTAGAAGACGGCTCCACAACCAGCCCATAGAAAAAAGAAGCCAACATTCTGCGTGACCGGATACTGCTCGCCTACGTAGCGCGAGATGACAGGCACAACCACAATGGGCACCGCTGCGATCGCAAGCACGCCAAAATAGCCGATGGCAGCGCGTGTGAAGACGATGCGGCGGCGGCTGACAGGAAGCGCAAGCGTAAAGCCGGCGGTACCGTGCGCCCGCTCTTGCAGCAAGCCGCCGGAACCGAGAATGATAGAGAGGATGATGAAGATATCGCGCCCGATGCTGTTGTAGACCGACTTCCAGATATAGGCGATGTAAGTCATAGGAACATCGGCGTGAGCGCGCATGGTCTGCTGATTCAGCACAACAAGAGCGCACATCGCGGCCATAGCCGCCATACCGACAAGCGTGACAGTGCGGATCTCACGGAGTGACTTATACCAGAGCATCTTCGTGCTCCAAATGACGCTGCTGGTCGTTTCGATTACGCTCCTGCACCGTCTCCAGGAAGATCTCGCGCAGGCTGATGGGAGAGACGTTGATATCGACTGCGCCGCGGTCGCGGCCCAATTGGGCAATAGCATCGGCGTTGCTGCTGGCCAGAATAACGATCTGGCGGCCGTCACAGCGCATCTTCTCGATTCCCCGGATGGGTTCCAGCCGTGGCGCTGCGGTGGAGAAGCCAAGTGAAATGCGGCGGTAGTTCTCACGAATCTGCTCAAGCGACATGTCGAGAACGGCGGTGCCGCGGTCGATCATAAGGATGTCATCGGCGATCCGCTCGACCTCGGAGAGCTGATGCGAGGAGAAGAAAACGCTCGTACCACTGGCGGGTGCAGTAACCAGTGTCTGCAGAAGCTCCTCGATAGAAACCGGATCGAGCCCCTCGGTGGGCTCGTCAAGAATGAGCAGTGCCGGACGCCGCGAGAGCGCAAGCAGTAGAGCAAGCTTGGTGCGCATCCCCTTGGAGAGCGCTTTGACTTTGCGGCGAGTCGGAAGGCGATATTCGGCGAGGAGTCGACGCTCGATCTCGGGCTGCCAGTCTCTGTAAAAGGAGCGCGTGAAACGGATAAGCTCGGCGACTGTCATATAGCCATAAAGACCCTTGTCTTCACCCACGTAAGCAATACGGCGACGAATCTCGATGCTCTGCCTGGCATCGTCGATGAGATAGCCGAGGACGGTACCGGAACCGGAGGTCGGATGGATCATGCCGAGAAGCATCTTGATCGTCGAACTCTTTCCTGCTCCGTTCCGCCCGAGAAAGCCGGTGATTCGCTCGGCGCGGACGCTCAGGTTGAGGCAATCTACGGCGCGGAAGCTGCCGTAGTCCTTGGTGAGTTCGCTGGTGTGGATAACGCGCTCAGGAATCATGACTTCCTCGTAGTAGCGGTTGTATGGATGAGCTGGGCTTCGAAGAGACGGCGGATCTCTTCAGCGGAAAAGTCGTCCTCGCGTAAGGCTTCTACGATCTCGCGGATGCGGGTTTGTGCCTTGAGGAGCTTGGCGGAACGCGCCTTTGCACTGCGCGGCGCGGAGATATAGGCACCGGAGCCGTGTCGAAGCTCCAGCAAGCCCTCGTGCTGGAGTTCCATATAGGCCTTGGCAACAGTGTTATGGCTGATGACGAGTTCCTCGGCAAGATTGCGAATGCTGGGCATAAGGTCCCCATCCTGCAGCACCCCGGTTTCGACGGCGTGACGCACCTGCTCCATGAGTTGGAGATAAAGGGAGTGGCCTGAGGCCGAATTGATACGGAAGATCATGGGCCTAACTGTACCAGAGTATTGGTACAGAATGTCAATCGCATTTGTCTGAAAAAATATACCGTGGGACATTTCTAAAAAGACTTCTCCGCGGGAGAGTGGAGTCAAAGCCCAACCCAAAACGGCAGGAAACCACACACAGGCGTATATATAAAGACGGGAGAAGACCGTATGGCCGAACGCTCTAAAGTCACGGTAGGAGTCGCTGGCGGGATCGCAGCCTACAAGGCCGTCGAGGTCGTCCGTCAGCTACAAGACGCCGGCTTCGACCCTCACGTCGTAATGACCGAGGCCGCTGAAAAGTTTATCCAGCCCCTTACTTTCTCCGCCATCACTGGTCACAAAGTCATCACCAGCCTCTGGAGCGAAGACGCAGGCGCCATGGGAGGCGAGGTCTCCGGCATCGAACACATCAACGAGTCTCAGACCACTGCCGCTCTGATCATCGTCCCCGCCACCGCCAACATCCTTGCCAAATTCGCCCAGGGGATCGCCGACGACTTTCTCACCACCATGTACCTCGCCACCACCGCACCGGTCATCGTGGCTCCAGCGATGAACGTCGTCATGTGGCAACACCCTGCCACCCAGGCGAACCTTGAGACGCTTCGCCAACGCGGGGTAACCATTGTAGAGCCGGACAGCGGTTACCTTGCCTGCGGCATGGTTGGAGGCGGAAGACTGGCCGAAGAAAGTGCCATCGTCGCCTCCGTCGCTCATGTCCTCGCTGGGAAAACTGCGGAAAAGAAAATTGATCTCGCCGGACAGATCGTCCTGATCACCGCCGGAGGCACTCGTGAATTTATCGATCCGGTTCGCTTCATCGGCAACCGTTCCAGCGGCAAGATGGGCTATGCTCTGGCGGCTCAGGCGCGATGCCGTGGGGCGCGAGTCATTCTCGTCAGCACCCCGACCTCATTGCCCGCTCCGGAAGGCTGCGAGTTAGTTCCCGTCACCACTGCGGAAGAGATGCGTTCTGCCGTCCTTTCGCGGCTTGCTGAGACCACCCTCGTGATCATGGCCGCAGCTGTAAGCGACTATCGCGTCACCAATGCCGCATCGCAGAAGCTGCGCCGCGAAGGTCCGCGCACCCTAGCGCTCGAACCCACATCCGATATTCTGAAGGAGATCGTCAAATGCAAACAAGCCGGCACGCTCGTGATTGGCTTCGCTGCGGAAACGGAAGATGTGCTCAACAAGGGTCGAGCCAAACTCGCCCGTAAAGGCACGGACGCACTCGTCGTCAACGATGTCTCCGGCAGCAAAACCGGCTTCGACTCCGACCGCAACGCCGGCTGGTTCCTCACGCCGGACGAGACCATCGAACTCGCTGAGTCCACCAAGACCGCCATGGCTGAACGTATTCTCGATCAAGTCACTGCTCTATGCACCGCGCATCGTCCCGTTGTCGCCAGGTAGACCTGACCACCTCAGCCCGCAGCGAGATCATCTCCAGGAAGAAGATCAGCAACTGGAATATTCTTCAGAGCTTCGGAGCTCCCATCGACGCCAGCTTCAGCCGCTGCCACCCGGACCAGCTCGACTGTCTGACTCTCTTCATTGACCGATTTCACAATCATCTGATCGCCAAAATTCTCCAGGCGGACCTTCTGTCCGGTCATTGGGGTGGTCATATTCTCCTCCTAAGGTGCAGGCTCCCGTAAAGATGCCATGTCCGGCTACTGGGATGCTTCACCACGACAGAAAAAAACATGTGCCTATTTTTCGGTGCAGAAACTGTTGAAGCACATAATTCAGCGACTTCTAGAATGAGATTGCGTGTCTCCCCTCACATTCGCCTTATCCATGAGCGCTTTTATGAAAACGCCTCCGACTACGGAACGAGCCTGGAATCCTATCTGCTTACCACTAATCGCGTCGTAGTAGTCCGTTGTCGGAACACGAGAGGGGGTCTCATCGGACCAGATAACCAGACGATGGACGAGATCCTGAAATTGTTCGGGTTTGGAAGCTAGGCTTGCGGTCCAAACCTCCCAGTCCAGTTTTGTGATGGTCTTACGATTGTCGAGAGGAAGGCCGTAGCGCTGAAGCTGCCGGGTATAAAAGGACCACTCGGTATCCATAATCTTTTTGGGAAAGAGATGAAGATCCAGCAGGTCGTCCCAAACGAGATTGTATTTCTGGCTCCATGTACCCGGCTGATCAAACGCAAGCCTGTAATGATCGCCGTCAAAAGCCTTCTTCTCCCACTGCGCTGGCAACTTGCGAACAATGGCTTCATAGCGGTCCGCGAGCTTTGTGTCGCCTACTCCGCGTGCGATCTGCACAAATGCACCAAGAGCCTCGATTGCCTTGATGGAGAGGTTGGTATTGTGAGCAAGATGACCGGCAAAATCGTCTGTGCTGAGCTGGTTTTCAGGGTCCATGCCTTTTTTCTCGAGGTATTCGGCCCACTGAGTGAGCTGGGGCATGAAGCGTTTTGCGAAGTCCCAGTTCCCTTCGTTTCGCTCCAGCGCTGCGATCATCAGAATAAGATTCCCGCTCTCTTCCACTGGCATCTGGTTCTCCTCATTTTCTTCTCCGCCGCCGTAGACCTGACCATTCGCCAACGGGTAGGTTCCAAGATCGTGAGGAGCAAATGGAAAGCGCCAACGAGGAAGAGCTGCGTAGCGCATGAGGGGCTCTAGCTGGGCTTCAAGAAGTTTCGGATTGAAGAGGAGGAAGAAAGGAGAAGAAGGGTACGTGACATCAACAGTATCGATACAGCCATTGCTGTCATTCTCTTTGGAGAAAAACATCGGCGTCCCATCAATGTCCGCTACAAGCTTATGGGCAGCAATGGTCTGGCGAAACAGAAGAGAAGTCAGATACTTATATTCAGGTCCTCCTGCCTTCTCCATCGCGGCCATCGTCTCTTCATCGAACTTCACGCCACGCTGCTCCAATTGTTCATACTCCCGGTCGGCAGTGGAGAGCAGAACACCCTCGGTCATGCCATCGCGTTGCCAGTAAGGACGAAGCTTCCGACCGAGGTACTCGATAGAGTAGCCGTCTGTGTAGGCAAGCTCTATGTGCCGTTCGACCGGCGAGCTACCCACAGCACCGAGCGGAAGCTTTGCAGAGAGATGTGCCGCGCGTCCGCGTCTAGCGGCCGGCTGCGGCATGGAAGAGTCATCGGCTTCGGGAAGATCTCCCGATTTTACAAATGATGGAATGCCGTCGAAAGCCATCGAAGTCGTCATCCCTGAGGCGGAGTCAGGTACGCCGAGGTGAAAGAAACCCCAGTCGATCCGGACGCGATCTCCAGATTGATGAAGAGTAGGTTGATCGCGATTCCCGACGCTTAAAAGCGTTACACCTTTGGCGCGCGTACGCGACCAGATCACCTGCTGGCCTGGCTGATCCACAGCAATCAACGGATCGACATCAACCATCAGATCTGTTTGATGGGATTTCCCATCGATCGCCTTCGCACTCCAGCTGAGATAGGTCACTGGGCGCGACATCACATCAAGATCTTTCGGGAAAAGCGGAGTGAAGAAGGTCACATCAAGTTCTAGTCCGGCTGCAACGAATCGGTACCGTGTATGCAGCGGAGTGATGTCAACGGAAGTCTGTTCCATTGGATCAACCGTAGCCATTCCGAAGTAGCCGCGCGGAATGGTTCCCATCCATCGGAAAGTCTTGCCGTCGATACGTGCGAGTCCAATGATCGGTTGCGCGACCTCAGTCCAGTGCTTTACCGGTGCGTCGGTAAGCTTATCCGACATGGACCAAAGACTGAAAAAGGGGTCATGAGTAACGAGTGGAACCGCTGGTGCGCGATGCTGCGCCAGCATAGGAAGGCATAACCCCAGTGTTGCAAGCAAAGCTATGATTTTTTTATTCTGCATTTCTCTCTGCCCCTATAACCCTTTGCTTACCATGAAGTGTGACGTTCGGGCAGTGGATCGGTGGTTTCGATCATGCGTCCGACAAGTGTAGACATCATCATCGCCTGTGTATCGCGGTAATGAGGATCGTCCCACAGATTGTTGAATTCGCCTGGATCTTTCTCGAGATCATAAAGCTCTCCGGATCTCGGCTTGTCGCAGTAGTTCAGCTTCCACCGGGTTGTTCGGACGCTGGTCAGCATGGGTGGAATCTCATAGGTGGCGTTGGCATCGAAATACTCCATGTAAACCGAATCGCGATGCTCTGTCGTCTGCCCGGTCAGCACGGGAAGCAGCGAACGCCCTTGCACTCCTGACGAGACTGGAATTCCTGCAGATTCCAGCAGCGTCGGCGCGAGATCCACAAGCTCAACCAGCGAATCGACCTTGAGACCCTTCTTGAAGCGATCCGGCCAACGAATCATGAGCGGAACCCGTGTAAGGCAATCATAGAAATAAGGCCCTTTCAGATAGATGCCGTGGTCGCCGAGCATCTCTCCGTGATCGCTCATGAAGATGACGATCGTATCTTCGGCTTGACCGCTCTCTTCGAGGGCTAGCAGCATCCGTCCGAAATCAGTATCGACCTGTTCGATCATGGCATAGTAGGCGGCTATCACCTCTTGGTGAACCTCCGGCGACGTCTTCTCAAATGAGATTGCAGAGCCGCCGTAGGCGCCGCGATGATCCACGGTTTGGAAGATCGGTTTGTTTTTTAGCTCTCCTTCCCGATATGCGGGAGTGGGCACCTTCTTGGGATCGTAGTGGCTGAGGTACTCCTCCGTGGGGTAGAAGGGATGATGCGGCTGAAAAATATTTACTGACATCAGCCAGGGATTGAAATCTTTCTGCTGTCGCATGAACTGGATCGCCATGTCAGCGCACCAGGCGGTCTGGGTGTACTTGGGATCGATGGGCATTCCCCAAACCGGGGACGATGGGAATTTGGGTAGCTTGACTCCCTGACGATCAAGCCAGTTATACCACTCGTTTTTAAGTGGCCATTGATCAGAGATGTCATGGCTCCATTTGAAAACTTCATAGCCGTCGTCGATGCGATCCTCAACGCGCCCACCCAAACACGGTGAGAGGTGGAGTTTGCCCGCCAGCCCGCAGGTGTACTGATAATCAGCGAGCATGCGAGTAACCAGTCTTTCGGTTGGACGAATGCGTTGCCCGTTGGAGCGCAAGCCCGTTACATGCGGATAGCGGCCGCTAAGAAAGCTGGCGCGAGAGGGAGAACAGATCGGTGTCTGGCAGAACGCGTTCGTAAACGTTACGGATTCAGACATGAACTTCTGCAGATTCGGCGTCTTAACGACGGAGTTGCTGAGACCCGATAGAGTATCGAATCGTTGCTGGTCAGTGCACACCCACAGAATGTTAGGCATGCGTTCGCCGTTTGTCCTGCGCGGAGGAGCCGGATAGCTCTGATGAAGATTCGATCGTTTTGGGCCATCCTCAGCGCGGGAGCCTACTTCCTGAGCCATCGCGCTTCCCGAAGAGATCGCTCCAGCGGAGAGTAATGCATTCTTGATCACTTCTCGACGATTCATACTCATAGAAAAAATTCCTTTAGTGTCTAAAACGAGAGTTTCAATGCTACCTGCATCTGACGTTGAGGAGGAGAGGGCAGAACACTGGTGATCGTTCCAAACGCAGCATCCTGGCGTGCCATGTCAGGCATCGAGAAGTGTGGCGTATTCGTAACGTTGAACATCTCCAACCTGAGCTCTGCCTGAAAGCCTTCAAACTTGGTGTCTTTCTGGATCGAAGCGTCAAAATTTTGCACGCCGGGCCCTCGAACCCCAGTGTAGGTACGACCAACCGTACCGAAGGTATAAGCAGGCGGCGTAACAAATGCCGCCGTATTGAAATAGGCCAGCACGCGCTGTTGGTTGGTTCGCTTCGTGTCAATCTTCGGGTTCACGCCCGGCACAAGATTCGGTCTCGTTCCGCCACCTGTTCCCGCCGCACTAAGAGTTAAGGGAAAGCCACTTTGTTCTGTAAGGATGCCAGTGAGCCGCCATCCTCCAATAAAGGTATTTGCAATCGTGTTGACATTACGCCCCAACGACTTGCCTCTTCCAAAAGGAAGCTCCACGATTCCGTTGACGATAAGATTGTGCGGCTGATCGAGCTCGGAGACAGCACGTTCTGCGCGGAGATCGTAATAGTTTTGAACACCGGTATTGTCCGTCGTACCGATAGGAGCGTTTTGCGCATTCACATTGGAGATGAGCTTGCTCCAGGTGTACGCGGCAAGAATGCTCACCCCACCGGACATGCGTTTGACCAGCTTCGTCTGCAGCGAATGATAGGTCGACGAACCGTAAGGGTTGTTCACTTCCTGCACGCTGAGGAACTGGGGAAAGGGTAGAAGAAGTTGTCGCCGCGCAACGGTTGGACTCGACAAGGCTCCGATAGATACGTAAGGCTGGAAGGGATTGGCGACCTGCGTAGTAAGACCGGTTCCTAGGGAAAGATACTGAGGATTGAGCGCATTTAGATCGAATGTGCTGGTGAGATGGACCCCTCGAGAAGCTGAGTAGCCCAGGTCAAAGAGCATCGAATGGGGAAACTGGCGTTGCACATCAAAGTTCCATTGCATCGTGTATGGCGTCTTGGGATTGTGATTCCATACGGTAAGAGTTTGGCCTAGCTGAGTCCCTGCGCCGAGACTCGATCCTGTAGGCTGCACAAGACCCTGGGGGAATGGGTTGCGTAGAAGATTGTTAGGAGTGAAGCCGCCGTCCAGGGAGGTATTCCACGCAGTGGACGATGCAAAACCAAGGCTGGGCGAGAAGCCGACGGCATTGTTAGCAATTTCTAAAGGAGCATAAGCGAGCCCAAAACCACCGCGTACAGAGGTCATAGGATCAGGGCTGTAAGCGAAGCCAACCCGTGGAGCCACGTTATTGTATTGGCGAGTATAGACCGTCCTCGGCGTTCTCCCAGTATTAGCGAAGACAAGACCACCTTTGAGATTAGGGAAGCTGGCATTCGCCGCGGGGTTTGCGACGGTTGGATCGAAGTAATTAAGTTCATTGTGGCGATCGGTAAAAGGAGTTTCTCTGTCGTACCGTACCCCTAAATTGAGTGTTAAGTTGCTGGTCAGACGAAGATCGTCCTGTACATAGATGGCACCGTAGAAGTCCTGCATGGCCACACCCGATCCGATCGGGATGTTCCCGGAGTTTCCGAACCCAAGCATGAAACTGGCAAAGGCATTTCCGCCAGTGGCGTTCGTTGCGATTGGCCCCTGAGTCTGCGCATTGGTAAAGCTATAGGTGCCTGCGCTGTTGTTCACGTTGAAGAAGTTGATACGATGCATGCGGCCATCCACTCCAATGGTGAGCTCCTGGCGGGAGAAAACCTTTTTCAAATTGATCAGAACAGCGTGGGAGTCGTTTCCGTTGATCAAGTAGCTTTGATTCGCGAGGCCTGTGTAGCCAGTAATGTTAACCGCGGGAAACATCGGGATCGTGATTGCACTCACCAGGGACGGCGGAAATCCCAACTGGCTGTTATCGAAGCCATAGCTCCTGGTCTGCCTGGCTTGAAACCAGCGAGCGAAACCGTAGTTGGCATTGAGCAGCAGACTTGGAGAGAACTGATAAATGTTGTTCAACGAGAAGGACTGATTTACGAAGTTCGTCGTGCCGACAGCTCCTGTACCCGAGCTGGCAACGTTATGGTAATAGTCGGGCTGAGTCAACGGAGTGCGGCTGTAAGCGTATCTTCCGTTGATGTGATACTTCTGCGTGGCGTTTTGGTCGATTCGTAGGCTGTAAACATCTTGCGACAACCTTACGGGTTCATTGCTAAGAAAGTTGTTGGTGACCGCTCCGGCAGGGCCGGTGTTGGGCAAAGGATAATACGCCGCCATCTTAAGCGCGACCGGGTCCAAAAGGCTTGTGGGAATGATATTGCCCGGAAACGCAGCCCTCGCCTTAGTCGTCGCATTCGTGGTGTACGGATTGAAAATCGTCGTGGCAATACCACTGAAATCGCCTGCCCGCTGCGCTGCCGTAGGTACGGTACCAATGAAGGTCGCTCCTTTCGTGCGGCGAGTACCTTGATACGAAAAGAAGAAGAACGTGCGGTCTTTGCCGTTATAAAGGTGCGGCAGCGTGAGCGGCCCGCCGAAGGTTCCACCGAATTGATTCATTCGAAATGGGGCTCGGGGATTTCCGGCACGTTTATTAAACCAATCATTGGCGTCGAAGAATGAATTGCGCAGAAATTCGTATGCATCGCCGTGGATCTGGTTCGTTCCCCCTTTGGTAGTGACGTTGATAGCGCCTCCGGCATAGCGGCCATACTCAGCGGAGAGATTATTGGACTCCACCTTGAATTCCTGCGTGTCGTCTACGGTAGGGAGAGTGGTGATTTGGTTGAAGAAACCCACTGAGCTGGGGACACCGTCGATAAGAATCTCGTTGGATTGGGCGCGCCCTCCATTGATGGTGAAGTTCGTATCCCAGGTTGTGTTGACCGCTACATCGCCAAACTGACCGTAGGCTGATTGAGAAAAAGTGACCCCCGGCGTGAGGGCGATAAGGCGGAACGTACTGCGTCCGTTAAGTGGCAGGCCCTCTACGGTCTGACCCGTGATGACCTGTCCCAGCGATGATGTTTGAGTATCCAGTTGTGGAGGATCGGAACTAACGGTAACGGTCTCCGTTACATTCCCAACGTCTATCCTCAGATCGATCTTGGCAGATTGAGCGACCTGCAGGGCTACGCGATGTTGAATCGTCTCTTTAAATCCTGGCTTCGAAACCGTAATCTCATAATCATCACCTGGCGATAATTGAGGAAAGGTGTACTCCCCTCTTTCGTTGCTCATGGTGGTGAGTTTGATGGCTCGTGCATCATTACTGATTGTGACCGTGGCGCCGGAAACCGCCGCATCCGACGAGTCCGTAATGAGTCCCGTAAGGGATGCGGCCTGCTGTTGGGCAGATGCTACGAGTGACAAGCAGGCCAGAAAAAGAACCAGGAGAAGAGCGCGTTGCATTTTCATTGTTTCCCGCCTCAGGACTTTCTACTGAAGTCCGTCCTTACGTGAGTGGATTTCAACAGTTGCGCTGGCATTTTGTTGGAGCTCGATCATCCTATGGATTCTTAGAAAATCCCGTCAATGGTGAGAGAAGACCAAAGTTGACTGGTGTTACAGCACTATTGCTGAGCGGGTCTTCTAACCGCTACGATAGCCTCTTCTGGTATGCCGAATGACAACTCAATCCGTGTATTCGTAGTCGATGATCATCAGGTTGTCCGCATGGGCTTGAAGACCATGTTGGAGAGCACCTCGGACATCACAGTTGTTGGGGTTGCCGCCTCCGCACGAGAGGCTCTCGAACAAGTCCCCGGCGTAGCGGTCGATGTTCTGCTGACGGACCTTCGCATGGCCGGTATGAGTGGTGAGGAGATGATCGCAACTCTTCGGAAGAGCCATCCAAAGCTGCGCTGCGCCGTGCTGACGAATTACCACTCCGACGAAGAGGTCTTTAGCGCCATGAAGGCAGGAGCCATGGCCTATGTTCTAAAGACCGCTCCCATGGAGCAAGTCATCAATGCGATTCGAGCGGTTCACGCCGGCGAAAGGTCGATTCCCCACCACATCGCTCAGCAGCTTGCGCAGCGAGCTCTTCGCATTGAGCTCAGCACGCGCGAACGCGAGATCCTGCAACTGGTGGCGCAAGGGATGAAGAACAAGGAGATTGCAGACAAACTCTGTATTAGCGAATTTACTGCCCGCAATCATGTGATCAGTCTGCTTGAAAAGCTTGGGACCCGCGACCGCACGGAAGCAACCGCCGTCGCGATCAAGCGCGGCCTTGTTCGCATCGAAGAGGGCTGAAGCTAGCCGATTCGATCCGTCGAACTGGCTCTTTCTAAACGGATGCGACGGGCGACGGTTCTCCGCATTCTATAGGGAGCTTTGACGCGTACGCATGTTCCCCAGTCAATCTCAGAGATGATTTCCACGGTTGCACCGATTGCCGCACTTCTTGTATGAATTCCACAAAAGCCGAAGCCCTTGGCGTGCCGCTCGTAATCGAACCCGCATCCGTCGTCGCATATCTCTAACGTGACAAAGCGAAACTCGTACTTGGTACGCATCGTGATGGAAGTAGCCTGTGCATGACGAAGTATGTTCGTGATTGCCTCCCGGCCTACGTGGAAGAGGGCGTCCCGCACAGCAAGGGATAGGGTGTGAGGCGTACCTTCGCGAATCAATTCAATCGGAAGAGGATTGCCTTCAAGCATCGTGTAAGTGCAGCGCTCTAGGAGTGTCAGCAGATCCGACCCGTCGTCTGTTCCAGGGTGAAGGGCAGCAATCTCTGCACTGGCATCGCGATGGGTTCGCGTAACCAAATCGCAGGCCAACGTAAGCTTGTCAACGACAGCAGGAACGGTTAGCGTTCCTGAGCGTACAGAATTGCGCACCCCCTGAAGATGAAAGCCCAGTCCTGCAAAGCTCTGGGCCAGGGTGTCGTGCATCTCATGGGCAAGCCTTTCGCGCTCGTGGAGAATGGCGCGCATCTTGGAACGTTCGGCTTTCAAGTAAATATAAATGCCGAGCCCAACGAGGATTACCAGCAAGGCTACCTCCCGGATGAGCAGTCGCGTAGACCACCACGGAGGCCCGGCAACAATCTCAACGTCCTCCATGGATCGCATCAGAATCGTAAAGGCTCCACCCTCCTTTCCCTGCCACGGACCAACTCGGCACACCCCGCGAATACGCAGCTCGCTTCCGGGTACAAGATTTTGAAACTGCTCATCGGAAAGCCCTCCCGGACCTTCAGCGCGGAAGATCTGCGCAGAATCTTCAAGCTGCAGCGTCACTCGGCCTTCGGAGTCAACCTTCTTACTCAAGAGACGAGCGCGCAACTCGGCTAAGCGGCCATCGAAGAGAATACCGGCCGCCTGTGTGGAAGTAACGGAGGATGGCGGCACGAGCGTTCGATCGCCTGTAAGCTTGACGTACTTTGCAACAAATCTTACTTTTTCATCCTCATTTCGCGTCGATCCTACTACTTCGACCTCGTCACCCAGATTGAGAACAAACTGATCAGGCGCGTCAACAGCAATGCCTCCGGTACTGTCTTGCACGTAAAGTGGGTTAAGCAGCGTGACGAAGCCGCGGATTGTTGCAACCTCCTGCATCCCACTCCCCCGCATCTTAAGAGTTTCAATATTGGAAACGATTGGAGAAGCTCTTCTGATTTCGGAGCTGGGTTGACTCTCCTGATCGGCTGCTTCGCCTAGAAAGCGACTACTATCCGCGCTGCGAAAAACGAAGCGCGGTTTCTGGATGAAAGTTACTTTCGACTTGATGGCTGCGAGCTCAGATGGGCTGGCCTCCTTCACGACAACTTGGCTCCACTCGCCACCGGTAGCCATGGAGCGAAGGCCTATTTTTCCCTTTGCCACGCAGTTGCGTTCCTCGAGAAACCCATAAGTCGTCGCCCCAGTTATTTTGTCAATAGCTTCAGCGCCGATCGCACAACCTACAGCCACTACGTGAAGGTGATACCACCTCCCGGCGATAACCCCTCCAATAAGTTCCGTGGGGTACCCCTCCATCCAGCCATAGTCCGCTCTTCCCATCACCAGGGCGCGATCATCAGACCGTAACCCCACATAGTATCCGTTGTAGGCATCGGCGCCCGGTTCGGCATCATTCACTCGAACCATCACACCAACATCGCCTGCATGTCCAATCAGCTTAAGATCGACATCCAGCGCAACATTGCTCCAGTCGCTGGAACCCGTGACAAGCTTTGCTCCATGTTCGTCCGAGCGATTGACAACGGCGTCGCCGATGAACTGCCAGTTGCCCCCCATTACAATCCAGCCCAACGCATCGTGTTGTGCGAAGTGATCTTTATAGGGAAGAGAGAAGTGATCTTTCCGAACCAAGAACCAGCCAGAGCCTGCAAGGGCGAGAAGAAGAGTAATCACAATCGGTATGCGAAACTTCATGGGATCTCTCGCCAATCCATCTTTAGAAGGGTCTGAACAGAGTCAGTATCGACATTTTCGCGGGTCACTAGTACAGGCTCGAAAATAACGATGGGCTGCACCGGCTGATCTTTGTGCAGGGCCACGATATTTTCAATCGACTTTTCCCCCATCGCACGCATATTAGGAAATATAAGAGCATCGATTTCCCCACGCCTCAGCAGGAGAACCAGATCGAGATTGGGGTCAATGCTGACCAGACGAACAGAATGGTCGCGATGCGCAGCCTGAAGAGCGGCTATCGCGCCGCGGGTTCCTACGCTGCTGAGTGAGTAGATCGCTGTCAGCTTCGGCTGTTCCCTTAGGATGCGTGCCGTCGTCGCCTGACTTTGACCGAAGGTCGAGGCTCCTCCAACCTTGCTTACGATTCGTGCAGAAAGATTGCAACGATCAAGAGCTTTCTCAAACGAAGACAGCAGGGCCGTGGTACCGGGTGTAACTGGATCGATGCCGATAATGGCAATCTCAGCAGGCTTTTTTGAGCTCAGGCAAATACGGTCGGCAGCTAGCTTCGCCGATTGGTTAATGTCTGTAATAACAAAGGAGAGATAAGGATCGGCAGGAAAGGGAATGGGTGATCCAAGAATGACGACGGGAAGTTTATCGGACAGAGCGCGCTGTATGACCGTGTCCAGTGCAAAGGCTGCCGTAGGGGTAATCACAATCCCGGCGTTGCGCTGCTGAATGGCACGCTCCATTAACTCGATCTGTTGTTGGGTGTCGTCCCCTCCGCGCGGCCCGTTCCAATATACCTTCATGCCAAAACGCGCCGCGGCGTGCACCATTCCTGCATGCTGGGTTACGTAAAGAGATCCTGACGGATCGCGAGGAATCGCGCAGATTACATCGGAATATTTTTTGTATGCGCAGCCCACATTCCCGAGCAGAAAAAGGAGGGGAACAACCGCGACAAGAGATCTCAAACGCATTTCCGAAATAATAGACGTTCCCAGGACACGCAGAACCCCAAATCTGTCTAAGTACCGACCGGCATGTCTCCAACCGGCTGGTCGCCGATTCCATCAGGAAACCAGTGATTCGTGATTGCCTTAAGGCCTGCCAGATCTTGCTTGATGCCTTTGGCGGTCATAACGATATTTCGATCCTCAGTCCAACGTTGATACCACGTACATTTTTCGAACGTGTCATTCTGCTCTCTTCGCCATCTCTCCGATACTGTCCGGTAATGGGTAAGAAGGGAAGCCTTCGTCCGATCGTCAGCCAGATTCGAAAGCTGATAGGGGTCTTTCCGATTATGAAAAAGGAACTCTTTCCGATCGCGTTGATAGATCCCGTACGTATATTCATGATCGCGAAGGCCGCGCCACTCCGAACCATCGGCCCAGGCAGCGGTTGCGCCCATACCCTGCATATGCGCAGCGTCCGGCTCCGAGCCTCCTCCAACAAGAATCGATCGACTAAGATCCACGCCTTCGACGCTGGAAGGAATGGGGATCTCCATCATGGAGAGCAGGGTCGGCATAATATCTGGGGTTCCAAGCAAAACATCGGAGACAGATTTTGAGCGGATCTTCTTCGGCCAGCGTACAACGAAAGGAATGCGGGCAGCCTCCTCATAGAAGATCAGCTTTCCATGCCTCCCATGAGATCCGAACATCTCGCCATGATCGGAGGTAAAGACGAAAATGGTGTCGTCGCTGAGGCCCCTCTCATCCAGGGTCTTTATGATCCTTCCCAGATTCCAATCGAGATTTGCGACCTGAGCGTAGTAGGTCTTGATGTCATCGCGAACAAAGGAGTCAAATTTCGGTGGCAGCTTTTGCCAGTTATCGGCGTATGGATCGGGGATGGTGGAGTAGTTCGGACTGAGAGGAATCGTTGCATTACGGAACAGCTCCGCATACTTCGGATCAACGTTACCCTGTCCCCAGGGAGAATGTGGAGGTCCCCACGAGAGGAAAAGAGCGAAGGGTTCATCGCTTTTTGCAGTTGTGTTGAGAAAGTTAATCGCTATGTCCGTCTGGCCATCGGGTTCGTATTTTTGACGGATATGTGGTGTAGCGTCGTCATTGAAATACGGGGAACGATAGTAAAAGTGATTGAAGTTATACGCTTCCCAGAAATGATCGAACCCGAGACGATACCTTCCCGGCGGCACGAACCCGTTTTTGATCAGGTTGTGATGTCCAAGCTGATTTGCCCATAGATGCCATTTACCGATATAGGCCGTATGGTAGCCAGCCTTGCGAAGGCAGTGACCGAAGCACTCATGCTCTGGACTCAGGCGAATCTCGTTGATGACCATACCGGTGCTGGACTGGTACTTACCGGTCATGAGTGAGGCACGATAAGGAGCACATACAGGAGTCGAACTGATCGCCTGGTGAAGGTTGCAACCCTGAGCAGCCAGTGCATCGATATTCGGAGTTCGGGCGTATTCGTCGCCTGCGTAACCACAGGATGAATAACGAAGTTGATCCGCAAAAATATAGACCAGGTTTGGCCGACGGCGCTTTTCTTGGCTGCTAGAAGCCACTGCCGTAGATCCTGCAGCAGCGACTAATCCGGTTACAAATTCGCGGCGGTTAATCATTCAAGAACCAATGGCTCGAAGTTTTATATTGGCGTTCGCGGACTTCGAAGTGTAAGTCGCTGAAACATCGGACGAATCGTATAAGTGCAAATTATTGGCCGTCAATATTGCAACGTAACTATTTCTGAGTAGTTTTTTAGAACTACTCTCAAAGGTTCTCCTGAACAACCTATTCTTACTTTCCGATGCAGAAACTGGAAAAGATCAATCGGAGGATGTCGTCTGCGGTCGTGGCTCCCGTCAACCGGTCGAGCGCCCGCAGCCCCTCGTAAAGATCCACCAGAATCACCTCATGCGGAACGACTGCCCGGGTCGCCTCGGCTGCCCTCTCGAGAAAACTCAGGGTCTCGGTAATGGCCTGGCTCTGCCGCAAATTCGTCACCAACGCCGTCTCCTGCGCTGGTGCTCCCTTTGTCGCCAGTTGCAGAATCGAACGCCTCAGCTCTGCGATCCCTTCGCCGGTCAACGCAGAGGTTCGCACTACCTTCTCTGCCTGAAACGGCATCTCGGCCGTACCGAGGTCGAGCTTGTTTGCCGCGATCAGGACTGGCCTGTCTGCGACAGACTCGATCGTCTCTACATCTTCCCGCGTCAGTTTCGAGGTTCCATCGATCACCATCAAAACCAGGTCGGCCTCGGCCATCGCCTCCCGCGACTTCATAATGCCAATCGTCTCGGCCTCATCACTCGATTCCCGCAGACCCGCTGTGTCGATCAGCTCTACAGGAATTCCATCGATCGACACGCGTTCCGTCACAAGATCTCGCGTCGTTCCTGGCATCGCCGTAACGATCGCTCGATCCCTCTCAACCAGCCGGTTGAAGAGCGATGACTTGCCGACGTTCGGGCGCCCTACAATCGCTAGGCGCAGCCCATCGTGAACTAAGCGACCATAATTGAAGCTGCGTTCAAGATCGCGGAGAGGATCCTCTATCTCTGCAATCCGCGCCGTTATCTCTTCGCTTGGCATCGTGTCGATGTCGTCTTCCGCAAAATCCACTCCGGCTTCAAGGCCCGCAATCAGCGCAATCAACCGCTCTTTCACCGGGGCAATCTTTCGTGATAGCGCTCCGCCCAGCTGCTGTGCAGCCACACGTGCCTGATGCAGCGTGGAAGCATCGATTAAATCGCGCACCGCCTCGGCCTGCGTGAGATCGAGACGCCCCGAAAGAAAGGCTCGCTCGGTAAACTCACCCGGCTCCGCCAACCGCGCTCCGGCCTTCACCGACCGCTCCAGCGCGTAGTTCAGCAGAACCGGCGAGCCATGCATCGCAATCTCGGCGACATCCTCTGAGGTATACGAATGCGGTGCTCTGAAGAACGTCGCCACCACCTCATCCAGCACAACGCCGCTCTCCGCATCGATCATGTGTCCAAAACGCGCCCGACCGGCCTCAAGCGGCCTTGACAGCCGCACCAGACTCTCGGCGATCGCTCGCGCTAGCGTTCCCGAAAGCCGAACCACCCCAATGCCGCCCCGCCCGGGTGCCGTCGAGATAGCGACGATCGTGTCCTCAAACGACGCTTCTCTCCTTGTCGCGGAAACATCTTCCATACAAAGAGTATGTCAGGAGCAAGCCTTATCCTGCCTGCCCCTCGTGCCTTTCACCCCGCTCCGACAACAGCAAATTTTCAAAAGATAAAAAATTTCTCTTTTGTATAGGCAACCGTATGTGCAGGTATTTAGAATGGCCCCGACGTACAACACTCTTCCGGAAGGAAATCATGGAATGCGATTGAAAGGTGTGCTCACCGGATCCGTACTCTTCTGTTCGTTGGTAGCCGTTGCCGGCGCGCAGGAAAGCTACTTTGAGAACTGGCCCGCGGGGACCAGCCCGCAGGAGGTCGGCAAGCACCTCGCCGAACACTTCGTGACCAGCCCGCACCAGTACACCAAAACCATTCATTACTCCGAGGTTTGCACCTGGTACGGCGCATTGCAGTTCGCTGAGTTAACCCACGACACTGTGCTTCGCGATGAGCTGATCAAGAAGTTCGAGCCTCTGATGCCCGGCGGAGCCGAGGCCGAGCGGCGTCCCGTTCGCCATCACGTCGACGACTCCATCTTCGGCGTTGTTCCTCTCGAGATCGCACGGCAGACCAAGGACGAGAAGTTCCTTACCGAAGGCAAGTGGTGGGCCGACCGCCAGTGGGAGAATCCCCAGCCCGATGGACTCTCCGCCGAGACGCGTTTCTGGATCGATGACATGTACATGCTCACCATGCTGCAGCTCGAGGCCTATCGCGCTACTGGAGACAAGAAGTATCTCGACCGCGATGCTAAGGAGATGGTGGCCTATCTTGACAAGCTGCAGCAGCCCAACGGCCTCTTCTTCCACGCTCCCGACGTGAAGTACTTCTGGGGACGCGGCGACGGATGGGTCGCAGCCGGCATGGCTGAGATGCTTACCGAGCTGCCTCAGGATCATCCCGACCGCGCCCGCATCATGAAAGGTTACAAGCTCATGATGAGCGCGCTGCTCAAGTATCAGGGCAAAGACGGCATGTGGCGCGAGCTCATCGACAAGGACGACATCTGGCCCGAGAGCTCCAGCTCCGCCATGTTCGCTTTCGGCATGATTACAGGCGTCAAGCATGGATGGCTCGACGCCAAAACCTACGGCCCTGCGGCTCGCAAAGCGTGGATCGCCGTCGTGGGATATGTCGATCAGAACTATGACGTTACACAGGTCTGCGAAGGAACCGGTAAGAAGGACTCCCTCGAGTACTACTACCAGCGCAGACGCCGTACCGGCGACTTCCACGGACAGGCACCCGTGCTTTGGACAGCCGATGCCCTGCTGCGGGAAGGCGTCAAATAGCTCCGTCCCTCGTCATCTTTTCCTTAGAAACAATCAACGCTCCCGGGTCGGGAGCGTTGATTGTTTGTGCTGATGGATTAGCAGCACCGAAGACAACTATCTTCTTGGCATACGGAAGGTCACGCTGACCTGTGTCGCTACATCAACGGGTCTTCCGTTCTGAACATAAGGTTTGTATCTCCGCCTCAAAACCGCCTCTACCGCCGCAGCGCGAAGATGCGAGTCGCCGCTCAACACACGCACATGCTGCACTCCACCGTAGCGTGAGATCAAAGCCTCCATCACGACAGTACCCTGAATTCCTCTCGCTTTCGCTTCAGGAGGGTAGACAGCAACTCGCGATGCCATCAGGTTGTCCTCCATCACGGCTGCCGACACATGCACCGCATGGGTCTCTATCGCAGACGGAGGTTCAAGAGGCAGAGGCACAGAGGAAGATGACGCTACAGAAGAAGGCGCACGAGCAGGAACACTCTTCTCCTTTGGCGAAAAAGGTGGCAGTGTTTCGGGCTGTGCTTGCTGTGGCTTCGAAGCCGCAGGAGAGTTTGCCGGATTCGATTCCGGCTTCGCTGAAGGCGTAGGGCTCTGCGTGGGTGCTACATTACCCGCAGTTGCCCCGGTCGCCGCATTTGGCTTTGACGCTTCCTTGTGTGTCACATCATGCACCTCACCCCAAAACAGCGACAACTTCTGTTTTGCGGCAGGCACAAATCCGCTGATCCACTGTTGGGCGTATCCGCGGCTTAAGGCAAACCACATCGCCCATGCAAGCACAGCCACGCCTACCAACACTGCAATCACAACGACTGGATTTCTACCCTGCGTCTCCTCGTAAGCGGAGAGCGGCACTGCAATCGAAGGATCGTCATCGATGTCGGAAGGTGCAAAGCCACGATGCATCAAAGGGGGCTGCGACCGTTGCGGTGAAAAGAGTGGTCGCTCGTCAACGAGCCGCGATTGAAGAATCTTACTTTCTTCGACTGGCGCTTTAACAACGATGGGTTCGACTACCGGCTCGATCGGTTCGATCGGCGGCTTGGCTTCTATAGGTGCACGCACTGCCTGCTCTTCTGTCTCCTCCCTTATCGACTTTTCCGGAACCTTCTCTTCAAGTCGCTCTTCTTCAACTTCGCGTAGAACCTCCTCCCGCGCCTTGAGATCCTCAATAGCGTGTAACTGATCTCGTAACTCACGGCTGGTCTGCTCCAGCCGCAGCAGCGCCTCTGCAATCGTCAACCGCGCATGTTGAATGTCGTTCGTATTTTTTAGGGAGGGGATATCGGCCTGCGACAAAGTCTCAGCTGGAGTCGTATCAGGTGTAGGGAGACTCTGTGCTTCAACGTCTACCCCTGCAATCATCTGCTGCAACTCGGCCGCTGCTTTTCTTTCGCTCTCTGGAAGCTGGTCAAATGTAGTTCCGGTTGAAGCCTCGATGATTGCGCTCATCATCTCCGCATCATCGAGCGTCCCACGCTCTCTGGAACTCAATTCGCCGACCATCGCCCAGAAGTCCATCGCGAGATGGCGGTTCTCTCGCAGACCACGCAAAAACCCTTCGAGATCTCCCGGCGCTCCGAAGGCGATCCGGTGCATATCGCAAAGCGATTGAAAGCGTTTTACGGGCTGACTAAGCTTTTCCACTTCCTCTGAAACAAAGGTAGTTCGTATTGCCATTCTTACTTCGCTCCATTACACACTCCCCCACCTATTTGGATGCGAATTAATGTGGCTAATACTTACATAAACTTATCGATGAGCATCCCACTTAGCTTCAGTGAGATAACCATCTCATCCACAAGCTAAGTAAAACGCTGTGGAAATTGGCATCGTCGAAAAGGCAAAAGAATTCATCGTGGATCGAGATCAGAATTCAAATCGCAGACCAAGTTGAAGCTGTCGCTCGCGCGACGTATTGGCTGTCGAGGCGGTGAAAGCACCAAAAGGACGTGTATTCAATCCCTCAGCTGCGATCGCTGTCGCATCCTGAAAAATCAGAGGTGTCACTCCATTGGCTGCAGTCGGTCCCACCAGAAACGCTCTCTGCTGCACGCCGGTGTAATTCACATGATTCGCTACGTTGAACGCATCGAGTGTGGCTCGTACCCTCACGCGTTCTCCAGCGCGGATCACCCGCGCCAGCCGAAGGTCCAGACGATACGTATCCGGCAGGTGCAGCGTATTGCGGCCCACCGTTGGCAGATAGACAGCTCCTCCCGATCCATTGATACTCTCGCGCCCGCCTGTCAGCCGCGTGCCTCCGAAGATCTCGTAGCTATAGGGTCTTCCACTGGTCTCGTAAAAGATCTCCGAGAGTGCCCATCCATTCGCCGCGTCTGCGAGCCAACGATCCCCGGTGCGCAACCTTGGCTGCCATATCGCGCTGGCCACAATCTTGTGCGGAAAGTTCAGTCGTGACAATCCCTTGTCGTACCGCACATCGAAAGGATCAAACTGAGAGTTGCTGCCCGGCGTCGCGCCTGCGCTCTGTCCTTCGTCGATTGCCTTCGACCACGTCCACGCCATACGAAACTCCAAGGACCTGCGGGTACGCCGTCGCGCCTCTATCGTCAGCGCGTTATAGCTCGCGCCTACATCAGAGGTCAACGCCGTCACAGGACCATATTGATCGCTCCGACGCTCGCTATATACCGGCACCGCGAACAATTCGCCGGTTTGAACCCCGCCAGCGTCTGGTCCACTCTGAATCTGAAATGCCTTCATCGTCGTCGAAGGCGCAACATTGATGTCCACCGCACCCGTGAGCTGTCGATCGATGTTCATCAGATAGGTCGCGCTCGCAACAATGCCTGCTCCCACGCTGTGCTCCAGCGACAGGCTTCCCTGTTGCACCAACGGCGTGCGGAACCTTCTTCCGAACACCGTCGCCGAGGTCGTCGAAGCGATAGCAGAAGGGGGCGCCGACACATACGCACACACATATCCGAATCCCTGGTTTGCGACCTGAGGACACCCCGTAATCGCAGTCGGCGTCATCCGAATATGTGTCGACGACGCGCTCTGCGCTGTATCGATTAGTGCGCTTCGCACCAGCGCTCCCGGCACCCGGCCATAGTAGATGCCATAACCGATCCGCAACACGCCTCCTCGAGCACCGAACGGCTCCCAGGCCACACCTATGCGTGGGCCAAAGTTATTTCTATCTTCAGGAAGAATGCTCGTCGCGCCCCAATCGCCAAAGATCGAATCGAGAGCAGCATTGGGATGCTGCGGCAGCGGCAACAGCTCATACTCATACCGCAACCCCGCGTTGACGGTCAGCCCCGGTCGCAACCGCCAGTTGTCCTGCACAAACCCCGCCCACTCCTGCGTCGCAAAAGAAAGACTCTCTTCTCCAAAGCTCTGCGTGTACGAATAGAAGCAGAAGTTGTGAATTGCTGCCGTGATCGACGGGCACCCGCCGTTAGGATAGGCGTTCACGTTGAAGGTATAGTCCGTAATCCAATCCACCAGGCCACCCGCATGTCCGTTCGTAGTCCCGCTGTCGTAGTGAAAGCTTCCGATGGTATTGTTCAGTGCGCTCAGGTGGTCATGCACGAAACTCACATCTACGCCCGCCTGCAACAGATGATGCCCAAAGGCCCACGTCGCCGTATCCACCAGTTGCACGCGATTCTCATCGGGATACGCCATTCGCCCCACGCCCGCAGGCGTTCCAAACGTCATGCCATCAGGACCGATCGCAATCTCCGGTACATATCCTCCAAGACCGATTGCAGGCTCCTGCGGCAAAGGACTCTGTGCCTCCTCGAACTGAAAATCGCGCCCGTAGGCAAACCTCACTTCATTTGTGAAGTGCGCCGTTCCAGCCCACGTCCATCGGGCGGACGACGCATCCACCTTGGTGTATCCGCTGCCCAGGCTCGCCATGCCGCGATCCACCACAGGAGCTCCAAACAACCCCGCAGGCGCAGCCGAACGCATACGGTTGTACTGCACACTCAAGCGATTTCGTGTGGAGAGCTGCCAGTCCAGCTTGCCGAAATTAATCGTCTGATCGTCACGGCGATTCACCTTACCCGTCAGCCCACTCAGATAATTCAACGCCGCATCGATCTTCGCCGGCGTCACGCCGCGATTGGCAAGCAGGGCGCGCTGCATCGCCGTCAGGTTGTAGAACTCCGGATCGTCCGGTGCTCCGATCGCGGGAAAGCCGCGTCGCTGCTGATCGAACGCGTAGAAATAGAAGAGCCTGTTGTGGACCAGTGCATCTCCGACCGTGCCGCCAAACTGTTGCCGAAGATCGTGCGGCTTCACCCACTCACTCTTCACCACGCCATCCTGATAGCTGGTCGCAATCGAAAAAGGATTCGTCGCCCCCCATGCGCTCGACCGCGCCGTGTAGAACCCTGTGCCATGAAGGTCATTGGTTCCGCTTTTGGAGACGGTCGCAATCGACCCGCCCGCGCCGTGGCCATATAGCGCAGAATAGTTCTGCGTGTTCACGCGAAACTCGCGCACGGCCTCCTGCGAAAAGGTGAACGAAGCGCCCACCCTTCGCCACGAAGAAGAATTTCGCCTCGCCCCACCACGTTCCGTACCGGTCTCGCTGTCCTGAGCCGCATCGTCAGGATTGGCTGTTCCACGTGGAACTCCACTGAAGCTTTGATCGCCGGAGACGCCATCGACCGAGGTGCTGTTCTGTGTCACCGCCAGCCCTCGAAAGCTCAGCAGCTCGCCCCCTCCCTGATCATCCGCATGCGCCGCTGGCGTCAACAACGCGAAACTCTGCCATCGCCGCCCATTCAACGGAAGATCGTTCATCTCCGGTGAGTTGACTACTCCCTCCACGGCCATACTTGAAGGCTGATCCAGATTGGCTCCGGTCTCTTCTGTGTCCGTCACACTCACCGTTGTCTTCACTCCAGCAAGCTTCAGGGCGATCTCCAACCCGGTTACGCCTCCTATCTCAACCTCAATTCGATCCAGAGTAGCTGTTGCAAATCCCGGAGCGCTGATCTTCAGCTCATACACTCCCGAGGGAACATGCGCGAAGACAAAGTCTCCTCGAGCGCCGCAGATTGTAGCGAAATAAAGCCCCCGGCTCGCATCTTCCATCCGAACCGAAGCTCCGGCCACAGCAGCCCGCGCCTGATCTACCGCTGTGCCTCGAACTACTCCATCCACCGTGCTCTGCGCCCGGAGACACACAGGCCACACAACAAACGCAACCAGCGCACAGAGGAATCGAGATCTTCGACACGCCCGCCACAGCACCCTTGCAGAATCCATGACTTTCAAGGGACGATACGGAATCGAAGCTCTCCTCTCGGCGAAACTCTCTCCCTTGCAGCGCCGCACGATCTCTGCAGCCGATGATTCGAAAAATCGGCAACACCATCGTAGGAAAAGGAGATAGCGCAAGACTAACCAAGATCGCTAGATCGGGAATAGTCCACCAATGGGGGAGTCGGCAAAAGAAAAGGCGGCAGCCGAAGCCGCCGCCCTCTCCTTCCTTCTCTGCCTTTAGAACACCAGACGAAGCGCCAGCTGAACCTGCCGGACCTGGTATGCGTTGTTGGAGTTTGAAGCCGTCACGGTTCCGAACGTGCTCTGGTAGTTGAGCATCGAGGTCGGAGCCGTGGGATTGGTCTGCGATGTGTTCAAGATATAGCCCGTCGAATTCACGCCGGTTACGTTCTGATGGTTCGCCAGGTTGAAGGCCTCGCCCACCAGTTGCAGACTGTACTTCTCGGCAAACCGGAAGTCCTTCTGCGCCCTCATGTCGAGGTTGATGGTGCGCGGCCTGCGGAACGTATTGATGCCGACCTGCGGAATATAGCTGACGCCCGTTCCACCCAGGCCGGAGCCGTTGGCTTCAAAGCATCCAGCCACGTAGCACTGATTCGGCACCGTTCCCGATACTGTCAGGCTGTAGGGCAGGCCAGACTGAATCTGGAAATACGGCTTCAGCGACCAGCCGTTGGTCAGGTACTTCAGCGCATTGCCGTGAGAGGTTCCCGGCACGTTGAAGATAGCCCAGCCCACAAACCGCTGCCGGATATCGTTGTTGGAGTTGCCATAGTTGGCGCGTCCGTTGGCGAAGGGATCGAACCATCCATTCGTGCTCGGGTTCGTGCTGGCATTCTGGTTGAAGTCCAGAGCATGCGCCCAGGTGTAGTGGCCGTCGAAGGTGATAAATCTCGAAGCACGCTTCTGCAGCTCAAACGTCAGGCCGTGATAGTTGGAGTTGATGTTGCTGATAACCTCCGTCGTCGAGCCATAAGCCGGAAACGGAGTATTGAACGAATACGTTCCCGCCGTCGAGCCCGTCTGCGTCCTGTTGGAATACACCTTCACCGGCACGACGCTTCCGCAGGTCAGGGGACCGCAGTTTCCATTCGTACCGCTGACCGTGTAGTTGAAGGTATATGTGTTCGCAGGATTCAGGTTCAGGTTGAGATAGTTCGGAAGCTCGCGTCCCAGAGCGCCGATATAGCTGACCGAAAAGACCGTCTGATGTCCGAGGTCCTGCTGGATAGCCAGATCGAACTGCTCGGCATAAGGATTCTGATAGTTCTTGGCGAAGTAGTAGATGCTCGGTCCCTGCGCGCTCGGTGGCGGAGGAACAGTGGCAACCTGCGGAAGCGTAGGAGCGATGGAGACGCCGTTAAGGCTGGTTGTCGGACTATAGGTGTAGTTCACCTGGCTGTTCGCCGAACCGCTCTGATAGTAGGTATTCAGCAGGAACGAGTTGAACACGCGGCCATAGTAGAAACCGAAGCCGCCACGAACCACCGTCTTGCCTTCTCCAAACGGATCCCACGCAAATCCCACACGGGGCGAGATGTTGTTCTTGTCGCTCGGATGATTGGTCGTCTGCGGCAGCGTAGCAAGATTCGCGTAAGGTGCCGGCAGAGCCTCATAGTCATAGCGTGCACCAAGGTTCAGTGTCAGAGTCGGCGTAACCTTCCAGTCGTCCTGCACAAAGAAGCCATAGTCCACCGTCGACAGATCGAAGGTTGAAGGACCGAAGCCCTGGAAGTAGCTGTTGTAGCAGGGATAGAAACCGGTAGACGCGCTGCCCACTCCACTACCCGTCGCATTGCAGGTGCGTCCTTTGCTCAACAGATCGCTGAAATAGTTCACGATGCTGCTGCTGTAAAGGTATGAACCGTTGCTCTGGTAAAGGTTGTTCTGCAGATCGTAGTTGTGCACGATATCGGTGCCGAACTTGATATTGTGACGATTCACAGCCATGCTGGCGGTATCGCCGATCTGCCACTTGCGCTCGTCTGGATACGCAAAACGGAAGCTGTAATAAGGCGTACCCATGTTGAAGCCGGTTGAAGTAAACAGCTGCACATAGGTCGGAATTCCGGTGGTTCCCGTAAGGTTCTGCTGGGTATAAGTGCTAGGGTCCTGCCGGCCTTCGTTATTCAGCTCGCGCCCGTACTGATAACGCAGCTCGTTGGCGATCCGCGGAGTCAGAAGGCTCTCCAGAACTGCAACGCCGTAGTCAAGCTTCACGAAGTCCGTGCCGAACGAATCGATAGCATAGGTGCTGGTCGCGCTGGTCTGCACACCGCCGGGCGAATCCCACCGCAGCCGGTGATACAACCCGCTCAGATGATGCTTCGAGTTAATCTGCCAGTCGAGCTTCGGCGTATTGATCGTCTGATCGCCAAAACGCGGAACCGAACCGAGATCGCCCAGCAACGCCTGCAGCTGCTGGTTATAGGCGCTGGCACCTGCGCTGTAGCTCGCATAGCCAAGACGCGCAGCAAGCAGGCAAGCCTGCTGATTAATCGTGCTTGTGGTACCGCCCGTCACCGTACCCGTCGACAGATTGCAGGTCGAACCCTGGGGCAGCGTCGCCGAAGGTGTTGTAAAGAAGGAGGTCGGATTGTTTGCCTTGGCCGTGCCGGGGAAGTTTCGCTTGAACTGATCGAAGGCATAGAACCAGAACAGCCTGTTCTTGATCAGCGGACCGCCGACACCGAAGCCATACTGATTGCGGTTGTCCTTCGGCTTGTACGGAGCAGTTATATAGGTATTGCTCGAAGCATCGAAGGTCGTGTTGGTCGCGCCCGGCTGAAAGGCCGACAAGCCGGAGTTGCGGTTGTAGAAGTAAAGCTCGCCGTGAAGCTGATTCGTTCCGCTCTTCGTCACCGAGTTCACCACGCCGCCGACAGCGCGTCCAAGCTCAGCCGAATACACGCCGGTGTTCACCTGAAACTCGCGAACCGCGGCCTGCGAGGTGGAGTAGCCTGCACGCGTGCGACCGCGCTCCTCGGAGTAGAACGCCTGATTATCGTCGGCTCCGTCGATCTGAACGTTATTCAACAACGGGCTGATTGCACGGAAGCTCAGCAGGCCGAAGCCGTCGCTGTTGGTCGTCACACCCGGCGTCGTTAAAGCCAGCGCCGACCAGCGACGGTTATTGATCGGAATATTCTCAATCTCCTGCGTCGAAAGATGACCGCCGTAGGCAGGCGACTCGAAGTTCAGCACCGGCGCATCCGCAGTCACTTCGACCGTTGAGGTCTGCGAACCGGTTCGAAGATGCTCATTGAGCTCGGTGACCTGATTGACCTGCACAATCACCTGCGACGAACGCAGCTCCGAAAAGCCGGGCGCCGAAACCGTCACCGTATAACTGCCAGGTGCAAGCTGGGGAGCCTTGTAGTAGCCTTTGGCATCCGTCGTCAGCTCCATCTCTGCATTCGTTCCATCGTTGTGAATCCGAACCGTGGCATTGGCAAGCACTGCGTCCGTTGCATCGAAGATCGTTCCAGCGATGCCACCCTGCGTGGTGGACTGGGCATAGCCGGGGAGGCATGCTGCGCTGGCCAATACCGCAAGCCACGTATACCGTAATAAATTTTTGGTCCTCATCTGTAGGTCTCCTGAAATGAGCCAGACACACGCACAGCCGGTCTCCGGCCCATGAGCATGGCATTTATATCTGCGTCGATTGAATCGAGTGACTTGAACATCGCAAAGAAATCCGCGATGGACGCCCTTTATCGGAAGGGTACGGTCGGATCATTAAGTAGAAAATCGATCCGAATCATGATGGGGTGCCTTCTTTTTTACGCTCTCGTCTTACGTCTTTGAACTTCCGTAGAGAGCAGAGAAAACACCGTATAGCAGCAAATCATGTTCTGTATGGAATCTATTTATACGGAACCCCTGTAAACTGGATGTGAAATGTTTATTGACGAGGCGAAAATCTGGGTCAAGGCCGGCGGCGGCGGTAACGGCTGCATGGCCTTCCGGCGGGAAAAGTTTGTGCCTCGTGGCGGCCCATCGGGTGGCGACGGCGGCCACGGCGGCGATATCCTGATGACCTCGTCACTCAGCCACAACACCCTCGTCCATTTCCGCTTCAACCCAGAGCATAAGTCCGAACGCGGTGAACATGGCCTGGGCTCCAACATGTCCGGCCGCGCCGGCGAGCCCCTCATTCTAAAGGTTCCCGTTGGCACCGTGGTCTACAACGACGACACAGGAGAGGTCGTTCACGACTTCACTCGGCCCAACGAAACCGTCATCATCGCCCGAGGTGGACGCGGAGGACGCGGCAATCAACACTTCGCCACGAGCACCCATCAGGCCCCGCGCGAGCATGAGCTCGGTCGTGCCGGCGAAGAGCATCACCTGCGCCTCGAGCTTCGCCTGCTCGCCGATGCCGGCCTCGTCGGCTATCCCAACGTCGGCAAGTCCACGCTCATCTCGCGTCTCTCCGCGGCCCGGCCCAAGATCGCCAACTACGCATTCACCACGCTCGAACCCAACCTCGGCGTCGTCTCCGTCGGCGAGCCTCCCTTCGAGCAGTCCTTCACTGTCGCCGATCTTCCCGGCCTTATCGAGGGTGCTCATCTCGGCGCAGGTCTTGGCGTGCAGTTCCTCAAACACATCGAGCGCACCAGCGTCATCGTTCATCTCGTCGATGTCTCCGACGCCTCCGGCCGCCCCGATCCCGTAGAGGACTTCAAGGTCATCACCGATGAGCTGGCCAGCTTCGATCCCGCGCTCATCAAACGGCCCACCATCCTCGTCGCCTCCAAAGCCGATGTCGCCAACCCCGACAAGCTCAAAAAACTGACCACCTACGCCAAGCGTCGCAAGTTGCCCTTCTATCCCATCTCAGCAGTTACCGGCGAGGGAGTAGATGCGTTGAAATATGCGATCGCAAAAACAGTCGCTGAGCATCGTCCTGCCCCGGTCGAGATCGAGCCTGCCCCCGCAGCGACGAAGCACAAGTCCGCCTACCCGCCCCCTTTGCCCTCGGCTCGTCGAAGCCGCCGCTAAAGCTCTCTTCTTTTCTCGCAGCCTCTGTTTCTCACGCTTCAGAAGAAGCGTGCAACTCCGGAATGCGACTCCCTTTTGACCTCATCCCCTTATCTCGCATCCAACAATCAAGAACGATCAAGGACGATCATTTCCTGAAACAAGGAGAGAACATGAGCGATCCAAAGAAATGCGAAAACCCAGCCTGTAGTTGCATCCCCCAGAAGGGCGAGTCGTTTTGCAGTCCGCGTTGCGAAGCAGCTAAAGGCACAACAGAGATCATGTGCCAGTGCGGCCATCCCGGCTGCCGGGGCGATTCGACCACGTAATGATCTTCGTCACATCCACACAATAACTCTGAACCCGCGAACTCGATGCACCGCACAATACATCCAGCGAAGCCCCGGAGTTCCCTCTTGGGGCTTCGCTCTTTAACGAATTAGCTTGCTCGCTTTCCAGAACCAATTTGCTATCGATTCCGCACCGTGTATCTGCACTCGTCTCTCCGGACAACCGCACTTTATAAAACGAGTTCTCCCCCGTAAACTCTTCTCTCTTCGAGGCTTCCTTCTATGCTCTGAGCTACTCTAAGGAGATAGAGGTTTTACTCCCCCATGAAACGCTTATTTTCTTTGCTTCTTCTCGCTCTCTTTTTCGCGATTCCTGCCGCTCATGCCCAGATCGGTGTCTACGCCGGCTTCAGCGGGGCTCCCATCAGCGGCGGCGGAACCAATTGGGCCTATGGCCCGCTGGTCGGTATCTATAAACAGTCCGGCCATGTTTTCAGCCCCATCAGCATTGGAGGCGACCTCCGCGGCTCCTTCCTCAGTCGCAACGACTTCCATTACTACACAGGCGCAATCGGTCCCCGCTTGGCCTTCAAACTTCCTATCATTCCTCTTCGCCCTTACGTCGAAGGGCTGATTGGGATCGGCAGCGTCCAAATCGCCAACCAGGGCAACTCAAGCACGCACTTTAACTACCAGGGCGTCGCCGGACTCGACATGACGATCTTTCCGCGGCTCGACTGGCGCATCATCGACTTCGACTACAGCGCCGTCACCAGCCAATCCGTCAACGCCAAAACCCTGACCACCGGTCTTGTGCTGCGCATCTGGTAAATGAACCTATGTGCCTGTGATAGCGTAGGCGGCATGCGGGTAGCTCTCTTCGGTGGTACCTTCGACCCTCCTCATCGCGGGCACATCCGCATCGCCCAGGCAGCAGCAGACGCCTACCGGCTCGACTCCGTACTCTTCGCGCCGGTAGCGCTCCAACCTTTGAAGGCCGGGCTTGAAACCGCACCCTTCTCCGAACGGCTTGCCATGGTGCAGCTTGCCTGCGCCGCGGACTCCCGCTTCTCCGCCTCCACGATCGACGCTCCTCGCGCAGACGGCGAGCCCAACTACACCATCGACACCTTAACCGACTTACGCCGGCAACACCCCACAGCAATTCTCTTCAATCTCATTGGTGCCGATAGTTTCCTTCATCTCCGGCAATGGCGCGAATCGAATCGACTGCTTACTACCGTGGACTGGATCGTCGTCAGCCGCCCCGGCTCTCCCCTCGACGACCTCACTCCTCTGCAGCTCACCGAAACCGAACGCAGCCACATTCACCTCCTCACCAACGTCTCCGAAGACGTATCCGCCACCGAGTTGCGCCGCAAACTCGCCGCAGGAGAGGACTGTGCCAACCTGCTTCCCTCCTCGGTTGCGGCTTATATTCGGCAACATGGCCTTTACAGCACCCGATACCAAATCAGCCCTGCCTCACTTGATTCCAGCTCTGGCTCAGGCTGACATTCCTCAAAAGAACCAGCTACCATAAAAGGCGAAGGAGCCGCATGCCCTCAATCGAAAGCAACCAGCTACTGCTCGCCGCCGCGAGCGCCGCGGAAGACAAAAAAGCCGAAGACATCCGTATCCTCGCACTCGACCCGTCCGAGAGCGGTCTGGCCGACTACTTCATGATCTGCAACGGCACCAACGATCGCCAGAACGTCGCGATCTCCGACGAGATCGAGATTCGTCTCAAGCGTGAATTCGGTGTCTATCCCAACTCCGTCGAAGGTCGCCGCCAGGCCGAGTGGATCCTGATGGATTATGTCGACTTCATCGTCCACATCTTCTCCACGGAGAAGCGCGCCTTCTATGGCCTCGAGCGCCTGCGCAAATCCGCCACCACGTTATCGGCTGACGACATCAACGCCGAGATCAAATCGCAGATCGCCGCCACGCGAAAGACCTCTGCCAAGAAGACCTCTGCAAAAAAAGCGGTGAAGAAGGCAACCGCTACTAAAGCCCCTGCAAAGAAAGCCGTAAAGAAAGCAACGAAAAAAGTAGTGGTAAAGAAGGCTGTCAAAAAGACAGCAGCAAAAAAGAAGTCTTCTAGAAAATAGAGGAACATCTTTCGTTCCTTCGCTGAAAGCAAAGAGGCCGCCACATTTGTGACGGCCTCTTTTTCTTCGTTTACGAATCCCTAAAACTGGAAGCGACCGGAGATCTGTACGACACGGGGGCTGCCGTTCATCTTCGTCAACTGGCCGAAGTTGCTCGGCTGGGTGATGTCGTCGTAGGGCGAGTTGGTGTCAGGCGCTTCAAAGTTCGGGTGATTCAGAATGTTGAATGCATCTCCGCGAAGCTGAAGCTTCAATCCCCACTCTGGAACCACATTGAACGTCTTCGACAGTCCAGTATCCAGATTGAAGTACTGTGGTCCCCGCAGCGAGTTCCTGGGTCCGATGTCGAAGCCGATCGGTCCCTGGAAAGCGCCTACCGCACGCTCAGGGTCGTCAAACAGCGTCAGGGTTCCGCCCTGCGTCTTGTGTACCTTACGTTGAATGTCCGAGGAGTCGCCGGTAAAGAGCGCCGGGGCATTGTTCGCAAAGCCCGCGACGAAAGCTCCCGTCACCGTCGAGAACGCTCTTCCCGAATGCCAGGTTGCGATATTGCTCAGGTCCCATCCACCAATAACCTCATCTAGCAGCCGGGGGATATTCCCTCCATACATACGGCCACGGCCAAAGGGCAGCTGATAGGTCATGTACCCAGTGATGTAGTGCGTCACATCGAAGTCCGAATTGGACCGGCACAGGCGAGGACGCAACACATCGCAGATAAAGCCATATCCGCTGATAGCCTGGTCATTCGCGCGCTGTGAGGTGTTATCGATCGAATGAGCCCAGGTGTAATTCACATCGAAGCTCAGGCCATGCGTCATGTTCTTCTGCAACGTAACCAGAAGTCCGTTGTAGCTTGAGAAACCCTTGCTGGTAAATACGTTATTTCCGGCAAACTGGGCGCCCATACCGACGTTGTAATTCAAGTAGGGCGAGAGTTGCCAGATCGTATCCGCAAAGTCTCCCTTAATAGCCAGAGATCCCAGGACATCGGCAACCAGCGAGGTGTTGTTGGGATAACCGTTCCTTACACCGAATCCCGCAGGCAATTGATTCTCAAACCAGGGCTGCGCAGGAAGATTCGTAGGATCGGCACCTGCACGAAGCTGCTTGGTTATATTTCCCATGGCCGTGCTCATCAGTTGTCCCGATGCGGTATCGGGGAACTCGATCAGCTGATTCGCATCTGCCTGGGCCAGCAAGCGCCGTCCATAACGTCCCACCCAGCTCACCTTCATGATGGTTGAGCCTGGAAACTCGTGCTGAATTCCAAAGTTCGCCATCACAGAATAAGGTGTCTTCAGGTTCGGATCGATCATCTGGTTGAAGACTCCGCTCATCAGACCGTATGGCAAACCATCGCTGTCAACAAAAGGAGTAAAGGGTGGCTTCGGCGAAGCAGGAGCGACAAGCGATGGCAGAGAATCGTATCGAGGATCGTTTTGGAGCGAGCCACGAGGATCAGAACCATCGCCATAGTTGTTCGGTATATTCTGCTGGAACAGGTACGAATACTGGTCCTGCTGGTACTGCACGGCGTTGATCACAGTGCGGTCGTAGACCAGACCGATTCCACCGTTAAAGGTGGTCTTTTCGTCAAACTTCGGATTCCAGGCAAAGGCAAACTTAGGCGCGAAGTTCTTGGCATCCGGATGATAAAGATCGGGACCATGGTTATGGGGTCCGCCCAGCACGTAAGTCAAGAACGGGAGACCGTCCGGAGAGACGTCGGCTGCCTGGCTCTGTGCGACGCGCTTCGCTACATAGTCGTCGAAGGTATACGCCGTCTGGGCGGTCTCAAAACCGTGGATCTCGTAGGGCACGGTGTAATACACATAATTCAGGCCATACGTAAGCGTCAGGTTTGGAGTGACCTTCCAGGTATCTGAGAAATAAACCTGCGTCTGGTAAGACTGATAATCCCGGGTCGAGCCGCTGGGCTGCGGCAAAGCATTTCCGTTTACGTCATAGTTGTACGTTGAGTTAGCCGAACCGACCCGTCCGAGCGCTGCAACCAATGCATCGTCATAGGTCGATTGAGCCGTAGCATTCGCCGGAAGAAGATCGTCCGGACGAAGAGAAGAATCCAGACTTAAGAGATTGCCACCGACACCAAGGCTCAGATCGTTGTAGTCGAGAATCGAATAGCTGTTCGATTTGATCCACTTAAACATCCCGCCGAATGTGACAGAGTGGCGCCCCAGCCCCCACGTAAAGTTGTCCTGAACCTGTGGAATGGGTACATGCCGTCCCTGATCATTGATTGGCGTTGCATAGGGCCGCGCTAAATACGTCAGACTCCCCGTGGAAAAGTTCACCTGATTAATCCCCAAAGCATTCGTCGGCTGAGGGAAGTTCAGGGCTTGGACCGTAGAACCATAGCTGAACTGGTTGAACTTGTTCGGGCTGATCTGCCAGTCGAGTCCTACAACGTAGGCATAGCTGCGATCGATCGTCTGCACCGCATCCGGATCACCGGGAAACTCCTGAACCTGGTTTACCGCATTCTCTCGATCGACAGTGCCGCGACCCCACAGACGCATCCGGTCCGTCAGGTTGTAATCGACGCGACCCACAAAGATGTTCTCGTTGTCGCCATCGGCGCCATTGAAACGAAAACCGCCGGTGTTAATTCCATCTCCGGCCGTAACGTCGTTAACCGCCGGAAAACGCGAGTTCATCAGACTGAAAAGAGCCGGGCTTCCGCCAATTCCTGCCGGATCAATCTGTCGCACCTGCGCAGGACTTAGCTGGCTGATGCAACCAGGCTGCGTATTCCGCCTGCTGGTAGAGCTGCAACCGGAATTGTTATTGATGTAGGAAACAATTCCCTGACGATAAGAGGGCAACGGAACGACGCGCAACGTAGCAGCCTGTTCAGCAATGCGCGAGGCTGTGTAGTTGAAGAAGAAGAACGCCTTATCGTGCTTGATGGGGCCACCGAGGCTTCCGCCAAACTGGTTGCGCACCAGCTTGGGAGCGGGAATTCCGGCGAGGTTGTTAAACCAATCGTTCGCAGTCGTCGAATTGTCCCGGTGATAGATGTTCGCCTGACCATGCCATTGGTTGCTGCCGCCCTTCGTGATCAGCGAAAACTGCCCACCGCCGCCAGGTCCGCTCGACGCAGTAAAACCTGCAACAGTACCGCGGAACTCCTGTACAGAGTCGACCGGTGCACCTCCGGTGATATGTCCGAAATCCCCGGTCGCAAGATCGTTCACATCCAAACCATCAAGGGAGACATAGCTCTGATCGTTTCTGGCACCTGTAACCTCACCCGGAGAGGTCACACCTGGCTGCAAGGTAAACAATACCGACGGAGTCAGACGGTTCTGTATGGGAAGCTCATTCAGTTTCTGAACCTGAATATTGTTTCCGATCGTCGCATCTTCCGTGTTCAGCGTCGCTTCCTGACCCTCGGCACTGATCGAGATCTCAACCTGGGTTCCCGGGGTCAGCTTCACATTGCGACTCACCACATTGGCGACATTCAGATAAACGTTTTCGAACTTGTAGTTGTTGAATCCGCCATGCGCAATCTCAAGAGTATAGCCAGGACCGGGAGGAACGTCGGTGATGCGATAGGAGCCCGCCGAATTTGTAACCGCCGTGTACTGTGTTCCGGTAGAAGGGTTCGTCAGGGTGACGGAAGCCTCCGGCAACACCGATCCAGAAGGATCAGTGACTACACCTGTAATACTCGCGGTCGTCTGAGCATAGGAATGAGAAGAAAAAAAGACGAGAGCAAACAAGGCAAAAGCTGTTGTCCAGCGACGCATCATATTTTGTAAACCACCTTGAGGAGCAAATAACCAGTTGGGGAAAATGGCAAGATAACGTCTTTAAAACACCATTAAGGTTACTTTCGTGTGGATATACTGCAATTACTCTGCCAAAGAAGAAAAGGCTGTAACTCCCGAAGAACTCACAGATGTGCCCATTGAAATCTCCAAAATATTTAAGAGAATCCAGAAAATGGAATATCCGTTATAGCTTAAGTAACAAACAAATTTAAATATTTTTTATGTCCTCAAACCAATAACGTGACTTTAGACCTTGTTTCGATATCTCCGAGACGCACTGCATCTCGATCCGATCCTTCCACCTCCTTAGCAGAGGAATACATCAGCCGCATTAATCGCTATACACCATGCAATGCAACCTTCCTTGAATCGGAGCTAGTCTTTCTTCAATGGCTCGATCGCCAGTTCGGGCGCACTCCAGCCTATCTCGTACTGCTCGATAGTCGCGGAAAACAACTCTCTTCCGAGGAACTCTCGACAACTGTCGGCAAATTACGCGACTCCGGAACCCAGCGGCTTATCTTTGCAATTGGTCCCGCCGATGGCTGGTCCAAAATCGCCCACTCCCGTGCCAACCTTCTGCTCTCCTTCGGGCGCATTACGCTTCCGCATCAACTTGCCCGCGTCATCCTTGCCGAGCAGATTTATCGCGCTTTCACCATCCTGGCTGGGCACCCTTATCACTCCGGCCACTAATCGCCTGAGTTCGAGTTCCATCTATCCTGTCTCTATGGCCGAAATCTCACGTCGCGGACTCATCGTCATCAACACAGGCCCGGGCAAAGGAAAGACCACAGCAGCCCTCGGCACCGCTCTTCGTGCTGCCGGCAACGGTATGCGCGTGCTCATTCTTCAGTTCCTCAAGGGCTCCTGGCTCTCCGGCGAGCTCGAAGCCGTCGAAACCCTAGGGAAATCCCTGGGGTCCCCCGAAGATCCCTCCGTCGTCATCCGTCAGATGGGCCGCGGCTTCGTTAAGGTCGGCGGAGCCCAAACCGACCCGGAAGATATCCGCCTCGTCGAAGAGGCCTGGGATGAAGCCGCCCGCGCCATCCTCTCCGGCGACTGGGACCTCGTCGTCCTCGACGAAATTAACTACGCTATCGGTTACAAAATGCTCGCGCCGGAAAAAGTCGCCGATACGCTGCGCGCAAAACCCGAGATGGTCCACGTCATCCTCACCGGACGCAACGCTCACCCGCTCCTCGTCGAGCTCGCCGATACCGTCACCGAGATGCGTGAGGTCAAGCACGCCTACCAGAAAGGAATACTCGCGCAACGCGGCATCGAATTCTGAATTTCAACGAGGATCAGGCGGGAAACTTCCGCTGGCGATGGCCCGACATATCACCTCACAGACTATTTTGGGGAGGCTGTCGCTGACTAATTCCATCTGATTCGATCCCCATTAAGGAGAATCAATTTGGAGACCATCTCTCTGTCTCGCCGAAATAAAATCGTCGCGTAGTGATCGCCAAAGCGCCTCTTAACCGTAACGGTTTGCAACGCTCCACCCGGCTTATGATCTGAATTCACGTCCAGCACCTGGGACAAAGTCGTACCCGGTGCATAGAAAGCGGCGTGGCCATTAACCGTTATCGTCGAAAGCAGACTGACAGTACCCTCCGAAACAACGATGCAGACGCTTTCAGGCAAAGTTGAATCGCACCCGCTTTCTCCTCTTTGCAACAGGCTGTCGGTTCTCTGATTCAGGACATCCTGTGTCTTCGCTCCCAATAAAAGAGCGTGACGCGACGGTTCCGACGAGGTGGCTCCTTGTTCCAGAAACAGGCGAAGTAACGGATAGGCCGCAAAGGCGCCCTGCATCTCTGACACCATGGTCTTTCCATCGTCTAGAAGATGCCTTCGAGGAGAAGCCAGGGCTAGCGTCACTCCAACAGGAGAGCGGCCTTCAACGGAGAAAAGCACGCTGCCGGCAGCCGGCTTCTTACTTACGGTCGCTTCCTTCATTTCGACGCGAATCTGCATGCCCGGATGGAGATCCACAAAACCGAACGACCCTAACGAGTAGTAGAACCGCAGTACCCCATCGGCGGGAATGGGCATTGCCTCAACCAAACGTTGTTGTACGGCGTCCACGCCCCTCTCTTTTCCAAAACACCCATCAGAAGTACGTTTCGCGATCTCGAGGAGAAACGCGTCCCACTCACGGTCGGCTTCTTCATAGAGAGAGGAGGTATTCCACCCTCTTACACTGGGCGACTGAAACTCCCAACGTCTTCCATCCTTCTCGGGTGAAAGTGCAAAGATCCTTCCACGAATCGAACACGATCCCAGCTCATCCCCATGAGATACCGAAGAGGAGCGTTTGCCGAGGTCCAGCACCGTAGTCTGTGTCGCACCGTCAGTCGAGCTTGTTGTTGGAGGAAGAATAAGAGTGACATCCGATCGTGGGTCGAGTTGGTACTGTCCCATCGACTTCACCGAATGGTTTCTCAGGCAGCCTGTCAACACAGACATCCCTACGAAAAACATTACGCCAGAGAGTATTTGGAGAATTTTCTGAAATTGGGTCATCGCCTCAGTGCTGTGTTGGGATCTGACGGGCCGTCTCTGCTCGCGACAGATCCCATTCACGCAGGCCTACTTTCCGATGGAATAGTTCACCGTGATGGTCGTCTCTACTTCAGTCGGCTCGCCATTCAGCATATAAGGCCGATATCTCCATTCACGAACTGCATCCAGCGCACTCCGGTCGTAATCAGGTCGCAAGCTCTGCTTCACGCGAAGATCTTTCACAAACCCTTCCTTGCTGATAATCGCCTCCAGCACGACCGGACCATCCACTGTATCGTTCTTCTCCTTAGCCTCGGCCGGATACACCGGATGCTTATCGTAAATGAGGTTGCTCGCAATAACGCTCGCCTTCACCTTAATCGGCGCTGCTGCCTCCTTCTTCACTCCAACATCCATCCGTAGCGCCACCGCCGACCCGCACGTCACAACCGCCGCCATCGCACACACGGCAATCATCACCAACCGCCGCGCCCGTCCCATCGCAATCTTCTCTCCTGTCAGGCTCATAACTCTCCTCTCAAAGCTGTTGTCATCGAAGATCCCGATGGCGTGAAGGGTTCTGGCTGGCTTGCGTTCCACCATCAACAGGGCCAGCCGCAGCAACGACTTTGCATAGCTCTCTCTTCCCGCAATCGCCTCGGCGGCCATTGCATCGCAAATCATCTCGCGCGTCTCCTCAACACGCGACAACGTTCTGTGCAGCAGCGGGTGATACGACATCGGCAGCGCAAACGCGTTGTACAGCAGGTTCTTCAGAAAGTCGTACCGCAGAATGTGAGCGCATTCATGAGCCATCACCGCATCCAGGTCCTCTTTCGTCACGCCGCTCAAAAAACCGGTGGGAAACAGCAACGCAGCCCTGCGAATCCCCATAGTGACCGGACCATCGATTCGTAAAGACGAACCAACCTCGACTCTCTTGGAGTCGACCGCGAAGGCCTCACAGCGCCGCTCCCAGATCCGTTCCTCTTCCTCTCCCCAATCCAGTCGCTGCGCGCCTCTCCGAATCCTCCACGCATTCCACAGTCCGCGGGTCAGCCGCGCCGCAAAGTACAGCAGACATCCCGCATACATCAGGAGCAGTCCCATCGAGATCCACTGAGGCAACAACACGCCAGGATGAGCCTTGCCTACGCTCATCGCAACGTCAATGCGCGTATCCCCAGCGTTCACGCTCGCCTGTCTATGCAGCCACTGGCGCACGATGCTCCATGCTTCGCTCCATCGCATCTGGCATGCCGGAAGAATCGTCTCCAGCATCAGAGCGCCGACCCAGACACGGTGTTCTATCTTTGGGCCTGCCCCTCGTACTCCGCGAGCAACCAGCCACGCTAATCCAAAGACGAGCGGAACCATCCACAGCGAATTGAGAACGTACCCTGCAACCCATTCTTCGAGAACATTCATTCTCCGCCTCCTCGATCACTCAGCTATTTGCAACTTCTCGCTCGTCTTCAGAAATGCGTCGCTAAAAAACTCGGAAATCAACCTCAATGTGGAGCTGCTTTTCGATCGGTTGTCCATCTTGAAGCGCAGGCCTAAAGCGATACTGCTCAACCGCCTCGACCGCCTTCTGGTCATACTCCGGACGCAGGCTCTTCACCACATGAACATCCTGCGGCACGCCATCTTGATCCACCGTCAGCGCCAGCAGGCACTTGCCATTGATACGATCTGCTTTCGGCAGCTTGGGATACTCAGGCTGCTTAGACGAGATCAATACAGGCATTGTGGTCACGTGATTCTTCGTTGCATTCACGCTATCTGCCGAAGCCGCATCTCTTGTTCCTACTTCCATCCGCAGCGCCAATGCCGATCCGCACGTAACCGCTCCCACCATCACGCACACAGCAACCATCGCCAACCGTCGCGCACGTCCTACAGCGATAGGATTCTTCGTCAGGCTCATAACTCTCCTCTCAAAGCTGTTGGCATCGAAGATTCCGATGGCGTGAAGGGTTCTGGCTGGCGTGCGTTCAACCATCAACGATGCCAACCGCAGCAGCGATCTCGCATAACTCTCTCTTCCCGCAATCGCCTCGGCAGCCATCGCATCGCAGATCATCTCGCGTGTCTCCGCCACCCGTGACAACGTCCGCCTCAACAACGGGTGGTACGACACCGGAAGTGCAATCACGTTGTAGAGAATGTTCTTGAGAAAATCGTTCCTTCGCATATGCGCACACTCATGCGCCATCACCGCACAAAGATCGCTCTTCTCCACACGATTCAAAAATCCAGGAGGCAGCAGCAGTAAGCCTCTGCGAATCCCAACCATGACAGGCCCATCGATTCGCGGGGAGGATGCGACCCTCACTTCATTCCGATCGAATCCAAACGCTCCGCAGCACCGCTCCCATCTCTGCTCTGTCGCATCCTCAAGCCACAGCTCCTGCGCCTCCCGCTGCATCGATCTCGTCGTCCACAGTCCCCATCCCAGACGCACCGCAAAGTACAGCAGGCCGCATCCATAAGCCACCACCAAAGCAGCAGTCATCCCCGTCGGGAGAGAGAAAGCTCCGTATCCGGGCGATGCACTCGTAATCATCCCCAGGTGTGCTGCACCGCCTGATGTTGTCCCAGAACCATTCAGGATCTGACGAACCGCCGCCCAAACACCGACAACATGAAACCGGCATGCTGGAAGTACCACTTCGAGCAAAAGAGCGCTCACCCACACATGATGTTCCATCTTCGGGCCTGCCTCTTTCATCGCGCCAACACTCAGCCACGTGAAGCTGAAGACGAGCGGAACCATCCACAGCGAATTAAGAAGGTAGTTCACCACCCAAAGCTCGACGCTCTTCATTCGCCGCCTCCTTCCTCATCCTCTTCCAGCCTTCGAGTCAGCTCTGCAATCTGTTTCGCGTCGATCTGTTTGCTCTTGATCAGGCTCATCACCAGCTCCTCGCTCGAGCCTCCAAACATCCGGTCGACCAGATCGCGGACCGCATGGTTTGACACCTTTGCCTCCGTCACCGCGGCGCTGTACTCAAAGGCGCGGCCCTTCAATTTCCGTTTCAGTTTTCCCTTGCGGTGCAAAATGTTTAGCATCGTCTGCACCGTCGTATAGGCAAGCGGTGGTTCCATCTCCTCCTGCACCTCACTCACATTGCTCGCCCCACGCTTCCAGATCACCTGCATGATCTTCAGCTCCAGCTTGGTCAGGTCCGCTTTCTCCGTTCGCGTCATCGCCTTCTCGTCTCCTAATTTCTTAGGACATTACGCCCGTCTCCCGGCGCATGTCAACTAAAACCTTAGGAGATAAACTTTAAATTTTCTGCTGTAGTCCCTTAGTCTGCCGCACAAGAAACCTCCCATCGGTTCTCACCCCCGCGCTCAGCGGCTATCATTCTCCCGATGAATCTCCCTCAGCGCATCTGCCTTCTGTCACTCGTGCTGCCCCTCTGCGGCATCCTAGGGGCACAATCGCCTTATTCCCTGCTCGATCCTCACATCGGCACCGCCAACGAAGGCCAGACCGTTCCCCTCGTCGGCGAGCCCTACGCCATGACCAACTGGGTGCCCGAGACACGCTCCACTGAAGACAAGTGCATCGCGCCCTACTACTTCGCCGACACTCGCCTCACCGGCATCCGCGCCAGCCACTGGATGACCGGCTCCTGCACGCAGGACTACGGCAGCGTCACCCTGATGACCACCTTCGGCGCTCTTCATACCGCGCCCGAATCGCGCGCCATCACATTTCAGCACTCCACTGAAGTTGCACAGCCCGCCTTCTACTCCGTTCAGCTTCCCGACGATCACGAAACCGTCGAGCTTACCGGCGGCATCCGCGCTGGCATCCTGCGCGCCCGCTACACCACTGCGGGCGACGTCAACCTCATCGTTGAAAACAACGCCCGCTTTCACGATGGCTGGGTGCACGTTGACATCGCACGCGGCGAGATCACCGGCTACAACCCCGTCCATCGCATCTATCAGGGCAACGGCAAGCTCACCGGATTCAGCGGCTACTTCGTCGTTCAGCTTCAGCAGCGCGCCCAAAGCGACGGAACCTGGTGCGACGACCGCATCCTCAACGCGCCTGAATTGAAGGACTCCTCCTGCAAACACATGGGCGCGTATCTCCGCCTCCATCTCTCCGCGCCCGGCGACCTGCTCATTCGCACCGGAACCTCCTTCACTTCGCTCGAAGCAGCTCGCAGCAATCTTCGTGCTGAAATCCCCGCGTGGAACTTCGAAGCCCTTCGCACCAAAACCACCCGCACATGGAACAACGTCCTCAACACCGTCTCCCTCGAAGGCGGCAGCGCAGCGCAACGCCGCACCTTCTACACAGCGCTCTATCACTCGCTCCTGCTGCCTCGCATCGCCAGCGACGACGACGGCGCTTATCCCCGCTTCGCAGGCAACGGAAAGATCGAGCACATCGCCGGCAAGCCCTACTACGACGACTTCTCCCTCTGGGACATCTATCGCGCCCAGCTTCCCCTGCTCACGCTGCTCGATCCTGTGCGCGTCCAGCAGATGATGCAGTCGCTCGTCCTCAAAGGCCAGCAGGGCGGCTATCTCCCCATCTTTCCTGCCTGGGGAAGCTACACCTCCGAGATGATCGGCGACCACACCGGCGTCGTCATCACCGATGCCTACATGAAAGGCCTGCGCAACTTCGACGTCGCCTCCGCGTGGACGCTCATCCGTCAAAATGCCTTCGATACACCGCCCTACGACCAGTACAAAGATGGCCTCGGACGCCGCGCTCTCAAGTCGTACATCCAGTACGGCTACATCCCGCTTGAAGATCCCGTCGCCGAAGCCTTCCATCACGGCGAACAGGTCTCACGCACACTCGAGTACGCCTTCGATGACGCCATCATCGCTCGGCTCGCCAACGCGCTCGGCCACAAAGAAGACGCCGCAACTCTCGCCAAACGCGGCAGCAACTGGAAGAACGTCATCGACCCTGAAACCAAACTCGCGCGCGGCCGTCACGCCGACGGCTCCTGGATCACGCCCTTCGTCTACGACAAGTGGGTCAGCTACATCACTGAATCCAACGCCTACCAGTACACCTTCTACGTCCCGCAGGATGTGCCCGGCCTCATCCACACCCTCGGTGGACAAGCTGCCTTCGTCCAGAAGCTCGACGGCCTCTTCGAGCGCAAGCTCTAC
>DATJJJ010000077.1:0-4331 GCA_035492215.1 Edaphobacter sp. | reverse complement strand
GTAGAAACCGACCTCTTTGCCAAGCCGTTCGGAATACAAGCCCCAGCCTTCGGTGTAAGCCGTGAAGTTCTCCTGCTTGCGAAACGACGGAAGGCCGGTCAGCTCCTGGGCGATCGAGATCTGCAGGTGATGGCCGGGAATCCCTTCGTGGTAAGACACTGCCTCGACAGAAGCCAACGACCGATCCGCAAAGTTGTACGTGTTGATATACACCCGTCCTGGACGCTTTCCATCCTGACTGCCCGGGTAGTAATACGCCGGAGCCTGTTCCTTTTCGATGTACGCCGGTACCGGAACCACTTCGAGCTGTGCCTTGGGCAGCGTCCCGAATAACTGCGGAAGCTTCGGCTGCATCTGCGCGATGTTCTTCTTGTAGGCGTCGATCAGTGCATCCTTTGAGGTGGGATGCAGCTTGGGATTCGTCTTCATCGCAGCATTGAAGCTCTTCAGATCCTGAAAGCCCAGCTTCTTTGCGATGGCGAGCATATCGGCCTCGTCGCGCTTTACTTCCTCCAGCCCGATCTGGTGAATCTGGTCCGGCGTCTTGTCTTCGGTGGTGCTTCTTCGCACCAGGAAGGCGTAGTAGGCATCGCCTTCTGGGATTGACCAGATGCCGGGCTCTTTTCGTCCCGCGGGGACATACTGAGCCTTCAGAAACCTTGCGAAGCGCTGATAGGTCGGAAGCACCGTGGTCACAATCGCCTCTGCCATCTCACGGCTGATGCGTTTCCGCTGGTCAGGAGTGATGGAGGCCGGAAACTTCTTCATTGGCGCTGCAAACGGGCTCTCCTCCGGCTTCTGGTTGCCGATCGCCTCCGTCTGTGTCACCACCTTCTCCAGCAGGTAAGCCGGAGGAACGCGATGCTCCTCCATGCCCAGCTCCATGTTGGTCATGTTCTGCGAGAAGACGGTAGGCATCGTCTTCAAACGCGTAATGTAATCGTCATAGTCCTTCACTGTCTCGAAGGAGAGGTCGTTGACCATCTGCACGATGTCCGTCTGAAAGCCGTCGACCTGATTCACCGGCATCTCCCACTCCTTGAAGTGGGCCGCCTCCTGCGCATCGGTTAGGTCGCGAATCATCAGGTCGCGGGAGAGAACCTCCTGCGGTTTCAGACCGGCAGTGTCGATGCTTCCCAGACGATCCAGAAAGTTTCGCCCGCGCTCCAGCGAGGCGTTGATCGCCTTAATCGAGTAGTCACTCCACTGATCGTTGTATCGCTTGTCGCCAAGGAACGAGGCAAATTCGGGAGAGTGCTTCAGCCGGTCCTGCCAGATCTCCTCCAGCAGATCCGAGAGCGCCTTGCTGCGCTGTTCGGCTGTCTGCGGTACCTGTTGCTGTGCTGCGGGCTGACTGGGCGCCCCCAGGGACTGTCCCCATGCTGCCACCGGAGCCTCGACCCCGCAACCCACTGCTACAACCATAGCTACAACCCGGAGCCCGACCGACGGAAACCTCTTCATGCGCACCTCAATACTTCATCGGTCAGTGTATCGCGCATACAGCTCAGGGCTTTGTTTCCATAGCTTCCATCGAGCCTTCTTCCAGCATCCGGTAGAGCGTCGACCGGCTGATCCCCAGCCTCTCGGCGGCACGCATCTTATTGCCTGCGCACTCCCGCAACACCCTCCGCACATGCCGCTCAATCACCTCCTGCAGCCGCACCGGAGCATCGATAGATCGCGCAACAGAGACCGTAACGGTACCGTCTCCGGTCTCCGCCAGCGAGGGCAGATCCCCAAGACGAAGCACCGTATCTTCACACTGCAGAACCCCGTTGTGCATCACATTCTCAAGCTCACGAATATTCCCAGGCCATTCGTAGCTCATTAGTCTCTCCATGGCATCGTGCGAGACGCCATCCACCGGCTTCTCATACTGTTTTGAAAACCGTTCCAGAAAGCAGCTCACCAGCGCGGGAATATCTTCTCTTCGGTTGCGCAAGGGCTCGAGCGTAATCTCGACCATTGCCAGCCGGTGAAAGACGTCCTGGCGAAACAGTCCGGAAGCCGCCATCACCCTCAGGTTCTGGCTAGTCGAGGCAATCATCCGAAAGCCCGTCTTGCGATCCAACACCCGTAAGAGTCGTTGCTGTGCTGTGGGGACAATCTCTTCGACCCCATCCAGAAACAGGGTTCCTCCACTCGCTTTCTCTCGCCACAAGGAGAGCAGATCGTCTTCCCGATCCTTTTCGCCCATCTCCTCGAGTCGAGCGGCATGGCACACCACGAACGGCCCATCGGCCACGCTGCTTCTGGCATGCAGGGCTCGTGCTGCCAGCTCTTTTCCAGTGCCGATCTCACCCTGCATCAGCACGGTTCTGAAGTGCGGTCCCAGTCGTTCGATCTGCAACCGAAGACGCTGCATCGCAGCGCCTTCGCCAATCAAACGAGGTGCTTCTGCAAGCGCATCCGATGTCTGCTGAGAGTCCCGAGGCGCTGCATAACGAGCAGGCGAAAAGCCAACGGCAGAGGATAGGCCAGAGATGGACATTACTCCATTTATCGGCACATCCGGCTTCAGGTTGAGCGATTCGAGGAAAAACACAAAGGCCGGACGAACGGAGAGATCCGTCATCCGGCCCGAAAATCTAAGAAAAGCTTGCTTTATGCAGTCGTCGGTGCGCAGTACGAATCGAACGCACGTGCAAGCTCCTGAGCAATCGCCGGAGCCGTCGAGGTCTCGATGGCCGACCGCTGCATCAGGTACACCAGCTGGCCGTCGCGAAGAATCGCAATCGCCGGCGAGGTCGGCGGATGTCCACCGAAGTAGCTGCGAGCACGATCCGTCGCCTCACGATCCTGTCCGGCAAACACTGTCACCGAATGATCGGGCTTTGAGGTGTGCTGCATCGCCAGTCGCACGCCGGGGCGCATCTTGCCCGCAGCGCAGCCGCAGATCGAGTTCACAACGACCATCGTGGTCCCGGGCTGAGCCAGTGCACTGTCCACCTCGGCCGCCGTACGGACCTCCTGCAGCCCCGCGCGAGTCAGCTCCTCGCGCATCGGAATCACCATAATCTCTGGATACATAGCCTTCTCCCTTGAAGATCGAGAACCTGGAAACGGTACAACCGTTCTTCTCTTTCATTGTACCGGGGGTGTCCCCAGGCCGCCACCTCTCGTCTGGCGCCGTGTACCTGTTGTACCCTCAACCCGTGCAGCCCACCGCGATCGATATCCGGCAGAACCTCTCTCTGGCCCCCTTTACCACCCTCCGGATCGGTGGTCCCGCCCGCTACTTCAGTGAGATCCGCAGCGAATCCGAGCTGTTGGAGGCTATCTCCTTCGCTCGCCAGCACACGCTCCCTATCTTTGTCCTCGGTGGCGGCAGCAACTTGCTCATCTCCGACTCCGGCTTCGACGGCCTCGTCCTCCACATCGCGCTCGACGGTCCTCTCAAGCCCTTCTCTCTCAACGGCTTTGTCGAGTACATCGTTCCCGCCGGAGTCGAGTGGAACGCCTTCGTCCTTGCCGTCTGCGAGCAGGGAATCAGTGGCATCGAGTGTCTCGCCGGAATTCCCGGCACGGTCGGCGGAACTCCGGTCCAGAATGTGGGTGCCTATGGGCAAGAGGTCTCCGAAACGATTACTTCCGTTCGAGTGCTCGATCTCGAATCTACGAGCTTCATCGATCTTCCTGCCGCGGAGTGCGGCTTCGCCTACCGGCGCAGCATCTTCAACAGCACCCATCGCGGCCGTTACATCGTCACGGCTGTCACTTTTCGCTTCGATCCGGCACGACACCCGCGCCTTACCTACGCCGATCTCACGCGCCACTTTGGTGATGCTCAGCCAACCCCGCTTGAGGTTTACGAAGCCGTACGCGAGATCCGTCACCGCAAGGGCATGCTGATCGTCGAAGGAGAATCCGACTGCCGTAGCGCGGGCTCCTTCTTCAAAAACCCCGTCGTCTCACGCGAGAATTTCCAGCACATTGCCTCTACGCTTCAACTGGCGCCTGAAAAAATTCCTCACTGGCCCGCCGATGAGGGCCGCATCAAGCTTGCCGCAGCATGGCTGCTCGAGCGCGCAGGCTTCGTCAAGGGCTATGCCATGGGCAACGCCGGAATCTCCTCACGCCATACCCTCGCGCTCATCAACCGTGGCAACGCCACCGCCGCCGATCTCTTCGCGTTGCGCGACGCCATTCAGCAGAAGGTGAAAGCTCTCTTCTCCATCGAGCTGGAGCAGGAGCCCGTGCAGCTCGGTTGAGTCTTCAGCCTTTGACCACGCGAAGGCTCGTCAGCAGTCGTTCCCGCTCCTCGGCTAAGACATTGGTCACAGGGCCCTGCTCAATCACTCTTCCATCGGCGATCTTGATCACCTCGG
>DATJJJ010000076.1:0-3240 GCA_035492215.1 Edaphobacter sp. | reverse complement strand
ACGAGGAGCGTGGCGCGACAAGCGAGGCGCATGCACTCGAGCTCGTGCGCGCTCTTGATCATTCGGCAGCCGGCGGTGACGGGAGTGGCGAAGACGAGCTTGAGGTGCGGGTTGGCGGCGCGGATGCCTTCGGAGAAGACGAAGGCCATATGTTCGTCGAGGCCGATGATGCCGGCCCTGAGATGGCGATCAGCAAGACCGCGCCCGATGAGGGCAAAGGGGCTTTCATCTTCCTGCCAGGTGAGAATGTCGCAGTTTGTCCCGAGAGGACCGGAGGAGAGAAGCTCGTGAGCGCGGCCTTCTTCGAAGGCGGGACAGACAAGGAAAGGCTTGGATCGGGCAGTCAGGACGAGTGCCCAGAGGCGTTCGCCGCCGTAAAGATGGAGGTTTGCGAAATAGACGGAGGAGCTGGTGGAGTTGGCGAGGAGGATGGCGTCGATCTTATTCTGCGTCATCAACTCGCGGGCGCGCTCGATGCGGGCCTCGCGTTCGGCGCTGGTGAAGGGGCGCGCCTGGCTGGAGAGATTGGGGAGTGACCGGATCGCGGACGGAGGTTGTTGGGCCGCGGGAATGGATTGAGCTGAGAGCTGCGACGAGGTCAGCGCGGCTGCGGAGGCGGCGAGGAAGTTGCGGCGCGAGATGCCGGAGGTGAGGGGCATGGTCCTCCACGAGAAACCGGGATCGTGGTTGATTCAAGAGTAAGCGTCCGGAGAGGTGCGAGGACAGTCAAGTTGCTGTTGACATTTCTAAATCGAGGATGCGAGGCTCACAGGAAATCTCACAAATTGTGGGCCCCTGAAGAGGTAATAGCAATGAGAAAGACCGTGCTGGCCTTTATGGCGAGTGTGTTTTTAGTTCCTGTTGCGTTCTCGGCGACAGGAGACGATGTGGCTGCTCCTTTGCGGGTGTTTATCGACGCGTTCAACAAGGGCGATACAGCATCTGCATATGCGACGTGTGCGAGGGGTGATATCACAATCGTCGACGAGTTTGCGCCGCACCGGTGGAGTGGACCACATGCAGCGCAGGACTGGGCGGCGGCTTATGACAAACACGCGCAGGCGACCGGAGTTTCCGATGGACAGGTGAAGTACGGGACGCCAACGCGTATCGAGCGAGATGGGGATTCTGCCTACGTCATTCTTCCGACCGAGTACTTGTACAAGGAACATGGGAAGGCGATGGATGAGAAGGGGCAGATCACGGCCGTGCTGCATAAAGAGGGCGGGGCATGGAAGATTCGTGCGTGGACGTGGTCGGGGGAGAAGCCGCATGGGACGAAGTAAGTTCGGAGAGCTTTAGACGGGTACAACTTCGCTTACCTGGACGACAGATTCGCCGCTGTAGTATTTGCGCTGGTCGGCGATGAGGTCGGGAGCGGTGGCGGCGAGGGCCGTGTCGAGGTGGAGCATCGACTCGAAGTAGAGGTGGCCGATGGCGTGGTAGTGCGAGGGAGTGCCCGGCGGGAAGGCACCGATGCCGCGGTCGACTTCGATACGGACGAGGCCACGGGCTCCCAGAAGGCGACGGGCGATGACCAGGTGCTCCGCTAGGAAGTAGTTCCAGTCGAAGGTGGAGCCCGGTGTCGCGGGGTAGAGGACGCTGAGTCGGACCATGGAGTGGGAATATCGCGCAAACACTGCCCGTGTCAATGAATGTGGGCCTTGTGGTTCCCGCCCGGTCACGATGAAGCTGCGACCACGGAGGAAGTAACCGAAACCGTTACTGCGCAGAGCTACGAACGAGAATCTCGATGTAGTCGAAAGCAGCGTGATCCGCATCATCGGGCGTGCCCTCGATACGGATGACGTCTCCAGTCTTCAGGGCGATGTTGTGAGCGATGTGCCGCGTGGAGTTATCTCCGTTGGGACTCCGCGACGGCAGGTTGTCGTCGGCAGACCATGTGTCTTGCTGATGACCGTTGATCAAGATGGTGAATTTTGCTGAGCCGCCTTGCAGGTCGAAGTATTCCACGGCGACCTCGAAGCTGCCGGGATTGCCCGTGTAATTGAAATCGGCGGAGCAGGATTGTAGGCCATCGCATGAGAGGGCTTTGCCGCGGCTGGCATCTTCCCAGGGATTTACGTCGATGATTTTGTAGCCGGTGAGGTGGGCGTCTTCGGCTTCTAAGCGGTTGGGGTAGTGGCCGGCACGGCCTTGTGCGTCGGGGATGTCGCTGAGTTTGAGGAAATACTGGGTAATGGCATCGCGCCAGACGATGGCGTGGTGGGCCTGATATTCAAGGCGAGGAAGCACGTCTGCAAATAGAGCTGGATCGAATTTGCCTTTGAGAGAATGCCAGTCTTCGACGAAGTGGGCGGCCTGCGCTGCGCCGTCATAGTGCGAGTCGTAGATATATTGAATGACCGTTTTGCCGTCGTGGAGTTTGTAAGTGTAGGGGACGTGGTGGAAGAAGAGGAGGAGGTTATCGGGAGTGGTGGCGGTGGATTCGTAGATATTCGCAAGTTCGGGTGAGTACTGGCCGACGTAACCTGTTCCGGTGGCCACGGTGCGATCAAATCCGACGCCCTCGTGGTCGGCTTTGTGCCACTGGCCCCAGCCGTTGCGCTCGCTGGCTTCGACGTTTGGGCCGTAGTGGCTGCCGGTGATGTCTGTAAGAGTCTGCAGCCCGAGGGGGCCAGTGTAGCTCTCATAGGCAGGCCAAGATTGCATAAGCATGTTGACGACAATGCGAACAACAGCGGGGTTGGTTGAGATCGTCTGGCGGGTCCACTCGGCTGCGATGTCTTCTGCCCTTAGATCGGGATTCCAAGAGAGCCGGCCGAAGGCATAGAGATTGGCGAGCGTAAGCGGAGAACCGAGCCAGCCATTTTGTCCTACGCAGGCGACGCCGACCATGCCACCCAGCTGTCGATGAAAAGTCGTACCGGAAACGATCTGCTTGACGGGAGTTGTTGCGCTATCCACACGCATGTTGAAATCGAGGACTTCTTTCCACATGGGAGCGATGTAGACGAGGTGTCGCTGCTGGCCAAGGTACTCCTGCGTGATCTGGAGTTCCATGGCCTGGCTGGTATGCGGAATCCCGCCGAAGAGCGGGGAGACGGGTTCGCGTGCCTGGAAGTCGATGGGGCCTTCCTTGGTCTGGATGACGACATTGGGTGCGAACTTGCCATCGAGAGGATGAAAGATGTCGTAAGCGGCGCGGGCGCGATCGGCCTTGGGATCGGTCCAGTCGAGGTGATGGTTGTAGACGAAAGCGCGATAGAGGACGACGCC
>DATJJJ010000075.1:0-12386 GCA_035492215.1 Edaphobacter sp. | reverse complement strand
CGATGGTGGCCCGGGCGCTCGCCCATCGGCGAACAGGTGAATGTAGGCGGCAAGAAGGAAGATCGCCGGACCGTCGTGGGAGTAGTCGCCGATGTGCATACGCACTCTCTTGCGGAAGGGCCGCAGCCCGTGGTCTATGAGACCTTCACACAGGCAACCGACGAACTGACAAAGATCGTCAACGGATGGTTTCCCACGACCTTTGCCGTCAAGCTGGGCGCGAATGAAGATGCGGCCAGGATCATCGAGCAGGCGGTGAGCGCAGCCGATCCTACGATTCCAGTGGCAAAAATCAAAACCATGCAGGCCGTAATCGACAGCACCATCAAAGCGCCGCGCTTCTTCTCATGGATGGCGGGAGCGTTTGCAGGCTTCGCTCTGCTGCTGACCGCAATCGGACTGTTCGGGCTTCTGAGCTACCAGGTCTCGCAGCGATTGCGCGAGATCGGCGTCAGGCTTGCAGTGGGCGCAAGCCGCAAGCAGGTGCTGCGGCTCTTTCTCGGTCGTGGACTCGCATTAACCGTTACAGGACTCGCGCTGGGAACAATCGTCAGCCTCGCATTGCCGAAGCTGATCGGTAGCTTGTTGATGGACTTTATCTATATGGATCGAGGAGGTCCATCGGCATTGCTTTCGAGCACACCGGTGGCTCTCGCCGCGGCAGCCGCGGGCATGGTGATGACCGCGCTGCTGGCCAGTTACCTGCCTGCGCAGCGAGCTGCCGACACGGAACCAACCCTGATTTTGAGAGCGGAGTGAAGAAGAGATGATTGAGTTGAAAAATATCGAGCGCAGCTACAGGGCTGGGCATACCGAGACCTGGGTGTTGCGTCGTGTGAATCTGACGATTCGTCCCTGGGAGTTTGTCACCATCATGGGGCCTTCGGGCGCAGGCAAGTCTTCGCTGCTGAATGTGCTGGCCATGCTCGACGACCAGTGGAAGGGAGAGTTCGACTTCGACGGCGAGGCCGTGCATCGCATGAACCGCAAGCAGCGCGCCGATCTCGCGCGCCGCCGCATCGGCATGGTCTTCCAGAGCTATCACCTGCTCGACGACCTCACCGTCGCCGAAAACATCGACCTTCCTCTGTCCTATAAAGACATTCCACGAACCGAGCGGCAGGCGCTGGTGGCCGATACGCTCGACCGCTTCAATATCGTGGGCAAGAAAGACCTCTACCCGCATCAGCTCTCGGGTGGGCAACAGCAGCTGGTCGGAATCGCGCGCGCCATGATTCACAAGCCCGCGCTGCTGCTGGCCGATGAGCCCACAGGCAATCTGCAATCGAAACAGGCGAAGGAGATTATGGAGATGTTCCGGCAGGTCAACGACGAGGGCACGACGATCGTGCAGGTCACGCACTCCGAGGCCAACGCGGCCTACGGCTCGCGCATCATCGAGCTGCGTGACGGATGGATCTACTCCGACACCGCCGGCACCGCCTCCAACCTCTCCGCGGAGGTGCAGCCGTGACCTCCTTCTTCCCTCGTTGCGTCAGCGCCGTTCTTCTGGTCACTCTTCCTGCATGGGCACAGAATACCCAGACCGTAGCGACGGTTCAGGCTCCGGCACTTCGGCTCGACATACCGCACTCGAATAATCCCTTCAACGCATACCGCGCCACGCTGGTGCCGCAGCCAAACCTGGCCAATACGCCGCGCATCGACACCCTCGTCCACAATGGCGTCCTCGAGCTCAGCCTCAAAGACGCCATCACGTTGGCTCTGGAGAACAATCTCGATCTCGCCATCGCTCGCTACAACATCCCTATCGACGAAGCCGATATCCTTCGCACCCGCGCTGGCGCTTCGTTTCGCGGCGTTAACACTGGAGTTGTTCAGAACACACCCGGCGGCGGTGTCGGGGGATTCGGTTCAGGAGCAAGCGGTGCCGGAGCCGGCGGAACCTCAGGCGGCGCTGGCGGTGCCGGTTCGGGCGCTTCGGGTCTCGTGCAATCGACGCTCGGCGCCGGAACCACCGTTCAGTCCTACGATCCCCTGCTTCAGGCAAACCTGAGCAACGAACACTACACGCAACCGCTCTCGAACCTTTCGCTCTACAACGTTCCTACGTTGCAGCTGAATACGAACATCGGCGATATCACCTATTCGCAGTCCTTCCCTACAGGTACGAGCTTCGAGGCAGTCCTCAACAACGATCGCGAGACCACGAACAGCCCGCGAAGCCTGCTTAACCCCACCCTCAACACCTACTATCAGGTCGTGCTGCAACAACAGCTCCTCGCAGGTTTCGGCTTCGGCCCCAATCTTCGCTATCTGCGCATTGCAAAAAACAACCAGAAGATCTCCGATGAGGCATTCAAGCTGCAAGTCATCACCACCGTCACGCAGATCGCGAATATGTATTGGGATCTCGTAGCCGCCTATGAGGACGAAGGCGTCAAAAGCCGTGCTCTCGACTTCGCCAGGCAGACGTTGGACAACGGACGCAAGCAGCTTCAACTGCAGGCCATCCCCGCGATGGATGTGATGAAGGATGAGGCTGAAGTCGCCAACCGCGAACAGGACCTGACCATCGCCAAAACCGCCCTGCAGTTCCAGGAGCTGTTGATTAAAAACGCGCTCACCAAGAATCTTGACGATCCCATCCTCGAGGCGATGCCGGTTCACCCCACCGACTCCAGCTCCGTCGACGACACGCAGGCAGGCAGGCCGATCGAGGAAAGCATTGCCCTGGCTCTGCATGACCGCATCGAGCTGACAGAGTCGGACATCGACCTTGAAAACCGGCGCATCAGCCGGGACGCTGCTCGCAATGCTCTTCTACCCAGCCTTGCTTTTACCGCCTACTACGGCGGAACCGGTCTTGCCGGCGTTCAAAATCCATCCTCAGGAACACCCTCGACCGCTCCCGTCGGCTGGGGTGGCGCTCTCCAGAATGCCTTCAACAACACGGCTCCGGACTACTTCATCGGCCTCACCATGAAGGTTCCCATTCGGAATCGCGTCGCCAAATCCGACCAGTATCGATCCGAGCTTGAAGCCCGTCAGGCGGAGCTCCGCATGCAGCAGCTGAAGAAGCAGATTCGCATCGAGGTTCGCAACGCGGAGTATGCGCTCGAACAGAACAAGGCTCGTGTGGAATCTGCCCGCAAGGCGCGCGATCTTGCGCAGAAGACCTTTGACATCACCGCCAAGGAACAGGAGCTGGGAGCGGGATCGAACTACCAGACCCTGACGGCACGACGCGATCTCTCCGTGGCGGAATCCGCCCTGGTTGCAGCGATGACTGCCTATCAGAAGGCAAAGATCGAGTTGGATCGTTCGGTGGGAACCACGCTGGAGGCAAATCAGATTTCGGTACAATCGGCGAGGACGGGCATCGTTCCGGGTGGCGAGTAACGAAGAGGTCTCGATGGTGGAAGAGAGAACAATCAACGATGCCGGAACGGCAGAGCAGAAGCTTCCATACAGGCTGCTGGTCGCGGACGATCAGCAGCACATCCTCGAGGCCATACAGCTTCTGCTGCGGCCTGAAGGATACGCGCTGGAGATGGTGCAGACGCCGACCCTCGCCCTCGAGGCCCTTACCCGCGACACCTTCGATGGCGTTCTCGTCGACCTGAACTACACCCGCGACACCACCTCCGGAAAGGAGGGGTTGGATCTGGTCGCGCGCATCCGCGAGATCGACGCGCAGGTTCCCATCGTCGTAATGACGGCCTGGGGAAACATCGACCTCGCCGTCGAAGCCATGCGCCGCGGTGCGGGCGACTTCATCCAGAAGCCTTGGGAGAACGCTCGACTGCTGAGCGTGCTGCGAACCCAGATGGAGCTCTACCGCAGCCAGCGGCGCGCGCAGTGGCTTGAGGCGGAGAATCGCATCCTTCGCGCTCCCGGCGCACCGGACTTCATCGCCTCGGCACCAGCCATGCGCAGCGTCGTTGAGACCATGGCGCGAATCGGCCCCTCCGACGCCAACGTTCTGATCACCGGAGAACACGGCACCGGAAAAGAGGTCGTCGCGCAGACGCTGCATCGCCTCTCCGGACGCTCCGATCGCACACTCGTAGCCGTCAACACTGGCGCACTCCCGGAAGGCACCTTCGAGAGCGAGCTCTTCGGCCACGTCAAAGGCGCCTTCACCGACGCCCGCGCCGACCGCATCGGTCGCTTCGAGCTGGCGAACAACGGAACCCTCTTTCTCGATGAGATTGCAAACATCCCCGTGCGCCAGCAGGCGAAGCTCTTACGAGTGCTTGAAACCGGAGAGATGGAACGCGTCGGTTCCTCGAAGACACAGCGCGTCAATGTAAGAATGCTCTCCGCCACCAACGCCGACCTGCGTGCCGAGTGCGCCGCCGGACGCTTTCGCGAAGACCTTCTCTTCCGCCTCAACACGGTGGAGATTCATCTGCCGCCGCTGCGCGACCGCCGCGAGGATATTCCTGCATTAGCCGCGCACTTCCTGTCACGCCACGCAGCGCGCTATCGCAGGGCCTTGCAGGGATTGGAAGTCGCTGCTCTGCAGCAGATGCTGCAATACGGATGGCCCGGCAACGTGCGCGAGCTCGATCACACCATCGAGCGCGCCGTGCTGATGGCTCGCGGCGAAAGAATTGACGTGGCCGATCTCGGCCTGCAGGCGCAGCGCAGCGGGTCTGCGCAAAATCTCGACGAGATGAGCCTTGAGACTGTCGAAGCTCTTCTTATTCGCAAGGCGCTGGCGCGGGCCAACGGAAACGTAAGCCACGCCGCAGATGCGCTTGGCCTGAGCCGCGGCGCTCTCTATCGCCGCATCGAGAAATATGGCCTCTGAACCACAGTCTCGTCCGCGCACGGTAAAACGTGTCCCCCTGGGAAAGACGCGGCGAAGACTGAGCTTCGAGCGAAGATTACGGTTGTGGCTGCTGATGATGGGCCTCCCTGCAATGCTGCTCTTCTGGGTCATCCTTCGTGCTCAGAATGCCGACGCAACCATTCAGTGGATCATCCTCCCTGTCATCGCTGCGGTGTGGGCCTTTATCGTCTCGCTCGTCATCGAACAGATCACCCGGCCGCTGCAGACTCTCGCCAACGTGGTCGCCGCGCTGCGTGAAGACGACTACTCCTTCCGCGCCCGTGGTGCCATGCGAAACGACGCGATGGGCGATCTCGCGCTTGAGATCAACGCTCTGGCGGGCATGCTGCAGGGGCAGCGTGCCAACGCGCTCGAAGCCATGGCATTGGTCGAACGCGTGCTTCACTCCATGCAGTCTCCCGTCCTCGCCTTCGATCCCGACGGGCGTTTGAAATTGATGAACGCAGCCGCCGAACAGATGCTTGGGGTCGATGCTCGCAAGGCAATCGGCCACCCCGCAGAGGAGTTCGAGCTCGCCTACCTGCTGCAGGCCGAGGACGACGATCTGTTTTCACTCGACCACGGTCAGCAGTCCACGCGATGGATGGTCAACCGTGCTGCCTTTCGCCTCAGCGGAGTGCCGCACACGCTCGTCGTCCTCTCCGACATCAGCGCCGCGCTGCGCGAAGAAGAACGGCTGGCCTGGGCGCGCCTCATCCGCGTACTTGGCCACGAGATCAACAACTCGCTCGCTCCCATCAAGTCCATCGCCGAGATCCTGCGCGGTCGCGTCCACACCGCCATCCCCGGCGATCAACGCGAAGACTTCGAGCGTGGGCTCGACGTCATTGAAAATCGCGCCGAGTCGCTCAATCGCTTCCTTCAGGCCTACCGCCAGCTCATGGGGCTGCCCGCTCCGCGTCTCGCTCCGGTCTCGCTCTCCTCATTGGTCAATCGCGTCGCTCAGCTTGAGACACGCGTCCCCGTCAAGGTCACAGGCGAAGACGAAATCACATTGCCCGTCGACGCCGATCAGATCGAGCAGGCCCTCATCAACCTGGTCCGCAACGCCGCCGAAGCCGCGCTAGGTCCCGATACCACGCACCACGGCGTCCCCTGCGTCGAGATCCGCTGGGGGCACAACAACAGCGAGGCCGTCATCGAGATTCTCGACAACGGCCCCGGCTTAACCAACGCAAGCAATCTCTTCGTGCCCTTCTACACCACCAAGCCCAACGGCACCGGCATCGGCCTCGCGCTCGCTCAGCAGATCGTCCAGGGCCATCGCGGCACCGTCGAGCTGCGTAACCGTGCCGACGGACGCGTTGGCTGCAAGGCCGAGCTTCGCCTTCCGCTCGTGGCCCGCGAAACCAGCGCCTAGGCACAGCGCCGCGACGCTATTTCCCTTGCCGTCGCGCAAGCTCCGCGTTGAACTCCGCCTGCGTCATCTTCAGCTTCTCAGGATGCTGGCCGATCCACTTCGCGAACGCCTCATACTTCGCATGCGTCCAGCCTCCCTCAAACTCCGCGCCGTTCTTGCCTGCTGCGTTCAGCTCGAAGTTGAAGGCATCCTCCAGATTGGTAAACTCCGCCGACGCCACCGCCTCAGCCGCCAGAACCGCAGGCACAAAGATGATGCCGTCGCGATTCGCCACCACCAGATCGCCCGGCAGCACCGTCGCGCGCCCAATGCGGATCGGGGCATTGATCGAAGTCAGCGTCATATCCTTCCACGCCGAAGGATCGCTCGCGCGATAGAAGCCGTTCATGTTCGGAATCTCGCGGTTCTCCATCACATCGCGAATCCCCGCATCGAACACAAAGCCCGTATGCGAGTGCGCGGCAATTCCGCTGCCCAGGTTCGACCCGATCAGCGTCCCTTCCACGATCTTGCCGAAGCCATCGGCAACATACACATCGCCGTTCTGCAGCTCATTAATCGGCCACATATTGTTTCCGCCCGTGCGGCCCTCCGCCTTGCCCTCGGCCTTGATCGCGGTAGTCATATCCGGCCGCGCAGGCATGTACTGCGCCGTCAGCGCACGGCCCGACATCGGTTGATCCACGTGCAAAGCCTGCCATCCGTTTTCATACTGGCAGTGATAGCCCTTGCTGCTTAGAAAATCCCACAGGTCCTCCATGGTTACGTTTTTCGCCCGCTCTACGACGGAGTCGGAGATCTTCGGTCGGCCATCGGGAAAACGCTCCCCCTTCCAGCCCGAGGTATAAAACAGGATCTGCTCCCGGGTCGTCTTCACCTGCGCCTTGACCGGAGCCACGGCCGCCACCATCAACGCACAAAACGCGGTCATCACGATTTTCTTCAAGCTTCTGCTCCCTTCTGCTGCCTAACCAAACTACTTGATTTCTCAACAGAGATGCCAGCACCGGGATCCAACCCGCAAAATACCTGTTTCCGGCCGATATATTTTCGGACTAGAATAAATTCCCTGTTCGATCTGCAGCGTTTCCATGGAAGCCCGCAAACCTCGCTCGCCTTTTCAGATGGGATGGGGTAGGGTGGATGGGAAATTGCAGCCAGCGGGATTTGCAGATCGCGCATAACGTTGCGGAGAGAGAGTTGCGTCGAAGCGCAGGCCGGAAGATGAATACGACCAGGATGCAGGGATGGATGTTGCTGGGAGGCGCGCTTACGGGCGTGCTGTGGCTGGGGCTAAGCTCTTATCCTCACGTCGTCGAGGCGCAAACCGCCTCCAACACCGTGCAGCAGGCCGCTGCGCATATTGAATCCGGAAACACGCTCTTCCAGCAGAAGTGCGCCTTCTGCCACGGCCGCGACGCAGGCGGCGGCGAGACCGGACCCGACCTTACACGATCCAAATTGGTCATCGAAGATGTGAACGGCAACAAGATCGCCGACGTCATCCACAATGGGCGCAACGGGAGAATGCCTCCCTTCGACCTCAACCCGCAGGACACCGAAGATGTCGTCGCCTTCATCCATAATCAGGAAAAGAAGGCAGCCTCTGCGGGCAAGCGCAAAGGCGTCGATGTCTCCGACCTGCAGACCGGCAACGCCGACGCAGGCAAGCAGTACTTCCAGAACGCCTGCTCCAAATGCCACTCAGCCACGGGAGACCTCGCCCACATCGCTACCAAATATCAGGGCCTGCAGCTTGAACAGCGCATGCTCTATCCTCGCGATGCGAAGAGCAGGGCCACCGTCACCCTTCCCTCCGGCGAAAAGCTCACCGGCACCGTCGAATATAACGACGAGTTCACGCTGGGCATCACCCTGCCCGACGGAACCTATCGTTCCTGGCCGGTCACAAAGATCAAATACACGCTCGACTCTCCGCAGAACGGTCACGTCGAGCTCTTCAGCAAATACACCGACGACGATATCCATAACCTCATGGCATATCTGCAGACGCTGCGTTAATAAGGTTCAAGGGTTAGGACGATGTCTATGAATCGATGGAAGAAGGCAGGAAGCTTCGCAGGCGCGTTCCTGCTTACGCTTGCAACCTCTGGAATCGCCACGGCACAGGGCCCCACTCAGGCCGACCTGCTGCATCCGCCGAAAGATAGCTGGCCGCTCTACCACGGCGACTATACCGGCAAACGCCACACCAGCCTCACCCAGATCACGCCGCAGAACGTCGGCAGTCTCACGCTCGCATGGGCCTTCCAGACCGGATCGCAGGCTGGGCTCAAATCATCGCCGCTGCTCATCGACGGCATTCTCTACTTCACCCTGCCCGACAACGTCTGGGCCATCGACGCTCGCTCCGGCCACATGATCTGGCGCTACACCTATCCCAACAACAAGGGCCTGCACATCGGACAGCGCGGCGTCGGAGCCTACAAGGGATCGATCTTCTTCCTTACCCCCGATGCTCACCTCGTCTCGCTCGAGGCGAAGAGCGGCAAAGTGCAGTGGAACGTTGAGGTCGCCGACGCCAGCAAGGGCTATTGGACGACGATGTCGCCCTTCGTCGTGGGCAATCACGTCATGGTCGGCGTCTCAGGCGACTTCGACAATCTTCACGGCTTCCTCCGCTCCTACGATCCCGAGACCGGCAAGCAACAGTGGCAATGGAACAGCACGCCCGACAACCTTACCGGCGGCATGACCTGGATGACCGGAACCTACGACCCCGATCTGAACCTCATCTACTGGGGAACCGGTAATCCCACTCCCGTGCTCAACGGCACCGCCCGCCCCGGAGACAACGCCAACACCTGCAGCATCGTCGCAATCAACCCCGATACCGGCGAGCTGAAGTGGGCCTTCCAGGTCTCCCCGCACGACACGCACGACTGGGACGCAGCGGAAAGCCCCATCCTCGTCGACGGTCCGTTCAAGGGACAGCCGCATAAGATGCTCATGCAGGCTTCGCGTAACGGATACTTCTTCGTGCTCGACCGCACCAACGGCAAGAGCCTGCTGACCGTTCCCTACAGCGCGGTCAACTGGTCGCTCGGCATCGATAAGGATGGCCGTCCCATTCCTAATCCCGCGAAGGAACCCGCGCCCGACGGACGTATCATCGCTCCCGACGAGGCAGGCGCGGGCAACTACCGCTCCGCAAGCTTCGATCCCAAGACCGGCCTCTTCATCGCGCCTGCTCGCGACGCCTACAGCATCTACTTCTCCAAGCCCGCCGACGGAACCTACGGTTGGTCCGGTGCCGACTACGGCGTCTGGTCCAAAGGGGCCATCAAGGCCATCGACTACCAGACCGGAAAGATTCGCTGGGAGCATCCGATCGGCAACGGCTCCTCCACTGGCGTCCTCACCACCGACTCCGGCCTCATCTTCACCGGCGACTCCCACGGCAACGCTCTTGCACTCAGAACCGCCGACGGCAAGACGCTCTGGCACTCCAACACCGGCGCCATCATCTCCACCTCGCCCACCAGCTACGAACTCGACGGTCGCCAGTATGTGCTCATCGGCAGCGGAGGCGTTCTCTTCTCCTGGGCTCTCCCCGAAAACACGGCCGCGTCCAAATAACAGTCATCCTCTCGTCTCAACCGCAGAAAAAGGAGCCATTCGCTGGCTCCTTTTCTCTTGTTGGGGCTGTCAAGCCCATTGCATCTGGAAACCACTCAAAACAAATCAGATGCCCTGAAATAGTTCTGCCGTTTAGTTTGGCCCAATTCCTTAAAATAGAAGCAGGCAGTAGGACGGCTCAAACCACGCAACAGGATCGGGCTTCGAATCTACCAAGCCGGGTTCAGAGACGTGGTACGGACCTAAGTTCCATCGATCGAATACTTTGACGCAAATTGACCGGGGGGATGGGCGTACTTCCCACCTGCCGTTTAGTGTCCCGGTTTATTCACCCCAGTCTTATAGACCGGGTCCATCGCCGCCAGATCCGTCCGGAAGCTCACCGTATCCGCCGTCGGAAAGGTCTTCGGAATCTTCTGCGTGACCTTGCCCGTCGCCGCCCACTCGGTCCCGCGCTGGAAGGTCGTCATGAAACCCACGCAACTGATCGCCGCAGGATCGTGACCCATCACCGTGTGGAAGATGCGGCCCTTGCCATAATGCAGCACCATCAGCATCGGCTCGTCGTGGCCGGTGCCGTGGTTCGCCGGGTCGGAGTAAGCCGTCGCCAGCACCGTCATATTCTTCCCCGGCCCCCGCAGCCGGGAGTACAGCTCGTCGCCGTAGTGCATCCACGACGCAGGAATCCCCTTCATGATCGGGTGGTTCGGATCGCGCGTGTCCACGCGGTAAGGAATCCGTAACCCATGCGACCCCGCATTGCCCGGCGTCGTATCCGACGTAATCTTGCCGTCCTTCCAGTACCACATCGGCCCGGCGTTCTCATTGCGATGACGCCATCCGCCGATGCCCGCCATCTCGTTGAACGCGGGCCACTCCGCGAAGGAGTTATCGGCAGCATGAACGATCACCAGCCCGCCTCCGTTCTTCATGTAATCTTCAAAGCTCTTCTTCAGATCGGCCGGCCAGTCGGGAGAATCGATGTTCGAGACCACAACCTGATACTGACTGAACTCCGGATGAAACGAAGAGAAGTCGCCCGGAAACTCCGGCGCGGTCGCCACCGTCACCTGAAACATCCCGGTCTCCTCCAGCTCCTTCTTGAGGACCGGCGTAGTGAGCTTCCACTGGTGATAAGCCCCCGCCGCCTGGCCATCGATCAGAAGCACGCGAATCGGACCCGCCCCATACGCCGCCGAGGTCGCCAGAAGTAAAGTGAAGAGAACGAGTGAAGCGAGCCGTTTCATAAATCGAACTTCCTTCCCGTTTTGCTGCGGTAAATTGATATAAATTTTTCGCAGAGGAGACGTTTCTCCCCTGCCTTCAGGCCTGCACAAAAGAGTATTATTTTTTTGCGCGAAAAAAAGATCTTTTTTACACCGCTTTTCGAAGGGAAACACGAATGAGGGTTGGCGTATTCACACCGTTGCTGTCGCAACTTCCGCTTGAGGCCGTACTGAAAAAGTTAAAGTCGTATGACATCCAAACGGTCGAGCTTGGAACCGGCAACTACCCCGGCGATGCGCACGTAAAGCTCTCCATGCTCCAGAACGCTCAGGAGCTGGCCGACTTCAAGAGCAAGCTCAACGATCATGGATTCAGCATCAGCGCTCTCAGCTGCCACGGAAATCCTCTGCACCCCGATAAAGCCGTGCGCGAAGCCATGACCAAGGTCAGCCGCGACACCATCCTGCTGGCCGAAAAGCTGGGCGTGAAGACCGTGGTGGACTTTTCGGGCTGCCCCGGCGACTCCCCCGCAGCGATTGCCCCGAACTGGATCACCTGCCCCTGGCCCCCGGACTTCTTGAAGATTTTGGATTGGCAGTGGAACGAGGTCGTCGCCCCTTTCTGGATCGAGCACGCAAAATTTGCAGCAGACCACGGTGTTCGCATCGCCATCGAGATGCACCCGGGCTTCGTCGCTTACAGCCCCGAGACGTTGCTGAAGCTTCGCTCCATCGCCGGACCCAACATCGGCTGCAACTACGACCCCAGCCACATGTTCTGGCAGAACATCGATCCCATCGGGGCGATTCGCGTCCTCGGCGATGCCATCTTCCACGTCCATGCCAAAGACACCCAGATCTACTCCGCCAATCTCGTGAAGACCGGCGTGCTCGACACCAAGCCTTACACCGACGAACGCAACCGCAGCTGGATCTTCCGCACCTGCGGCTACGGTCACGGTGCTGAGTGGTGGAAGGAGTTCGTCTCCACACTGCGCATGTACGGCTACGATGACGTGCTCTCCATCGAGCACGAGGACAGCATCCTTTCGCCGGAAGAGGGACTCAGCAAGGCCGCGAAGTTCCTGAACGAGATCGTAATTAAAGAACAGCCCGCCGCAGCGTGGTGGGTCTAAAAAGAGGAGCATCCTTGAAGCGGCTGAAGACTGCAGTCATTGGAACCGGATTTATGGGGCGGGTGCATCTTGAAGCTCTCCGCCGGGTAGAGCACGTCGATGTGATCGCCGTCGTTGGACGCAGGCTCGAAGCAGCAAAGCAGCTCGCAGAGGCCTTTGATGTGCCTCAGGCTCTCGACGACTATCGTGAGCTGCTGGCCAATCCCGAGCTTGATGCCGTGCACATCTGCACTCCGAACGCC
>DATJJJ010000074.1:0-2276 GCA_035492215.1 Edaphobacter sp. | reverse complement strand
GGCTTCCATAGTTGCCCTGCCTTAAGTACTCTTACACCAGCTACCTGGGCGACGATCATGGTTCACAGGCCGCTCCGCCTCGCACTCCTCCGCTCCGTCCTGCGCCAGTTTCTTGCCTGGAGTCTGCTGGCGTCCGTCTGTGCCGGACAGCAACCTGCAACGATGCCGCCAGCGCTGCGGGCCAAAGTCTTCGAGCAGGTCTGGACGTTAATCGCGGAGAAATACTACGACGCGAACTTCAACGGAGTGGACTGGAAAGCCGTACACGACCGCTATCGGCCTCGCCTGGCTCAGGTGCGCTCGGATGCGGAGTTCTATACGCTGCTTCGCCAGATGACAGGCGAGTTGCACGATGCCCACACCCGCTTTCATTCTCCCGAGGAACAGCGGCGTGGTAATAGTCTGCAATCGGTCGACCCGGGCTTAAGTGTTGGGGAATTAGATGGCCGCCCGGTCGTTCTCAGCGTCGAGCCTGGGTCGGAAGCAGAACACGCTGGAATCGAGCCAGGAATGGTCCTCAACACCATCGACGGCAAGCCCGTTGCCCTTCAGTTGGAGCATGCGAGCAAGGCCGTAGGGTATTCGTCTACCGGGCGTGCTACCACTCTTCTGAGCTATTATTGGTTGATCTCGGGCGAGGCCAATACCTCCGTTCGTATCGGTTTTATTCGGCCTGATGGAACCGCCTTCGACACCAACCTGACCCGCCGTGTCTTTAGTCACAATCTCAGCGTTATGCCAAAGCTCTTGCCGTCCGGCTACACCTACTTGCGGCTACGCAGTTTCGATGATGATACGGTCAAGCAGCTAAAGGAGGCGTTGAACCGGTATAAGAGTGCGCCCGGAGTGATCCTCGATTTGCGCGGCAATACGGGAGGAGACTTTCGAACGGTCTTGAGTTCGGCAGATTATTTCTTCCCCGAGAAGGTTTCCTTTGGAAAAATCGTCGCGCGCTCCGGCAAGAAGCCTTCTCTCATTCTGCGAATGCTCGGCATACCAGCGGACCTCAACGTCGGAAACCTCGGCGAGAGTGCTTACACCGGCCCGGTCGTGATTCTCGTCAATGAAGGATCCGCGAGCGGCGCGGAATTATTCGCTGCCGGCATGCAGGAAAATGGACGGGCAGCTGTCATTGGCCGTCAGACGTGTGGATGCCTCCTGGCCAACATTCATCACACTCTGAAAGATGGAAGCGAACTGGATATCAGCGAATACAACGTACTCACGGCGAAGGGGCACCGCCTCGAAGGGACGGGCGTGATCCCCGATGTCGATGTTCCCCTCACGATCGAAGATCTTCGTGACCGGCATGATGCAGCTCTGCGCCAGGCCGTCGCCATTCTACATACGTCGAGCAAGCGCGCAGATCCATAAGACTACAGGCCCGAGTACGTCTCCTGGGAACGGAACCTAGTTCTTCGATCCATCCCCCGGTCAAAATGCGCGGCCTGACCGAAGATTAACGTTCGACGCAATCTGCTGTTTCTAATTACCGCGTGCCGACCATTCCCTCCACTGATTGGATCAGCTTGGCCGAGTCATAGCCCACGCCATCTTTGAAAACCATCTCAACATTCTCGATGTCTTCGATCTTCTTCGAAGGATCTCCTTTAATCACCACCAGGTCAGCCTGTTTGCCGGCCGCGATCGTGCCGATCCGATTCAACTCTCCCAAATATTGCGCTCCGTTCGACGTAGCGATGTGAATCGCTTCGACGGGAGTAAAACCCGCCTCCACCAACAACTCAACTTCGCGCTGATCGCCGAAACCCGCGAGAACACCACCCATACCGGTCGGGTCTTCCCCGGCCAGCAGTAGCCCACCCGCTTTGTCGAAGGCGTATTCGAAATCCATAGACTTTCTGAAAGCCCCTATCCACGGGGAAACTTCTGTCCCGTAGAGCTTCTTGGTTGCGGCGACGTCGTCGTTACGCACTTTGTTGTTCAAGAAGTACGAGCGCGCATCCGGCGACAAGGCATCGAGCACGCGCTTCTGCACCGTGGGCCGCCCCGGCACCGACATCTCGAACACTGGCAATGTCGAGGTGACCGCGACGTGATGGTTCACTAGATCCGCAATCATGTCGTGCACCGGCCCGCTTTGAATGTCGAGCTTGGCGTAGAACGGCGCCTCTTCATCGGCCTTTTCGTCGGAGCAGGTATCCGGCTTCTTCCATGGAAAGAATTCTGTATCCACAAGCAGCCCATGCTCGAGATCGTCGATGCCCAACTGTGCTGCCTCTCGGAAGCCGATCGTACAGAGATGACCGGTAACC
>DATJJJ010000073.1:0-4326 GCA_035492215.1 Edaphobacter sp. | reverse complement strand
CTTAGCGCAGGTTGGCGATCCAGTGCCCGAACAGCGCCAGCAACAGCGCCGCTACCGCAAAGGTTAGCTTCTGCCGCGACAGATAACGGGAGCGGCCGCTGGTCATCCTTGGAAGCAGCGGAACTCCCAGCGCCAGCCCGGAGAGAAACCCTCCCACGTGCGCTGAGTTATCGATCCGGATCACCGGCATAATAATCGTCGCCAGCCCGATCACAAGGTTCAACGCGGCAAACTGAATCACCGAACGGCGCAACCGGCGCAACTCGAAGACCGGGATCGGCAGCTTGTGGTTCGACAGCAGCACAATTAGGATTCCCGCAATCCCGAAGACCGCACCCGAAGCTCCAGCTCCCACCGAAACAAAGTCGCGCAGCAGAATGTTGACCAGCAGGCTAAGAAGATTTCCCGCTACTCCGGTCAGCAGATAAACCGCCACCATTCCCCACGGCCCCAGCAGCGGCTCTCCCAGCAGGCCAAGGTTCCACAAGCACCACATATTGGTCAGCAGGTGGATCAGGCCGACGTGCACAAAAGTCGCCGTCAACAGCCGGTACCACTGTCCATGCAGCACCAGCGCTGGAACGTTCGCACCAAAATGGATCAGTTGGGCCGGAGTTGGGGAGGCAGGGTCCACACCATGCAGCACCATCCAGATAAAAACGGCGCTGTTAATTCCCACCAGGACATAGGTTCCCGGGGCTGACAGAATACTGCGGGTACGGCGCTGCGGCGGCGGAAGCTCTTCGCCGATGTACGCGCCCGGAGGATCGCCCCCAGGAAGGATCTCGCCTTCAGGTTGATGAGGAGAAGACATGGTGGTGTTCTCTCTACGCTATCAAATGCCGAAGCCTAGACGAAGACCCGCACACGAGGAAAACGGAGATTGACGATTGCCTTTCGGAGAATAAATTCAGGCGGCCTTGGTAAAACGATTGCGCAGGTCCGAAGGCAGGCGCTGCTGCACCATCTGTCCCAGGTATCCGGGCAATGGAGTCGCAATGGCGACCAGAACCCAGATCAGCGCAGAGAGCACCATACCCGTTACCGCGACAGCCTCAAGCGAGATTGCAATCGCATGGGCCTGGTACAGATGAAGCTCAACCTTGCTGATGTGAGTGACAAGCTCAACCCGATGAATGATAACTGCGGCAAGCAGAAACGCCACAATCGATAGTGTGCTGACCAGGATCAGCAGGACATCGATCGTGCGAGCCGTACGCTGGTGACGGCGGCAATATCCACACTCCGCAAAATGCTCTTCATAGTCGGTACGCATGGCCGGGGAAAGGCCCGAGATATCGTATCTCCAACCGGAGAGGATATCGCCGACAACCTGATCGGTACAGGAAGAAGAACGTCTGCGACGCTGGACGGAATCTGGGGCTTCCCTCTTCATCTTTAACTCAGCTTTCATCTTACCCTGTTTGATCGTTGCAATCTGCAAAAAGATTCGCTTCGGGAAGCCCTTGCGACAATAAAAGTCGAATCTTAGCCCTTTACGCTCATATCTTTACAGCGTAATCGGGGAAAGCGGCGCCAGCTGCTCCGCCAGCAAAATGCGATTCCCCAGCAATGAAGGATGATTCATCAGTGCCTGTTCGGCAGCAAGCCGCGCCAGTTCCGGCGCATTATTCGACTCCGAAAGATGCCCCAGCACAATATACGTAGCCGTGCCGTCGTAGTCATGCTCGAGAAACTCCGCCGTCGCCAGGTTCGAGAGATGTCCAACCCGCGACAGTACCCGCTGCTTCACGCTCCACGGATACGGGCCATCCTTCAGCATCTCTAAGTCGTGGTTCGATTCCAGCAGCAGAACATCGATCCGCTTCAGCGCAGCCTTCACATTCGGCGGCATATAACCGAGATCGGTCGCCACAGCCATTCGCACGCCCTCTGAGGCAAAGACGAAGCCGCAGGGATCGGTCGCATCATGCGGAATCGTAAAAGGTGTGATCTCGATATCTCCGATCGAAAACTGCCGTCCGGAGTGGAAGTACTCCACTGCGGGGAGATACGTCGGATCGGGCTTCTTGGGAGCGGCCTTCACCGGCTCCATCTCTTCGGCGTCGTCCTCGTCACAAGGCGTTGCGGAGGATGCCTCCACCGCAGCCGACATGCTGTCGCAGATTCCCGGCTCAGGCTCTCCGGAGGCCGCGGCAACAGCATTCGCCCTCGCCTCCTTCTCGCGCTGTACATGATCCATCCACTGCGCGTACGACATCGTAGTGCGCGGCGTCAGCATCCGAACCCAGGCCCTGTGCGTCGGTTCGGTAAAGTAGACCGGAATTCCAAGCTTGCGAGCCAACACTCCAAGGCCGGCTACATGATCTTGATGCTCATGAGTGATCAGAATAGCGTCCAGCCGTGACGGGTCCTCGCCCGCACCTGCCATGCGCTTCATCAACTCGCGGCACGAAAGACCGGCATCCACAAGCACACAGGTCTTCGAAGAAGAGATGACCGTGCTGTTTCCTTTGGAACCCGAAGCAAGCACAGTCATGCGCATCATTTCTCTACAATACGCCGGATTGCTGTGAGTTTTCGGGCAGGGTTACTGCTTTGGTTCCACCTGCGGTGTGATCCTGACGATGTCGTCGAGCAGGATCGAGTGTCCCGCATTCTCCTTGCGGATCCACATACCATCCGCCCCCTGCGTCACCTCAAGGCAGAACAGGTCCGGCGTCTCGCCCTCGTCGAAGACCACAAGAATCTGCGCAAAGAAGCGGTCGCCCTGAACGGTCTCCAGGGCGACTACCTTGTCGATCAGCGATGGAAGAAGAGCGCGCTCGTCTGCGGTCACTTTTTCACAGAGTGGCGCAGAGGCGCGAGAAAGTTGACCGTCGAACGCAGAACCACCTCGTTGCGCTGGTTGTACGCCAGCGTGCGCGTACGCACCACGCCGTAATCAGGGCGCGAGTTCGAGTGCCGCACGCCCACAACTTCGATCTCCGTGCGAATGGCATCGCCGGGACGAACCGGCTGCGTCCAGCGCATCTCCTCCACGCCGGCTCCAATCATGCCGCCCGCCACCGGCACCGACTGCACCCGCAGTCGCATCACAATCGCCGCGGTGAGCCAGCCCGAGGCAGCCAGCCCTTTGAAGAAGGAGCCTTCGCCTGCGGCCTCGTCCAGATGGAAGGGCTGAGGATCGTACTTCTGACCAAACTCCTTGATCTCTTCAGCGGTCACCTTCGCGCTGCCGACCGAGTTCATCTTCTGGCCGACATAAAAGTCCTCAAAGTACATCTCTTTCGGCATGAAATCTCCTGCTCGGTAGTGTACCTGCACCCACGCAGAGCTGGCAGGCTCTAGGAGTAGGTGTAGAAGCCCCGGCCCGATTTGCGCCCCAGCCATCCCGCATCCACCATGCGGATCAGCAGTGGACACGGTCGATACTTCGGGTCCCCAGTCCCCTCTTCCAGCACACGCATAATGTCCAGACAAACATCGAGCCCGATAAAGTCGGCCAATGTCAGCGGCCCCATCGGGTGAGCCATGCCCAGTTGAAAGATCTTGTCCACCGCCTCCGCCGTCGCCACTCCCTCCATCACCGCAAACACCGCCTCGTTGATCAGCGGCATCAACACGCGATTGCTCACGAAGCCTGCTGCGTCGTTCACCTCGACCGGCGTCTTGCCCATAGCGACAGCGAGCGCCTGAACGGTGTCGTAGGTCTCCTGCGAGGTCTGCAATCCTCGGATCACCTCGACCAGCTGCATCACCGGAACCGGATTGAAGAAGTGCATCCCGATCACCTGCCGCGGTCTCGATGTCTGCGCCGCCAGCTTCGTAATCGAAATCGAGCTTGTGTTCGTCGCGAGAATCACCTCAGGACGCAAAATACGGTCGAGATCGCGAAACAGCGCACTCTTGATCTCGAACCGCTCCGTGGCAGCCTCAATCGCAAAGTCGCACACTGCCAGCGATTCGCGATCGAGCGTCGGCATAATCCTTGCGCGGGACTCGCTCGCCTGCTGCCCGGTGAGTTTTTCCTTCGTGACCTCGCGCCCCAGATTCTTCTCAATCGTGGCCAATCCACGATCCAGCAAGTCCTGCGCGATATCGCATAGCAGAACCCGATAACCCGCACGCGCGGCGACATGCGCAATCCCGTTTCCCATCGTTCCCGCGCCCAGCACCGCAATGGTTCCGATCTCGCTCATAGGCTCCGCAGTGTAGCAGGGTTCAGTCCGGGTTAATCGCCACCAGAAGAACTGTGATGTTGTCGCCGCCGCCCTTCTCGTTGGCTGCATCCACCAGGGCACGGCATGCGGTATAGAGATCTGCTTGGGTAACACCCTCAGGAATGCTCCCAAGAATGCCCCC
>DATJJJ010000072.1:0-36903 GCA_035492215.1 Edaphobacter sp. | reverse complement strand
TTGACGCGGGCGCCGAGGGCCTCGGCCCATCCGGCGGTGAGCTGCTGGGCGGCGTTGACTGCGGCTGGATCTTCGCTTGGACTTTCCACCCGGACGAGCTGTTCGAGGTCGTGGAGGTACCTGGGTAGTTTCGTCTGGGTGAGAGAAAAAATTTCTGTTGAGCTCATGGTATCTCTTGTTATTACAAGACTTACTGGTCAATTAGGAGACTAAAGCGGTGGGAAGAAATGACGAAAGTGTGGCTATTTTGACACACTAAAAACGCTTGACGCCTTTGTAATCTAACTAGTGGATTGTAGCGGAGAACCAGTTTCGTGGCATCGGACCCTCATTTTGAGCAGACAATTCGCTCAGCAATTGCGTTCTGTGGAGTAGGACTTCACAGTGGGGCGAAGGTTTCGATGAGACTAGTCCCAGCGCCTGCGGGCTCTGGGATCGTCTTCCGCAGAACCGACCTGGACAATTTTGAGATCTCGGCCACGGGACGGAACGTCGCGAAGGTGAGCTATGCGACGAGCCTGATGCGGGGCAGCGTGCTGATATCGACGACGGAGCATCTGTTGTCGGCGCTGATCGGCTATGGCGTGGATAACGTGATCGTGGAGATCGATAATCTTGAGGTTCCGATCCTGGATGGAAGCTCGCTGCCGTATATTCAGGCGTTTGAAGAGACGGGGCTGAAACAGCAGCGGCGCAGGCGCGAGTACATGCGGGTGCTGAAGCCGGTCGAGGTTCAAGACGGAAGCAAGTTTATCGGGGTCTATCCGGGCAAGGGCTATGAGATCGACTACATCATCGATTTTCCTGAGCCGATCGGCTACGAGAGACTGCGGGTGGATCTGGCGACGGGAGATTACGCGAAGCTGATTGCTCCGGCGAGGACCTTCGGGTTTAAGGAAGACGAGGCGATGCTGCGGAATATGGGGCTGATTCGCGGAGTCTCGGATGAAAGCGCGATTATTCTTTCGCGCAAGGGCGTGGAGAATGGACCCCTGCGGTTTTCGGATGAGTTTGTGCGGCACAAGGTTCTTGACCTGATTGGAGATCTGGCGTTGGCGGGGCGGCGCATTCAGGGACGTGTGGTGGCTGAGCGCGCGGGACATGCGATGCATACGGCGTTGGTACAGCGATTGGTGCGGGATCGCTCGTCGTGGGAGCTGGCGCATGGCTATGATGAGGTGGCGGAGCCTGAGGTGGAGCTGGTTTCGGGACATCTGCGCGCGATAACGATCTAACGAAAGCTAAGGTGGGGTTTCGCTGATTTTGGAGAGGCAGGCTGCGGTCGCGCTGGGGTCGAACCTCGGGTCGGAGTATGGCGACCGCGAGGCGAACCTGCTGGAGGCAATTCATCGGCTCGGAGAGCTGGGTGAGGTGAAGGCGGTGTCGTCGTTTTACGACACGGAGCCGGTGGGGTACACGGATCAGCCGAGGTTTTTGAATGCGGCGGCCGTGCTGGAGACGGTGCTGAAGCCGGTGGAGCTGATGCGGGGGCTGCTGGAGATCGAGCGGTCGATGGGGCGGGAGCGTGGAGAGGGGTATGTCTCCAAGGGGCCGCGGGTGATCGATCTGGATCTTCTGCTGTTTGGGGACAGGGTGATGAATACGGCGGAGCTGACACTGCCGCATCCGGAGATGCAGGCGCGAAAGTTCGTGCTGGAGCCGATGAACGAGATTGCGCCGGAATGGGTGCATCCGGTGCTGGGACGGACCGTCGCGGAGATGCTGGAGCGGCTGGGGTAATTCGGAATTTACAAGCGAATAAAGATCAGCTCCAAAACCTGCGCTGCGATGGTGGCGAAGAGTCCCAGGGCAGTACGTCTGCGAAAGGACCCTCTTCCCCAGAGGAGAGCGATGATGAGTTTGACGACGGTATTGCCGAGGATTCCGAAGGCGAGGACTTTGGCGGCCTGAGCGGTCTCCAGCCCTTGCCGCAGCATGGGAACGAGTGAGGCGAGGAGCGAGTCGATATCGAAGGACCCGAGCAGGGTTCCAGAGCCGAACATGCCGACGTTGCCAAACCATGCACGTGCAAAGGTGACCAGATACTGGGCGCCGATAAAGACCAGCGTGAGATAAAGAGCGGTGACGAGGCGCAGGGGATTCTTTTCAACCAAAGTAGCGGGTTTATCGGAGACTTCGCGCGCACCGCGCAGGGTGAAGAAGATATCGATCAGGAGTGGAGCGACAACGTAAGCGAAGGTAGCGACGGCCAGGGCCGGGCGCAGCAGCAGGCAGAGAACACAGACTCGCAGCATGGAGACGGCGGTCGCAGCCATCACGCCCTGGAAGAGAGGGGTATGGGCTTCAGGATAGCTGTGGCTGTCGCGCGAAAAGGAGAGCGTGACCTGAGTCGAGGAGACGATTCCGCCGATGAGGCCGGTGACGACCCAACCGGTGCGGGCGCCGAGAGCTTTGCGGGCGAGGTATCCAGCGAAGCTGATTCCGGAGAAGGCGAGGACGAGGACCCAGAGTGAGCGCAGGTTCAGGATTCCGTGCGGTCCGAGGGTGCGATTGGGAAGCAGAGGGAGAATGATGAGCGCCATCGCGGCAAACTGCGCCGCGGCTTCGAGTTCGACCTTGCCGATGCGATCGACGAGCGCATGAATCCCTGATTTTTCGATGAGCAGGAGAACGATCCATGCATAGAGTGCGGCGGAGATGCCGAGATGGCCGAGCCCGGCATAGACTCCGCTGACGAGAACGGCAAGGGCTGCGACTTCGGTGGTGGCATCGCGCACGATGCTTCCCGCGCTGAGACGAACCACGAGCACGATGGCGATAGCTGCGATGAGGAAGAGGATCGCGAGCGGAAGCAGAGAGTTTGCGATCAGAGATCCGCAGGCGCCGGCAACGGTGCCGAGCAGAGTGAAGGTGCGGATGCCGCCTATGGCTCCCGGCTCATTCTGTCCGTAGGTACGCTGCCGGTCGACTCCGACCGCGGCTCCTCCGAGGGCGGCGATGGCGATTCCGAAGATTTCGGCTTCCGACTGCATCACGAGAGGTCCTCAAGAACTTCCTCTGCACCGCCATTTCCTAGGACGGTAATGGGAGGCGCAGAGGGAGCAGGCAGAGATGATCGCAGGATTTTTACTGAGGGGCCAGTGCGAAGATTGTAGCGATCCGGAGGTCTTGAGCCGACCCGGATGAAAGAGGCCTGTTTCACTTGCGCTATTCGAATAACGCCGAAGAAGAGAAGCATTGAGCTAGCATGGTGCGTGACCGAGGGGGCCCTTAGCGATGGGCTGAGGCGCGGCGGTTTTTTGTTCATGCAGATTCCAATTAAGAAGACCGTGGAACGTGTGCCGGGCGGATGGATGCTTCTGCCTCTGCTGGCGGGATCGCTGTTTGCGACGTTTGCTCCGGGCGCAGGTGCGTTCTTTGGCTCGTTTACTAATGGCCTGTTTGTCGGCGCACTGCCGATTCTTGCGGTGTTTTACGTCTGCATGGGAGCGAGGATCTCGTTCCGTTCAATCCCACTGGTTGTGCGGCGCGGGGGAGCGCTGATGGCGGCCAAGGTGGGGCTGGGTGTGGTGGCGGCGGTGGTGGTGGGCCACTTTCTCGGTGTGCATGCGGTGCAGTCGGGATGGCTGGCAGGATTTTCGACACTGGCGGTGGTGGCGGCGATCAACGATACGAACGGCGGACTGTATATGGCTCTGATGAATCAGTACGGCACCGACGAGGAGTCGGCGGCGTACTCGGTGATGGCGCTGGAGTCGGGACCGTTTTTGACGATGGTGACGCTAGGTGCGGCGGGGCTTTCGAGCTTTCCATGGCCGACGCTGGTGGGAGCAATTCTTCCTCTGGTCGTGGGGATGGTGTTGGGCAATTTGGATCAGCAGATGCGCGCGTTTCTTTCGGGCGCGCCGCCGGTATTGATTCCCTTCTTTGCGTTTGCGATTGGAGCGACGCTGAACCTGCGCCATATTGCCGAGGCGGGGATGGCGGGCGTGGTGCTGGGGCTGCTGACGGTTACGATCTCCGGCGCAGTGTTGATTGTGGTGGATCGTTTTGCGGGAGGCAATGGCACGGCAGGGATTGCCGCGGCGACGACGGCGGGCAATGCGGCTGCGGTTCCCATGCTGGTGGCTGCGGCGAACCCGGTGTATCGCGAGGCCGCGGGACCGGCGACGGTGCTGGTTGCGGTGAGCGTGATTCTGAGCAGCATTCTTACGCCGCTGCTGACGGTGTGGTGGAGCGGAAGAGTGCGCAGCACTCGAGGCTAGCCGCGGGCGGAGAGAGGCTTGCTTATCTTTTCGAGCGACTGGCCTTCGGCGGCGACACCGAAGAAGATCTCGGTGACGGCGGCGGCGAGCATGAAGACGGCGGCCGCGAGGTATCCCCAGAGAAGATGAAGACGCGAGCCGGTTTGGATGAGGCTGCCGAAGAGTGCAGGCGCGGCGACTCCGCCGATGAGGGTGCCGATGGCGTAGAAGACGCTGATGGCCATGGCGCGGACCTCGAGCGGGAAGATCTCGCTGACGGTGAGGTAGGCGGAGCTGGCGGCGGCGGAGGCGATGAAGAAGATCACGGTCCAGCAGAGAGTTTGCGTTACGGCGGTGAGGATGCCCTGGACGAAGAGCCATCCGGTGAGGGCGAGGAGAACTCCGCTAAGCGCGTAGGTAAGGGAGATCATCTTCTTGCGGCCAACGGTGTCGAAGAGATGGCCGATGAGCAGAGGCCCGAGAACGTTGCCGATGGCGAAGGGAAAGATGTAGTAGCCGACCTTGGTGGGTGCGATGTTGTAGAAGCGCTCGAGTACGAGAGCGTAGGTGAAGAAGATGGCGTTGTAGAAGAAGGCCTGCGCGGCCATGAGAGTGAAGCCGAGCAGAGAGCGGGTGCGGTTTTCGCCCATCATGGCGGACCAGACTTCGCTGAGCGGAGTGTGGGAGCGGGTGTGAATCTCGACAGCATCTTCGGTAGGCATGGGTAGTCGCTTGCCGGTCTCGTGTGCGACGACCTCTTCGACGTTGCCGACGATTTTTTCAGCGGCCTGATTGTGACCGTGGATGACAAGCCAGCGTGGGCTTTCAGGCACGAAGTGTCGAAGAAAAAGGATGCCTGCACCGAGGATGACGCCTAGGCCGAAGGCGAAGCGCCAAGCGATGTTTTGCGGGATGAAGTGGCCGTTGAGAAGAACGACGGTCATGCCTGCGCCGAGTGCGGCGCCGAGCCAGTAGGTGGAGTTGATGATGAGATCGATGCGACCGCGAAGGCGTGCGGGGATGAGCTCGTCGATGGCGGAGTTGATGGCGGCGTACTCTCCGCCGATGCCGAGCCCGGTGAGGAACCGGAAGACGGAGTAGCTGGTGAAGTTCCAGGAGAGTGCGGTGGCTCCTGTGGCGAGCAGGTAGACGAGCAGGGTGATGGTGAAGAGCTTTTTGCGGCCGAGGCGATCGGTGGCCCAGCCGAAGAAGAGCGCGCCGAGTACGGCTCCTGCGAGATAGAAGGTTGCCGATTGGCCGACCTCGGAGTCGGTCATGCCGAGGGCTTGTTTGAGGATGCCGCCGATGGTTCCTGCGAGCGTGACCTCAAGTCCGTCGAGGACCCAGGTGATGCCGAGGCCGGTGACGATAAGCCAATGCCATCGCGACCAGGGGAGACGGTCGAGCCGGGCCGGGATAGAGGTGTGAAGGACCTCCTGCTTCATCCTTGGGTGAGATGCAGATTGGAGGACGGAAGCGGCCACCCTGGTGAGAATGGCCGCTTTTGTGTTGGGGTTTAGTGTGCGGCTGCGGCGTTTTCTTTCATCCATTTCTGCGCCGCGGCAGACTTGAGCCATTCGCCTGCAACCTGACGGGTCGGAACATTCATCCGATTCCAGAAGTTGATGAGGGCGATGTTGAGCGTAAGGGCGGCTAACGCCTTCTCGTCGTAGTGCTGCGCGGCTTCGAACCAGATGTCGTCGGGAACGGGGTCGGAACGGTCGCTGAGGCGAGTGGTGTACTCGGTGAGGGCGAGAGCGGCGCGCTCAGGCTCAGTGAAGTATGGGGCATCCCGCCATGCGCCGATGGAGATAATGCGTTCGTCGGTTTCGCCGGCCTGCCGCAGGGTGCGGGCGTGCATATCGACGCAGACACTGCAGCCGTTGATCTGGCTGGCGCGGAGATAGATGAGGTTAAGGGTGGTGGCGGGGACGCCATTGTCCTGACGTGCGGCGGCGCCGACCGCCATGAGGGCCTGCATGGCTTCGGGAAGCAGCATGGCGGGATTTTCGAGTCTGGATTTCATGGACCTTCTCCTTCGAGCAGTTGAAGCGAACCAAAGACTTCCGCACCCCGCTGTCACATTGGGCCAGAGTGGTTCGTCATCACCATGACGGAGCAAAACAGCATGATGTGACAGCTCCGAACGAAAAGGAGTTTCGAGATGAAGAAAAAGACGACGTACTGGATTGCGACGGTTCTTGTTGCGTTTGCTTTGTTGTCGGGAGGTGTAGGGCAGATGATGCGCTTGCAGCCGGTAGCCACTGGACTGCAGAGTCTCGGATATCCGCTCTATCTGCTGACGATTCTTGGCATGTGGAAGATTCTGGGTGGACTGACGCTGGTATGGCCGGGTTTGCCGTTGCTGAAGGAGTGGGCGTATGCGGGGATCTTCTTTCTGTTGACGGGAGCCGCGATCTCCCATGCAGTGTGCGGAGAGTGGGGGCATATCGCTTCGCCGGTGGTGTTGGCCATACTGAATGTGGTGTCATGGGCGCTGCGACCTAAAGACCGTGTGCTGGCCGGGGTCGGAGGGGTTGGCGAAGACAGAGCAATTGCCGTGGGAGCTGCGGTGAAGGCCGTATAGGCGAGCTCGTAAGAATTTGTAACTGTATCAAGATCAAATCGCGAAGAGGTTCTGAAGGAGCGAGACGTGCAGGGACAGGATTGGCTGGCGGTAAGGTTTGAGGAGAATCGGGATCGTCTGCGTGGCGTGGCATACCGGATGCTGGGCTCGGTGAGCGAGGCGGACGATGCCGTGCAGGAGGCGTGGCTACGGCTGAGCCGCTCCGATTCCGATGGAATCGAGAATCTTAATGCGTGGCTGACGACGGTGGTCAGCCGGGTGTGCCTGGATGTGTTGCGGTCGCGGAAGTCGCGGCGGGAGGAATCACTGGAGACACAGGCGGCGCCGCCGGTCTCGCACGATGAACGAACCGACCCGGAGCAGGAGGCGATGATGGCCGATGCGGTGGGGCTGGCGCTGCTGGTGGTGCTGGATCGCCTGAGTCCGGCGGAGCGGCTGGCCTTTGTGCTGCATGATCTATTTGCGATTCCGTTTGAGGAGATCGGCGGCATTGTGGGTAAGTCGCCGATGGCGGCGAGGCAGCTGGCGAGCCGTGCGAGAAAGAGAGTGCAAGGCGCCACGACCATGGGTCGCGAAGAGCTGGATGAGCAACGCGATGCGGTGAACCGTTTTTTGGCGGCGTTGCGCGCGGGAGATGTAAACGGTCTGGTTGCGGTGCTGGATCCGGAGTTTGTGATCCATATCGACGAGTTCTCGTCGGTACAGCCGGGGGCCAGCGGACAGCGCGAGGTTCGCGGTGCGGAGAACTGGGCTCGCCAGGCGGTGGCCTTTACGCGGATGGCGCGATTTATCCGGCCGATGCTGGTGGATGGTGTGCCGGGCATCGTGCTGGCTCCGAAGGGACGCCTGATGCGGGTGCTGCGGTTCCGGTTTGCTGAAGGAAAGATTGTGGAGGCCGAGGTCATCGGCGATCAAGAGACACTCAGCAGGATGGAACTGGCTGTGCTCGAGACGGCATAGGCAGATTGAGGGCAAAAACTGGGCGTGGATGGAGTTCAGCCACGCCTTTTCTTTTGGTCATCTCTGAGCGAGTTCAGCCAGCTTCCGCGATGGCGATGTTGGCGCGGTCTTTGCGGAAGAAGCCGTTGATCTCGTCGTAAGGAGTGATGTCGTCGAGCCCGGCCATGGTGTGTTCGCGGGCGATGCCGAGGGCGGCGTGAATAAAGCCGGTCCAGGCAGCACGAGCGAGGGCCGAGCCGGTGCTGACGCGGCGGACGCCAAGCTGTTCGAGCTGGGCAAGGGAGAGTGGGGCGCTGGAGGAAACGAGCACGTTGACCGGTCGAGGACCGGCTATCTTAACGATCGCCTCGATCTCGGGGCGGGTGCGGGCTCCTGGGGCGAAGAGGACATCGGCTCCGGCGAGGGCGTAGGCTTCGAGGCGGCGAAGGGATTCGCGTAGCGGGTCAGGATGTCCTGTTAGGAAGCACTCGGTCCGCGCGGTAAGCAGGACGCCGGAGTTGCCGATGGCCTGTTTCGCAGCGCGGATACGCTCGACGGCGAGTGGAAGTTCGTAGAGCGGGGAGTTGACGTCTCCGGTGGCATCTTCGATGGAGAGACCGGCGACTCCGGTGGCGACGCAGAGGCGCACGTTGGCGGCGACCTCATTGGGGGAGTGGGCGTAGCCGGATTCGAAGTCGGCGTTAACGGGAATGTCGACTGCTGCGGCGATGGAACGGATGTGATCGAGGCTGGCGCTGAGGGGGACGGCCCAGTCGGCGTCGGGTAACCCGCGGGAGAAGGCGAAGCCGGAACTGGTGGTGGCCAGTGCCTTGAAGCCGAGCGACCGGAGATAGCGGGCTGTGCCGACATCCCAGGGGTTGGGGATGACGAAAAAGCCGGACTCGTGCAGCATGCGGAAGTTGGAGCGGCGGGTGGCGATGGGGTCGGAGGTAGAAGATAGTGCCGACATAGAGAGCTCTCCCGGCTATGTGACTGCAGGGGTTGGGCGATTGACTCTTTTTTTCTTGAGGTTAGGGCGGATCGAGGGACGTTTTCGAGACGGAAGCGGTGGATTCGGAGAGACCCAGGTCTTTGGGAAGCGGGAGTTGGAAGGCCCAGAGTTACGCAAAGCGAAGAATAAGGGCGAAAAATGGACGGGATGGGGCCCGCGAATGGTGCGGGTTTTCTTGACACCGGGGCAGGCGAACGGCGATGCTTAGGGGCTAGGCACTCATTTTTCGGCCTGTAGGCGGTTCAAGCCGTTTTGCGCCTATTCGAAGGGCCGGAATCGGAAAAACGGATTGGTGTCTGATCACCCAAAAGGGGACGGAGTTCGAGAAGATGTTTGCAATCTGGTTGCAGAGTGCGCCGAGCAGCGGTCTGGGAAGCCTGGGCGGGCTTGCTCTGCCGATTCTGTTCTTTGTTGTGCTGTACTTTCTGATGATTCTTCCTAACCAGCGGAAGCAGAAAAAATGGCAAGAGATGCTGGGGAAGGTCAAGTCCGGAGATCGTGTCACCACGAATGGTGGAATCCGGGGAACGGTGCTCTCGGTTAAAGACGATTCCGTGATTGTGCGGGTTCAGCCGGACGGCTTGAAGCTTGAGTTCGTAAAGAGCGCAATTGCCGCGGTAACGACCGATGAGACGGCAGCCTGAGACAGGCTGCAAGAGATTTATTTAAGGAATAAGGACGAAGCGCAGGATATGGCAGCCGGTAAAGCTGCTGTGGCCTGAAGAAGAGAGACGATGGGAAAGAATCTGGCCGGTAAGACGGCATTCATCATTGGGGTGTTGTTGATCTTCTGCTATGGCATTGTGGGGATTCCCCATGGCGGCCTGAAGGAATCCATCACCCGGCGGATCCACCTCGGCCTGGACCTTAAGGGCGGAACTCACCTGGTGCTGCAGGTCCACGTGAATGAGGCGGTTGCCTCGGCAGTCGACCGTGATGCGGCCCGGCTGCAGACCGATCTTCAGGGAGCGGGAATCGCCGGCGCAGTTGCAGGGCGCACCGACCCGGCGCGGCCCCAGACGATCATCGTCTCCGGAATCCCGGTCGACCGGCAGGGCGACGCCCGCGGCATCTTCGGCGGCGTGAACTACTCCAGCTACGATGTGGCTTCCGGTCCGAACAACACGATGACGCTGACGATGAAGCAGGCGGCAGTCACCGACCTGTCCACGCGCACGGTGGATACCTCGATTGAGACCATCCGTGAGCGCGTCGATAAGCTGGGCGTGGCCGAGCCGGTGATTCAGAAGTATGGCCTGGGCGATAACCAGATTCTGGTAGAGCTTCCGGGCGTCTCCGATCCAGGCCGCGTCGAAGAGATCATCCAGTCGACGGCGAAGCTTGAGATTCATGCAGTCGCGGGCGGCCCCTTTGCGAACGAGCAGGATGCACTGCAGGCGAACGGCGGCGTGATTCCTGCGGATTCGGTGCTGATGCGCGGGTCGGTCTCGGCGGATGCGCCGGAGCAGGTCTGGTTGTTGAAGCGCGTGAGCGAGGTGGAAGGAACGGACTTCCGCGACGCGCAGCCATCGACGGACCAGAACGGCCGTCCGAATATTACCTTCAGTCTGACGACCGAGGCGGGTGACCGCTTCTATAAGTACACCAGCGAGCATAGCTCGACGAGCTCGACTCCGGGCTCGATGGCGATTGTGCTGGATAACAAGGTCAAGGAAGTGGCGAGCATCAACTCGGCGATCCGCGACCGCGGCGAGATTGAGGGCGGATTTACCAAGCAGCAGGCCGCCGATCTTTCGCTGATGTTGAGGACCGGAGCGCTTCCGGCGACGATCTCGTTCCTTGAGACGCGCACCGTCGGCCCGAGCCTGGGAGCGGCGTCGATCCGCCAGGGTGTGACTGCAGCGATTGCAGGAATGCTGGCTGTCATGGTCTTCATGCTGATCTACTACCGCGGCGCGGGCATCAATGCCGACCTTGCCCTGGTGCTAAACCTGGTGATCCTGCTTGGCTTTATGGGGTTTTCGGGCTCGACGCTGACGCTGCCGGGTATCGCCGGTGTGATTCTGACCATTGGTATGGGCGTGGACTCGAACGTGCTGATCTTCGAGCGCATTCGTGAAGAGCTGCGGGCAGGCAAGTCGGCGGCAGTGGCGGTGCAGCAGGGGTTTGCGCACGCCTGGGTCACGATTATCGACACTCACGTGACAACGATCGTTTCGGCGTTGATTCTGTTCCTCTTCGGAACCGGTCCGGTGCGCGGTTTTGCCGTGACGCTGGCCTTCGGTCTTCTGGCCAACCTGTTTACGGCGGTCTTTGTCTCACGTGTGATCTTCGATTCCCACCTGAAGGGCAAAGAGCGCGGCGCGGCAATTTCGATTTAGTTGATTCGGTTTTATGAGATTGCGGCGGCCGTAAGGGCTGCCGCCTGAGGATTCAAGAGCGTGGAATTTTTTCGTGGCACGAATATCGACTGGCTGGGGAAGAAGTGGTTCTTCCTCGGATTTTCGCTGATCTTCTCCGTGGCGGGTGTGCTGAGCATGTTGTTCTGGCACGGCATTCCCAAGGGCGTGGACTTTACCGGCGGAACGCACATCCGGGTAGCGTTCGCTTCGATGCCGAATGAGGACCATATCCGTGACGCGATGGCGAAGGGCGGAGTCCACAATGCGACGATCCAGAGGGTCAGCGATCCCACTGGGAACGCGGCCAACAAGGTCATCATTGCCCTGCCAATCTCGTCGGCGACCGACCAGGCCCATGATGCCGGCCGTGAGGCGGTGGAGAGCGCGCTGTCGAAGTACTACCAGGACTCCAAGGCCACCATCGAGCAGGTAGAGATCGTGGGACCCACGGCTGGTAAACAGCTGCAGAAGCAGGCCATTCTGGCGACGACCTACTCGCTGATCGGTATGTTGATCTATCTGTGGTTCCGGTTCGAACTGATCTACGGCGTAGCCGCAGTGGTCGCGGTCTTCCACGACACGCTGATTACGATCGGCGCCTTCAGCCTGACCAATAAAGAGATATCCCTAACGGTGATCGCGGCCATCTTGACCCTGATCGGTTACTCGATGAATGACACGATCGTGGTCTTCGACCGTATCCGGGAGAACCTTGCTTTCTCGCGGCGGGAGCCTCTTGCCGATGTCGTAAACAAGTCGATCAACCAGACGCTGAGCCGGACGGTGCTGACCTCGGGCCTTACTTTCCTCACCTGCCTGAGTTTGTATTTGTTTGGCGGCGAGGTGTTGCACGGATTTTCGTTCGCGCTGGTGATTGGAATTCTGATCGGAACCTACTCCTCGATTGCAGTTGCAGCCCCGATGCTGGTGGCTTATCAGGAGTGGAGGACCAAGCACGGCAAGGGCGCGACGCTGCCTACAGGGAAACGGGCGCGGGCTTAAACATTAATTTAAAAAATAGTTTCGAAAAAGACGTACCGAATCGGGAACAAACCAAAAAGCCGTGGTGTCTATAGTCAAATAGCTCTTCTCCGCGAGGCTGGACATGTTTGAAGACGCATTGATGGAATCCGGCGGCAAGATCAAGACCAAGTCCAAGTACTGGATGATTGCGACGTTTGTATTCAACGGAGCGATCCTGGCAACTCTGATTTTGATACCGCTGATCTTTCCCGAGGCTCTGCCTAAGACTTCGCTGACTGCGATGCTTACGGCGCCGCCCCCACCGCCGCCACCCCCGCCGCCCCCGCCGCCGCAGCAGATCGTAAAGCCGATCAAGATGGTTTCGGAGATCGATCAGGGCCTGCACGCTCCGACGAAGATCCCGAAGGATATCAAGATGTTGAAGGAAGAGGCTGCGCCTCCTCCGCAGATGGCCGGTGTCGCCGGTATGAGCGGAATGGGTTCCGGTAGCGGTGCTCCCGGTGGCGTGATGGGTGGTTTTGGAACCGCCCCCGCCCCCGTCGTCAAGGCTGTCGAGAAGCCTAAGGGTCCGGTCCGCGTGTCGAGCGGTGTGGTTGCCGGTAACCTGCTCTCGCAGACCAAGCCGATCTATCCTCCGATCGCGAAGGCGGCTCACGTCTCTGGAGCGGTGGTTCTGCACGCCATCATCTCCAAGACCGGAGCAATTCAGAATTTGACAGTGATCAGCGGTCCGGAGATGTTGCGCGCCTCGGCTCTCGACGCGGTGCGGCAGTGGAAGTACAAGCCGTACATTCTGAACGGTGATCCGACTGAGGTCGAGACCACCATCACGGTCAACTTCAACTTCGGCGGCTAAGCTCTTTCCGCGGAGCGCCTGCAAGTCTGGGCGCTTCGAGACGACAACGATTTTGCCCTGCGGACTCCGCTATTTAGGAGTCGGGGTCTGAAGTATACGAAGCTTAGAGTTTTCCAATCAGGAGGAATATTCTGTGATTCTCGCTCATCTCGCAACAAATATGGCTCATGTACCCACCTCGCTCGCGATGTTTTTCCAGGAGGCGCAGGTTGGATTTAGCCCCCTGCAGCTCTGGGGCAACATGGGTAATCTGGCCCGTGCGGTCGTTATCATTCTCTTCATCATGTCGATCTGGTCGCTGGCCGTGATCATCGACCGCGCTCTTTACTTCTCTGCAGCCCGCAAGCAGTCCCGCGAGTTTGCTCCGAAGGTCGCCGGTGCGTTGAAGGATGGGCGTCTGGACGAGGCGATCAAGGTTGCTGACCGTTCCAAGAAGTCGCACCTCGCCGAGGTTGTTACCGCTGGTCTGCAGGAGTTCCGCAGCTTCGGTTCCGGCGGCGCCATCACCGAGGAGCAGATCGAGAGCTCCAAGCGCGCCCTCGAGCGCTCTGAGGCCATCGTTCACGCCAAGCTGAAGCGCGGTCTGGGCGGTCTGGCGACGATCGGTTCGACGGCTCCGTTTATCGGTCTGTTCGGCACCGTGGTCGGTATCTTGAACGCCTTCCAGCAGATCGCTACGCAGAAGACCTCCGGTATCGGCGCAGTCGCCGGCGGTATTTCGGAAGCCCTGGTGACGACGGCGTTCGGTCTTCTGGTCGCTATCCCGGCCGTTATGACCTTCAACTACTTCACCGGCAAGGTTGAGGCCTTCGACGTGGAGATGGACAACAGCTCCAGCGAGCTGGTGGACTACTTCATCAAGCAGAGCCACCGGTAAGCGCTCGGCCGCCATCCTATAAAAGTGGCGGATTGAAGTACCGGAGAAACCTCCTGCGAGAATGACAGCTCGAACCTCCGGATGCCGTAAGCCACGGCGTCCGGAGGAGTCGAGGACTAAAGTCAGGATCGTCGGGTTCAATCGCAGGACGAAGGAATACGGCGAGACCGGACGGAGTATAGAACTATGGCGATGGCAGTCAGGAACGAGGGGAGCAAGGTCAACTCCAACATCAACGTGACCCCGATGGTGGACGTGATGCTGGTGCTGCTGATCATCTTCATGGTGATCACCCCGATGCTGAATAACAAGGTAAACGTCGACCTGCCGAAGACGGATTCGGCCGTGGTGATGGAAGACGCCAACAAGGAAGACGCGATTACGATCGCCGTCACCCGCGACGGAAAGACCTTTCTCGGCGGGGATCAGGTAACCCTGGATGATCTGGGACCGAAGATCTCTTCGATGCTTGAGAATCGGACAAACAAAGAGGTTTACATGCGTGCCGACGCCCGCGCCAACTATGGCAAGGTGATGGACGCAGTCGACGGCGCCCGCGCAGGTGGTGTCAGCCAGCTTGGACTGCTGACCGAGAAGCGCGAAGAGCCTGAGAGCCCGACAACGAAGAAGTAGATGAGTGCGGACCCTCCGAAGCGGAGGGCCGGAGATGTTGAGGAGAGTTTGCTATGGGAATGAGTGCTGGAAGCTCGGGTGGAGCGGTATCCGAGATCAACGTGACCCCGTTGATCGACGTACTGCTGGTGCTGCTGATCATCTTCATGGTCATCGTGCCGGTAACTCCAAAGGGTCTGGACACGCTGGTACCCCAGCCGCCCAAGAATAAGACGCAGGATCAGCCGAACGATCGTACGATCGTAGTGCAGGTGCTCTCCAACGGCGCAGGTGCTCCTTCGTACAAGATCAACGACACCGCCTTCAACAAGCAGGACCTCGAGCCGAAGCTGGTGGAGATCTTCGCCGCCCGCCAGGAGAAGGTGATGTTCGTAAAAGGCGATAAAGATCTGGACTTCAGCAAGATTGCTGAGGTGATCGACTTCGGTCATCAGGCAGGCGTAGACAATATTGGTCTGATCACACCGCGGGTCGAAGCAGGACAGTAGTCGTAGTCAGAATCTCGTACCAGCAAGTTTGCTTCGGGCGGATCGGCTATAAGAGCGGCCGCCCGATTCGTTTGATCGTGTTGTAAAGCGGGAGATGGGTGGCTCCGTGGTTTCAGTCAAATTTGTCCGCTGTGCCCTGTCGATCGTTCGATTACGGAACAAGCGTTGCAGCAAAATAGGTCATTCGCCTCTGGTCATGGGTGGCGATCTACCATTACAATCAACCGGCAAGCACTAATTTTTGCTTCACCCCAAAGAAAACGTCCACAGACGATACGCGCCTATTTGAAGGAGATATCACGTCCCATGAAATTGACCGCAAAGATTCCGGTTACGGCTGCTTTGTTGGCGCTGATGCTTAGTACTACCGGATGCAACAAACTGAAGTCGCGTGATCAATTGGTCAAAGGTGTGCAGGCCTTCAAGAACGCGCGTTATGAAGAAGCGGTCAACCACTTCCAGAATGCAATCAGTCTGGATCCCACGTCCGCCGATGCGAAGCTCTATCTTGCGACCGCTTACTCTTATCAGGTCGTTCCCAACCTGGATACGCCGGAGAACATGGCTCTTGCCAATAAGGCTCTCTCCGGCTTCCAAGAGGTTCTTTCCAGCAATCCGAACGATCTGACCGCTCTTCGACAGATGGCTTCGATCAACTTCAACATCAAGAAGTTTGCCGAAGCGAAGGACTATCAGAAGAAGGTGATCGCGATCGATCCGAACGCCGCGGAAGCCTACTATACGGTGGCGGTCGTCGACTGGATTCAGGCGTACAAGAATGCGACCACGATCCTCTCCGCGGAAGGCATCACCGACGACGGCAATGGCAACGTGAAGAAGAGCAAGGCCGCCTGCCAGAAGCTGAAGGACGAAAACACGGAGTTAGTCAACGAGGGTCTGGAATACCTCCAGAAGGCCGTTCAGATCAACCCGACCTACGACGAAGCCATGCAATATCTGAACCTGACTTATCGCCGCAAGGCCGACCTTGAGTGCCCGGATGACAATGCCCGCAAGGCGGATCTGGCACAGGCGGACGAGTGGAGCCAGAAGGCCATGGGCGCTCGTAAGGAAAACGAGAAGAAGAAGGAAGAGAAGACCCAGGGCGGCGTAACCATGAAGTAAGGCTGCAAGCCCCAGGATTCAAACTCTATGAGAAGCCTCCCGCATGGGAGGCTTCTCTTTTTGTCTAACAGCGGCTCATAAAGCTTTTTTGTTTCCCTTGACATTCGACAAGAGTGGGTTCACTCTTTTGCTGTCGACTATCGACAGGAGATCTGCTGTGCCACCTTCTTCCGAACTGCTGCAAGGAACCTTGGATCTACTGATCTTGCGATCGCTTGCTCTGGAGCCGATGCATGGCTGGGGGCTGGCACAAAGGATCCAGCAGGTGTCGCAGAACGTGCTGCAGATCGGGCAAGGGTCGCTCTATCCCGCATTGCATCGGCTGGAGTACAGAGGATGGATTCATGCGGAGTGGGGCGAGACGGAGAACAATCGCCGGGCAAAGTTCTATTCGCTGACGGATGCCGGAGAGAAGCAGTTGGTAAAAGAGCTTGAAGACTGGCAGCGGATGACGACGGCGATCTCCCTGGTGCTGAAGGGGGCGTAAGGGATGAGTCGACTGGCTGGTTGGTGGATTCGTCTTCGAAGGCTTGTTTTGCGCCGGGAGGAGCCGGAGCTGGACGAGGAGCTTGCGTTTCATCTGGACCAACTGACCGACGAGAATATCGCTGCGGGCATGTCGCCGAATGAGGCGCGACGGCAGGCAAGGATTGCCTTTGGAGGCGTGGAGCGATCGCGGCAGGAGTGCCGCGATACCAGACCGGGATTCTGGATGGATCGGTTGCTACAGGATGTGCGCTACGCTCTGCGCGGCTTCCGGCGCAATCCGCTTTTCACGCTGACGATTCTGGTGACCCTGACGATTGGCATTGGAGCGACGACGGCGGTCTTCAGTGTAGTGGACAGGATTTTGTTCCGCCCTCTGCCTTATGCGCATGGGGACCGGATTGTCTCGGTCGGAATGGTCCATTCATTGGAGACGCAGGCGTTTCTGATGGGGAACTTTTACTACGATTGGCGTGACAACCAGAAGCCCTTCGACGCATTCACTTCAGAGAGCACAGGGGCAAGGGAATGCGACCTGACGGAACGTAATCCGTCGCAGCTGTACTGTGATGAGGTCGAGGGAAATTTTCTTTCTACCTTTGGAGTCATTCCAGCTGCAGGACGCGATTTTCTGCCGGAAGAAGCACGCCCGGGCGGTCCAGAGGTTGCCCTGATCTCTTATCGGCTCTGGCTCACGCGATACAGTCTAAACCCTGAGATTCTGAACAAGACCATCGAGATCGATGGAAATCCGGTTCGCGTGGTCGGCGTGCTCCCGAAGGAGTTTGAGATGCCTCGGCTGGAAGACGTCGATGTGATCTTTCCTCTCGTCATCGACGAAGTAGCAGACCATAAGGCGAATAGTGGATTTGGAAGCCCCAGAAGAGCCTTCGCGCGGCTGAAGCCGGGGATGACCGTGGAACAGGCCAAAGCGGAGATGGAGCCGCTGTTTCAAAATGCTTCGAAGCTGATTCCTTCTTCGGTGTGGAAGGACTTCCATCTGAGTATCGTGCCTTTGCGCGACGTGCAGATGCAGAATGTGCGGCTGATGGGTTGGGTCTTGTTCTGGTCGGTGATCGCAGTGTTGCTGATCGCATGCGCGAATGTCGCTGGTTTGCTGGTGGCGCGGAGTGCAACGCGTCAGCGAGAGCTGGCTGTACGGGTTGCGTTAGGCGCCAGCAGAGGCAGGCTCATCCGTCAGGCCCTAACGGAGTCCGTATTGCTTTGTATGGCAGGAGTGGTGACGGCATGCCTGTTTGCGGAAGGATTGCTGCAACTTCTGCTCGCGCTTGCACCGCCGGGAATGCCTTATATCGACAAAGCCCGTCTCGATCCGAGAGTCATCAGCTTCACGATCATCGTTTCCCTGTTTTGTGCAGTAAGCACGGGCTTAGTCTCTGCGCTGACACGACCTCATGCGGAGTTGCTGGCTGGCCGCTCTGAAACGAGCACTTCGCGAGCTTCCATGCGGCAGTGGCTGGTTGTCGGGCAGATTGCCGCCAGCATGATTCTTCTGACGATTGCGATGTTGCTGGCTCGAAGTTTTAGAAATCTTGAGAACCAGCAGATGGGAATGCGTGTCGACAACATTGTGACCGCGAACGTCACGTTAGGGCAGCGTGATTATCCGACGAGGGAAAGCCAGTTTCAATTCTTCGATGGCGTAAAGACGAGAATGACGTATGGACCTGGAGTAAGTGCAGTCGCGATTACGGATTCGCTGCCTCCTGCCCGAGGCCATGATGGACGCAGATTAGACGCGATTGTCGTCGCCCGCAGACCGCCCGCGGACAAGAGTACAGGAAGGGTGGTCGTGTCTCGCTGGATATCGCCGGGGTACTTTCATGCCCTTGCTATTCCTATTGTGCGCGGAAGGGATTTTAACGAGCAGGACGTAACCTCAAACGAGCATCCGTTGATATTGAGCCGTACCCTTGCGGCATCGTTATTTCCGGATCAAGATGCTCTCGGGGAGCGCATAAAGTTTGATCCGTTCAATGCGAATAACCCCTGGTATACGGTGGTGGGAGTCGCGGCGGATGTTAAGAACGATGGCCTCGCAGGCGAAGACAAACCGGAGTATTACAAGCTTCGACGAAATCATTCAGATACTTCGGACGGTGAAGGATTCTGGATTCGGACAGGGATCGTTGTGGTTCGCAGCTCTGCTCCCAGAGGAGTGATCGTACCGTGGATTCGCGCTCAGATCTCCGAGGCGGCTCCCAGTCTGCCTGTGGAGATTACTACTCTGGAAACCAGAGTCAACAGGCTGGCGGATCAGCCGCGGTTCCAGTCAGTGCTGGTCGGCTTCTTCGCCTTATCCGGGCTTGCAATGGCCGTAGTGGGACTCTATGGGGTGCTTGCGTTTCTGGTAGCGCAGCGCAGGCAGGAGATTGGTGTGCGCATGGCGCTGGGAGCGACTCGCCGCAACGTTCTGCGGCTTGTGGTGGGCAGGAGCCTGCGGCTGATTGTGTGCGGAGTGCTGGCTGGCCTGATTGCCTCGTTGGCAGCTTCGCGCATGCTTGCGCATCTGTTGTTCAGCATCGGCCCCTATGATCCTGTGAGCTATCTTCTGACGACGATTCTGCTAGTGTGCGTCGGTCTATTGGCCGCTGCGATTCCGGCACGATCGGCGGCGAAAGTAGATCCCGCGGTGGCACTGCGGCACCAGTAAGTGGCCGAATTTTGTTTCCGCGTAAAACGTTGCAGTCTACAATCCTCGCAAATCTTTCGAGCCTTATTAGAGGCTTCCGACAGGAGCGATGGATGACCGAGGAGACCCTTACAAGCAGCCAGGGCGCTGGATTGAGCGAGGTGGAACGCGTGGTCGACGTCTTCGTCGCGCCCTCGAAGACCTTCACCGATATTTTGCGCAACGCCAGCTGGTGGTTGCCGTTTGCGCTGATCCTGATCATGATGCTGGGATCGACGATCACCATAGATAAGACGGTGGGGTTTGCCAGAGTTGCTGAGGTTCAGATTCAACAGAATCCCAAGCAGGCCGACCGGTTCAATAACCTGACAGCGGAGCAGAAGGCGACGCAGCTGCAGGGCATGGAGAAGGGCTACCGTTTTTCCAGCTACGGCTCATTCCTGATCGTACTCATCTTTGTCGCCATTGCGGCGTTGCTCTACTGGGCGACCTTCAACTTCGGTCTCGGCGCACAGACGACCTACAAACAGATGTTTGCCGTATGGATGTACGCCTCGCTGCCCAGGTTGATCACCGGCGTGCTCTCGATTGTGCTGCTGCTGGCTGGCGTCAACACCGACAGCTACAACATGCAGAACCCCATAGGAACGAACCTTGCGTACTACATGCAGGATTCGGCGCCGTGGCTGAAAACTGTCCTCGGATTCTTCGACGTGATCGGGCTGTGGGTTCTGGCCCTGCTGGTGATTGGCACGGCTATCGTAGCCAAGGTACCTCGCGCCAAGGCCGCGGTGGTTGTGATTGGCTGGTGGCTCTTCGGGATGATCGTGCTGGCGGGCATCTCGGTCGCGACCAGCTAACGGCTCGGCAGTAGAAAACAAGGAGGAGGCGCGAACGCCTCCTCCTTTGTTTGGATTGAAGTGTTGTGGGCTACTCTGTCCAGCGCTTGAAGACCAGCGATCCGTTCGTTCCACCGAACCCGAAGGAGTTCGAAAGAGCGTAGTCGATCTTCGTCGGCTGCGGCTTATTGGGCACGTAGTTCAGGCGGCACTCCGGATCGGCCTCCACCAGGTTCATGGTGGGAGGAGCGATCTGGTTCTGCATGGCCATGATGGTGATGCCTGCCTCGAGTCCGCCGGCGCCGCCCAGCAGGTGGCCCGTCATGGACTTGGTCGAGCTGACCAGCAGGGTTCCGTTCTTGGCGCGCTCGCCGAAGACATTCTCGATCGCCTTCGACTCCAGCGCATCGCCGAGCGGAGTGGAGGTTGCGTGCGCGTTGACATAGTCAATCTTGTCCGGCGAAAGATTGGCAGACTTCAGAGCGTGATTCATGGAGCGGTAACAGCCCTCGCCCTCAGGAGCCATACCGGTCATGTGAAAGGCGTCGGCGCTCATGCCATAGCCGATGATCTCGGCAAGGATCTTCGCTCCGCGCGCCTTGGCGAACTCCAGCTCCTCAAGGATGAGGATTCCCGCTCCTTCGCCTACCACGAAGCCGTCGCGATCCCTGTCGAAGGGGCGGCAGGCGTGCGTGGGGTCGTCATTACGGGTGGAGAGCGCCTTCATGGCCGCGAATCCGCCTACGCCCATGGGTGTGATAGCGGCTTCAGTACCTCCCGCAAGCATCACGTCGGCGTCGCCGCGCTGGATGATGCGGTAGGCATCGCCGATGGAGTGCGCGCTGGTGGTGCAGGCCGTGGCGGTAGCCTCGTTCGGTCCCTTCGCGTTGTAGCGGATGGAGACGTGGCCGGCAGCAAGATTGACGATCGAACCTGGAATGAAGAACGGTGAGATCTTACGTGGGCCTCCGGCAAGCATCGCCGAGTGCTCGCGCTCGATCACGTCGAATCCGCCGATGCCCGAGCCGATGTGGACGCCGACGCGATCGGCGATGTCATCGGTGACGGTCAGGCCGGAGTGTTTCATGGCTTCGTCTGAAGCTGCCAGAGCGAAGTGGATAAAGCGGCCCATCTTGCGGGCCTCTTTCTTATCAACGAACTTAAGCGGATCGAAGTTCTTCACCTCGGCCGCAAAACGCACGGGATGTCCGGTGAGATCGAATGCGGTGATCTCGGCCATTCCGCTCTTGCCGGCTAACAAACCGTCCCAGACTTCAGACGCGGTATGTCCGACCCCGCAGATGAGTCCGAGGCCGGTTACGACAACGCGACGCTCAAGCATGATTACTTCGCTTTCTGGTTCTTCTCGATGTAGTCGATGGCGTCTTTGACTGTCTTGATCTTCTCGGCATCTTCATCGGGAATCTGGATATCGAAGGCCTCTTCGAACTGCATGACGAGCTCGACTACGTCGAGAGAGTCGGCACCGAGGTCCTCCTGAAAGCTGGCACCCGGGGTGACTTCAGCCTCATCCACCTGAAGCTGCTCGACAATAATCTGTTTTACCTTTTCATCAACTGCTGCCATGTCGTTCTCCTATATCTCTTAGGGTCAAAACCGTTTCGGTACGCGTAGCACCCGGCCCCCGCGCAAGCCAATCTCAAGCATACTGAGGGCCTAGCAGAGTGTAAAGCAAACCGGGGCAATGGAAAATCAGAGGGAAAAACTTTTGTCAATCATCCTCGCCCGAGGCTGCGAGAAATGTGGTGATTCAAGCGGCCTGATCGAAGTCGATCAGCTGTGCGCCGGGTAGCGATTTATCCGTCTCGCTGACTTCGCGAAGAGCCTTGTTAATGGCGCGAGTGCGGATCCCAAGCTGATGGATGGTGCTCTGTACCGTACCCACCTGCTTATCCATCTTGGTCATCAGCACCTCAAAGTTGCCAAACTCTTTTTTAGCCGCCTCCAACACCTTCCATACCTCGTCGCATTTTTCCTGAATGGCGAGCATGTGGAAGCCCATCTGGAAGCTGGTCAGAATGGCGGACAGCGTGCTCGGCCCGGCGATCGTGACTCTGCACCGCGACTGAATCTCCGCCTGCAGAGCGTCGCGTCGCATCACCTCGGCATAAAGGCCCTCGGTGGGCAGAAACATGATGGCGTGAGGTGTGGTAAGCGGCGGATTAATGTACTTCGAGCAGATGCGGTCGCCCTCGGTGCGAATGGCCGACTCGAACGCCTTGCCCGCCGCAGCGATCAGCTCGGGGCTGTTGCTCTCGTAGGCGGACTCCAGCCTCTCCCAGTCCTCACGAGGAAACTTCGCGTCGATGGGCAGAAGGGTCTCGCCGGAGTGCCCCGGAAAGCGGACGGCGAACTCGACTACTTCCTGCGAGCCCGGTTTCACCTTGGCGTTCCGAACGAACTGGCTGGGGGCCAGCATCTGCTCGAGCAGCATACCCAGTTGCACCTCGGCAAAGCCGCCGCGCGATTTGACGTTGGTAAAGATGCGGCTCAGGTCGTTGACGCCGTCCGACAGCTTGGTCATCTCGCCCAGACCGGTGTGGACCTTGTTGAGCTGATCGGTCACCTGGCCAAAGCTCTCGGTCAGCCGGGTGTGAAGCGTCGTCTGTAACTTCTCGTCCACGGTGACGCGCATCTCTTCGAGCTTGGCCGTGTTGGAGGTGTTGAGTTTGTCCAGGCGGTCTTCCACGGCAGCCCGCAGCTGGTTCTGATGCCCCGTGTTGCTGGTGGTCAGGTCGTTGAGCTTCTGGTTGAGCGATTCGCGTAGCTCCACGTGCTGACGATTTGTGTCGGCGGTAAAGGACGAGATGCGCTGCGCCATGGCCTCCATCTGTTCCTGCACGGCCTTGCGGAGCAGATTGTCGGAGTTCCGGTTGTCGTCACGAAACTCTCCCAGCCCGTTCTGTAAAAGCTGGCTGAGATCCGCGATGTTGCGGGTCACCTCTGTGCGGAGTGAGGCGAAGTCGGCAGCGCTGGTCTCGCGCGTGCGTTGGGCCTCGGTGGCGATGTCGTTGCGCATCTGGGTGAAGGAGCTGCGGATGTGCTCATCGAGGGCCTGCCCACGGGCGTCGAGCCGCGTGAGCTGATCGGGAATCAGCGCCATGCGCGGATCGATAGCGGCCTGCGTTTTACGAACAAACAGCAGAACAATCAAAAGCAGGGTCACGATCTGGATGGCAATCAGGATGGTCAACATTCGTATTTCCTTCGCCAAAGCATAGCACTCTCGCCAACTCGAAGGAATGTGGAAACCGGAAAGAGGTGGAATAAGAGGTGGTCCCCCATATTTTTTTGATCATGTTCAAAAAAACTACAACGCCGTGACTGTTTCTGGTATCTATTAGGTGGATTTGTTTTTTGAACGTGTTCAAAAGAAGAAGGAGGCAAGGAAATGAACGTCGCAGCCTGCTATTTCGTCTACCTCACCATCAGCGTCGCTCTCACCGTATGGGTCGCAAAGACGTTACACAAAAACGGCCGTGTCTTTCTGATCGAAGCCTTTCACGGCAACGCTGAGCTGGCCGATTCTGTAAACCATCTGCTGGTGGTCGGCTTCTACCTGATCAATATCGGATACATTGCCCTGGCCTTGAGCACCAACGCACCTCTTGCAACTCTGCGCGAGGCCATTGAGTTGGAGAGCACCAAGATCGGTGTCGTGCTGCTGATCCTCGGGGCGATGCACTTCTTCAACATCCTGGTCTTTGCAAAGATGCGTCATCGTTCCACACAGCCTGCAGGCCCGGCCTATGGCTTGAACGTCCACCGGTAACTCCAACGGTCTTTGAGGAAGGAGCAGACCCATGAAGGACTATTACGCGCTCTACTATTGCAGCTATCCGTTGCTAATGCTGGTAATCACACTGTTCATAGCCCGTGTCCTTTATCTGGCGGGGAGGGTCAATGCCGGGGCTTCGGGCGATCCTGGCTGGTTGAATCGCCTTCTGGTGGCGGGACTATGTGTCGTAGGTGTTGGATATCTGGCGATAACGCTGATCAGCAGCGATTACATGACCAAACCGCAGCAATTTATCGACATGGAGACCATGAAGCTGGGCTTCGGTCTTATGTTGCTGGGTCTGGTGTTCACCTTCGATTTGCTGGTGCTGGCAGTATGGCGTCGCGGCGGCGTCACTCGGTTTGCAAGATCGTCAGAGCTAAGATGAAACCCTAACGCATGAAGACAAAGAAATCAGAAGAGACACGAACCCGAATTCTCGAAGCCGCGCTGGACGTCTTCCGCGAGCGCGGCTTCGAGCATGCGACGATTCGCGAGATCGCAGCAGCCGCAGGCGTGGCTGCGGGCGCAGCCTACTACTACTTCGAATCGAAAGAAGCCATCGTGATGGCTTTTTACGAACGCTCGCAGGGCCAGATGGGCCCGCAGATCGATGCCGGACTGGAGAAGAGCAAGACTCTCGAGGATCGTCTACGCACAATCATCTCGACGAAGTTCGAATGCTTCGGTCCAAATCGAAAGTTGCTGGGAGCTTTATCGGCCCATGCCGATCCGGATCACCCTCTCTCCCCCTTCAGCAAGGAAACGGCTTCGATTCGCGAGGTTGATATTCAATTTTTCTCGCGGGCCGTGATGGACTCGAAGGTGAGGCTGCCCGCCAATATCAAGCCTTATCTTCCTCGTCTGCTCTGGATGTATCAGATGGGCCTGATTCTCTTCTGGGTCTATGACCACAGCAAAGATCAACGACGAACCATGATTCTGTATGAGAAGACGCTGAAGATGATCCTGGTCACTCTGAAGATAGCCGGAGTTCCCTTGCTCCGTCCCTTGCACCGCCTTGCGGCAGAGCTGCTTGAGGTGATCTACGGTGAAGTGCCCGGGGGCGAAAGCACGCAAAAGACGGCGCTTTCTTCCGAGGACTAGACTCCGAAAGACAAATAAACTACATTGCAGTTTAAATGACATCACGCCCCAACCCGCTGGGAGAGTTCGAGCAGATCGTGCTGCTGGCCATTCTTCGCCTTGACGACAAGGCCTATGGAGTCAGCATCCGGGCTGAGATTCTTGCCTGCACCCATCGAGAGCCTGCCCCGGGCGCGCTATACACCGCTCTGGATCGCATGGAGGAAAAGGGCCTCGTTCGTTCCTGGCTGGGAGAGGCGACGCGGCAACGGGGTGGCAGGCCCAAGCGATATTTTGCGGTGACCGAGGATGGGCGCAGATCTCTGATTCATGCGCAGAGGGCCTATCAGAGTTTGTTAAAAGGATTGAATCTGCTCGGAGGCACGAATGCATAGCTCTCGTTTGGCCGAATGGATGGTGCGCCGGTTTACCTCGCCTGCAAAGGCGGCCACGCTGGTGGGAGATCTTGAAGAACTGAGGCCGCAAAAGGGCAGCTTATGGTTCTGGTCTTCCTTAGCTATGTTTGTTGCAAGGCTCTGCTGGCGATGGCTCGTGGCCCTGATCGTTGTTTCTTATCTGGCGACGCGAATCTTTGGAGAACTGACCTTCGTTGTTGCGAGAGCAATCGCGCGGCATCGCCCACAGCCGTCCTGGATGACGGTTCTTCTTGCAGCCCTTGAGATCGATGCCTTTCTCTGGATCACCTCGATCTTCGCCGCGATCCGCTACGGCATTCGAGACAGAGGAGCGCAGTTGGCGTTCCTGTGGGCAGGTTTAGTCATGGCTGTTGTGGTGAGCTGGAGCCAACTCCCCGCTTTTCTCTTTTCGATCGGCTTATGCGGAGTCCTGATGGTTGTTTCGATCAAGAATCAGGAAAATCGAAGAAGGATGTGCGTCTTGGCCGTGACAGTAGAAATCGGATTTGTGAGTTATCTGATCGTGACGCTTTTTGAGGTCGTTCTTTTCAGGATCAGTGACTTTCACGGAATCCTGGGGATTCAGGGGAACTCAAATATTTTCTGGTTCGCATCCTTGCTGCCCTTAGTGTCCACGTGGGCCGCGGTGAGTGTCTTCTCGCGGATGCACCGGTGGGCGCTCAACATTAAAGGTGGCCGGAGTGAGGTTGAGATCTCCTAAAGACCGATGGGGATCGTGCCTTCGATCTTCAGAACGTAGGGCCGATCACTCAAGCCTGATCGTGGTGGAAGCGTGCAGACCAGAGCGTCTGAGGTTTGCTGAAATTTGACGCGCTGACTATGCTCGCCCAGCAGCGTGACGCGTTCCACCTTCGCCTTTGAGCTGGAAAGAGACTTCAGCGTGGCCTCGCCGGTTGGATATTTGTAGCCGATGGCGTAGAGATTGCCCTTGTTCACCGTGAAACGGAAGTCAGCCTCACCATATGGCTTCTCGGCCTCCGATTTCACGTGCGGCCAGTCGAGAATCGCTGTGGAGCGTCCCTTCCAGTCGCCGTTGGGCGTTGCGGGGACACCGGGACCTTCGCCGGGAACGATCCACGCTCGCGAACCATAGATGGCTTCGGAGTTCTCGCGCAGCCATTCCCCTAACTCCAGGAGCGATCTCTGTTGATCTTCAGGGATGGAGCCGTCTCCTTTCGGAGAGATATTCAGCAGTAGATTGCCACCGCAGCTTGCAACCGCCATCATCTGGTGGATGAGCGACAGACCGCTCGCAACCTTCAGGCCCTCGATGTATCCCCACGAATTGCCGATCGGAGTATCGCACTGCCACGGCCCGGCGAAGGGCCACTTCGGCGCATGGTGCGTCCCTTCGAAGTCCTGCACGGTGGCGTAGAGAAAGGCGTCGTCCTTCGTGGCGAGCGTGGTCTGGTAGCCGCGTTCGTGGGCGCGGTTGTAGAGATACGCGGCGGCGCGAAGCTTCACCTCGTCATAGGCGCGCGGATTCACACCGTTGTCGAAGTACAGCATCTGCGGCTCGAACTTATCGACGATCTCCTGCACGCGCGCGAGCCAGTCGAGCTGAAAGGGCTTCGAGTTGTTGGAGCTGTTGAAGGGCTGATCGATGGGAGGCCCGTAGAATCCCGCATACTTTGGATCGAACTGATCGTTCGCCAGGCCCTTTGCCGGATAGGCGAAGTAGGCGTGTTCCATGCGGTGCGAGGAGACTCCGAAGATGAAGTTTTGCTTGCGGGCCGCCGTGCACAACTCGCCGGTCAGGTCACGCTTCGGACCCATGCGGCCTGCGCACCATGGAGTCAGCTCGGAGCGGTACATGGGGAAGCCGTCGTGGTGCTCGGCTACGGGAACGACGTATCGTGCCCCTGCGCGCTGGAAGAGAGAGATCCACTCATCGGCGTGATAGTTAACAGGCTTGAAGAGCGGGATGAACTCTTTGTAGCCGAACTTATCAGGCAGTCCATAGTGCTGGGTGTGCCATGCGATGCCATCGGGATCGTGATACATGTGGCGTTCGTACCATTCGTTGTTGTGCGCGGGAATCGAATAGAGACCCCAATGAATGAAGATGCCGAACTTCGCCTGATGAAACCACGTGGGCAGAGTGTAGGTATCGCGCAACGACTCCCAGCTAGGCTGCACCGGACCGTTCAGGCCGGGTTGGGGAGTGGCGTAAGCGTCGGGCGCACCGGCTGGAGCCCCGGCCTGGAAGGCGTTCATGGTGCGAGGCAAGAGAGAAGAACCTGCGGCCAGGGCAGAGCTGGCCAGAAGACGCCTGCGTGTAATCGGCATGCAAGCCAATCTAGTGGAATCAGGGAAGAAGTGCTACCTGTGAAATACGAAGAGAAAAGAGTCCTTGGCCCTGAGCTGTACGTCTATCTTTCTAGCAGTGATCGGGCGGAAGACCCGAAGAAAGAAGAGATGTATGTCCTTTGCGAAGCGGTCTCTTGCACTTGCTCTTTTCGCGACTCTGCCTTGGGCCTCTCTCGCCATGGCTCAACAGGACGAAGCCCCCAAACCTCAACCGATCGGAAAGATCTACCTTGATGTGGTCGTTGCGCCGAAGTCGGGCAATGCGCCGGTGGAAAGCCTCGGTCTGGAGGACTTCAAGGTGCTCGACAACAAGGCTCCGCAAAAGGTGACGTCGTTCGCTGCGCTCGGCGGCAGTAAGGCTCCGGTTGAGGTGGTGATCGTCCTCGATGCAATTAATGCGCCTTTCTTCGCAGTGTCTTCAGAGCGGGATCAGATCGAGAAATATCTGAAGGCCCATGGCGAGCGACTTGCGCATCCCACCTCGGTTGCGCTTCTTACCGAAGACGGTATGCAGATTCAGCCGACGCCGTCGACCGATGGGGTTGCGTTGAGCAAAGTTCTTGACAGCTATGAAGTGAGGCTGCGCACACTGCGGCGATCCACAGGGTTTTATGGAGCTGAGGATCGGCTGAATCTTTCGTTGAATGCTCTTCATCAGTTTGCGCTGCGAGAGGGCACCAAGCCGGGCCGAAAGCTGGTTCTGTGGGCCTCTCCCGGATGGCCGCTGCTGACCGGACCAAATGTTCAGCTGAGCCGTCAGCAGCATGAGCGCATCTTTGCGAGCATCGTGCAGGTCTCCGATGACCTTCGCAACGCGCGAATTACGCTCTATGCAATTAACGGTTGGGGAGCCAACGAGCCTTTGCTGCGCACCACCTATTACGAAAGCTTTTTGAAGGGGGTGACCAAGCCGTGGGATGCTGTGCTGGGCAACGTTGGCCTGCAGGTCTTTGCGGTGCAGACAGGCGGTCTTGCGGTGAGCTCTAATGACATCGGCATTCTCCTCGACCGTTGCTTGGCCGATGCGAATGTTTATTACGAGCTCACCTACGGTCCGCCGCCTGCAGATCATCCAAACGAATATCACGGCATCGACGTTCAATTGGCCAAGCCGGGCCTGACAGCGCGAACGCTGCAGGGCTACTATCAGCAGCCCTGAGTAAGCGAACAAAGTTCATCAAAATGTGGCGAGCGGCGACAACCTTTTAACCGCCATTTTTGAACAGGTTTTTGGAGTGATTCTTCCGCATCGACCTGCATCCAACTGGATACGTGCTAGAGAAGCGAGGCACGTCGAAGCGGGTTCAAAAGATCGCCTGAAAATGGCGATGGCCGCCACGGTCGATCTCAAATGCTGAGCAGAATACGGTCGGCTATGGCGGCGGCTTCAGTTGCAGGCTGCACATCGTGAACGCGAAGGATGTGGGCCCCCATCAAGATGGAAGCTACATTCGCCGCGGTCGTGGCGTTCCCGCGTGCCTCCGCCGGCGCTGAATGTCCTTCATAGATCGCGGTGAGATGAGGCGCAAGGCCCAGGGTGTGGCCAAGAAAACTCTTGCGCGAAGCTCCGATCATAACAGGCAGATCGAGATGTTGCAGCGCCTCCAGGTGCGCCAGCAGAGGATAATTCTCGTCGTGGCGCTTGCCGAATCCAAGGCCGGGATCGATGACGATGCCCTCGCGTGGAACACCCGCTGTCTCTACGACGGCGACGCGTTCTTCCAGCCCGCTGAAGACCAGCGGAACCACCTCGTCTTCGGCCAGCGGAGACAACGAACGCCACTCTGCAGGCGTGCCTCGCGTATGCATCAGGATCGCTCCGCAGCCAAGACGTGCACAGGCAGCGCTCATCGCAGTGTCCCAGAGATGCCCGCTGACGTCGTTGACGATCTCGGCCCCAGCCTCCACGGCGCGTTCTGCTGTTGAGGCGTGAAAGGTGTCGATGGAGAGGATGGCGGCGGGTCGCTCACGAAGGATCGCCTCCAGAACTGGCAGAACCCGTGCCTGCTCTTCGTCCGGTGAAAGCTGTGTCGAGCCTGGCCGGGTTGATTCCCCACCAAGGTCGATGGCTCCCGCGCCGTGGTCGAGCATGAAGAGCGCATGTTCAAGCGCTCGTTGCGGAGCCTCATCGGGAGTGTAGAAGTGCCCGCCGTCGGAGAAAGAGTCGGGCGTAACGTTGAGGATGCCCATCACCAGTGTCTCGCGTCCGAGAGCAAGAGTGCGTGTGCGAAGCCGCCAGTCGTAGAGTGGGCGCGGGGCTAGAGGCATACGGTGATTTTAGGAGATTTCGAGGCTGGTAAGGGGCGCGGAGAGTGCTAGACTTCGCGAATATGAAGACAATCTCTGGCGTGGCGGCTCTGGGAGTTTCCCTGATCGTGTCTGCGGGCCTTCTTCCGGCGCAGACCCATACCGCCCTCATGGACCCCGTAAAGAAGGCAGACAAAGCAGCCGAAGAGTCAAAGCTCGCTCGCAGGATTGACGAAGTACTGGCTGAGCCTGACGTGGCGCGGGCGCACTGGGGCATCAAGGTGTCGACCCTGGAGGGAAGAACGCTCTATTCGTTGAACGAAGGCCAGCTCTTTCAGCCTGCGAGCAATACCAAGATGTTCACTACCTCCGCCGCGATGGCGTTGCTGGGTCCGGCGACAACCTTTGAGACGAAGGTGATCGGCGAGGGCGTATTCAGCACTCCGGGCCGGTTTGTCGGCGACGTAGTCCTGGTGGGCGCAGGAGACGCAAATCTCTCGGGCCGTGAGATTCCTTATGTTCCTCCAGCGCAGCGGCCGCATCTCGCGCCGGGTCAGCCTGCGCCTCCAGGACCGCCCCCATTGCGCTATCTCGAAGAGATGGCCGACCAGATTGCGAAGACCGGACTGAAGGCGGTGAACGGCGACATCGTCGGCGACGATACGCTCTATCCGTGGGAACCGTACGCGAATGATTGGTCGATCGACGACACTGTCTGGGGATACGGTGCCCCGGTCTCGGCGCTGACCATCAACGACAATCAGCTAAAAGTTACAGTCTCACCGGGAGATGCTCCCGGCAAGCCGCCATCGGTGACCATCGATCCCATCAACCCGTATTACACCGTGGATACAGCCGGGCTGACGACCAGCGCAGCAAGGAGCGGAGCACACGTCCAGATGGAGCTTCCGCTGGGATCGAAGCAGCTTCGCATTTACGGATCGATTGCGGTGGATGCTCATCCCGATGAAGAACAGGTTGCCATTCACGATCCTGCGGAGTACGCTGCGGCGGCGCTCAAGTCGATGCTCGAGGTCCGCGGAATTCTTGTAACGGGCGTGGCGCGAGCGAGGCATCGTCCTCTCAGCGACTCGCGTGGCTTCTACCAGGCATCGCACGAACCTGTTCTGGCGATGGACTGGAACCGGACCTATCCGCCTCCCACGGGTCCGATCGGCTGCCTGAGCCACTGCGATGTGCTTCAGCAGGAGTATGCGAATCCATGGGCGCGGCACACCTCGCCTACCGTTATCGAAGACATGATGGTGACGAACAAGATCAGCCAGAACCTTCACGCGGAGATGTTTCTGCACAACCTCGGCGTCGCGGTTCTCAACGATGGCTCGACCGTTGCCGGGGCACGTGTCATTCGCGCATTTCTGACTGCGCGCGCCGGGCTCGATCCCGATGACTTCGTCTTCTACGACGGCTCAGGCTTGAGCGGCCATGACCTCGTCAGCCCCCGGGCGACAGTGCGTCTGTTGCAGTTTGCGACGACGCAGCCCTGGTTTCAGCAATGGAAAAGCACCCTGCCGGTGGGCGGTGAGGATGGCTCGCTGGTAGGTCGCTTTGGTAAGGCTCCGCTGAAGGATCGTGTCTTCGCCAAGACAGGAACACTCAGCGAGGCGCGCGCGTTGAGTGGATATCTCGACTGCGCCAGCGGAAAGACCGTGATCTTCACTATCATGGTAAGTGCGCATTCACCCGGAACCGCCGCTGATCGTGTAGCGATGGACAAGATTGTGGGGTTGATCGCGGCGGAGAACTGATGCATCACACCACGGCTGTCGTTCTGGCCGTTCTTTTTCTCGCAACGCTGATTCGTTCGGCCTTTGGATTCGGCGAGGCCTTGTTTGCGGTGCCACTGCTTGCACTCTACCTTCCGGTAAAAGTGGCTGCGCCGCTCGCGGTGCTGGCATCCATCACCATTGCTGCCATCGTGGTTGCGCAGGACTGGCGCAGAATTCACGTGCGCAGTACAGGCTGGCTCTTCGGCTCCACGCTGCTCGGCATTCCGGTTGGGCTGATGCTGCTGGCCAGTACGCATCAGAAGGCAGTCAAGATCGCACTCGCGATCATTATCCTCGCCTTCGCGCTCTACTCCCTCATCGGACGCCGCCCGCCCGAGCTCAAGTCCGACAGCAAGGTCTGGCTGCTGGGCTGCGGCTTTTTTGCCGGGGTGCTGGGCGGAGCTTATGGCATGAACGGTCCGCCTCTGGTCGTCTATGGAGCCATGCGTCGCTGGTCGGCGCAGCACTTTCGCGCCACCCTGCAGGGATACTTTCTTCCGGCCAGCATTGTCGGCATGATCGGCTACTGGATCGGTGGTCTCTGGACGCACGAGGTGACGCACTACTTCCTGATTTCGCTCCCCGTGCTGTTCCCTGCTGTCTGGCTGGGTCGGTGGCTGAATCACAGAATGCATGGAGAAGGCTTTCTCCGCTTCGTCTATGTGGGGCTTATGGGCATTGCCGTGTTGCTACTGGTGCAGTCGGTGCGTGGCTAGGGTGAGAGAATAAAAGAGCAATGATGCGAATCTGTTTTGCCCTTCTGCTGGCCTGTCTGGTGACCGGCTGCAAGTCGATTCCTCCGCCCACGCCGCTCGAGCAGTTGAATGCGCAGCAGATGCGAGGCCATGCTGTCTATCAGGCGCACTGTCTGGTCTGCCACAGCGACCGCACCAACACTCCCATGACCGGCCCTGCGCTGCGCGGCATCTTCAAGAAGCAATATCTCCCCAGCGGAGCAGCAGCGACCGATGAGCGCGTCTCGGCGACGATTCTGCGTGGAAGGAATATGATGCCTGCACAGGCTAACGTGATCGACCAGCAGGATCTCGACGATCTGCTGGCATACCTGCACACCCTATGAGCGACCAGGAAGAGATCAAACGACTTCAGAAGAAGGCCGGCGGCATGCTCCCCGGCGTTGCGGGCATCTGCATGTTCATGCTGCTGATGACCATGTTGAATGCCTTTGCTGCGCTGCGCGGCACCTTCGGGCAGGGGCCAAGCAAATATGGCGTGCTGGCAATCTGCACCCTGCTCGCTGCCGGAGTCTTCGGCCTGCTACAGCTCAGGCGCTGGGGATGGGCGCTGGTGTTGGGCGGATGCCTCACGCTCTTTCTGGGAAACGTGATGTACTTCCGCATCTCGCACGCACCGCCTTTTGTGGTGCAGGGCCTCTTTGCGCTGGTCTTCTTTCTTTATCTGGTGCGGCCCGAGGTTCGTGACCGGCTGCGCCGATAATCTCCAAATTTTCCTTGAAGGTTTGAGAAGTGCCGACAACGAACGAAAGCTCCGCAGTGCTGTTGATTACCTGCCCCGACCAGAAAGGACTCGTCGCCACCGTCTCTGGCGAGCTCTACCGCTTCGGCGCCAACATCATCCACGCCGACCAGCATCAGGACCATGAAGAAGGCCTCTTCTTCATGCGCGTGGAGTGGCTGCTCGAGGGCTTCGATCTCGCAGGCTTCCGCGCAGTCTTTGAAGACATCGCGAAACGCTTCAACATGACCTGGCGGCTCACACTGAGCACCGAGCGACCGCGCGTCGCCATCCTCGTCTCGCAACATCTGCACTGTCTCGCCGATCTTTTGCAGCGGCACCAGCTCGGCGAGCTCGCATGCGATATCCCGCTCATTCTCAGCAATCACACCGACGGCGAAGTACTGGCACGCTTTCACGGAATCGACTTCCGCGTAATCGAATCCTCTGCCGCCAATCGCGTCGAGGCCGAAGCAAAACAACTCGCCCTCCTGCGTGAGGCGAACGTTGAGCTGATCGTACTGGCGCGCTACATGCAAATTCTCACGCCGAACTTCGTGGAGCAGTATCCCTTCGGCATCATCAACGTGCATCACTCCTTCCTTCCGGCGTTCATCGGGGCGCGCCCGTATCACGCGGCATACAAGCGCGGCGTCAAGCTGATTGGGGCCACCAGCCACTACGTCACGGCAGAGCTCGACGACGGTCCCATCATCGAGCAGGACGTCGCCCGCATCTCGCACCGCGACCAGGTGCAGGACCTCATCGCCCGCGGACGTGACCTTGAGCGACTGGTGCTTTCGCGCGCCGTGCGCTGGCATCTCGACCGCCGCATCGTCTCCTATCGCAACAAGACCGTAATCTTCGATTAAGCTGTTGAGGCACTCGAAGGAGCGTCCGCATGGTAAGTCGAAGGGTCTTCGGAAGGCTTGCAGCCTCCACATTCCTTGCATCCCATATTCCGTTGAGCTGGGCCGCGCCCACAGCGAAGACCGATCCCCGTTTCTCGGTGATGATCTGGACGCTTCGGAACTTCGGCACCTTCGATCAGAACCTCGAACGCGTCGCGCAGGCGGGCTACGGCCACATCGAGCTGATCGGCGAGTCGCTGAAGTGGAGTCCCGAGGAGACCCGGCGCATGATGTCACGCATGAACTCGCTCGGCATTGTAGTCGATGCCACTTCAGGACTTACCGTTGGCTTCGCCGATCCCACCGAGACGCAGAACTACTCAGCAAAGCTCAAGCAGTTCATCGAGGCCTTAAAACCCATCGAGTGCAAGCGCCTTATCCTCTTCTCAGGTAAGCGTGTGCAGGGCATGACCGACCAGCAGCAACAGGCCGTCGCAATTGAAACCCTCAAGCGCGCCGCCGACATCCTCGATCAGTCCGGCATGAACGCCATCCTCGAGCCCATCGACCGCATCGAGAATCCGCCCATCTGGATGGATACTGTCGAGCAGGCCTTCGAGATCGTGCGAGCCGTCGGCAGCCCGAAGATCAAGGTGCTCTACGACCTGTACCACGAGCAACGGACGCACGGAAACCTGATCGAAAAGCTCGAAAAGAACATCGATCAGGTCGCGCTGGTCCACATCGCAGACGTTCCCGGACGCCATGAGCCCGGCACCGGCGAGATCAATTATGGCAATATCTATCGCAAGCTGCACGATCTGCACTATCAGGGCATGATGGCGATGGAGTTTTACCCCACCGGCGACATCGTAGAGATGCTGCGGCACGAGCGGATCGAAGCCACCCGCGCCTGGCCCCTGGTTTGAGAGATCGCCGCCCGATTCCAAGCAAGAGACCGCTGCGGATACAATAAAGAGGATGACCCCGACCGCCGAGCTGGTCCAGATCGACCTTACGCCACGCAAGCCCGCCCCCAAACCGGCGTGGCTGAAGGCGAAGGCTCCCATGGGCGAGACCTTCCACAGCCTCAAGAAGATGGCGCGTGAGCTCAATCTTCATACGGTCTGCGAAAGCGCACAGTGCCCCAACATCGGCGAGTGCTGGAACCAGAAGGCCGCGACCTTCATGATGCTCGGCAACCTGTGCACGCGCCGCTGCGGCTTCTGCGCCGTGCCCAAGGGCAAGCCGGAGCCGATCGATCTCGACGAGCCGCGCCGCGTAGCTTACGCCGTCGCGCAGCTTGGCCTCAACCACGCCGTCATCACCAGCGTGAACCGTGACGACGACAACATCGGCGCGGCGCAGGCCTTCGTCAACGTAGTCGAAGAGATTCGCCTGCAGGCGCCTAGTTGCCGCGTCGAGATCCTCACGCCCGACTTTCAGGGCAACGAGGAGTCCCTGCGCATGGTCGTCGGCGTTCGCCCCGAGATTCTGAACCACAACATCGAGACCGTGCCGCGCCTCTACCGCGTGGCCAAGTCCGGCGGACGCTACGAGAAGTCTTTGCACTTCCTCAAGCACGCCAAAGAGATCGCCGCGGAGATGTTCAACGACCGCGAGGGCGACCAGATCGTCACCAAGACCGGCATTATCGTCGGCCTGGGTGAGGAGATGCACGAGCTGCTCTCCGTCTTCCGCGACCTCGCCGACCGCAAGGTCGACATCCTCACCATCGGCCAATACCTGCGCCCCTCACGCGATCATCTCCCGATGGCCCGCTACTATACGCCCGAGGAGTTCGCCTTCCTCAAGCACGAGGCGCTTGGCATGGGCTTCAAGCACGTCGAATCCGGCCCGCTCGTCCGCTCCAGCTATCACGCGCAGGAGCAGGCAGAGTCAACCGGGCTGGCAGGTCGTTAACATCGATATTTGCGACTTAACATTGCAATTTGCGAATAATTAAAAGGGTTTCTCGAACGGTGCCTGGGATGGGCGAAAACATAGGGTCGAGATAACCAGATCTGTAACTAAGAGTGAGGCGATTGAGGACGTCCGCTTACTGCCATTGGCAAGTTCCTTACAGGTCAGAACGAGGATCGCGAATCAGTCCCTGTTCCAGATTGGGAAATCACTGACCATGGTAACGAGGAAGACGGCTTAACTTGATTGCCGGGTCCGCGCCTGCATTGATAAAAACAATCTACTAAGTTCACAACAGCCTCTCGGAGCTAAATACCGAAGGATTGATTTACGGTCTCCTCTCCCGGTCACTCAACATTTTTGCACCTTAAATGACTCTGCCTTGGCTGGTGGGTGAGCTACCTTCTGGCTGTTTCCCCAACGTTACATCGAACTACATTCTTCCGTGGAGCATTAGTGATGAACGCATCCTCCCTTGCGTCCTGCAGGGCTCTCCTGCGCGTTTTTCGTACGCAATTTCGCAAAATTGCGCTGAGTTGTTGTTGGGGTGGATTCATTTTCCTGCTGCCGCATATCGCGTCGGCGGCCACCTATACCGTGACCAATACAGCGGATTTCGGCGCTGGTTCGTTGCGTGATGCGATCAACCAGGTGAACGGCGGGGCGGGCGGCGACACGATCAACTTCTCCGGCGTGACGGGCACCATCATGGTCACCAGTCAGTTGACGATCTCGCAACAGGTCACGATCAACGGCCCCGTAGCGAACATACTGGCGATCTCCGGCGGCGATACGACGCGGGTTTTCTACATCACAGCGGCGAATACGGTCATCTCCGGACTGGAGATTACGCACGGCAACGCGACCGTGTCTGGAATGAGCCAGGGTGCTGGCATCATGGGCGCGGCTGGATTGATCGTCAACAACTGTACCTTCT
>DATJJJ010000071.1:0-13651 GCA_035492215.1 Edaphobacter sp. | reverse complement strand
GGCAAGAGCCGATCCACCGTCTGCTGAATCATCGTGCGTTCGCCATCAAGAGCCAGAACCTGCTTGGCCTTCGATCTGCGGCTCCGCGGCCAGAACCGCGTCCCGCTGCCACCCGCCAGAATTACCGGAGCGAAGCGCAGTTCCGTACCACGCTGCTGACTGACAGCCTCTTGCATATTTATCTCGCCTCAAGCGAAAGGACCGCATCAGTCACCCGATGCGGTCCTTCGAATCATCCTTTAGCCAAGCGATGCGAAGTACTCTCGCATGCGCTCGACGCCTTTGTCGACAACATCCTCCGACACAGCATACGACAACCGGATATGCTCCGTCGTCCCGAACGCCTCGCCCGGAACCACCACCACATGGGCCTCGCTCAGCAACTTCGCAGCAAGATCGGTCGCCGAGGTCACTCCACCCTTGCCGATAAACTTCTTCACATTCGGATACACATAAAACGCGCCCTCCGGCACCGTGCAGGTCAGGCCCGGAATCGTCTTGAACCCTTCCAGCACGCGGTCGCGAAGCTTGATGTAGTCGGCGCGCATCTCCGCAACGCAATCCTGCGATCCACTCACCGCCGCAATTGAAGCCCGCTGCACCATGCTCGCCGTGTTCGAGGTCGACTGCGACTGCAGCTTGCTCATCGCTGCAATAATCGCCTTCGGTCCTAGCGCAAAACCAGCGCGCCAGCCTGTCATCGCATAAGTCTTCGACAGCGACCCGAGTACGACCACATGCTCCTTGCAATCCTTGAAGCTGCCGCCCGAGACGATGTTACCGGTAAAATTCAGGTACACATAGCATTCATCCAGCAGCACAAAGATGTCGCGCTTATGCGCCAGACGAACGATCGCTTCCAGGTCCTCCGGCGAAACCACGGCACCTGAAGGATTCGAAGGCGTATTCAGAATAATCGCCTTGGTCTTCGGCGTAATCGCCGCTTCGATCATCTTTGCGGTGATGCGGAAGTTATCGGCTTCATTGCTCACAACCGGAACTACAGTGCCGCCCGCATACTGGATGATGTCCTTGAACGAGACCCAGTAAGGAACCGGCAGAATCACCTCATCGCCGTGATCCACCAGAACCTGAATGGCATTGAACAGAGCCAGCTTTCCGCCGGTCGTAAAAACGCACTCCTCCGGGGTATAGGCTGAGCCGAAGTCGGCCGTATGCCGGTCGACGATCGCCTTACGGACCTCGGGAATGCCAGCGACGTTGGTATAACGGGTGAAGTTTTTCTCGATCGCCTCAATCGCCGCGTCCTTAATGTGGCGCGGAGTCGAAAAGTGCGGCTCGCCTGCGCCAAAGTCCGCCAGATCCACGCCTTCGGACTTCAGCTTCAGCGCCGCAGCGGTGATAGCCATCGTTGCAGAAACTTCAATGCGGCCTATGCGGTCCGCAAATATCTTGGTAGCCGTCGCTGTGCTCATACCTCTAGTGTGTCAGATTTGTCCACCGAGATAAAGCGATCCCTTATCTCCCTGCGATTTGCAACTTCCTCGTTCTAAAACCGAACGCCTTCGCGATCTTACAAAACGGTGACAAATCCTGTGACTGCCGTCACATCCAGACTTCGCAGCCAGGTCCCAGCATAAAGCTCGGAGGTATAGCCGCTTATGCCCTTTCGAGTCTTTCAACCCTCACTCTGCTCGAAGGCCTGTGTTCACTGCCCCAACGCTCCCGCCATGGGACATTTCGCCTGCTTCGCATACGGAACCAAAGCGAACTGCCCACCGCTGATCGTGCTCGCCGTTGGCGAGTGGACAGCGTTTGTACTGGCCAGCACCAGACTGCCTGCCTTCGGCAGCATGAGGAGAGTATTTCCGTGAACGCCTTCGTCCATGCAGAAACAATGCAAGCTCCCGCCCTGCCTGCCGAAAACTATCTCAACGACTCGCACGGCCTGAAGAGCTGGCTGCTTACCAGCGATCACAAACGAATCGCTCTGCTCTACCTCATCGGAGTCACTTTTTTCTTCATCGCCGGGGGCTTTCTCGCCTTCCTGCTCCGGCTCGAGCTCCTTACCCCGAACGCCGACCTCATGGCCATGGACACCTACAACAAGGTCTTCACCATGCACGGAATCGTGATGGTCTTCTTCGTCCTCATCCCCGCCGTCCCCGCTGTTCTCGGTAACTTCCTCATCCCCCTGATGATCGGCGCTCGCGATCTCGCCTTTCCCCGGATCAACCTTCTTAGCTGGTACTGCTTCGTCGCCGGCGGACTTCTTCTCCTCTACACCGTCATCGCCGGCGGCGTCGATACCGGCTGGACCTTCACCACGCCGCTCAGCACCCGCTTCCTCAACACCAATGTCGTCGCCGCAGGCCTTGCCGCTTTCGTCGCCGGATTTTCCTCCATCTTCACCGGCCTCAACTTCATCGTCACCATCCACCGCATGCGCGCCCCGGGACTCACCTGGTTCCGCCTGCCGCTCTTCGTCTGGGCACACTATGCGGCTTCGATCATCATGGTGCTTGGAACTCCCGTCGTCGCCATCGCCATCGTTCTCGTCGCTCTGGAACGGCTCGTCCACATCGGCATCTTCGATCCTGCCCTCGGCGGAGACCCACTGCTCTTTCAGCATCTCTTCTGGTTCTACTCACACCCTGCGGTCTACGTCATGGTGCTCCCATCCATGGGAGTCATCTCCGAGGTCATTGCCTGCTTCAGCCGCAAGCGCGTCTTCGGCTATACCGCCGTTGCATTCTCCTCTGTTGCCATCGCCGTCTTCGGCTTTTTTGTCTGGGAACACCACATGTTCATCATGGGTGTCAGCCAGTACTCTGCCTTGGTCTTTTCCCTGCTTACCATGCTGGTGGCCGTCCCTTCCGCCATCAAGGTTTTCAACTGGACCTCGACGCTCTATCAGGGTTCCATCAGCTTCACCGCACCCATGGTCTACGCCCTCTGCTTCCTGGGGCTCTTCGTCATCGGCGGCTGCACCGGAGTCTTCCTCGGCACTCTCGGAATGGACGTTCATCTCACCGAAACCTATTTCATCGTCGCTCACTTCCACTTCGTCATGGTGGGCTCCGTCATCATGGGCTACCTCGGCGGACTGCACTTCTGGTGGCCCAAGATCACAGGACGCATGTATCCGGAAGGCATCGCCCGCACCGCGGCGGTCATCATCTTCGTCGGCTTCTTCCTCACCTTCGGCCCGCAGTTCGTCCTCGGCTATCTCGGCATGCCGCGCCGTTACGCCATGTATCCGCCCGAATGGCAGGTTCTCAACGTCATGTCCACCGCCGGAGCCAGCATCATGGGCCTCGGTTATCTCCTCACTATGCTCTATCTCTTCTGGTCACTCAAATTTGGACCCATCGCCGAAGCCAATCCCTGGAAGGCCTGTGGACTCGAGTGGCAGACCACCTCTCCCCCACCCACCCAGAACTTCCTTACCGTCCCGGTCGTCACTCGCGAGGCCTACGACTATGCTTCAATCGATGCACCGCAACAACAAACCGCAGCCTGAAACGAATATGCATGGGCAAACGGATAATTCTAGCGATACAGCGTCTTCATCTTCGCTGGCTGCCGCAGGATCATCCGTTCTCCCTCCTGCTCCAGCAGCCCCTCTCGCTTGAACCTGGAAAGAAGCCTCGTCACCGTCTCACGCGAGAGTCCTGCAAAATTCCCCAGCTCTTCATGCGTAAAGGGCATCGAAAACTCAATCGCCTCGACTCCCATTTCGTCTTCCGTCACCCGCGCCCACTGCAACAGCACATCCGTCAGCTTTCGCGCAGCCGAACCTGAGAACGCCAGGCGCCTCACGCTCACCATCGCGCCCTCATACTCCAGCGCAACCGACTTCGCCGCATTCCGGCTCACATCCCGAAAGCGATCCATCAGCCGGAAGAACTCCGCCCGATCCATCGCCTTAACCTCGCACGCTTCCAGAGCCTCTACAGTCACCTGATGTTTCGTCTCTTTCAGAGCCGCTGCCAGCCCCAGCACATCTCCCGGGCCCGCAATTCGCAGAAGCAAGAGCCGTCCTTCCGCCGAAGAAGCCATCAGCTTCACCCTTCCCCGGCAAACGACATACACCCTATCTGCCGAGTCGCCTTCGTGCAGAACGCTCTCCCCGGCAAAGAACTTCAGACAACTTCCACTCGCATCCAGCTCACGCAGCGCCTCAGGCCCTAAGGCGCAGAAGCACTCCCCTTCGCGCACCTCACAGGTCAGGCAGCTTCGTCGTTTGGATACGCCCATCCTGCTTCTCCTGCCCACATCCTACGCCTTTGGGACTGGCAGAAAAGGGACTGGTTACCCTCTCCCCGATACCTTTGCCTTCAGCCGCTCCATAACCAGCGGAGGCACAAGTGACGACACATCCCCACCTAGCTGAAATACGCTCTTAATCAGGCGCGAGCTGACATACGTATATTTCTCCGCCGGCATCATGAACAGCGTCTCCAGCTCCGGATCCAGCTTGCGGTTCATCATCGCCATCTGAAACTCGTACTCATAGTCCGAGATCGCCCGAATCCCGCGTAAAACCGCTTTCGCTCCCTGCTGGCGGCAAAAGTCCACCAGCAAACCATCGAAGGTCTCCACAGTGACGTTCCCCACTCCGCGCGTCGCTTCTGTAATCATCTCGACCCGTTCCGGCAGCGTAAAAAGAGGAGTTCCCTTCTCGGCGTTGCGCAGAATCGCCACCACCAGGTGGTCCACAATCTTCGCGCCCCGAGCAATCAGGTCCAGATGGCCGTTCGTTAGTGGATCGAAGGTGCCCGGATAAATTGCCTTAACTGTATGCATCCCCAGCAGCATACCCTGTCCCGGCAAAAATATCGTGCCGCGGTGTAGTCTTCCCTCCAGACCTGTCGTCTGTTCTGTTAGCCGGCAAGAGCAGTTTCGCTACTCCTGCCCGCGGGGAGCGCATGTCGACCAAAGCCCTAGCCACGAACCTCCTCGCCGAAGAGCCCCCTGCCTCCGCCATCCCCACGCCCTTCGACGATCTCGCCGTCGTCATCGATACCTACCGCCCTCGCATCTTCCGCTTCCTCCTTGCCTCCCTGCGCGACCCCGACCTCGCTGAAACCTTCACCCAGGAAACCTTCCTCCGCGCCTGGAACTCGCGCGCGGCCTTTCGCGGCGACTGCTCCGTCCCCACCTGGCTCACCCGCATCGCCCTCAACCTCGTCCGCGATCACACCGGCACCCATCGCTTTCGCTTCTGGCGCAAGGCTGCCGTCCGCTCCGTTGATGCCGCTGAGATTGCCTCCTTCCTTCCCCACCCCGACTCTCTCGTCGAATCCCGGCTCATCGCAGCCGAACAGGTCACCCTCCTCTGGCAGGTCGTCTCTACGCTCTCCGACCGCCAGCGCACCATCTTTCTGCTCCGCTTTGTCGACGAGATGGATCTCACCGAGATCGCCTCCGCCACCGGAATTCCTCTCAGCACAGTTAAAAGCCACCTCTACCGTGCGCTCGCTCACATCCGCAAGCGTTACGACGAAGCCACAAGGAAAGCCCTATGAGCACTCAACATCACCTCACGCACCGGCAGCTCTGCGATCTCCTGCTGGCCTCACCTCACGACGCGTCGCCCCAGATCGAACGGCTCCGCCAGCATCTCCACAGCTGCGGTCGCTGCGCCTCCGAGCTCGACTCGCTCCAGCGCACCCTGGGCCATTTCTCTACGGCCACCACCGCCTGGGCCAGTCACACCCTGGCTACACGCTCCTGGAACTCGCCAGCTCTAACCTCGTCGCCGCGTTCTTTCTTCAGAAGGCCCGCCATCTGGGTCTCGGCTGCAGCAGCACTCTTTCTCGCCGCCGCTGTTCCCTTTGCCCTGCACCACCACAGCGCCGCGCATCCGTCAGTAGCATCTATACCCCACACGCAGCTCCAGAGCCGTCAGGCAATCGATCAGATTGGCGACGAAGCTCTCCTCGAGGAGATCGACCAGACTCTCTCCTCTCCCATCCCCGCTCCCATGCAACCGCTCGCAGATCCCACCGCAGGGCGATCAAACCAGATCGACTCCACTCCCAGAAAAAACTGACAGGAAGACCCCAATGACCCGAAACCACTGCCTCACCCTGACCTCTCTCCTTCTTCTGTGCAGCCTCCCTGCCCTGGCACAGCAGCCCGCTCCGTCCTCCCCGCCTGCTTCTCCATCGCCTGCTGCCCATCCGCATCCGCCGCACGCTAAAGCTCACGATGTCCAGTACCGAGTCCTTGCCGGTGGAGATTCCGGAATGCATCCCGACCTCCGCATCGCTCCTCCCGGTATGTGGTGGAAGAATCCCGACATCATTCAGAAACTCACCCTAACCTCCGATCAGCAGAAGAAGATGGACGACATCTTCCAGCAGAGCCGTCTCCAGCTCATCGATCTCAAAGCCAACGTCGAAAAGCAGGAAGTCCTCCTCGAGCCCATGCTCTCCGCCAATCCACCCGACACCAACAAGGTCCTGGGACAGATCGATCGCGTCGCCTCTGCCCGCGCCGAGCTGGAAAAAGCCAACGCCCGCATGCTCCTCGGCATCCGCGGCGTTCTCTCCGCCGATCAGTGGACCAAGCTCCAGGCCGAGCAGCGGGAAAACCTGCACTTTCTCTACCGCTTCAAAGGCCCCGACGGTCCAAACTTCCGAGTTCCCGGTGGCCCTGGCTTCAGTCCAAAAGGCCCCGGTCCAGACAGCCTCAGGGTCTTCCCCGATGGTCCGGTCACCTTCCAGAGGCTGCCCCATGGTCCGCTGAGCCAACTTCAGTCCTCCGCCCCGCCATCGTTCGATCTCGCCGTCCCAGCCCCGGAAGCAGTCTATGGAGAAGCTCTCTTTGAACTCCAACCTCAGCTTCTCGACGACGATCTTTAATCTGGAAACCCACTCTCCAGAAAAAGGCCGCCCATTTGGGCGGCCATCTTTTTCTTCTGATTTGCGAACGATTACGAACGCCGGCTCTTCACCGCTTCGGTCGCCGCAGCAGCTCCATTCGTCGGAACCGCAGGAACCTCAGCCGTTCCATTCGAAGCTCCGATATCGAGCTTCTTACGCAGCTCCGTGTCAATGCGGTTGAAGACCTCTCTGTTGTCCTTCAGGAAGTTCCGCACGTTCTCGCGTCCCTGCCCGATTCGCTCGCCCGAATAGCTGTACCAGGCGCCGCTCTTATCCACGATGTTGTGCAGTACCGCCAGATCCAGAACGTCGCCCTCGCGCGAGATACCCTCGCCATACAGAATGTCGAACTCGGCATCGCGGAACGGTGCAGCTACCTTGTTCTTCACCACCTTCACCTTGGTGCGCGATCCGGTCACGACATCGCCTTCCTTCACCGCGCCAATCCGGCGAATGTCGATACGAACCGAGGAGTAGAACTTCAATGCGCGGCCTCCGGTCGTCGTCTCCGGATTCCCGAACATCACGCCGATCTTCTCGCGGATCTGGTTGATGAAGATCAGGCAGGTCCGCGACTTCGCGACCGTTCCCGTCAGCTTTCTCAGCGCCTGCGACATAAGCCTCGCCTGCAGACCTACATGCGAGTCGCCCATTTCACCATCAATTTCCGCCTTCGGCACCAGTGCCGCCACCGAATCGACCACCAGCACATCGATCGCGCCCGACTTCACCAGAGCGTCCACAATCTCCAACGCCTGCTCACCGTAGTCCGGCTGGCTCACCAGCAGGTTGTCTACATCCACGCCCAGCTTCTTCGCATAAACCGGATCCAGCGCATGCTCGGCGTCCACAAAGGCTGCCAAACCTCCGGCCTTCTGCGCCTCCGCAATAATTTGCAGCGTAATCGTCGTCTTACCCGAGGACTCCGGCCCAAAGATCTCAACGACCCGGCCACGCGGCACACCGCCCACCCCCAGAGCTGCATCGAACGAGATCGATCCCGTCGAGATCACCGAGATCGGGACAATCGCCTCCTTGGCTCCCAGCCTCATAATCGAGCCCTTGCCGAACTGCTTCTCAAGCTGTGAAAGAGCTGTCTCTATAGCTTTGTTCCGGTCATCTGCCACGTGTCTCTTCTCCCTCGGGTAACGTCAAAAGGGATTCTAGCAGTTAAAGCTAAAAAGGCAAATAAAAAGCGAAATTACACTTCGAATGGATTCGATCGAGACCACTGGAGGAAGCGCCTCCCGTACAAATACCTCAAACCCCGGTCCTGACATTCCATCTCCCGGTTCAACAATGCCTCTTGACATAGACAAACTATGCAAGCATGATTTACTTCCATAGTTTGCCTATGCCAAGAGGAGCCCTTCTGTGAAACCCAACGACATTCCCCCTGGATCCCTCTCCTTACTCATCCTCAAAACCCTCTCCCGGCACAGCGAGATGCACGGATACGAGATCGCTGAATCCATCCTCTATACCTCCGGCAACATCCTCGAGGTCGAAGAAGGCTCACTCTACCCCGCGCTGCAACGGATGCTCGTCAAAGGATGGGTCACGGCGGAATGGGGCTATACCGCCGGCAATCGCCGTGCTCGTTACTACCGCCTCACGCCCGACGGACGCAAGCAGCTCGCCGATGAGCTTTCGAACTTCGAACGTGTTTATGGAGCCATTGCACGCATCGTGCAACCGGCCTAGGCTCGCCATCGGCTTCTCCGCCTGCCCGAAAGGAGACACCTCGTCATGATGCAACTTCTTCGCCGCATTCAGATGCTCTTTCAGCGCTCACGCTTCAACGCCGACCTCGAGGAAGAGATGCAACTCCATCTCGATCTGCGCAGGCAGCAGATGATGGCCTCCGGCCTGTCGCCCGAATCTGCCCACCGCGAAACCCATCGTCGCTTCGGCAACACAACCGTGCTGCGCGACCGAAGCCACACCGCCTGGGGTTGGGGCTGGCTCGAATCCTTTGCGCAGGATACCGCTTACGGTCTGCGCTCCATGCTACGCTCTCCCGGTCTTACCCTCGTCGCGTTGCTCTCGCTCGCTCTCGGCATCGGGGCCAACACCGCCATCTTCAGCTTCCTCGACGCGGTCGTTCTACGCTCGCTCCCGGTCAAGAACCCCTCGCAACTGATGATGTTGGGCAAAGGCGACGATGCCGGTGTCACCGATGACTATGGATCCACCACCCTCTACTCCTATCCCTTCTTCAAAGAGTTCCGCGAGAAGAACACTGCCTTCTCCGACGTCGCCACCGTCTTTAGCTTTGGCGACCCGATGTACGGCACACTCGATCATCGCGACCGGATGCAACTCTTCGTGCGCGACATCGTCTCGGGAACCTTCTTCTCCACGCTCGGCGCCGAGCCTGCAGTCGGCCGTCTCTTCACCCCCGAAGACGACGCCGTCGAAGGCAAACATCCCGTCGTAGTCATCAGCTATGCCTTCTGGCAATCAGCCTTCGCGGGTGCCCCCGACATCCTCAACCACACCATCAAATTCGCCGATACCACCTTCAGCATCATCGGTGTCGCCTCCCCCGGCTTCTTCGGTATCGAGGTCGGACACGCACCCGATCTCTGGATACCGATGGCCATGATGCGTTCTCTTCCCGTGCATTACGCCGGCTACAACGACAACTTCTTCCAGTCGAACTACATCTTTGCCCGCCTCAAACCCGGCGTTACCCCTGCGAAGGCAGAAGCCGAAGCAAACGTCCTCTATCAGCAAATTACCCGCGGCTTCCCCGATGCGAAATTAAACGACTACAACCTTGCTCATCTTCAAAAGGCGCATGTCTCGCTCACCCCACTCACGAACGGCCGTTCCTTCCTGCGCGCCAGCTTCGCCGATCCGCTTAGGATCCTGATGGGCGTCACCGCCCTCGTTCTCCTGATCGCCTGCGCCAATATCGCCAATCTTCTGCTCGCCCGGTCTACAGCCCGTGCACGCGAGTTCGCCGTACGCCAGGCCCTCGGAGCCCAGCGGCTGCGCCTCATCCGCCAGATGCTCACCGAAAGCCTCGTCCTCGCGCTTGCAGGTGGAGCACTCGGTGTCGTCTTCGCCCTCTTCGCCAGCCGAATTCTCTTGCGCATGATCTCCGGCGGGCCTGATGTCGATCTCATCCCGCTCGATGTCTCACTCAACTGGCGGCTGCTTGGCTTCTCGCTCGCCGCAACCGTCGGCACAGCCGCCCTCTTCGGCATCGTGCCCGCGCTGCGTGCATCGCGCGTTCAAATTACCGAATCTCTAAAGGATGGCCTCGGCTCCTCTCATAGCACCACGCGCAATCCCCTGGGCAAAGCTCTCGTCATCACGCAGGTCGCCATCTCGCTCCTGCTCACAGTCGCCTCTGTCCTCTTTCTGCGCAGCCTCATCAACCTCACGCGAATAGACACCGGCTTCCCGCGCAGCAGCATCATGCTCATGAACATCGATTCCACAGTGCTCGGCCTCAAAGGCGAAGACCCACGTATGATCGCCATGTTCCCGCAGATCGAGGAGCGTGCCTCCGCTGTTCCCGGAGTTCAAGCCGCCAGCTTCGCCTCCTTCATCTTTCATCAGGGCAGTTGGAACGGATCGGTGAATGTCCCCGGCGTTCCTTTCAACGATCAGGTCTCCGTCAGGCACAACGTCATCGGCAATGACTACTTCAAGACCATGCAAATTCCTCTGCTCGCTGGTCGTGCGTTCGGCCCGCAGGACAACGCCACCTCGCACAAAGTCGCCATCATCAGCGAAAGCATGGCGCACGACTTCTTCCCCGCTGGCGTCAATCCCATCGGGCGCCATTTCTTTCACAGCAGAACTCCTTCACCCGACGGAGGCATGGAGGTCGTAGGCATCGTCAAAGACGTCAAGTTTGGCCACCTCGACGAACCAAGGCAGTACATCGACTACGTTCCCAATCCGCAGCACCCATGGAGCTACGGCACGCTTGTCGTACGCTACACCGGCGACTTTAACACTGTCTCTGCAGGCGTACAGAACGCGATTCATTCCGTCAATCGAAACCTACCCATCGGTCAGGTAACCTCGCTCGATCATGTCATCGAGCGCTCCATTACCAACCAGCGACTCGTCGCCCAGCTCTCGCTCTTCTTCGGCCTGCTCGCCGTCTTCCTCTCGGCAATTGGCATCTACGGCCTCATGAGCTACATCGTCAGCCGTCGCACCAACGAGATCGGCATCCGGATGGCACTTGGTGCCGCGCGCAGCCGCGTGCGTTGGATGGTCATGCGTGAGATCGTGCGGCTCGTCGTGACAGGCATCGCTCTCGGCACCGCACTTAGTCTTGCCGCTGGCAGTCTCGTGCGCAGCCTGCTCTATGGGATTTCGCCCAACGAGCCCGCAAGCCTCGCTTTCGCGATCGTCGCAATGCTGATCGTCGCCCTCTTCGCAGGCTATCTCCCCGCCAGCCGCGCCTCAAAGGTCAGCCCCATGGAGGCACTGCGTTACGAATAATCAGACTCTTACAAACCGAGCACCAGCTTGCGATGAAAGACCGAGAGCATCATGCTCTTTAACTGGTGCTCGAGTTCAGGATCGTAACGATAACCCTCGTCGCGCATAAACGCGTGAGCGCCATTTACCTCAAGCCATTGATAGTTGGCCTGCACCTCGTCGAGTCGCGCCAGAATCCTGCGTCGTCCCTCAAGAGGAACGTGAGGATCCTGCCGTCCCCAGATGTGGAGCAGCTCGCCTTTAATCTCCGAAGCACGGGCAAGCGAATCATCCTTCTTGCCCGCTCCAAGCGTGCCCGAATGAATATCCGTCGCATAAAAACAAACTGCAGCGCGAACCTCAGGATTCATCGCCGCACGGAAGGCGATATGTCCGCCAAGACAGATGCCGACCACACCCAGACGCCCATTGCACTGCGGCATCGAAGCCATGTGATGTAGCAACGAACGCGCATCGTCATCGTAAGCCGATAACTCCTTGGCGTACTTGTCATAGTTGCCTTTGTCAGAACCAGCCTGATCGTAGGCCAGCACCGTGCCGGCGGGCTCAAGCTCGTGATAGACCTCGGGTACCGCCACCAGATATCCGTGCCCCGCCAGGAACGTAGCGAAACGGCGAATGGGACCCGTCATCTGAAAGATCTCCGAATAAAGAATGATCCCGGGAAACTTCGCTCCTTCCACTGCCGGATGAAAGAAGTAGGTCCGCATGGGACCATTGGCCGTGGCGATGTCTTGAACAAGGTCGTCTTTAAGAATCATGAAGCTCCTTTTGCAAACCTCATTTTAGGGGAAGAGCGCTGCATAGATTCCCTAAGTCGGCTTCCCGGCTTCTAAACACTACGCAACGGTCAGAAAATCAGGTAGTTGTTTCAGCGTTCTCTCGAAGGAGGCAGTTTCTCCAAGCACTCGAGAGAAAACAAGAGCCCCTTCAACCCTTACGATTGCTTCTTCGGCACGTATATGGGCCTGTGCAGCCGTTAGTCCACCCTCTTTTGCAACCGCCGTAAAAGCATCGAGCCAGCTCTGAAGTGTCCCGCGCAACACCTCCTTCACCTCTTTGGACGCTCCCCGGATCGACATCACGTCTAAGGTGCAGGACTTCTTACCGCCAACATAAAACTCCCGCAGCTGTTCGCACGCAAGCTGAACCCTTTTACGCGGAGACGCACCCGCTGCATAAAGTGGTTTGAAGACACTCTCGCGGATCATTGCGTCGACAGCACGCACCACAGTCAGCGCAATCTCATCCTTTCCACCCGGGAAACGGTAGTACAGGCTCGCCTTTTCCAGTCCCATGGAATCCGCAAGTTGCTTCAGACTCACGCCTTCGAAGCCATACGTACGAAAGAGTTCCAGCGCCTTCGTCACCATCTCTTCATCGCTAATCGTCTTGTGCGCCATGCTCCCCCGTTCTTTTGTGCGCCATGCTCCCCCGTTCTTTATAGATGCCGAACCTTCGGTAGGGATACTTTTCCACGCGGTAAGGATAAGGTTTTCTGAATCCCTACCGCTCGTTCGGTATCCAATAACCAGAGACGCTCGACTCTGATTTCATACAGCACTGAGGCAGGACTTCCAAGGGGGTTGCCTCACAGGAGGGACATATGGCGAATACGTTTGGCGCTCTAGTCTTCACTCCCGTCGTGAAGGAGTTACAGGAGCGCTATGGGAGCCGTCGGCAATATGAACGCCTTGCTGCCCAGGGCACATCGCATCAGGGGCTCGGCCCTTACGAACGAGAATTCATCGGCGAACGCGACAGCTTCTATATGGCGAGCGTCGGAAGTACGGGTTGGCCGTATGTACAGCATCGGGGAGGCCCAAAAGGCTTTCTCAAAATTCTTGACGACCAAACCATCGCTTTTGGAGATTATCGTGGGAATAAGCAGTACATCAGTACTGGAAATCTTCTGACGGACGACCGTGTCGCACTCATTCTCGTTGACTATCCGCGCCAGACTCGCTTGAAGATTCTGGGTCATGCCAAAATCACGGAGAGGGCTGAGGCTGCAGAACTCCTTGATGCGGTCCGCGACGAAGGTGAGAATACCCTTGTCGAACGCGTCTACACAATCCACGTCGATGCTTTCGACTGGAACTGCCAGCAACATATCACTCCACGGTTTACTGTGGATGAGATTCGCTCGGTCCTTGCTCCTTTTGAGGAGCGCCTCCAGGCTTTAGAAGCCGAGATTGCTCGCCTCCGCTCGGTGTAGACGGTCTCTCCGTTGTCGGTGACGATAGCGAAGCGCGAGCCACCTGGCTGTTGGTTGAGCCCGGGCGCGAAGTAGAAGCTTCCGTCGAGGCGGTTCCAAGCTCGAA
>DATJJJ010000070.1:0-4848 GCA_035492215.1 Edaphobacter sp. | reverse complement strand
GACGAATTGAAGGAGCAGCAACGGCGATGCTCCAGTCTTCCTCCCGAAACCGATGAACCGCGTAAAGCGCTTCGTAGCATTCGCCTGCATCTCCGGTAACAATTAATATATGTGGCATCTTTGGGGGCCAGTGTACCATCCAGGCGCGAAAGAGCAGGGCGCGGACGGTGGATTCGGTTCTTCCCAGGATGGCTGCGATCTCGCGGTTGTCGAGCTCTTCGAGCGAGGAGAGTAGAAGGATGTGGCGCTCGACCTTGGGGAGACGTTCGAGCTCGCGCAGAACGGCCTGAATACGTTGCGACTGGTCGAGTGCTTTTTCAGCGGAGATATTGTTGGCGACGAGGCTTTCGGCGAAGGCAGCGTCCATAGGCTCGGGCTGGCGACGGCGACGGCGGTCGATGGCGAGGTTCCATGCGATGCGGATGAGCCAGACGCGCATCTCGCGAACTTCGGGCAGAGTGCGGCGGTGTTCGAGGACGCGGACGAAGGTATCCTGCACGACGTCCTCGGCCTCGGCGCGAGAGCGCAGCATGGAGTAGGCGACACGGAAGAGCAGCGCGGAGTATGTCTCCACGAGCGCGGTCAGGTCGATCTCTGAACCGGCACTCTTAATGGACGACAACACCAGACTGTATTCCTCGATTGATGCCATAGGACCCATCTATGAGGACAGACGGCGAAGGGTTTGGTTCGCTCGGGAATTTTACCGGGAGCGACCTAAGAGGCTGAAACTGCTCTTTTGAGAAGGGTTTTAAGGCGTCTTCCGGGAGCTCGCTCTGAAGCCGTGTTCTTGACGGACAGTTTCCTTCGAGAGTACAAAATGATCAAAATTCAGGACTTTCTATCGCTGACCTGAATTCCATCGCCACACTCGCGAGCGTAGAGAGCTTGCGTACGATTGGTTGACCACAAGTCCTGACCGTGAATGGTCGGGCAGAACTGATTGTTCATCCTGCCTCGGCCTGGCAACAGTTTCTAAAACGCCTGGGACAAGTTTCGATCGGGAAGCGTTGTCCACAGAACGCGACGAACTCAAAGAGGGAATCGATACAAGGAGATACTGGTTCGATTGCAGTCAATCCGTGACGGGCCTATTCCGATCCACGCCTCCCCAAGGCCATATTCGTGGACAGGCGTGTGCATGGGTTTCGCTTCGTGCCGGGGGGCTCTTCTCTACTTTTCAAAGACCCAGGGGTGTTGGCGATTCGCGGTAAATCATGATCCGGCGAGAAGTAAAAGGCGTCCGGAAGACGGATGATCAACGGGCCGACGAGGGAAAGAAAAGGAGCTTTGTATGAAGCGACAAATGTGCGGTCGTCACTCGTGGACGGTGAAACTGGCCGTTCTTGCGATTCTCTTACCTGCGGTTGCCCGCGCAGCGGACAACGCCGAGGAGGAGAGGATCAAGGCTTCAGGAGATGTGATGAAAGAGCTGCTGACCGGAACCAATGGAGTTCCTCTCAGCGTCCTCAACAAATCCGAATGCGTCATCGTTTTGCCCTCAGTAAAAAAAGGCGGCTTTCTTCTTGCCGCGCAATATGGCCGCGGAGTGATGACTTGCCGTAGCGGCCCGAACTTCGATGGCGCATGGGGTGCTCCAATCATGATGCAATCCAGCGGAGGCAGCTTTGGTCTTCAGGCAGGCGGGCAGGCCACGGACTTCGTCATCCTGGTGATGAACGACAAGGGAGCCAAGGCAGTCATTCATGGAAAGGCCAAGCTGGGAGCGGACGCGAGTGTTGCTGCCGGACCTGTCGGGCGTGAGGCGGAAGCCTCGACCAACGCAACCATGAGCGCCGAGATGCTCTCTTACTCAAAGACCCAGGGTGTCTTCGGTGGCGTCTCGCTCTCCGGCACCTCGCTGGGGCCCGACTCCGGTGCGAATGAAAAGGTCTACGGTAAGAAGATCAACGGAGAAGAGATCGTCTCCGGCAGTGTGCAGCCCCCGGCCTCTGCCAGCGAACTACTTTCGATCCTGCAGGAGAAGTCGCCTTCCAATGGCTCAAAGGGCAAGACCTAGGCCACGCTGCAAACAAGATGCAATCTGCTCGGGCTTGACTAATCGTGTCTCTGAACTCGGAGGAGAGTTCGGGGCCACCGTTTAGTGCCCGGAGTAGCCAGCGTCTGCGTCGCAAGAGGTGGATTCGCCCCTACCTAAGTTACAGACTTTCTTATTGTGATTCTTTACGAGATTGAAGGAGGATTCCGAAATGAGGCACCTTCCAGTAGTAGCGATCGTGTGCATCACCGTCCTGATCGGATGCGAGCAGATGAAGACAACCTCCACTGCTGAAAACGGTGTCCCTGCCCCCGCCCCCTCGCGGGAGACGAAGGTGTCAATTCCGGGTCCAGTTGCGAATACACGTCTCACAGAGGCTTACGTCGCGCAGATTGGCCGCACAGCTTATTTCTGGGCGTGGCCCATGACGAATATCTACAATCGCGTGCAGATTCTTAGTCAGCTGCCGGGTCCGGTTCTTATGGGTGGAATTGTGCCTGTTGCTCCAGCAAACCAGCTCACCATGCTCACTGACTATATTGCTCCAGAGGAGCGCATCGTCGCTTGCCCTAACCAGGATGTCGTCTATGGCTTTGGCCCCGTCTCGCTCGATCGAGAGCCGGCCGTGGTGCAGGTGCCTGACTTCGGCGATCGCTTCTGGGTTTACCAGATTGTCGATCAGCGCACAGACAGCTTTGCGCAGCTTGGAAAAATGTACGGCAGTAAGCCAGGAGCGTATCTGCTGGTGGGCCCTGGCTGGAATGGCAAGGTTCCGGACGGGATTGCGGGGGTCTTCCACTCGCCAACGAACCTCGGCATCGTGATCCCGCGTGTCTTCAAAGAATCGACCCCGGAGGACACCAGGGCCGTACTGCCGCTGGTCAACCAGATAGCGATGTATCCGCTCTCAAAGTGGGACGGCAAGATGAAGACGCAGGACTGGACGAAGACACCGGCATTTAAAAATCCCAGTGCGGACAGTCAGGAAGAGACGCAGTGGGTCGATCCCGCTAAGTTCTACGATCAGTTTCCCAAGATCCTCGACGGCCTGCCACCACTGCCTGGCGAAGAGCCGATGTATGCCACCTTTCGCAATGTATGGGACGCAGCTTCGAAGAATTCTGTGCTTCAGAAGGCTCTTCTGCAAGCGTTCCTTCAGGCAGATACGGAGCTGGTCAAACCGGTCTTCCAGTTTCGCAACTATGGTCTTCCGCTACCCGACAACTGGACGACGCAAATCAACGGGGCCAAGTTCGGGACCGACTACTTCACGCGGACGGCTGTTGCGAAGTCCAACATTTTCGTCAACTCGCCGAACGAGACAAAGTACTTTTATCAGGATCTCGACTCAACCGGTGCTCGTCTCAACGGAGCGCACCAATACACCGTCACCTTTCCCAAGGGTGCTCTGCCCTCGGTCAAAGGCTTCTGGTCTCTGACCATGTACAACGAGCATCACTTTTTCGAGCCCAACAAGCTCGTCCGTTACTCGCTCGGAACCAAGAACAAAGACCTGCAAATTTCCTCCGACGGCTTGCTTACTCTTTATGTCTCGTCCACGCCGCCGAGTCACGATAAGATGACTAACTGGCTGCCCGCGCCAAGGGGTGACTTTTCCCTCTATATCCGAACCTACTGGCCTGAGCCAGTGATCCTCGAAGGCAAGTGGACACCGCCACCTGTGATCAAGCTGAAATAGAGCAGCACTCTTTCTGATTCTGAACGCCTGCGAGCAGAGTTATTCCGTTGCGGCGAGCATGGCTGCGAGCAGTGCGGTGCGGGGGACGATGTGCTCGATGAGGATGTGCTCGTGGGCGGCGTGGGCTCCTGCACCGATGGCTCCCATGCCGTCGAGGGTGGGGACGCCAAGGGCGGCGGTGAAGTTGCCGTCGGAGCCGCCTCCGGTGGAGGCCTCGTCGAGGGCGAAGCCGAGATCGGCGGCCAGCTTTTTTGCCTGCTTGAAGAGGGCGACGGTTCCGGGTTTGCGCTCCATGGGCGGACGGTTGATGCCGCCAGTGAGGGTGAGTTTGCAGGCCTTGTCGAAGGGCTTGAGCGAGCGGAAGAGGCGGGCCACCTTCTGCTCATCGGAGGCGCGGGCGATGCGGACGTCGATCTCGACGTGGGCCTCGGAGGCGATGACGTTGGAGCGGGTTCCGCCGGAGATGACACCGGGGTTGACGGTGAGTCCGCGGGAGAGGTCGGTGAAGGTGGCGATGCGCTCGATCTGGCGGGCTAATTCGAGGACGGCGGAGTGGCCGTGCTCGAAGTCGACGCCGGAGTGTGCGCCGACGCCGGTGACGTGGAGGTCGTAGTGGCCGACGCCTTTGCGGGCGGTTTTGAGGGCGAGGCCCTGGGCAGGCTCGAGGACGAAGACGGCGGAGGACTGGAGGGCGAGCCGCTCGGTGATGGGGCGGGAGATAGGGGAGCCGATCTCCTCTTCGGAGACGAGGAGAAGGGTGACGGGGCGGAGCAGGTCGAGCTCGCGAAGAACGGAGATGGCGGTGAGTGCCATGACGACGCCGGCCTTCATGTCGAGGACGCCAGGGCCGGAGAGCTTGCCGTCTTTGTTTCCCCAGGGCATGGATTTGAGGGTGCCGTGGGGCCAGACGGTGTCGAGGTGGCCGAGGAGGAGGACGGGTTTTTGGCGGGAGCGGGCGGCACCGAAGCGGAGCTCGTAGACGTCGCCGAAGTTCTTCTGGCGGTGGCGTTTGACGCGGGCGCCGAGGGCCTCGGCCCATCCGGCGGTGAGCTGCTGGGCGGCGTTGACTGCGGCTGGATCTTCGCTTGGACTTTCCACCCGGACGAGCTGTTCGAGGTCGTGGAGGTACCTGGGTAGTTTCGTCTGGGTG